>JAFYJD010000009.1 GCA_017538255.1 Clostridia bacterium | reverse complement strand
CTCAAAATTACTTTTGCTTACTCGGCTCCTCTTTCAAAAAGCCTTTCTGCGCGTGTCCGTTCATCTCTCAATGAACGAACGGTTCTTGGTCTCACTATACGGTTTTCAAGGTGCTGCGCTGTTCCCGACGAGCGTATCCCCATCGCGGCGACAACGTTGCTATTATATCTCTCGAGGATACAAATGTCAATACCTTTTTGAAACTTTTTTGGAAAAATTTTTTAAGCGCATTTTTTCAGTATTTTCGCGGTTATTTTTGCATTATTCCGGATGGTTTCAGTCCATTCCTTCTATATATTGGTTTTGGCCGTGTGCGTTTTGATGCCGATTGTCCGTTCAAGCGGGTCGAAAAACTTACAATACAGACAAAATAACATATTGACATATGCGCCGATTTGGTTTAATATTCATCTGTAAGCGTTGACCATGCCGCATTTTGCGAGCATATTATCGGCAAACGCAATTTATCAGTCTACAAGGAGTCGAATATGTCCGATTACATTATATCCTGCAGTTCCACAGTCGATCTTTCGAGCGAACATCTCGACAGGATCGGTATTCCCTATGTATGTTTCCATTTCACGCTTGACGGGATATCCTATCCCGACGATCTCGGCAAGAGCATACCCTTTGATGAGTTCTATAATAGGATGGCTAGAGGCGCCGACACCTCTACATCGCAGGTCAGCATCGACGGTTTTACAGAGTTCTTTTCCGAATTGCTTGAAGCGGGCAAGGACATTCTTCATATAGAATTGTCAAGCGGACTGTCCGGCTCGTACGGCTCCGCCTGCGCGGCCGCGGAAGCGCTCCGCGAAAAGCATCCCGAGCGCAAGATCTATGTTGTTGACTCGCTCGGTGCTTCGTCCGGCTTTGGGCTGATCGTGCACACGCTTGCGAAAATGCGCGACGAAGGCCGCAGCATCGACGAGCTGCGCGATTGGATCGAGAAGAACAAGCTTCGTATGCATCATTGGTTTTTCTCCACCGATCTAAAATACTACGTTCGCGGCGGCAGGGTATCCAAAACGGCGGGCTTTGTGGGCAATCTGCTCAACATCTGCCCTATGCTGAATATGGATAACCACGGCAGGCTCATCCCCCGCGCGAAGGTGCGCACCAAAAAGCGCGCGATACTCGACATAGTTGAGCGAATGGTCAAGCATGCCGAAGGCGGACTCGATTATAGCGGCGAATGCTTTATCTGCAACTCCGCCTGCATAGAGGACGCACGCGAAGTGGCGCGGCTTGTTGAGGAACGCTTTAAAAAACTCGACGGCAAAGTGCTTATCAACAGCATCGGCACCACCATCGGCAGTCATACAGGCCCAGGCACCATCGCGCTGTTCTTCTGGGGAAGCGAGCGCGTTGATTGAAGCGTTACGTTTTTTCGCAGATGCCGCTAAACGCTTGCATCGATCAGCTGTCCATGTTATAATTTATGAACGTATACACCCCGCATAATTATAATGAAAGGTTATACTCTTGTTCGGGATGAAGAAGTTATTGAAAAAATACTTTATAGTCAACGGTGAGTTTGCGTTTACGATTAGGCTGCTCGAGTTAGCCGTGATATTGTTCACCTTATATATTATGATGAACTTTTATGTGAGTATAATCCTGAACGCAAATAAGTTGGGTATATTTTGGATACCTTTATCGGGTATTTATCTCTTTTTGATCGGAGGGATCAAGCATCTTATGACGCTTCGCGCCTCAATGCAGCAGTTCCACGCCGCTGTAGGAGACGAATTCTATTACAAGACCTATCCTTCGCTTTTAAGGCGCACGCTCGTTTTGGAGAACATCCGCTCCGTGAAAAAGCCTTCGTGGCGCAACGATAAGACTTACAAGGTCGACTACGCCTATTTTAGGGATAATCCCGCGGCGCTGAAGCGCGAACTCAAACGCGAGATGCGCTCCGCGCTCAACAGTTTTACCGACTACGCCAGACTCGATTCTATCAGTAAGAAAAAAGTGCTGAGCGATGAATAAGCAGATCTTCGGCATCCGGTCTTCACCGGATGCCGTTTTGTTTTTGCGCTGCGCTTCAGCAGTAAGCATTGCCGCCTTTCCAGCCGCCCGGGGCTTGACACCCGCCGCGCAAAATTGTAGAATTGCGCATAGAAGCGCGAATAACCGCGCCGAAATATCTGCGGCGTACAGCCGCGAAAGGAATCGCCATTTATGAGGTTTATCCCTCTTTTCAGCGGATCGTCGGGCAACGCGTCCGTTATCGAAGCCGGCGATACGATGCTGCTCATCGACGCGGGCGTAACATTCAAGGCGCTGTCGCTTGCGCTTGCAAGCGTCGGCATATCGCCCGAACGGCTCAACGGCATACTCATCACGCACGATCATTCCGACCACACGCGCGGCGTGGGCGTTATCGCAAAAAAATACGGTCTGCCCGTGTACGCAAACGGCGGCACGCATCTTAAAATGGAGCCCTATATCAAGGGTCTGCCCTTTTCCTCGATACGGATGTTCCGTACCGATGAAGATTTTTATATAGGCGATATAAATATCCTGCCGTTCAAAACGCCTCACGACGCGAGCGAATCCGTCGGATTCGTGTTCACATTCAAGGGCAAAAAACTGACCTATATGACGGATATCGGCTGTTTTCGCGAGAGTATGCTTAATATTGCCGCCGGTTCCGACCTTGTGTTCATCGAGTCGAATCACGATATCGAGATGCTCAAGAACGGAACATATCCTTATTATTTGAAACAGCGCATACTCTCCGACCGCGGGCATCTGTCCAACGACAACTGCGCAAAAGCGCTGATAAAACTGTATGAAACGGGCGTGCGCTTTGCCGTGCTCGCGCATTTGAGCGATGAAAACAACACCCCCGAAGCCGCCTTCAACACCTCGTCCGTCGCGCTTGAGCAAGCGGGCATAGAGGATATGCGCATCGTTGTTGCCAAGAAAGATGCCGTAACTGGTATTTTTGAGATATGAGGAGAAACGAGTGAAGATACGCCTTATCTGCGTCGGAAAACTGAAGGAAAGATTTTACCGCGATGCCGTCGAGGAGTTTTCAAAACGGCTTTTGCGCTTTATTGACTTTTCGATAATCGAGATTCCTGACGAAAAAGCGCCCGAAAAACTTTCAAAAGCCGAACTTGAACAGATCAAATGCGCCGAAGGCAGACGGATCCTCGAGCGCCTCGGAGATGTTGACGCCGTTATCGCGCTCGATGTTTTGGGCGATCAGTTCTCATCCGAGGGGCTCGCGAAGAAACTGAGTGCGCTTATGCTTGACGGGAAGAGCCGCGTGGCATTTATAATCGGCGGATCGAACGGATTGAGCGGCGAGGTTTTATCGCGCGCTGATATGCGGCTCAGTTTTTCAAAGATGACGTTTTCGCATCAGATATTCCGTGTGATGCTGCTTGAACAGGTCTACCGCGCATTCAAGATAATCAATAACGAGCCTTACCACAAATGATGACCGAAGCGAAAAAGCCGATGCATCTCAACGTATGCACCGCCTCGCTTAAAGCAAGAACCACAGATGATGCCCGCGTTCATAGACGAGTGAACGCCTTTTTAATAAAAAACCGATTGACTATTATTCACGCTTTAGGTATAATTATTATGCTTTTTATATGAAGCAGATAATCGATTTGGAGCAAAATTATGCAGGCTGTTATTCTGGCTGCCGGAATGGGCAAGCGCTTAAAGGAACTGACAAAGGACAACACGAAGTGCATGGTCAAAGTCAACGGCATTACGCTTATCGAGCGTATGCTGCGTCAGATCGATGGACATGGACTTTCAAAGATAACGATAGTTGTTGGCTACGAGGGCAAAAAACTCATCGATTTTGTCGGCACGCTCGGTATCAAGACCCCGATCGACTACGTCAACAACACCATATACAACAAAACCAACAATATCTATTCGCTCTTTCTCGTGCGTGAAAAACTGCTTGAGGACGACACGCTTTTGTTTGAGTCCGACATCATTTTCGACGACGCCGTGCTTGACGAACTCATTGCCGATCCGCGCGATACGCTTGCCGTCGTTGCGAAATACGAGCCGTGGATGAGCGGCACCTGCGTTAAACTCGGCGCGGGCGACACCATCAATTCCATCGTTTCTGGCGGCAGTTTTGACTATAAGGACGCCGACGAATACTATAAGACCGTAAATATCTATAAGTTCGCAAAGCATTTTTCCAAAACGCATTACGTGCCCTTTCTTGAGGCGTACCAGGTCGCGCTCGGCAAGAACGAATACTACGAACAGGTGCTGCGCGTGATTACTATGATCGACGCTTCCGTCATAAAGGCAAAGATACTCGGCGCACATAACTGGTACGAGATAGACGATATTCAGGATCTTGACATCGCGGAATCCCTCTTTGCGCCAAACGATGACAAGCACGCTTCGCTGCTGCTTTCGCGCTACGGCGGCTACTGGCGCTATCCGAGGCTGCTCGATTTTTGCTACCTCGTGAACCCCTACTATCCCCCCAAGCAGTTAATGGACGAGATGAAGGCGAGTTTTGACACGCTTTTGACCGAGTATCCGAGCGGTATGCGCGTAAACAGCCTGCTCTGCGCCAAGAACTTCGGCGTCAACATCGAAAACATACTCGTCGGCAACGGCGCGGCGGAACTTATAAAGGCGCTTATGGAGCGGCTTGACGGCAAACTCGGCATCGTGCGTCCGACCTTTGATGAGTATCCGAATCGTCTTGACAAGGCTATCGTGGTAGAGTTCACGCCAAACAACTGCGATTTTTCCTACACGGCGGATGACCTTATAAAGTTCTTTGGCAAAAAGGGCATTTCCGCGCTCGTTGTTATCAACCCCGACAATCCGAGCGGCAACTATATCAAAAAGGCTGATCTCCTTCGACTTATCGAATGGGCTGGCAAGAAAAAGATTAGGCTCGTCGTCGATGAATCGTTTGTAGACTTTGCGGACGAAGAAAACAGCACCGTTATCGAAACCGTACTTTTGAACTCGAATCCGCACCTTGTCGTTATGAAGAGCATCTCCAAATCCTACGGTGTGCCCGGCATCCGTCTTGGCGTGCTCGCAAGCGGCGATACGGAACTGATCGAGGCGCTTAAAAAGGATGTTGCGATATGGAACATCAACTCGTTCGGCGAGTTCTACCTGCAGATAATGAGCAAATACCGCAAGGATTTCGACGCGGGGCTCGTTCTGCTTCGCAGGGAGCGCAAGCGTTTTGAGAAAAAACTCGCCGCGATAAAGGGCATCCGCGTCATCCCGTCGCAGGCGAACTATGTTATGGTCGAACTCGTTGCACCGATCGATGCGCGCGTGCTTTTGAACTCGCTTCTTGCGCACCACAGCATACTCGTCAAGGAACTCAAATCCAAGGTCGGCGGCAATTATCTGCGCTTTGCCGTGCGCAACACCGACGACAACAACGCGCTTTTGGCCGCGCTGAAAACCGAGATCAAGAAGCTGTCTAAATGACAACAAATATTTACCGCCGTGCTTTCAAACGGATCGCGGCGGTTTTTTTGTTGCAAAACGCGTTCTCAAATAGTATAATAAAAAGGTGGAAACAGAAGCGGACTTTCCCCGCCCTGCAGTATCCACTTTTCGATGTTTAGGGGGACTTATGCAAACAAATAAAACTATTCACGGCAAAGTGCACTTTATAGGCATCGGCGGCTGTTCGATGAACGGGCTTGCGCAGATACTTATGAATCGCGGCTATGCCGTTCAGGGCTCCGACCGCAGCGTTTCGCCTTTTACGGAAAGGCTCGTTGAACTGGGCGTACCCGTATTTATCGGCCACGACGCAAAGAATGTCGAGGGCTGCGATACCGTCATTTATTCCGCCGCTATACCGGCTGATAACCCCGAGCGCGTTCGCGCAAGGGAGCTTGGTCTGCCCGAGATAGAGCGTTCCGCCGCCCTCGGTATGATAAGCGAAAACTACCGCGACGTGATCGGCATCGCGGGCTGCCACGGCAAGACGACGATCACCTCGATGCTTGCGCTCATCTCCGAGATAGCGGGCTCCAACGCCACGGTGCACGTCGGCGGCATGGTGGATTTTCTACACGGCGGCATCCGAATCGGCACGGACGAACTGTTCATTACCGAAGCCTGTGAGTTCGTGGAGAGTTTTCTTACGCTCCACCCCACCGTCGTTTTGATAAACAACATCGACAACGATCATCTTGACTATTTTAAGACATTTGACAATATCGTAAACGCGTTCCGCAAGTTCATTGTGCGTATGCCCGAGGGTGGTCTGTTCATCGGTTGTACGGACGATGAGCACGTTCGCAAACTGCTCGGCGAGTTCGGAGGCAAGGAACTGACCTACGGTACGGATAAAAGCAGTGCGCCCGACTATTATCCCGAGGATATCGTATTCGACAAACGCGGCTGCGCTTCATTCGACCTGTATTTCCGCGGAGAAAAACTTGGCAGGATCGAACTCAATGTGCCGGGCAAACACAATATCACAAACGCGCTTGCAGCCTGCGCCGTCGCGCTTTCGCACGGCGTTGAGTTCGACTCGGTAAAAGAGGCGCTCTCGCTTTACACCTCCGTAAAGCGCCGCTTTGAATACTACGGCGAACGCGGCGGCGTCCGTGTGTATCACGACTACGCGCACCACCCCGCCGAGATCCGCGCCGCGCTCGATTCCGCGCTGCGCACCGAGCACAACAGGCTGTTTGTTGTATTCCAATGCAACAGTTATACCCGCGCAAAGACGCTGTTCACAGAGAACGTTGACTGCTTCAAGGGCGCGGACGAGGTGCTTGTGCCCGACATCTATCCGGGCCGCGAAAAGGACGACGGCACCGTGCACGCGCGCGATATGGTCGCCGCGATCAACAAACAAACAAGCAACGCCAAATACATCGCGACCTTTGAGGAGATCAACGAGTATCTTACCAAAAACGCGAAGCCCGGCGACCTTGTTGTAACGCTCGGCAGCGGTGATGTTTACGTTAGGAGCAAACTGTTCATCGACTGATGGACATTTGAAATAAAAAACACATAAAGGAGACAAAACTATGCGTTATGAGATCAAAGGCGAACCGTTGCCCGTTGTTATCTGCGAAGTCGACAGCGGCGAGACCCTGATATCCGAAGCCGGCGCTATGAGCTGGATGACACCGAATATGGAGATGAAGACCTCCGGCGGCGGCGTTGGCAAGGTGTTCGGCAGAATGTTTTCGGGCGAATCCCTTTTCCAGAACAGGTACACCGCGCAGGGCGGCCCCGGCATGATCGCTTTTGCGTCGAGTTTCCCCGGCGCGATCCGCGCAATCGAGATCACCCCCGACAAGCCCGTCGTTGTTCAGAAATCCGGCTTCCTTGCATCGGAAGCGGGCGTTGAACTTTCCGTATTCTTCCAGAAGAAGTTCGCCGCAGGCCTCTTCGGCGGCGAAGGCTTCATTATGCAAAAACTCTCCGGTCATGGCATCGCGTTCATCGAGATCGACGGCTCCGCCGTTGAGTATGTGCTTGCTCCCGGTCAGCAGATGGTAATTGACACAGGCTATCTTGCTATGATGGACGCCACCTGCTCGATGGACGTTAAGGCCGTCGCCGGCGTTAAGAACGCGCTGTTCGGCGGTGAAAGTCTTTTTAACACCGTCATCACCGGCCCCGGCAGGATCGTTCTTCAGACGATGCCGATGAGCAATTTCGCAGGCGCAGTCGCCAAACTCGTTCCCGGCAAATAATTGCGAAAGCGAAATACCATTTAGGTAAACCAAACAAGGCAGGCGCACTCGCCTGCCTTGTTCGTTTTTTTGTTTGCCATAATTTTATCTTGCGAATTTAAGATCGGTCTTTTCCCACGGAAGATCGCAGTCATCCCTGCCGAAATGCCCGTACGCTGCTGTGTTTGCGTAAATTGGGCGACGCAGATCGAGGCGGCGGATTATCGCGGCGGGACGGAAATCGAAACTTCTTTCGAGCATTTCCGCAAGTTCGCTGTCGGACATAGTGCCGGTGCCGAAGGTATCAACACGAAGCGAAACGGGTTTTGCAACGCCTATCGCATAGGCAAGTTGGATCTCACAGCGCTTTGCGTAGCCCTTTGCAACGAGGTTCTTTGCGGCATACCTTGCGGCGTACGCGGCGGATCTGTCGACCTTGGTGGGATCCTTGCCCGAAAAACTGCCACCGCCATGCCGGCCGTAACCGCCGTAGGTATCGACGATTATCTTTCTGCCGGTAAGACCCGAGTCGCCCTGCGGTCCTCCGATAACGAATCTGCCCGTCGGGTTTACAAGGATGCGGGTGTTGTTGAGCATCTGCTTGGGAATGACCTTCATAATGACCTTTTCCTCGATATCTCGGCGCAGGGTCTCGATATCGATATCGGGATCGTGCTGGGATGAGATCACGACCGTGTCCACGCGGAACGGGCGGTTATCGTCGTCATACTCTACCGTTACCTGGCTCTTTCCGTCGGGACGCAGGTACGGCAGAAGCCCGCTCTTTCTGACCTCTGTGAGGCGGCGCGTGAGTTTATGCGCGAGGCTTATCGGAAGCGGCATACATTCGGGCGTTTCGTCGCACGCAAAGCCGAACATCATACCCTGATCGCCCGCACCGATATCCATACCGTCGTCATCTTCGCCGAGTTTGGATTCAAGGCTCCTGTCAACGCCGAGCGCTATATCCGCCGACTGTGTGTTGATCGCGCTGATTACGGCGAGCGCGTGCCCGTCAAAGCCGTATTCGGGCTTGTTGTAGCCGATGTCGAGCACGACGTCGCGCACAAGTTTTGGGATGTCGATATAACAGTTCGTGTTGACTTCGCCCATAACCATAACCATACCCGTAGTCGCACAGCATTCGCAGGCAACGCGGGAGTTGGGGTCGTTTTTGAGCATTGCGTCGAGCACGGTATCCGCGATCTTGTCGCAAACCTTATCGGGATGACCCTCGGTTACCGATTCTGATGTAAAGAGTCTTTTTTGTTTTTCCATATGTTTATCACCGATTCTTTCTTTTTAGATTATTGCTTATATTAACGCGGTTCGCGGAAAGTTTTTATTCTGGCTGCCCCCCCGTCCTTTGATACGATGCCGTGGCCGTGCCTGAAGAGCTGGCGGTTATCGAGCGCCCACTGCCTATCCGTGAAAGCGCCGATCTGCACCGCGCCGAGCGCATCGAACATCTCAAAGAGTTTGGCGTCGAGCGTATCAACCGCAGAAACGATCTCGGCTTCGGGGAACATCGGGAACTTTGGGGAGCCAAACTCCGCCATGCCGTGATGTGAAAGCAGGATATGCGCCAGAAGCATGGTCTTTTCGTTCGGGATCCCGAGTTCTGCCGCCGCTGTTTCGATCATATTTACTCCCATCGTTATATGCCCGAGGAGTTGGCCTTCCGTTGTATACGCCGTCGCGAGCCCAAGCGTGCTTACGTCGAGTTCCGCCGTCTTTGCGATATCATGCAGTATAACTCCCGCATAGACAAGGTCGCTTGAAAGTTCGGCGTATATGCCCGAATAGACCTCGATCATTTTTCTCGCAACGCCGAGCATCGTATGCGTATGTAGCATCAGCCCTCCCTTGTGCGCGTGATGCAGGCGGAGCGCGGCCGGGTATTTTATCAGCCTGTCCTTATTTGCGGCAAGCAGATAGCGCGTAAGCGAAGCGATATCGGGATCGAAGAATGTGCCCGCAAAATCGTAGAGTTCCTTATAGAGCAGTTCGCCGTTAACGGGCGATTCGGCGACTATCGATGAGATGTCCACTTCGTCCCCGTCCCTCATCTTTCGGATGCGTTCGACGCGGAGTTGTTCGGAGTTGTTGTAGACGCTGACGGAACCGCGCACCTTGATTATCTCTCCCGCTGAATAGGTGCCATGAGCCGCGCTTTGATAATCCCAAAGTTTGGCGTTGACCTCGCCCTCGGCGTCCTCAAGCGTAAAGTCAAGATAGTCCGCGCCGTTCTTGTTGACCTTTATGCTGACATTCTTTATCAGGCAGAAGCCCTCAACCTGGTTTTGCTGATTGTTGATATAATTTGAAAGTAGTTTCATCCTTCCCATAGTTTGACCCTCAACCGCATATCATTTTTCATCCAATCTCTCACAGCTTATGACCTGCACCCTGTCGCCTTCGATATCGAATGTCATCTCAAGTTCCGAATCGATGCCGTTCGCGCCCCTGACCTTCAGTTTGACGAAGTATCTGCCGTCGCCCTTATCTTCGGATGAAACCATCTCGATGCTCTCCAAGGCATGGGATTTTACGGTGATGTAATAGGCGCCCTTTTTGTAGTAGTAGCCCTTTAGGATGCTCTGTTCGGCGGATTTATGCACGAGCGGCGCATAGTCGAAATACTCTTTGAGCCTTGCGTCGGCCTCCTTCGCATCTACGGTGCCGAAGCCGCCGTCCGTCGCCGTCAGTTCGCTGTTGTAGAGATAGCAAACAAAATCTTCCATCTGCTCATCGGTAAGCGCCGTTACGGTGTTGAGTTCGCAGCCGCTTTCGAAGAACGCTTCGGCGATCGCGCAGATCTTTTCGTTCTGGGTCTTGGTGAATCCAAAGGCGTTCTTTTTTGAATCCTTATCACAGGCGGCGCCGACTATGAGCGTCAAGGCGAACACCGCAGCCAAAAGCAGGACGGCGTTTTTTGTTTTTGCTGATCTATTCATAAGTTCGATTCTCTTTCGGTGTATTTGGAATCCCAAAGGCACGATACCGTATTGGCCGCATACCTTTACAGATACATTCTAACACAAGGCGCGCCATTAGGCAAGCATCAAAACGGCACGCGGCCGGCAAAGTTCGTATTTTGGCTCACGGCGCGGCGTTTGCGGCAACGATGCGCTTTTTGAAATAGATTATGGACAGATAATGTGGCATTTGTGTCATTTTGATGTAATTGGTCGATCCTATCATATTTATTGTTTTTTTGAGCAAATATGTTTTTGGCAAGTGTTTCGTGCGGAATATTGAAAATGCTGTGCGATAATGGTATAATCATAAACGGTGAAGGATTGCTTATCCTACTATCACATCCCTTTGAGTACATTAGTTGCGCCAATTGGGCGCATTAGGAAAGGATGAATAATGGCAGAAACACCAAGAACGATCGAAAAGCGCGTTAAATCCGCGATGCCGCTGTACATCACGGCTTTGAGCATCATAGTTTTCGGGCTTATCTTCCCCCTGTACAAGATATGGGGCATACTGCTTGTTTCGTGTCTCGGCGTTGCAACATACTTTATATCAAAGTCGATATTCAAGGACAAGATAATAACGGTCGATGTTGCTCCCGAATACAAAACAGGCGTTCCGGAACTCGACAAGGCTTTGACCGAGGCGGATGCGCATATCGTAACGCTCCGCAAACTCAACGATAAGATCCCCGACGAAAAACTTACCGCCGCGATCGACCGTATGGTGTCCTCGGGCGAGGGCATTCTGTCGGAACTCTCCAAAAATCCGACCAAGGCGCGCAGTATGCGCCGCTTTCTCACCTATTATCTGCCCACATCCGTCAAACTGATGGAAGGCTATGCGCTCCAACAGGACGCAGGCTATAAGGGTGAGAACCTTACCGAGATCAAAAACCGCATCGAAGCCAATGCCGAAACGATCGCGCGGAGTTTTGAAACGAGCCTTGATTCGCTCTACGCGGGCGAGGCTATCGACATCAGTTCCGACATCGCAGTGCTTGATTCGATGGTGAATACCAAGACTCCCTTTATCAACAGCAATAAAGAATAATCCACAAAGAAAGGAACCACCAAAGATGGAAGAAAAGACCCCCAACATCCCCGTATTGACCCTTGATCCCAACCCCGTTTCCGACGAGCCCGCCGCAGCTACGGAGCCAACGAAGTCCGTCGAGGAACTCATCGTTGCAAACTCCCGCCTTTCGCCCGAGGAGATCGCTGTCGTAGATAACTTCGTTAAGCAGATCGACATCACCAACTCTGCTCAAATAATGCAGTACGGCGCTGCCAGCCAGCAAAAACTTTCCCAGTTCTCCGAAAGCGCGCTGAACTCCGTCCGCACCAAGGATCTCGGCGAAACGGGCGAGATGATCACCTCGCTTATAGCCGAACTCAAAGGCTTCAACAACGAAAACGACAAAAAGGGCCTTCTTGGTCTTTTCAAGAAAAAGGCGGGTCAAATCGAGGCGCTTAAACTGCGCTATGACAAGGCCGAGGTCAATGTTGACCGTATCGCCGCCAACCTTGACCAACACCAGGTAACCCTGTTCAAGGATATCGCGATGTTGGACGAGATGTATAACCGCAACCTCGACTACTTTAAGGAACTGTCGATGTACATACTCGCAGGCAAAAAGAAACTGGAGCAGGAGCGCGCGACCACGCTGCCCGAACTGCTCAAAAAGGCCGAGGAGACCAAACTTCCCGAGGACGCTCAAAAGGCTCGCGATTTTGCCGACCTTTGCACCCGCTTTGAGAAAAAGATTTACGATCTTGAACTCACCCGCAATATAAGTCTGCAGATGGCGCCCCAGATCCGCCTTATCCAGAACAACGATACGATGATGGCGGAAAAGATACAAACATCCATTGCCAATACCATCCCCCTTTGGAAGAGCCAAATGGTGCTCGCACTCGGTCTTGCCCATGCGCAGGAAGCAATCAACGCGCAGCACGCCGTAACTGATATGACCAACGAACTTCTTAAGAAAAACGCCCAGGCTCTCCACGTTGCGACCGTCGAAGCCGCCAAGGAGAGCGAGCGCGGTATCGTTGATATCGAAACGCTTACCGAAACCAACAAAAAACTCATCGCCACGATGGACGAAGTGCTTCAGATCCAGCAGGAAGGCCACACCAAGCGGCTTGCTGCCGAAGCGGAACTTGCCCGCATCGAGGACGAACTCAAGCACAAACTTGTTGAGGTTACAGGCATCCGTACACAGGAGTAATTCGTTATATATTAGAGGGTCGAAAGCGGCGGCATATTTCCCCGCTTTCGGCTGCTGAAAAAACCACACGCAGCACCAGATTTGTATCGGTGCGCCGCCAAGGAGTTCAATTATGAAAAAACTGTTCGCGTCAAGGGGCTTCGCCGCCGTTGTTCTTGTCATCGTCGCGCTGGCGGCGATACCGCTGCTCGGCGGGCTGAAACTCTCCGCCGCACAGCGTCGCAATGAAAAGCAGCTCGAGGCCGCCACTCACGCCGACAAGTTCGACATAACAAACGATATCAAAACATCGCTCAGTTATGCGGAAAAACTGCTCCAAGAGGGCAAAAAACTCGCCGGCAGCGAGAGTTCCTCAAGTGTGGATCTTGAAAGCGCGGTCAAAGCCTGCTCCGAAGCCGAGACCAATGCAGACAAGTATTCCAAATGCCTTGAACTCATCGATAAGGCAAACGCCTATTCGGGGAGCCTCGGCAAACTGTCCTCGACCACATTCGACGACCTTCTGTCCGCAATCAACAGCCAGCGCGACAGGATCGTGAACGGCTATCGCGAGGCGTACAACACCTATGAGGCGGAAACCGGAAAACTCTTGAACGGCTTCCCCGCTTCCCTGATCGCCAAACTTTTCAATATCAAAGGCTGATGAAAGCGCAGTATCCCTGTGCATTCGGTATTTGGACGGAGGTGAACGTCAATGAAGAATAGGATCAATATCAAGCTGCTCATCGTGCTTTGCGCGGTAGTGTTTTCGCTTGTGCTGCCCTCGATCTCCGGTTTTGCGGAGGATTCGGTCGCTCCTCGCGGCGAGTATTATCTGGACGATGTAGGCGTTCTTTCCGAGCAGACCAAGAGCTATATCACCGAGCGCAACTATAACCTCGAGCACAACGCCAAGGGTGCGCAGATCTGCGTGGTCGTAGTTCGCAGCATCGGCGGCACCGACATCTCGACTTTTGCCGAAAACACCTTCAACAGATGGCAGATCGGCCGCAGCAGCGAAGGCAACGGACTGTTGTTCCTCGTTGTCGCGTCCGGCAATGCCGCTGCCAGCAAGTATTGGATCACCCCCGGCATCGGGCTTGAAGAACTCTTCAGCGCGTCGGCGCTCAAGGCGATATTCGATAAATACTATATCCCAAGCGCCAATGAAGGCGATCTTGATGCCGCGATCCGTGAGACCTTCGGTATGCTCAATTCGTTCGTATGCAAAAAATACGACGCCGATCCCGCCGGCAAGGCAAGCACCAACCTCAGCGGCGGCACGGGTTTTGTAAGCGGCGGCGGTCAGAACGGATTCGGCTTTATGAGTTGTTCCGATCTTGAGAACAATGCCGATACGAACACGAACATACTCGCATTTGACGCCTGTTCATCCTGCTCTTTAGCGTGCTCATCCTGCGGCTCCTGCGCGGGCTTCGGAGGCATATTACTGATCGCTGCGCTCGCATACATTGCGCTGCAAGTGTTCAAATACATCGGTCATTCGAATCGCGCAGCAGCAAGCGGACAGGGCGGCGGATCGTTCTTCTTCCCGTTCCTGCTCGGCTCGATCGCACGGGGCTTTGCCGATTCCGCGCGGGCTTCTGTCTTCCGCCGCGCCGGGTCAAGATCGTTTAACGGCTCCAGCACAAACCGTAACCCCTACTCCGCTTCGCGCTCCGGATCGTCCGGTTGCAAGGGCGGTGGCGGAACAACCCGCGGCGGCGGCTTCGGCTCATCCGGTCCGTCCGGCTTCAAAGGCGGCGGTGGCGGAACCCGCGGCGGCGGCTTCGGCAAAAAATAAAACAGTACAGCGCATCCGGCGACCCCAAACAGGGTCGCCCTTTCTATTCACCGCTCCCCGCCTCGGCTATGCGGTTTTATCGCCCAAAAGCGTCTTTTGATGCCGCACACCATTGTGCAAATTAGCCGAATCCGATATATTTGAGCAAAACGCCGATTTACGTTGACATTCACGGCACTTTTGGGTATAATAACGAAGCGGCAAAAAATGCACCATTAGCTCAGCAGGATAGAGCGTTCGCCTCCTAAGCGAAAGGCCACTGGTTCGAATCCAGTATGGTGTGCCATAAACGCCCCGTTTAAATAACGGGGCGTTTTTGCATGTGAGCCGCGGCTCGTATTTGTGCGCCTTGATAAGCTTTGTTCGGATCCTTTGTAAGCCGCGTGCGATAAATGCGCCCTCTTGTATTGTAAAATGCTTTGTGATAGAATTATCATATCAAAAATTTTTTGACTATAATGGAATTGGGGCTGTGGCAACTGCTTTTGTGCTCAAAACCGTTGCTTTGGCGGCGCTGTTCGGCATCGTACAGCCGACTGCACAGCCGATTCCGCAATACGAACTTATCCCACAATTAAACTATGCAAACCGATATTAAAAACTGGATAGAGAACCATTTTGACGAGCAGTTTGAACTGCTCAAAACGCTTGCCGCGATACCCGCGCCGTCCGGCAGCGAGGATGCGCGTGTCGCATTTCTTGTAGAGTTACTGGATAAATACGGCTATGAATGCCGTGTGGACGAAGCGAAAAATGTGATCGTACCGTTCTTTGACGGAACGCCTTGCGGCATCACCTGCTACTGCGCGCATACTGATGTTGTTTTTCCCGATACGGAGCCGCTGCCCGTTCAGATCGACGGCGACAGAATTTACGCGCCGGGGGTCGGCGACAATACCGCCAATATCGTTGCGCTGCTTATGATGCTGCGCTTTATCCGCGAAAACGGGCTCCGCCCCAAAAACCCCGTTATATTCGTTTTCAACTCCTGCGAAGAGGGGCTTGGAAACCTAAAGGGCATTCGTCAGATAATGCAGGCTCATTCGGGGCGGATAAAGGAAGTCGTTTCATTTGACTGCAATTTAGGCGACGGGCTGTTCACGACCGCCGTCGGCTCGGAGCGTTGGAGCGTAACGGCGAGCACCGTCGGCGGGCACTCGTTTTCGGCGTTCGGAAACCCGAGCGCGATCCATCATATGTCCAAATTCGTAACCGCCCTATACGCACAGAAACTGCCGCCCTTTGCGGGGCGCACCACCTATAACGCGGGAGTGATAAGCGGCGGCACATCCGTCAACACCATCGCCCAGCGTTGCGAGATGCTGTATGAGTATCGCTCCGATTCCGCCGAAGCGCTTAGTTATATGCACGAAAGCTTCAAGGCGCTGCTGTGCGAGGCCAACTGCGAAGAAGCGCGCTTTGACGCGGAACTGATCGGCGAGCGTCCCTGCGGCGGCGATGTTGACGAAGATGCGTTCGCCGCGCTTGTCGACCGCTGCGGCGAAGCGATAAAAGCCGTTACCGGAGAGTATCCAAAAACCGTGATGGGCTCCACCGACGCGAACATACCCCTTTCGCTCGGCGTGCCCGCGCTTGCATTTGGGCTTTTGAACGGCGGCGGCGCGCATACCCGCGAGGAGTGGCTCGACATCCCCTCGCTCAAAACGGGGCTTGAGGTCGCCTTTCGCCTCGTTATCGGCGCGCATTTTGAATAATTGCTCCGCATCGGCGGCAGTATAAAGCAAGACAAGCCCCGAAAGCATATGCTTTCGGGGCTTATTGCGTTGATTATACAGTTTTATATGCACCGTCAGGTCTCCAGCATCAGCTGGATTATCTCTTTATCGGTTTGCTGCATACCGCGGCGGGCAAGTTTGCCGACGTTTTCGATCGTACATTCCACACCCTTTTTGACGATGCCGTCCCCGCCGAAGAACTGATTGCCGTCCTCGTACATCGCCAGTCCGAGCAGACCCGCGTCCACGGCGGCGGCGATCTTTGCCGCACAGCTCGCCTTTGCGCCGTCGCAGATAATGCCCGAGGTTATCGCGACCGCGTTCACGATCGTATGCGCGATCATCTCAAAGCGGCCTCCCTTGAGGTACGCAATGCCCGCTCCAGCGCCTACGCCCGCGCTGACGGCGCCGCAATACGCCGAAAGCCTGCCTATGCCTGTTTTAAGGTGCGTGGTTATAAGGTTGGACACAGTAAGCGCACGCAGCAGTTCTTCGTGCGGAATGCCGTTTTCGTTTGCAAAGACTATCACGGGCACGGACGCGGTGATGCCTTGATTGCCGCTGCCGGAGTTGATTACGACCGGCAGTTCACAGCCGTTCATACGCGCATCGCTGCCCGCGGCCGCCCAAGCGCGCATCTTATAGTTTATATCGTTTTCTCTGCCGCGCAGCACGGTCTTGCCGATGTTCGCGCCGTAGTTGCCTTTCATACCCTCCTCCGCGATCGCCATATTGTACGCGATCTGCCTTTCAAGCACCGCCTCAACGTCCTTCAGGTCCACGCTTTCGGCAAAATCCACGATGCCTTCAACGCTAAGGCAGGTCCTGTCTGTCAGCCTGTCCGAATCGCTGTCCGTCAGTTCGCGCGAAAGGAGCACCTCGCCTCCGCGCTCGATAAGCACGATGTTGGTATGATAATCCGCGATGCGCACAAGTGCGCTGTCCTCGCCTGCGAACGCGCTCACCGCGATATCGAATATGCGCCCGGTATCGGCATAGCGCACCTCGATGGGCACGTGTTTTATATAATCAGCTATCGCGCGTTTACCGTCTTCGTCGATATTTGCGAGCACCTCGAGTTGCCTATCAGCGTCGCCTGCAACAACGCCAGCCGCCGCAGCGGCAGGAATGCCTCGAAGCCCGCCCGTATTCGGAACGACCACGCTTTTTACGTTTTTGATTATGTTGCCGCTCGCTTCGACGATCAGACGCTCGGGTATGCAGCCGATGGTCTCTCTGGCCTTTGCCGCGGCATACGCGATCGCGATCGGCTCGGTACAGCCCATCGCAGGACAGAGTTCTTCCTTGAGTATCGAAACATAGTTATTGTATCTCGGGTCAGAACCAAACATAGTTTTTTCTCCTTTTTTCGACTCAATACCGTATCAAACATATAATACTTATTTTGTGTGCCGCCGTCAATACCGTTCGTGTTGAAACATACAAAAAAACCGTTTTTTCGCATAATGCTGTTCCTTTTTAAAAAGGAGGATTTGGTTTTTAATACATATATCTTTAGCGGGATGCTTCAGCTGCTTCTGACGGTGCGCAGCCTCAGTTGATCGTCCGACGATGCCGGCATATTCCGCGCATGCCAATTGTCTATTATTGGTATGTTATAATATCTCAATCAATAAGTGATAATCTAAACTTCATAATATGTGTTTATATTTTTTGTCCATATGCGGCGGTTTTTAATCGGTACACGCAAAAATATTATTGTTCCTTTTTTGCAAAAAACTGTTGAAACTTCCAACATATGTGTGATATAATATATGTGTCAGTATATGACGCAAAACAAAGACTTGAAAGGAGAGTTCACAATGATGAACAGAAGACGAAGATGGTTGCTTGCGGCGATAGTGCTCTGTGTGGCGCTGCTCGCTGTCAGCGTCATCGCACTTGCCGAGGGTGAAGAAGCCCCGACAACGCCGTTCTACAAGACCTTTTGGTCGCTGCTGCCCGCGGTCATAGCGATCGTGCTGGCATTGATCACAAAAGAGGTCTACACATCGCTGTTTGTCGGTATAATCGTGGGCGGGTTATTGTACGCAAACTTCAACCCGGTAAATACGCTTAACCACGTTTTCAACGACGGCATCGTTGCATCCCTTTCCGACTCCTACAACGTTGGTATCCTTGTTTTCCTTGTCATCCTAGGCATAATCGTTGCGATGATGAACAAAGCGGGCGGCTCCGCGGCTTTCGGCAGATGGGCGGCTTCCCGAATCAAATCAAGGTCCGGCGCGCAGATCGCCACCATCGCGCTCGGCTCGCTGATCTTCATCGACGATTACTTCAACTGCCTTACCGTGGGCTCGGTTATGCGCCCCGTCAGCGACAAGAGCAGGATCAGCCGCGCAAAACTCGCATATCTCATCGACGCGACGGCGGCTCCGATCTGCATCATAGCGCCTGTATCATCGTGGGCTGCCGCTGTTTCTTCCTATGTTGAAGACGGCAACGGCCTGAGTCTTTTTATAAAGGCGATCCCGTTCAACTTCTACGCAATCCTAACGATCGTTATGATGATCTTCCTCGCGCTGACCAATATGGATTACGGTCCGATGGCAAAACACGAGAAGAACGCAAAGGATAAGGGCGACGTACTCTCCGGCATGAAGGATCTGGCCGCCGAAGCGAACGAAACAGCAAACCCCAAAGGCAAGGTGCTCGATCTTGTACTCCCGATAATCATTCTCATCGTATGCTGCATCGTCGGTATGATCTACTCCGGCGGCTTCTTCGAGGGCAAGAACTTTGTTGAAGCATTCTCCGATTCGGATGCCTCTGTCGGCTTGATGCTCGGTTCCGCCGTAACGCTCGTCATCACCTTCATCTACTACCTGATCCGCCGTGTGCTTTCCTTCAAGGAAATTGCAGGCTGCATTCCCGAGGGCTTCAAAGCAATGGTTCCCGCGATACTCATACTGACCTTCGCGTGGAGCCTCAAAGCGATGACCGACAGCCTTGGCGCCAAACTCTTCGTAGAAGAACTCGTTAAGGGTTCGGCAAGCGGTCTGCAATACTTCCTGCCCGCGATCATATTCCTGATCGCCTGCGGCCTGTCGTTTGCAACAGGTACCAGTTGGGGCACGTTCGGTATCCTCATTCCTATCACGCTCAGCGTTTTCCCGCTGACTGACCCCCTCGGCGTAGTCTGCGTCAGCGCCTGTATGGCCGGTGCGGTATGCGGCGACCATTGTTCCCCGATATCCGATACGACGATTATGGCCAGCGCCGGCGCGCAATGTGATCACATCACGCACGTTTCAACCCAGTTGCCGTATGCGCTGACCGCGGCGGGCGTAAGTTTTGTTGCCTATATCATCGCAGGCTTCATACCGAATGCGCTCATCGCGCTTCCCATTGCGATCGGACTTATGATCGGCACAATGTTCCTGATACGTCTGATCAAAAAGCCACAAAAATAAGGCTTTGCCTATAAGGCTTATAAAAAGCAGGGAGTACACAAAGTATTCCCTGCTTTTTTATTATCCGTTTTAGCGGCTAAACCCGCGCCGTGCTCCAAAAGATGCCGTTTGCGCCGCTCGCCTTGCTTAGATGCGCTGAAACGCCCATAAACGGTTTCGTGCGTTTTATTCGTTTTTTTCGTTAAGTTCTTGGGCGACTTTTTCGATATCGGATAGTTTTTTTGTTTCCTCGGCGAGTTTGACCAAAAGTTCCGCGCGCTCGGCCGTGGTTTCCGTCAAAAGAGCGCCGACGAACTTAAACGCTTTATCGCGCAAATGTTTTGCGCAGGTAATATAGACGTGCTGCGGACCGTATTCCTCAAGAAAGGCGTTTATCCTATGCACCTGCTCAATCAATGCTGCGACGTGGTTTTTCCTCCGCTCCACCGTCAAAGTATTATGCGGGAAGATATCTACGCCGTACTCTTTAAGGCAGTATATATAAGGCGGTTCGTTTTTGCCCTCCAACCCAAGAAGTATAGATCTGAGTTTTTCCGAAAGAGCCCGGTAGCGTTCATCGATATCTTCATACGATAACCCGAATGCATAATAGTACATATCGGATATCGCCGTTTCCAAATACTGCAATCCCTCTCGATATTTTTCCGGGTTGTGATTTATATAGCCGACAAATCTTTCGACAGCGCCCATATTCCATTCGGTATTGTCGTCAATTCCTATTACACGCCCGCCTACTGAGATATTTTCAACTCCCCCGGAGCGTATAAAAGCACCGACGGCAAAATCATCGTTTGAGAGTTTGTCTATATAAATAGATCTGCTCACGACAGAATACACTCTTTTCAAATAAGCATCCGACTCCGCTTTTGATATGCGTGTGCATAGGTACGAATGCGCACCGAGCGCGTTCCTGATCTCCGAAAGCAGGTGCCCATAACAAGTGCGCACTTCTTTTGCGTTTATAAAATCGATCTGTTCCGAAAGCGCATCGAGCGAATCATAGAAGCGCTTCAGGTCATATTTGTGAATAGTGGAGCCTTCGCGCTGCATATAGTAATACACCGCTTCTTCATTGAGTTCTATCTTAGGTACGTATGCCGCAGCTCTGATCAAAAAAGTTGTATCCTGGCTTATCCTTGACGTACCGTAGCGTATGCCGTTTTGTATAATAAAATTGCGTTTATAGATCGCGCTCCAATGTTCGTAAGAGAAACAAAAATGCTTGCCCCGTTCACGCTTCGGTATGCTCTTTATTATCGAATTGATCGGTCTTATGCTGTATGCATCTTTGTCGACAACGGAATCACCCGCTTTTACCATATGCGCTAACCCTTTGATGATATCCGCCCCCGTTTCGATCGCCGTGCCGTACAAGCGTTCGAGAAAATCCGGCGCGATCAGATCATCCGCATCGACAAAGGACAGATAATCCCCTTCCGCGTTTTCGATGCCGATATTTCGCGCTGTGCCCTGACCGGAATTCGCTTCGGTACGCAAAACGCGCAGCCTGCCGTCTTTGTTTTGATATTCAGCCAATATCTCCGCAGAAGCATCCGTACTGCAATCATCGACTGCTATCACCTCGATATCCGAAAAGGTCTGTGCGAGTATCGAGTCAAGGCAGGCCACGATATGCGCCTCGGCGTTATAAACGGGTATTATCACCGATATTTTGGGCTGCGTCATACTTTCTCCGCCGCGCTTCTGTCTGCTTTTTTTGAGTGTGTTGAGCATATCCGTTATTTCTATCGTTTTGCTCTTTATCATTTCGGCACCCTCGATTTTCGTTTTGCTGTTCGATACGACAACCCGCATAAGTTTTTCCGACAGATTTTCCGCATAGGCAACATACTCCGATGCAGCGTTTTTGTGGGCCGCCAGCATATTCACCGCATTCGTCAAAAACTCAAGTGTCGTTTTGGCGGTGATCTTTGCCTCTTCATCAACCGTTAAACCGATGATCGTTCCGTATTCTACAAGGGCTCTTGTGCAGATATCCATTTGAGAAAGCAGTTCCGGAGTGTTTAACTCCTTAAGCGCCTCATGCATTGCGCTTGTTATAACTGCCTTATGTTCCTGTAAACTCCGCGCCGCAGTAAGCGAAAGATTACTGTACAAATATGTGATTCTGTTTGCAAGATACGACATCCCGTTTTTCGAGCGGAACGGCGAGCCCGCAAGATGCTTTACCAGCCTGTTCAGATCTTCAAAATGCCTTTCTCTGTCATACAAATCTAAAACAAAGCTTTCGCTCAACGTTATGTTTTCCTTGCCGCCCGATCTAAAAAAAACATCTATGGCGTAATCTGATTCGCCCAGTTCATACGCGAAACCGCATCCGCTTACCACCTCATACAAACCTTTTTTGTATTGTTCGGCATCCGCTTCCCTGTTTTCAAGCAATCGAAGCACCGAATGCACTTTCAACCTGCTCTTCAATCTTCTTTTCGTGTACGGCACCGCATCCGCCCGATCAATGCCGGCGTTTTCAATAAAATCAATTTGTTCCCTAAATGAATCGATTATTCCATCAAGTCGTTTGTTTGAACATGAATGCGATAATGAAGATTCGTTATAGTAATAGTAGTAGATCGCATCGTGATCGTATGCGACAGAATCCGCCGCAGTTCCTGCCTTCAAAAGAAAGGTGCTGTCTTCGCCGACTGCCGTTCTCCCGTATCGCAAATTATTATCAATGATAAATCTGCGGCGATAGATAGCAGAAAAATGTCGTTCATCAAAGATGAGAAACAGTCTTTTTCCATTCTTGACGCCTTCGACAAAGCTATTATTCTGATAACGCATCTTAATTAAACCGGATTTATCGTCAATACCGTTTCTAAAAACATCCAAACAGGAGCCCTTTATGATATCCGCGCCCGTATCAACAGCCTTTTTATAGAGCCGTTCCAGAAAATCCGGAGCGTATGCATCGTCCGCGTCCAAAAACGCCAGATATTCGCCCTTTGCGGATTCGATACCGATATTTCGAGCGTTGCCCGCACCGCCGTTTTTACTGAGCGCGATCGGTTTGAAGCATTCGTCGCGCGACGCATACTCGTTTATGAGGCTTAATGATCCATCCGTACTTCGATCGTCGACAACTATCGCTTCAAAGTCCGTAAAAGTCTGCGCCGCCAGCGATCCCAAACTGCGGCCGAGCCACTTTTCCGAATTGTAAACGGGCATTATTACCGAAACTTTCGGTGCGTGCATAATCTTACTCCTTATTTGTATCGGTTTGATCCGCGATATGCGCCTTTAAGCGTTTAAGCGCGTCGAATCTGACCTTTTTGGTGTCGTCGAGCCCGATCACGGTCAGCGTCGGGTCTATGTTCACGCTGCCCCCCGAAACCATAAACTCATTTAAGGCGTAATCCGCTTTTTTAAGTTTTTCGAGGCCTTCAAAACGCGCGAGGACATCGCAGAGCCTTTTGCCGAACGCTTCCGCTTCCGGAAGTTCCTCGCTGAGCATATAGGAATGCATTCCAAGCAAGAAACGGGCGTTCATTTTAACATACTTCAGCGCGTTATCTTCAGTCAGCGCGCCTGAGCGAATGAAATCGAGCTGTTCCGACAACGCGTCAAGAGTTCCCTTAAAGCGTGCTTCGTCGAATCTTCTGACCGTGGAACCTGCGTTTTGGTAATACATATAACGCGCTCCGTCCTCCGTCTCAAAGGTTTTTGCGAATGCGCAGACCTTTAACAGAAACGTCGTATCCTGTCCGCAGCGTGAATCCCCATAGCGAACGGAATGCTTGTTGATAAAGTCGCGTCGGTAGATCGCGCTCCAATGCTCCGCGCGGAAGCAAACCGCGAGCGGTACGCCCTTTGCAAGCGCATCACGCAGCCTTTTGTTATGTGCGTATCGCTGGACTTGTTCGTCGGTGATATAAACTCCGGCGCCCTTTACGACCTCCGCGCCTGTTTCCTCCGCCTTTTTGACGAGCAGTTCAAGAAAATCGGGCGCGAATGCGTCGTCCGCGTCCAAAAACGCCAGGTATTTGCCGCGCGCCGTATCTATCCCGATATTTCTTGCGGCGCCCTGCCCCGCGTTTGTTTGCTGCCTTATCACGCGAATGCGCCGGTCGGCTTTTGAATAATCCATAAGGCGTTCATACGAGCCGTCCGTTGACGCGTCGTCGACGAAGATCGCTTCAAATGCATAAAACGTTTGAGCGCGAAGCGACTCAACGCAGCGCTCTATGTATTTTTCCGCATTGTAGACGGGCGTTATTACGGATACCGTCGGCGCAGTTAAGGCAAGCGCTCTTCGTGCCGTTTCCGCTTTAACAAAGGCTGTCGCGGCTGAGATATCGCCGTTTATCAAAAGCGAGAGTAAACCCTTGTATGCATCGTCCCAGTCGGGAAGAAGATGCAGTCTTTCGCGCCTGACCCCGCCCAAAACGCGCTTTGCGGCGTCGCTTTTGATCGTATCCGTCAAAAGCGCGAGCCCTTCTTCGCTCGGCGCGTCCACATACGCCGCGACCATTCGGCAGAGCATAATGAACGCCGTATAGCATACCGTTTTGGTCGCTTCGGCGTCAACTGCATCAAGAAGGGCCGATTGCGCTTCAAACGCCGGTATCGCATCGATGATATGCTCTACCCCCAAACGGTTGACTATTGAGCCGTTTGTTTTGTTGTACAGATATAGTTTTTTGAATACGAGCAGCGCGGTCTTGCATTGCGGATACACCTGCTCATTGAACGTGAGATCAACATACATCGGGCAGTTTTCGTTAAAGCGGAGCCGCTTTTGTTCGATAAGTTCACGCCTGTACGCTCTTGAACTCTGATGTCTGAGCAAAAGATCGCCCGAAGACGGATCGGGATGTATGCGCGAATAGTATTCGGTGGGGTCGAGCATAGCGAGAAAAACGGTTCGGCCGTCAACAACGCGCACTTCGTCGCTTTCATCAAGCGGATAATTAGTAAAGCCCGCGATCAGAACATCCGCTCTTTCTTTTTCGAGCGCGGAATGCATTATGTTAAGCGCGTTCGGCTTATAGAGATCGTCCGCGTCAAGAAAAACTATGTATTCGCCGCGTGCATTTTCGATCCCGATATTTCTCGCCAACGACTGACCCCGTTTATCGGAATGAAAAACACGCACCCTATCGAACTTTTTTTCGTATGCGCGGGCTATATCAAGGCTGTTATCCGTTGAAGCGTTTTCTATTATCAGTAATTCGTAATCGGAAAACGTTTGCGTCAAAATGCTCACGATAGCGTTTTCGAGCGTTTTTGAACCGTTATGCACGGGCACTATGATCGAGAAAAACGGGTGTGTTGCGTTCATATCAGGTCCTTTGCGTCAGGCGCATACCCGCGCTGAATAAAGATTTTATGCTCGCTATTATATCACAAAAGTATTGCTGTTTCAACCAAAATGCGCATTGACAATCGCGACGCGGTATGATAATCTTTAAGCATTAAATTGGCTCGACAGCATAGGAGCCGGACAGGAGAGATAAAATGAAACTTAAAAACGACATCCCGACTATCGATATCGACGGCGAAAGCATTATGGTATTTGCACCCGATGACGACGATTCCTTCCGCGGTATGCTGCGTTCCAACGCAACAGCCCGCTTCATTATCGACTGTCTAAAGGATGATACCGACGAGGAAGGCATACTCAAAAAACTGCAGGACGAGTTTGACGGCGATGAAGCCGATATGCGCGATGATATTGCGATGATCGTCGATAATCTTCGTCAAGTCGGTGCGCTCGAGGAATGAAAACGCTTTTACTTCCAGATAAATACATAATATCCGCTATCGGAGACGGTAAACTGCCCGCCTTGGGCATCGTTTGCCGTCCCTCTTTGTTTGCGCTGCCGGTAAAGCTCGGCAAAAAAGAACTCGTATTCAACACCTTTACGCGCCAACTTATCGAGCCCGACGAATTAAAATCGCTTTTTATCGCGCAAAAGAGTTTCGTCTATAACGGCGATGATGCGCGCATAGATGAACTCATAAAAGCACGCTTTATTGTAAATAATGATACCGACGAAGCGAAGACGCTTGCATCCGCGCTGAAGATACTTCAGCTGCTCGGCACCAAGGACTCAAAGAAGCACGAATCGTTCGTTATACTTCCCACCACCGCCTGCAACGCCCGCTGTTTTTACTGTTACGAAGCGGGCATCGAGTACAGGACTATGGACGACGCGACCGCGGACGAGGCTATAAAGTACATCCTTGCCACCAAAACGCCCGGCAGGATCGGCATCCGCTGGTTCGGCGGCGAGCCGCTTGTCGCAAGTTCCGTTATCGACAGAATAGTTGACGCATTGAACGCCGGCGGCGTTGAGTTCACGTCAGATATCGTTACAAACGCTTCCCTGATGACTCGCGACGCCGCAAAAAAAGCGGTCGAAAAATGGCGCTTGAACGCGGCGCAGATAACGCTTGACGGCAGGCGCAATGAATATCTCAAACGCAAGGCCTATACGGACGCTTCGTGCGATCAATATGCCGCCGCGCTCGACGCCGCCATAGCGCTGAGCGAACTCGGCGTCAACGTTTCGATCCGCCTCAATGCGGACGATAACAATATCGACGACCTTTTTTTGCTCGCGGACGAACTCAAGGACGTGTTTAAGGGGCATAAGCGAATAACCGTCTATGCGTCGGATATCTATTCGGGATGCGGCGACGTTCATTCCGAAAAAGCGAACGAACTGTTTTATTCACGCCTTGAAGCGCTGCAGAGCAAACTCCACGACCTCGGTCTGTATCACGGCGAGGATCCGCGAAGGCTCCGCACGCACCGCTGTATGGCGGATATGCCCAACGGCGCGTCCGTCATCGCACCCGACGGGTCGCTCTATTGCTGTGAGCATATGGTCGAGGAGTCCCGCATAGGCTCTCTGTACGACTTCAGATCCGAGGCGGAGCTGCGCCACGGATTCGTCCAAGATAATATGCGAGCGCAAAAACGCCCCGAGTGTCTTAACTGCGTCTACCTTCCGGAATGCACGCTCAGCGGCCATTGTCCCTCCGCCGTGCGCGACTGCAGAAAGAGCGCGCATATCGGTGTGCTAAAAAAACTCTTGCATTTTTCGGGGTAATATGCTATAATTTTTAAATAAAACTAATCTCAATCAGGAGGATTATTACCGATGGAAAAGAAACAATATGTTCGCGCAGAACAGGTGCTGATAAACATTGCGTCTGATTCGGTTCTGTTCACCGCTTCTTCAGGAGACACCACGCCCACGCCTGCTCCCACGGCCGTACCCTGTTATTCTGATTGTCCGTCGTACACCACGTATTCCATCCTTTCGGGTTTTTCCGCCGGTCTGCTTTTCCCGCAGTATGGCGAAACGCCCACTGCGGTGCCCACAAGAGTACCGACCTGCTGATCCGCGCAGGATATAAACGTTTAGCGTGGACGGTCTGTCGATACCGACAGCAAATAACGGCAATAACTATGACCTGCTGACGATCTCTCTTGCGGGGCATATTATTGCGGTACACGCAAAAGCCGGCAAGCTCAACCGGCATTTTTTCAAGAAGTATCTTGTTGAAACCGATCCGAGCAGAATAGAGCATACTGTTACGATCAAGAAAAACCTGCTCAACGGGCGCCCGTACGGCAACGGGCACCCTACGGTTTTTTTTCTTATTCATCAAGATATATCCGACTGGCTGATAACCAAAAACGTTTTGACGATGCACGCCGTTGCGATCCGGTATAACGGCAAAGCGTATTTGTTTTCCGCACCGAGCGGCACCGGCAAAAGTACGCACGCGCAGCTTTGGAAAACTGTATTCGGCAATGACGTTAGGATCATTAGCGGCGATCAACCCCTTATCCGGATCG
The DNA here is from genome assembly GCA_017538255.1 of Clostridia bacterium. GTDB lineage: Bacteria > Bacillota > Clostridia > Christensenellales > CAG-138 > PeH17. The sequence goes on along the minus strand of JAFYJD010000009.1, from coordinate 108,240 downwards.
ACGAAAACGGGTGTTTTGCTTTCGGCAGCATCTGGAACGGCAAGGAGCGCCTCGGCAACAACATCAGCGCACCGATAGGCGGCATCTGTCTGCTGTCGAGAAACGAGGAAAACTCCATCGCTCCGCTTTCAAGCGCGGACGCGCTCGCCCTTATCTCTCCGAATGTTTATATTCCAAACGAGCCTGAACTTTCCGCAAAAGCGCTCGAGTTGATTCGAAAACTCGTGCTGTCCGTGCCGTTCTATTCGCTCCGATGCAATATGACGCCGGATGCCGCGATATTCTCAAAAAGCAGCATAGTAAAGGACGACTGAGCCCTTTCGGCTATCCGCCGAGGGGCTCTTTTTTAATGTCTCTGCGCATATTTGATATGTGTATTGAACATCGCAGACGCTTTATTCACTAAACTTATATTGATTACAGAAAAAACCGACATCCATATGGGACGTCGGTTTTGTTGGTACACCTTCAGGGGCTCGAACCCTGGACACCCTGATTAAGAGTCAGGTGCTCTACCAACTGAGCTAAAGGTGCATTGCCAAACGGTCAACAAAAGTATTATAGTGCGATTTTAGGGCAATGTCAAGCCCTTTATGCATATATATTTTGGTTTGTGGGGCAGAACGTTTGCGGACTGTTTATGAGCGGACGGCATAATCAAAAAGTTTATGGCGATACTCTGTTGTTTTTGATATTTATGCATATCATTTTGTATGGAAGTATTGTCTGTATTCTTTGCCTTTATGGTGCTCGCCTCCGGCGCGTTTATCACGGTGCGGCTCGGATTTTTTCAGTTCACGCACTTTTTTCGCGCGATATCGACGGTATTGTCGCCGCAAAAAACGCCTAAGAACGGCGGCTCGGTATCGCCGTTTCAGGCGCTTGCCGCCGCGCTCGGGGGCTCGATAGGCACGGCGAACATAGCGGGCGTGGCAAGTGCGCTGGCGCTCGGCGGCGCGGGCGCGGTGTTCTATATGTGGCTTGCGACGCTGGTCGGGATGGCCGTAAAGTTTTCGGAGATCGTGCTTGCGGTCAAATACCGCGAAAAGCGCGGCGGCGCGTATCTCGGCGGACCGATGCTCTATATTGAAAAGGGGCTTTGCAATGGACGCGGCAGCGTACGGCTCGTGCTTGCGCGTGCGTTTGCGTTTTTCGGGCTTGTTTCCAGCTGCGTAGGAACGCCGCTTGTTCAGGCAAACACGATAGCGGAAAGTTTTTCGGATATGCTCGGCGCGTTTAAGTTTGGCCTCTCCCCCTCCTTTACAAAGCCTGTGTGCGGCGCGATACTGGCACTCATCGTAGGGCTTGTTGTAATCGGCGGCATACGGCGCATTGGGCGCGTATCCGAGATCGTAGTACCGTTTATGGCGCTTGGATACGTCGCTGTCTGCCTTGTTGTGCTGATACGCTTTCGCACAAGGCTTATCCCAAGCATCGGAATGATTTTCGCAAGCGCCCTTTCGCCCCGCGCGGCATTCGGCGGCGCAGCGGGTTTTGGGATAATGCGAGCAATGCGCGTCGGCATCGCACGCGGCGTCTATTCCAATGAGGCGGGCGTCGGCTCCGCGCCGATGGCACACGCCTGCGCCGAGACCCGCGGTTCCGTTCAGCAGGGGCTCTACGGCATATTCGAAGTGTTTGCGGACACGCTCGTTATGTGCACGCTGACCGCGCTCGTCGTGCTTGCAAGCGGGGTGAAGCTGCCCGCAGAGCCTTACGCTTCCGGCACGGGCATCGCGCTTTCTGCGTTTTCGAGCGTACTCGGCGAAAAAACGGCGAGCATATTCCTCGCCGTTTCGCTGCTGTTATTTGCTTTTACATCCATCATCGCCTGGTCGGTCTACGGACTTAACTGCGCCAAATACCTGTTCGGCGAAAGGGTCTGTACGCCGTACCGCATCGTTTTTACGCTGCTTTGCGCGGTCGGCACGCTCATCCGTTCGGACATCGTATGGCGCGGCGGCGAGATGCTTAACTACCTTATGGCGGCGCCGAATCTTGTCGCGCTGGTGTTTTTGACGCGCGAAGTAGAAAAGGAAGTCGCCTTCACAAAATAGTTCTATCTGTCGTAAAGTTCCGTTAACGCGCGCATTTTTGAAGCGAGCCTGCCGCTCAAGGCCGACTTGTTTACGCGCCATTGCCAGTTGTTTTCGCTCGTGCCCGGCGTATTTATCCTTGACGATGCGTCCGCTTTCAGCCAGTCCTGCATTTGAGAAACGAACACCGACGCGGTTGAAGCAAGTCCCGCGCGAAGCACCGTCGCCGTCAGCGCGCCCGTGTCCGAAGCGGTCGTTCCGAGGTAACTGCGTATGAACGCGCGCTCCTCCTTTGAGATGTTTCCTAGATGCACGCCGAGCGGGTCGTTATCGTGCGTGCCTGTGTAGCAAACGCAGTCCTTATCGTATTTATGCGGCAGATAGTCGCTCTTGCCAGACGGGTCGAACGCGAACTCGAGCACCTTCATACCGAGAAAACCCGAAGCGCGGCGGAGTTCGTGCACATCTTCGGTGAGATAGCCGAGATCCTCCGCGATGAAGCCGCAGCCCGGGAAGCGCTTTTTGATCGCAAGCACGAAATCAAGACCCGGACCGTTCTCCCAATGCCCGTATTCTGCGCCGCCCGCCTCCGCCGGCACCGCCCAGTAGCCTTCAAGCGCGCGAAAATGATCGATGCGAATGATATCGAACATATCCGCAGCCTGTTCAAGACGGCGCATCCACCACGCATAGCCGTCCCTTTTCATACGCTTCCAGTCATAGAGCGGGTTGCCCCAGAGTTGACCGTCTTCATTGAACGCGTCGGGCGGGACGCCGGCGACGAGTTTTGGTCTGCCATCCTTATCAAGTTGGAACTTATTGATGTTCGCCCAACAATCTACAGAATCGAGCGCGCAGTAAATCGGCATATCGCCGATGATGCCGATTCCGCGCGAATTTGCATAAGTCTTTACCTTTTCCCATTGAGAATAGAAAAGATACTGCAAATATTTATGAAACTCTATCTCAGTTTGGAGCTTAGAGCCGTACTTTTTAAGCACGGACGGCCTGTGCAGCCTTGCGCCCGCATCCTCCCATGCCTGCCACGGCTTCATTGAAAAATGCGTCTTCAACGCCATAAACAGCGCATAATCATCGAGCCATTCGGCGTTCTTAACTGTGAACTCGATAAACCCGTCATCCTCTTTATTCGCCCTTTTGAACGCCTTTTTTAGCAGGTTTCCACGCCCGAGATAGAGTTTTTCGTAATCGATACGGTTTTTATCCTTCCCAAAATCTACGGCGTTCACCTCGCTTTTTTTCAAAAGCCCCACCTCGATCAGCGCGTCGAAGTCGATAAAATACGGGTTGCCCGCGAATACCGAGCAGCTCGCGTACGGCGAATCGCCGAAGCCCGTCGGGTTGAGAGGCAAAACTTGCCAGAGTTTTTGCCCCGCCGCCGCCAAAAAGTCGATAAACTCAAATGCCGCCTTGCCGAGCGTGCCTATCCCGTGCGCAGAAGGCAGGGAAAAGACGGGCATAATGACGCCCGCCTGTCTTGAGCGGAGCATTTCCCCGCCAGATATCCTGCTTTCGCTGTTATTTCCCATATTATTCGACATTGACCTTGTCCTCAAAGGTATCCACCTTGTTGAAGTTCGCAAAATCCATAATGTATTCCTTGCGGTTTGCGACTTTATCGCCCATAAGCAGCGTTACGAGATGCTCCACATAGGCGGCGTCCTCTATGCTGACCTGAACGAGCGAGCGATTCTCGGGGTTCAAGGTGGTCTCCCAGAGTTGTTCGGGATTCATCTCTCCAAGGCCCTTATAGCGCTGCAGGGTGTAGCCCTTCATCCCCTTTGTTATCTTTGCGAGTTCTTCGTCGTCGTAGGCGTATTTGATCTCGCTGCCTTTTTGCACCTTGTACAGCGGCGGCATACCCATATAGATATGACCGCTCGTTATCAGTTCCTTGGTGTAACGGTAAAAGAACGTCAGCAGCAGAGCGCGGATATGCGCACCGTCCTGATCCGCATCGGAAAGGATGATTACTTTGTTGTATTTGAGGTTTTTGAGTTCAAAATCCTCGCCTATGCCCGTTCCGAGCGCTGTTATTATAGAGCGGCACTCCTCGTTTTCGAGCACCTGTTCTATGCGGCGTTTTTCAACGTTCAGCGGCTTTCCGCGAAGCGGCAGTATCGCCTGAAAGCGTCTGTCGCGCCCCTGCTTGGCGCTTCCGCCCGCGCTGTCGCCCTCAACGATGAACAGTTCGTTTATCTCGGGGTTTCTTCCCGTGCAGCTTGAAAGTTTGCCGACGAGCGGCGCGTTTTCAAGTTTGGACTTTTCGCGCGCCATGGATTTTGCGCGCCTCGCCGCCTCCCTCGCCTTCGCGGCTTTCAGCGCCTTATCCGCCATCGCGTTGGCGATTTCGGCGTTTTTGAGATTCTCGAGTATCGGCATCAGTTCCTCAAGCACGATGGATTCCACCGCCGTCCTCGCCTCGGTGTTGCCGAGTTTGGTCTTGGTCTGGCCCTCGAACTGTATCGAACTCATTTTGAGCGAGATGACCGCCGTCAGACCCTCGCGGAAATCCTCGCCCGATAGCGAAGCGTCCTTATCCTTGAGTGCGCCTATCTTGCGGCAGTAATCGTTCATCACCTTGGTGAACGCGGATCTAAAGCCCGTTTCGTGGGTGCCGCCCTCGGTCGTTGGGATATTGTTTACATACGAGAACACGCTCTCGGTATAGCCGTCGTTATGCTGCATCGCGATCTCGACGACTATCGTGTTTTTGCCCGTGCCGCGCACGCCCCTGAAATAGATTGGCTGTGCGTACAGCGGCGTTTTTTCGGCGTTGAGATACGAAACAAAATCCACGATGCCGCCGTCGTATTTATATTCCTTGACCTTGTTCTCGCCCTTGTTCCTAAGGTCCGTAAAGCGGAAAAGCACGCCCTTGTTTAGATATGCTAGTTCCCTGAGGCGCTTTGATACGACTTCGGAGTTCATCTCAACGGTCTCGAAAACGCGCGCGTCGGGCATAAAGGTAACTTTGGTGCCCTGTCTGCGCGTTCTGCCCTGTTCCGCGAGCGGCGCCTCCGGCACGCCGGAGTGCATATTTCCGTCCGCGTCCTCATAACTGCGGAAGCGCATATAGTAGAGTTTGCCAGCCGTTGCGACCTCGACCTCCACGAACTCCGAAAGCGCGTTTACGACCGACGCTCCGACGCCGTGCAGACCGCCCGAAAACCCATAGGAATCGTTGTCGAACTTTCCGCCCGCGTGGAGTTGGGTGTAGACCACCTCAACGCCCGAAACGCCGAGTTTTTCGTGGATGCCGACGGGAATGCCTCGTCCGTTGTCCTCGACCGTTACTGAATTGTCGCGGTTTATCGTAACTGAGACCTCACTTGCAAAACCGTTCGCCGCCTCGTCGACCGCGTTGTCCACGATCTCCCAAAGCATATGGTGCAGACCGCGGCTGCCCGTTGAGCCAATATACATACCGGGGCGCACGCGCACGGCCTCCAGCCCCTCCATAACTCTGATATCGTCTACCGAATAATTATGCTGTTTTTCACTCATAGTTTTTGACCTTTCGGGAGTAAAATATTAAATCATTCCGAGTTCCTTGTTTACGGCACGGAGTTTCTTTTTCAGTTCCGTTATCTCATCGTCGAAGCGGAAGGGTTTATCCGCCTCGGCGGCGAGCGTCTTTTCGTCCTCATCGAGCATTCTGAGCGCTTCGTGTGTCGCTTCGAGCCTTGAAGCAAGTCCGTTCACAACATTGTCGAGCCTTGCCACGATGCCCATCGCGCTCTCGCTTATATCGGACTGATACCTGCCATTGCCTTTAAGCATAAACACTCGCCTCGCGCCCGACGCATCGTTCGCCAGATACAGTTCGAAGCCGCGATAACTTCCGATCAGTTTTTCCTGCCTGATAAATGCGAACTCGGCGATGAGTTCTATCAGCCTTTCGCCCGCCTCGCGGCGCTTTGTGAACTCCTCATTCCAGAGCATCATAGAAAAACTCGCGTCGGTGTGCTTTTCGGCAAGTTTCGCATCGGTCTCGAGTATGCCGCAAAGGCGTTTGAGTTCACGCCGCTTTGCGGGAAGTTTTATAAGTTGTTCCCTCGCCTCGACCCTGGCGCGCTCGTGCTTGGTTTTGAGCATCTGTTTGCGCTGCAGTTCCGTTTCGAGTTCTATCCTGCTCTTGATAAGAGGATTGCCGACCGCGAACGCCTTGACCTCGCTGTATGTGAGCACGATTTCATCCACCTCGTCGCCGCTGCGGCTTGAATAATCGCCGTTGACTATCTGCGATATGAAGCGCTGCTTGTTTTCGAGCAGTTGCCAGGAATACGCGTCAAAACTGCCCTTTGTGATGTAGCGGTAGATCATAACCGTTTCGTTGCGGTTGCCGCGGCGAAGCATCCTGCCCTCGCGCTGGGTAACGTCCGACGGGCGCCAAGGTATATCGAGATGATGCACGGCGAGCAGATGGTTTTGAACGTTCGCGCCGAGACCGAGTTTAAATGTTGAGCCTATCAGCACCCTGACCCTGCCCTTTCGGACCTTATTGAACAGCGCCGTGCGCATCGCGTCGTTCAGCGCGTCATGCACAAAGGCGATCTCATCGCTTGGTATGCCGAGGGAAACGAGTTTGCTTTTGATGTCGTCATAGAGATTGAACTCGTCCTTCGGCGTGCTTTGATCGAGGAAGATGAGCTGTGTCAGTTTTTCGTGTTCAGTCCATATCTTAAATATGTTTTCTACGCAGGTATTGAGTTTTGAGGTTTTGCCGTCGGGAGCGTCGGGATCCACAAGCCGCATATCGAGCGCCGCCTTGCGTCCGTCCGTGGTTATTTTAAGCATATTGTCCTCGGTGCGCGGTACTACGCCGAGTTTGACCTGCTCGGCGCGCTCCGCGAGCTGCTCGATGTAATTGCGCAGCCCGTCGCTTGCGGGCACGATACAGTTTATGCACTCAACATTCTGCGGAAGTTTTTTCTCCTCGTCCTCGATATTGAAGTAAAGATCGGCGATATCCGAGAAAAGCAGCGAGAGTTCCGGCAGGTTATAGTATCTGCTTAACCTGCGGCGCAGCCTGTAGCCGACGCCGTTTGCCTCTACCTCGAACTCTTCCGTTACCTCGGAGAACATCTTGACCCAGTTGTCGAACTCCAAGAGATTCATCTCGTCCATATGCTCGTAGCCGAGATAGCGCTGCATCGTGTACAGGTCGGAAACGGAGTTGGTTATCGGCGTGCCCGTTGCAAAAACAGCGCCCCTGCCGCCGTGCGTGCGCTGGACGAAGCGTATCTTTGCCATCAGGTCGTCGCAGCGGCGCGAGCCCTTTGTGTTGAGCCCGGGCAGTGAGCCGTGCTTTGTTTCGATGCTGATGTTTTTGAAGTTATGCGCCTCGTCGACGAACACGGTGTCGATGCCGAGTTCGTCGAAAAACACGGCGTCCTTCGGCACGGCTTCGTCCTCCTGCCAGAGTTTTTGGAGCCTGTGCTCTATGCGCGCGGCATAACGGTTGAGCACGGAATACGCGTCGTTATAGACGGCGCTCTTCATTCCTTCGGAAATGTCCGCAAGCGCGCCCGTGAGTTCCCTCTCGCGCTCCGCCCTCGAAAGCGGTATCAGCGAAAAACTGCCGTAGCCCATAAGGATCGCGTCGTAATCGCTGTTTTTGATATGTTCAAGCACCCGCGAACGGCTGCTCGGGGTGAACGAGCGCGGCTCGACCATTAGGATATTCGCGTCGGGATACAACTGCAAGAACTCGTACTGCCACTGTTCGAGTATGTTGTTGGGAACGACGATCAGGTTCCTTTTTGAGATGCCGAGGCGGCGCATCTCCATCGCCGCGGAAGCGAGCACATAGGTCTTGCCGGCGCCTACCTGGTGCGCGATGAGTATGTTTTTGGAGTGGATGATACGCTTTATCGCGTCAAGTTGGTGCTTTTGAAGTTTGATGTCCGGATTTTTGCCGGGAAGCAGCATACGGCTGCCGTCGAAGCGCCGCGGCCGTATCGCGCAGAAGTTTTCGTTGTAGATGGCGATCAGTTCGCTCCTGCGCGGCTCGTCCTTGAAGAGCCAATACGCAAAGCGCTCCTCTATCTGCTTGGCCCTCTCCTGTACGAGCAGGGTCTCCGCTTTGTTCAAACGGCGCACGATTTGATCCTTGCCGTCAACAAACTGCGAGTCGTAAACCGCGATCTCCCTTGAATTGAGTATCCTCTCGATTATCTCAAATGCGTTCATACGCGCCGTACCGTAGGTGATCTTTGCACGGGAAAACTCATAGAAGCGTTTTTTGCCGTGTATGATGAAATGGTTGGCTTCTTTTATGTATTCAACGGAAAGGCGGGGTTTTCCCGACGGCGTTTTTATGCCGATAAGCGCGATTATGAAATCCCGATAGACCCAGGTCGGGATCCACGGGCTGCCAAGGCTCGCGCGTATCTGATTCGGCTTTATCTCCGCCGGCATAACGGCTTTGAGCGCGTCGATATTCTCTTTGAGGTCTGCATCGCCCTCTTCATACAGTTTTTGCGCAAACTTGAGTTTTTTGATGATATTGCCCGAAAGGTACTCTTCCTGCGCAACGATCTTCTCCTGTTCGGGATCGAAATAGACCGAGCCGCGAAGCGACTCCCGCGCTTCGGCCTCGCTCACCTTGGCTATGCTGCAAACGATGCCCATATCTACGCGGCCGACAAGATCCACGCAGCGCTCAAGCGCCGAATGGACCGTCATCGTTTCCGTGTTTTCGATATTCATTTGCCGTTCTTTTTCAAACAATATCTTACCTCGAATGATCGGTTATCGTTTTTTTATCGGATGGAATGTCGGAACGAGCCTGTCGAAAGTCGCATAGTACGGTATGCCCGCTTCAAGCACGAGCGCATACGCTTCATCGAGCCTGTCGCCAAGCGCGTCGCTCGAATGCGCGTCCGAGCCGAAGGTGATGAACTCGCCGCCGAGGGAGCGGTAGAGTTTGAGTATGTCGAGCCCCCAATGCGGTGCGCCGCGCCACGCGGCGGTGTTGAGTTCGATGCCCTTTCCCGTATTTATTATTGATTTAAAGATATCCGCAAATGCGGCGTTTATATCGTTTGACAGCGTCAAACTCATACTGCGGTCGTGATATGGCGCGTATTTCGCAACAAAATCGTAATGCCCGAGCACGCTTATAAAGCCGTAATCGGGCAGCGAAGCGCGTATCGTATCGAGATATGCAAGATATGCGATGTGCTTGGATTTTGTTCTGTAAAAATCGGGATCAGAAACATTCGCGCCGAATATGCTGTGAACGGAACCGATTATGAAGTCGAGTTGAGCGGGCGCGATATAACTGCGGCTGTTTTCGGCACATTCTTTAAACGGAGCCATGCTTATCTCCGCGCCCTCTTTTATGCGCACGCCTTTATAACCGCCGCCGAACTTTAAAAGTTCTTCGTGCCTTTTATCGAGCGCGGCCGGCACGAAATTATGCCCCGGCGAATCAAAATCGATATGGTCGGTAAAGCAGACCTCCTCGATGCCCGCATCGAGCGCGGCATTGAGTTGTTCCTCTATCATTGCCGAAGAATCGCCGGAATAATACGTATGAAGATGATAATCGATCATAACCCGCGCCCTCCTGTTCGGAAATTGTATTATAACACAATTTGTCAATAACTTCAATATGTTCCTTTATTGAATAAAAAACCGCCGCAGACGGTCTGAGGCGGTAAGGGGCTGTTAACTTTTGCCGTTATCCTCGTCGTGCGTTTCCCATTCGGTCTGTTCGAGTTTGCGTTCCCTGCCCTCCACTATGCGCTGGATATTCGGAAGATGCGCGATGACGATTATCGCAACGACCAAAACGGACACAACAACAAGGGGCAAACTGTCGTGATGCTTGATGATGACGAGCGTCGCCACCAAAAGCGTTCCTATGAGCGCGCCGACGGACACCATTTTTGTTATTAGTATTAGTATGATCGCTACGCCGAGCGCGATCAGCAACTGTACGGGTGCGAGCACGAGAAAGCCGCCCGCCGCCACCGCAACGCATTTGCCTCCGCGAAAATCATAGAATACCGGCAGAAGATGCCCAAGCACAGCGCCGAGCAGACCCACGCAGCCGAGGAAGCGCGGAAGTTCGTTGATGAATACGGCGTTTGGGAAGACATGCGGCGCTATGTACCCAAGAAGTATGCCGAGCCCGACCGAAAGCGCGCCCTTGGCGCTGTCCGCCGCAAAGCAAATGAGGCCCCATTTCCAGCCGAATGCCCTGAGCACATTCGTTGAGCCCGCGTTTCCGCTTCCGTAGGATCTGATATCCTTTGATTTGGACTTTGCAATCTTAACGGCGGTCATAATGCTGCCGATAAGATAGCCCGCTATAAGGATGAACACCGCGAGTAGAGCCGTCATCATAGCCTGTTCCTTTCCCTGCCGCGCATCAGCAGCCGAAGTACTCTCTTGCAGCAGCCGTATCCTCGGCTATCTGCGCCTTTAATTCGTCAATAGACGAAAACCGTTTTACAGGACGTATCCGCTTTACGAAAAACACTTTGAGTTCCTTGCCGTAAATATCACCGTCAAAATCGATGATATGCGTTTCGACTGTGCGCATTTTTGCGTCGACGGTCGGGCTGATCCCGATATTCGTTACGGATGGGATTATGCTGCCGTCAACGAGCGCCATACTGATGTATACGCCGTCCGCGGGTATCGCGCGCGAAGCGTCCGGCTCGAAGTTTGCCGTCGGGAAACCTATCGTGCGTCCTATGTGTCGGTTCTCGACTACCGTTCCCGCGAGCGTATATGGCCTTGCGAGCATCAACTGCGCCGACTCAACGTCGCCCTTTTCGATACATTCGCGTATCCTCGTGCTTGAAACGGGCTTTTTCGCGAATGCGACGGGCGGTACTACAACGACCGAAATGCCGTGTTTGAACGCGATCTTTTGCAAGAGTTCCGCATCACCCTTTTTGCCCTTGCCGAAGGTGTAGTTGAAGCCGACCGCGATGACCGCCGGGTCGAACTCGCTTATCAGCATCTCTATGAACGCCTCGGGCAAAAGCGACGCGATGCTCATTATAAACTCGGCCTGTACAATGCGCTCTATACCGAGTTTTTTCATAATGCTCTCGCGTTCTTCGTTGGTCGTCAGTCTTACCACCTTGCCGCCGAAAAGCGACTGCGGATGGTTTGAAAAGGTATACACTGCGGGCGTCAGTCCGCTGTGCTTAGCAAGCAGCACGGTGGTTTCGATCAGTTTTTTATGCCCGATATGCATCCCGTCGAACATTCCGAGAGCGAGCGCCGTTTTTGCCATTGGTATCTCCGAAAACCGTAAAACGGTTTATTCTTTCGTGTTATTATGTTCCGGCCCGAGATAGACGCTTATATGCAGTCCGCCCGCGTCGAGAAGCGCAAGCCCCATAAAAATGCCGTCGATATAGAGCCTGTGTGGTCTGTTCTTTTCAGCGCCGTCAAATGGTATCGAAGCGCCGTTTACGATAAGGCGCTTTTCCCGCGCACCAAGCGCGTCGAGCCTTATCTCGGGTATGTTCTCCACCGCCTTATCAATCGGGGTGAGCACCGACGCGAGCGCAGCTTCGCCCTCGGTTTTCAGGGCTTTCAGTTCCGCTATCGTCAACGTGTTTTCTATCGTAAAACTGCCCGACGACGTTCTCAAAAGAAACGGCATATATGCCGGAACGCCAAGCCTTTTTCCGATATCGCGGCAGAGCGTACGCACATACGTGCCCTTTGAGCATCTGACCTTGACGAGGAAACTGTTTTTCGCGGTCTTTTCGATGAGTTCAATCGCGTGAACGGTTATCGTGCGCTTGCGTTGTTCAACGGGCTCGGTCAATTTGCCGCTTCGCGCGAGTTTATAGAGTTTTACGCCGTTTACGCTGATCGACGAATAGATCGGCGGCACCTGCTGCTGTTCGCCCAAAAACTCGGGAAGCACCTCAAGGAGCCTGTCCTCGGTGATATCGCAATCGGCGCTTTCCACCACGGCGCCGTAAGCGTCCTCGGTATCGGTCGCCTTGCCGAATCGTATCTCCGTTATGTATTCTTTTTCTTTGTCTACAAGATGATCGAAAAGCCGCGTTGCGCGCCCGATGCAGATCGGCAGCACTCCTGCCGCTGCAGGGTCGAGCGTGCCCGTATGTCCTACGCGCTTTTCGCCGAATATTCTGCGTATATCCACCACCACGTCGCTCGAGGTGAGCCCCGGCGGTTTGAGTACGCTGACGATTCCTTCAAATGGCATAATTCAGTTTTCTCTGTGTTCGAGTACGCGGGCGAGTTCTTCCTTCGCCTGCGCCGAGATCGACGCGATGACTGTCGAGAGCGGCTCGTGCGCGGTGTAGCCAGCCGCCTTCTCGTGCCCGCCGCCGCCGTGAAGCGCAGCTATCCTGCCGACGTCCCCAACGCCCTTGCTGCGCAAACTGACCTTGTATGAGCCGTCCGCGCTCTCTCTGACAAACGCAGCGATGCGCACGCTGTCGATGTCGCGAACGCAGTCGATGATGCCCTCGCAATCCTCGTTCGTTGCGCCGTAGGACTTCATCTGCGCCTGGGTGAGCGTCGCGTAGGCGAACATCCCGTCGCATTCGAGTTGGATATTGGAAACTACAAAACCCTGTACGCGGGTCTTGGCGTAAGGTACGTTGCGGTAGATGAGCCTGTTGAGTTCCGAAACGTCAACGAGTTTTTTCTCTACAAAATCGGCGATTATACGGAGCGTGTTCGCCGTCGTGTTGCTGTATGAAAGATTGCCCGTATCGGTAACGAGCCCCGTATAGAGGCAGGTCGCCGCGTCGCGGTCTATCTCAACGCCCATACGCAGGTACAGCGCATGCATTATCTCCGCCGTGGCGGAAGCGTCCGCAACGACGAGGTTGGTTTCCGCATAGTGCGGGTTCGTTATGTGATGGTCTATCGCCGCGGTGCGCTCCGCCTGCGAAAACAGGCTTATCGCGCGGCCAAAGCGCGGGGTATCGGCGCAGTCGACCGATATGACGCGCTCATAGCCCTTCGCGTCCTCAGGCAGGATCACTTCGTCTGCGCCTGGCATAAACGAATAGATCTTCGGCACGGGGTTCGCGCATACCGCCTCAACGGTCTTTCCGAGGCGCTTTAGAAGAAGTCGCAGCGCAAGCGCCGAGCCGAGCGTGTCGCCGTCCGGAGAGATATGGGAAAGCAGGGTGAACCGCTCCCCCTCCGAAATAAAGCGTATTACGGATTCGATATCCTTATTGCTTGTGTTCATCGTCATCGCCGCCTAAGGCATCATCTTTTCTTTCGCTGCGAAGTTTATCGATTATCTCCGCGATATGCACGGAGTATTCGATCGAATCATCGAGCAAAAACTTCAGGGTCGGTATCCGTCTGATCTCCATGCGCCTGCCGAGTTCCCTTGCGATAAAACCCTCGGCGCGATTGAGTTGTTCGACGGTCAGTTTTCTCACAGCGTCATCCTTATCGTACACGCTCACGCGCACCTTTGCGAGTTTAAGGTCGTTGGTCGCCTCGACGATTAGTATCGTCGTCATAGGCGAAATACGCGGATCCTTCATTTCGCGGACGATCTCGCTGAGTGTTTTTTTGATCTCTTCGTTAACTCTGTCGTATCTGACTGATGGCATATTTTCTCCGTTCGGAGCGGGTCGCCCCGCTCCGCAGTACTGTATTGTTTTTGTTGCGTCAGCGTTTAACTTCTTCCATAATGTAGGCTTCGATCTGATCCTGTTCGTGTATGTCGTTGAAGTCCTCTATGCTGATACCACATTCGTAGCCCGTTGCGACTTCCTTCACGTCGTCCTTGAAGCGCCTTAGAGAGCCGATCTTGCCCTCGTGGATGACGACGCCGTCTCTTACGACGCGGACGAGCGCGTTCCTTGTTACCCTGCCCTCTTGGACATAGGCGCCCGCGATAGTGCCGATCGAACTGACCTTAAATGTGTTCCTGACGCTGATCGTACCGAGATGCGTTTCTTTGAAGATTGGTTTGAACAGACCCTTCATCGCGTTTTCAACATCCTCGATCGCCTGATAGATGATACGATAGGTGCGAACGTCGACCTTTTCCTGTTCGGCAAGTGCCCTCGCACCGCTGTCGGGTCTGACGTTAAAGCCGATGACGATCGCGTTTGAAGCGGATGCGAACATAACGTCCGATTCGCTGATCGCGCCTACGCCGCCGTGGATGCACTTTACGCGAACTTCTTCGTTGGAAAGTTTTTCAAGCGACTGTTTGACAGCCTCGACCGAGCCATGCACATCCGCCTTTACGACGATATTCAGCGTCTTGATCTCGCCCGCCTCGATATCCTTGAAGAGTTCCTCAAGGCTTACCTTGGAGAGGTTCTTGAGCTGCTCCGCCTTTATCTTGTTGCGGCGCTCCTCTGCGACCTTCTTGGATACCTCGGCAACGTTCATAACATCGCCCGCCGACGGCACTTCGTTGAAGCCGAGCACCTCTACCGGCTGGCTGGGGCCTGCCTGCTTGACGCTTCTGCCCTTATCGTCCATCATTGCGCGTACCCTGCCGTATGCGATGCCCGCAACGATGGGATCTCCGACCTTGAGGGTGCCGTTCTGCACAAGCACCGTCGCAACGGGGCCGCGGCCCTTATCGAGCTGCGCCTCGATGATCGTACCCCGCGCGTCGCGCTTGGGATTGGCTTTGAGTTCGAGCACATCCGCCTGCAGAAGTACCATCTCGAGCAGACTGTCGAGATTCATACGCTTTTTCGCGGAAACCTCAACGCAGATGGTGTCTCCGCCGTATTCCTCGCAAAGGAGTTCGTGCTCCATAAGCTGCTGTTTGATCCTTGCGGAATTGGCCTCGGGCTTGTCGATCTTGTTGATCGCGACGATTATCGGAACGCCCGCCGCCTTGGAGTGGTTGATCGCCTCGATAGTCTGGGGCATAATGCCGTCGTCCGCCGCCACGACTAGGATGACGACATCCGTAACCTGCGCGCCGCGCGCGCGCATCGATGTGAACGCTTCGTGGCCGGGGGTGTCGATAAAGGTTATTATCCTGCCGTTGCACTCGACGGTGTACGCGCCGATATGCTGGGTGATGCCGCCCGCTTCGCCCTCGGTGATCGAACTTTCGCGGATCGCGTCGAGCAGCGAGGTCTTGCCGTGGTCAACATGGCCCATAATCGTTACGACGGGGGGACGGGGCTCGAGGTCCTCTTCCCTATCCGCTTCCTCCGCGCCTTCCTGCATCGTTTCCTCGTAGGTTTTTGCGACCTGGTGTTCGAGTTCGATGTTGTAATCGAGCGCGATCAGTTCGCAGGTATCGTAGTCGATATCCTGATTTATGTTGGCAATGATGTTCATCATAAACAGTTTCTTAAGTATCTCCGAAGCGGGCTTGCCAATCTTTTCGGAGAAATCGCGCACGGTTATCGTTTCGGTCGTGATGACGGCCTTTTCGATAACTACAGGCTCGGGCTTATGCGCTTCGACCTGCTTTTGGGCCTTCTTTTTACGGGAGCCGTAGGGCGCTCCGTCGTCCTCCCAGTTCCTTGCGGAGGGCGCGGTCTCTTTCATAATGGTTTTTTTGTTCTTCGCCTTCTTCTCTGTGTCGAAGGTGCGCACATAGGTCTTGTTCTCCGTTGAACGCTGTTCCTTCTGAGGTATATGGGGCTGATCGTTCCTGCGCGGCGCTCCCTGCCTGCTCTGCGGCTGACGGGGCGGCTGTTCGCCCTTATCCTTATCCATCACACCTGTGCGCCTGTTGTCAAACGCGGGCTTATCATTGCGATTGCGTGTATCATCCCTGCGCGGACGGTCGCCGCGCTGATCGGGGCGCTGCTCCTTCTGCGGTTTAGCGCGGTTATCCTTCGCCGCGGAACGCTCGCCGTCCTCACGGGGTGCGGGCTTTTTGGGCTCTTTTTCGGGCTTTGCGTCGGCGGTGTCGATCACCTTTTCCTCGGCGGGCTGCTCGACTGCGGGCTCGGCATTAGCCGCAGCCGTTACCTCGGTCGCGGTTTGATTCTCGTTATTATCCGATGACAGAACTTCGGTATCCTGATCGTGCATATTGCTGTCCCTGTCGCTCACATATACGCCATGATTCTCTTCGGAATTGAGGTACTCCATCCAGCGCTCCTGCTTTTCACGCTCGGCGCGCTCCGCGTCCTCCTGCTTTTTCTTGCTGATGAGCGCGCTCTCGTGCCGCTTTGCCGACTGCAGGGAATTGCCCGCATCGGTACGCAAAGCAGACGCCTTTTCAAGCAGCGCCTCGGCATCGCTCTTTATCTGTTTTGCTTTCGCCAATAATTCGGTTTTTGTCATCGGTCATTGCCTCCGTTATGCTCAACATTTTGCGCGCCGATCCTCTCGGCGGCGGAAAGTATCATCTTGGAAAAGTTTTCGTCGGTTGCGACGGCGACCATTCGTGCGGGTTTGCCTATTGCGCAGCCCAGCGCTTCCACCGTCAAAAGCGGTATGTTTCTAAACTTACAGGCGTCCGCCCATTGTTTTTTGGTGTTTTCGGAAGCCATACTGTCCACAAGGACGAGCCGCCCTCCGCTTTTAATCGCTTTTTCGGCGGCGAACTCGCCCGAAGCGAGTTTGCCCGCTTTCATCGCGAGCCCTATCGCGCCGTTAAGCCGGTTCACTGCGTCCGTCAAAGTGCTTCACCGTCCTGTTTGTCGAGTTCTGATACGCTTTTTTCAAGCGCGTCGAACACGGCTTTGTCGATACTTTTTGTGAGCGCCCTTTCGAGTGCGCGGCTCTTGACGGCGCGCTTTAAGCACTCGGCGCTCCTGCATATATAGGCGCCCCTGCCCGGCGCTTTGCCCGTCGGATCGACAGCCACCTCGCCCGCGCTGTTTGCTGCAACGCGCACGAGTTCGCGCTTGGGCTTCATCTCGCGGCAGCCCACACACATCCGCATCGGAACTTTTTTCTGCAAACGATACCTCCGCTGTTCCCGTATCAGTCGTTATCCTCCGCCGCTTCGGCTTCCGCATTGTCAAAGAAGGTACCTTCTTCGTCGGTGTTCGCGTTTTCGGCGTTGTAGTTTTCAAGTTCGGCATCGGCCTGGGACTGGGACTTGATGTCGATCTTCCAGCCCGTCAGTTTCGCGGCGAGTCTTGCGTTCTGACCCTCCTTGCCTATTGCGAGCGAAAGCTGACTGTCGGGCACGATGACGCGCGCCGCGCACTCCGCTTCGTTAACAAATACCATCGCGACCTTTGCGGGGCCGAGCGCCTTTGCGATATAGACGGCGATGTCGGGATCCCATTCTATGATATCCATCTTTTCGTTGTGGAGTTCGCTGACGATGCGCTCAACACGCACGCCGCGCTGACCCACGCACGCGCCGACCGCGTCCACCGCGGGATCGGTGCTGGAAACGGCGATCTTGGTACGCTGGCCCGCCTCGCGCGCGACCGAGCGGATCTGAACTACGCCGGACTGGATCTCGGGGATCTCGAGTTCGAACAGGCGCTTTACGAGCCCGCGATGCATCCTCGAAGCGATGATCTGGGGACCCTTGGCGTTGCTCTGGACCTTGAGCACATAGACCTTGATCCTGTCGTTGGTGTTGTAGGTCTCGCCGGGTATGACCTCGGTTAGCGGGATGATGCCGTCGGTCTTGCCGAGTTCGACATAAACACCGTTCTTTTCAACGCGCTGAACGATCGCGGTGAGTACCTCGTCCTTCTTTTCGGAATACTCCTCGAAGATCGCGCCCTGCTCCGCCTCGCGTATGCGCTGCATGACGACCTGCTTTGCGGTCTGCGCGGCGATCCTGCCGAAATCCTTGGTGTCGGACTCGACCTCGAGTACGTCGCCTACCTCAAAGAGCGGGTTTATCGCCTTCGCGTTTTCGAGCGAGATCTCGATAAGGGGATTGACGACCTCTTCCACAACGGATTTGGAAGCGAATATCTCGATCTTGCCTGTTTCGCGATCGAGATTTGCGCGTACCGCGCCCTCGTTGGGGTAGTTATAGTTCTTTTTGAATGCGCTTACAAGCGCGGCTTCGATCGCTTCGGCGAGCATTTCTACGGAAAGATTCCTTTGTTTTGCGATCTCCTTAAGAGCGCTGATGAGTTCCGAGTTCATTTTTTATCTCCTTAAATTGTTTGGCTTATTTTGACGCGCCGCCCTCAAAAATCGATATGGGGGCGTATGAGTGCGCAGGCTTTGCGACTGACGGTCCGCTCTTCTGTTTTGTTTTTGATCTCGGCGTTGAGAACGAAGTTATCCGCGTCGAACGAAACAAGTTCGCCCGTCATCTCCTTTTTGCCATCCAGCGGGGCATAGAGTTTGACATCTATTTTTTTGCCGATATTGCGGGAAAAATCCTTGTCCTTTTTGAGCGGCCTGTCGATACCGACGGAACTGACGGAAAGGTAGTACGCCTGCTCTATCGGATCCGCCTCGTCGAGGATCGGATCCACCGCGACGCTGACGCGCTCGCAGTCGTCGAGGCTGACGCCCTCTGCGCGGTCGATCAACAGCGTCAATACCCAGTTGTCGTATTCCTTTTGGAACTCGACGTCGTAGAGTTCGTATCCGAGTTCGACGACCGTCGGCTCGAGCAGTTCAATGATGCGATCGGTGAGTTTCAAAGCGTCCTCCGAGTCTTACTTCGTTTTCAAAATTAAAGAGCGGGTTTAGCCCACTCTTCAAGGTACTCAATCGGCAAAGCCGTGCAAAAACAACAAAGCAAGTACTTACATTAGCACTATATGGTAAGGATACCATATTTTTTTCGTTATTGCAATAGTTTTTTGCAAAAAAGGAAAATTATATACCGCCATTTTGCACCATAAGGCTCAAGTTTTTTGCGACAAATGCCGCCATCAGTACCTTTTGAAATCAAACGGTTCGCTGCCGCATGGCAAAAAATCGCCAATAGAATGCCCGTTCATAGGCTTTATCATATTGAAAAACGATCCTTTTCCATCAAAGAGTTTTGATGAGACCGGCAGCGGCACGGTGAACTCTCCCACCTCAGAAAACATAGCTGCGATAAGGCTTTTTGCACTCGATTCGTCGCAAAAGACGAACTCGTCTATTTTGACCGGCTCATCGCCGTCGCGATAATAGAGCGCATATGCGCCGTCCGTAAAGCGGATGCAGCCGCCCTCAATGGAGTATTCGGCGATGAGCGCTTCGATATAGTCGATATTCCTTTCGAGCGCACCTGCTGTCTTCGCTGTGTATTCCCTGTACAGTTCGAGCATCCTTTCCGCGCACGGCGGCTTAAGTTCGGCAGGGATCGCATCCGAAACGACATCCCCCGCCTCCACCCGATGCAGCATACGCTTTGCATACGGAAAATAGCCGAGTTTTTTATAAAAATCAAAATCAAATGGCTGAAGAAGCATCGCGTCGACGGCGGCGCCCAACTTTTTTTCAAGCGCGGAAAACAGCCGCCGTATCGCGCCGCGGCGTCGATAGTCCGGCGCGGTGCATACGCCCGCAACGAACGCGACCTTCGCCCTGCCGATCGCCGAGTTCATATACAGCGGTTCGTAAAACAGCATACTGACAAGGCGCTCGTCATACCCTTCGCAAACAAATACCGCGAGCGTTCTTTTGAAATCGGCACGGCGGGCAAAATAGTAATCGACGAATGTCTCGCCGTCGT
This sequence comes from Clostridia bacterium, assembly GCA_017538255.1. Lineage (GTDB taxonomy): Bacteria > Bacillota > Clostridia > Christensenellales > CAG-138 > PeH17. The sequence goes on along the minus strand of JAFYJD010000009.1, from coordinate 88,608 downwards.
CCTCAAAGCAATCGAGCCAGAGGCGTTTTGCCGCGTCCGCGTCTGTATCCTTGAGCGGCCTTATCGCTTCCAAAGGCGCACTGTTTGTTTTTTTCGTTTTACTCATCCGCGTTTTCGAGCATCTTTATGCCCGAACTCGTGCCGATGCGCGAAGCCCCGGCGGCGATCATCTCAAGCGCGGCTTCCCTCGTCCTGATACCGCCCGCCGCCTTTACGCCCATATTTTCGCTGACGACGGAACGCATCAGCGCCACATCGCGCGCGGTCGCGCCGCCCGTTGAAAACCCCGTTGAGGTCTTCACAAAGTCTGCGCCCGCCTCCGCGGCGCATCTTGAAGCGTACACCTTTTCTTCGTCTGTCAAAAGGCAGGTCTCGATTATCACCTTGACCGTCGCGCCGTTTGCCGCTCCTACGACGGCGGAGATATCGTTTTTGATATAATCCCAGTCGCCGTCCTTGGCTTTGCCGACGTTTATGACCATATCCACTTCGTCCGCGCCGCTTTCTATGGCGGCTGCAGTTTCAAACGCCTTTACCCGCGTTTCCGACGCACCGAGCGGAAAGCCGATGACCGTGCACAAGAGCACGCCCGAGCCCTCGAGTTGCCGCTTCGCAAGGGCGACATTCGCGGGGTTGACGCATACGCTTTTGAAGCGATGCGCTCTCGCCTCGCCGCAAAGTTTGATTATATCCGCCTCACACGCGTCCTGCTTTAGATTTGTATGATCGATAAATCGATTGAGTTCGTATTCCATAGTTTTTCTACTCCGAAAACAGTTTTTTATCGAGCGCTTTAAGTGGGCGCACTTCGTCTATCGCGCCGCCGCCGAGGCAGGTTTCGCCGTCATAGAGCACCGCCCATTGACCCGGGGTTATCGCGCGCTGGGGCGAATCGAAATCGATATGAGCGCCCTCGCCGTCAAGCGTTACCGTAACGGGCTGATCGGGCTGCCGATAGCGGAACTTTGCCGTGCAGCGGAATGAGCGCGCGGGCGCTTCGCCCGAGATAAAATGCATCCTGTCCGCTTTAAGCGCGGTCGAAAACAGTTCCTCGTGTTCGCCCTGCTGAACGATCAGCCTGTTGCCCTTCAGATCCTTGCCGACCACAAACCAGCTTTCGCCGCTGCCGGTGTTCATACCGCCGATGCCGAGCCCGCGCCGCTGACCCATCGTATAGTACATAAGCCCGTCGTGCCTGCCGACAACCCTGCCCGTGGTATCGATCATATCGCCCGGCTGCGCAGGCAGGAAGCCCATCAGAAACTTTTTGAAATTGCGTTCGCCTATAAAGCACACGCCCGTTGAATCCTTCTTGCCTGCCGTTATGAGCCCGGCGCGGCGTGCGATGTCGCGCACCTCGTGCTTTTCGAGTTCGCCTATAGGGAACAACGCCTTTTCGAGCTGCGCCGCCGTCAGTCCCGCAAGAAAATAGGTTTGATCCTTGCCTGCATCCTTGGCGCGCAGCAGCTTCACTCCGTTTGTTTTGTCAAGACGCGCATAATGCCCCGTCGCAAGCGCGGATGCGTCCATCGTGAGCGCAAGTTCCAAAAACGCCTTGAACTTTATCTCCGTATTGCATAGGATATCCGGATTCGGTGTGCGGCCGCGCTTGTATTCGTCGAGGAAGTATGCAAAGACCCTGTCGTAATACTCCTTTACAAAACTCACGGAATAGAACGGTATGCCTATCTGCTCGGCAATGCGCCGCGCATCGGCGTAGTCCTGTTCGGCGGTGCAGGCGCCGTCCTCGTCCTGTTCGTCCCAGTTCTTCATAAAAACGCCGACAACGTCCATCCCGCGCTTCTTCAGTATAAGCGCGGCGGCGGAGGAATCCACTCCCCCCGAAAGGCCTATCACTATTCTTCCGTCAAACTCCATTTTTCCTTTTCCTTACGCTTTATTTGCCCGTTTTTCTTCGGCAAGGCGGTCGATCTTCTCCGCAGCCTTCATAAACTCGGCAAGCATATTTTCCTTTGGAATTAGGGTATAACTCGGCGTCCAAATCCGATAATGCTCCTCCAAAGCCGCATCGTCGCAGAGCGGACGAAGCAGCCTATACGCAAAGTCGTTCGCGTCCGTTTCCACCGGAGAGCCCAGGTAAAGCTCCGTGTAAAAAGCCTGCTCGCCGTCCAATTTAACTGTTATCACGGTGTCGCCATCGACCAAATAGCCCGTACCGTCGAACTGTATCAGATGCGAGCAGTTCACGGCTATCTCCTTTGAAAACAGTTCCACTCTCGCCTTTTGTATCGCGTGGCGAAGCTCGTGCAGGAATATGAACAGCGGCAGAAACGGCGCGCCGTCATCGAAAAGCGCCGCGTTCACCCGTATATTTCCCGTGTCCGGGTCGGTGAGCCCTTGCGCCGCCTCAAAGCCCTCGGGCATAGTGAAGAAAAGTTCCGTGCTCATACCGAAATAATCGTTTGTAAAGCGAAGTATCTCGCGCATCAGCGCCTTTTTTGCTTCCGTATCGCCCTCGGCATAGCGCCTGTGATCCACGAGTTTTGCCGCACGCTTTTCATAATCCTCCAAGCCGAAAGCCATACTTATTTCGCCCTTTATGCTCACGACCTCAAAGCCCAGCGCCTCGATCGCCGCGCGGATATCCGCTTCTGTTTTGTCGCTCGATACCGCGATATCGTTCAGTTCGACCTTTTCTATATCCGCGCCGAGCGTCTCCATAGCCTTCGTAACCTTTTTGATGCAATGCGGGCAGCCCATGCCCTTTGTGATGATGGAATACTTCATTTTTGTGCTCCTTTGTATCGTTTTTTCTTTGTCAAAATCCAACCGCCAGGTTATCGCGTCGTATTTTTTGCCGTTCACTTCGCGCATATCCTTTTTGCGGCAGACCTCGGTAAAACCGAGTTTATCCGCAACGCGTACCATACGCAGATTGCCCGACCATGTTTGGGTGTAAATCGATCTATACCCGTGCGAGCGGAAATAATCGATGAACGCCTTGAGCGCCTGCGTGCCGAGCCCCCTGCCCCTTACCTCGGTTCTGGGAATATCTATGCCTATCGCGGGCAAACCCTCCTCATTCTCCAAATAGCCGAGGTCGGTATAAGCGGAAACCCAGCCGATATGCACGCCGTCAGCCTCTATCTCGAATTTCCACCTGCGCCTGTCCTCGGGCAGAGAGCGGACTTTTTGATAGTATTTCGTCCAAATTTCGCGCTGTTTCTCTTCGGTGCCGTCCTCGATGGACTCCCAGGGCGCGTCCCAGTTTGACCACTCGGTTTCAACGGTGAACCAGCGAACGTAATCCTCGATATCGGATTCGATCATATCTCTTAGAATAAGCATTGTTTTCCTCCAAAAAACTTTTATTCATATTTTTTTATCCGAACCACAAGGCGATCCTTGCGCGTTCTTCGCGCTTGCTCGCGTAATATGAACCTTCCGTAGCCGCGCACGGAAACGATGCTGTCTTCGGACACGGGTTTGCTGCCCGTTTCCGGCTGCTCGCCGTTAATGGACACAAGCCCCTTTGAGATCAGTTCCGACGCATCGCCGCGCGAGAGTTTGCAAAAAGCCGCCACGATGCAGTCGAGCCGCTCGCTCGCGACCGTCAGTTCGGCGGGTGAAAGCTTATAAAACGCCCCTTCGGGCAGCGAATCCGCTTCGGCTGTTTTAAGGCGTGTATGCTTTGCTTCCGTCAGATTATCTTTGATATAGTCGGCAAGTTTTTCCAACACAAAAAGGTATGCGCCGTCTTCCCTGACAACTATGTCCCCAACGGCGCTGCGCTCGATGCCGAGCGCCATTACCGCGCCGAGGATATCGCGATGGGTCAGTTTCTCCGCGAACTTTCTGTTTACGGGCTCCGCGATCAGGCACTTTATCGGGTAGTCGGCGTGCGCCGGCGCTTCGCCCTCGTAAAACGCCGCGATAACCCGCTCGCATCCGTCCGCACCGCCGAAAACAGAGTGTCCGATACCGATCAACTCCGCGCCCATACGCGAAAGGATATCCTGCTCGTTGAGCGCAAGGAACGGCGAATACACGGCGCGGCCGCTCTTTTCGGCACGGCGCGCGAGTTCCGAAACTCTCTTTCTTATCAGTTCCTTATCGCCGTTCACATTGTTCTCCGTCTTTTTTTGCGGACTCCTGCCGATCGGCGCTGCCGCGATCTTAAAGGTCATTTCTGTTGACCGTCGCGCCCGTGTGCGGGTCGAACGCTTTTACGGACTCGTGAAGATATCCTTCCACGGAACCGTCGCGCCCGTGTGCGGATCGAACGCCATCGTATCCCTGCCCCAACTATCCATAAATATTATCAGTCCCCTTGTTTTATCGAGGCGATAATCTTCGCCGCTGACTTGCGAGGTATACAGCGGCATAAAGAAATCTTCCGAAATATCGAAGAGTTCCGACGCGGGTCTTGAGTACACTTCGAGCGTATGTACCCTGCTTTCTTCGTAACCCGAAAAGCGTCTTGATTCGGGGCTGAAGCCGAAGTACCATAGCGTTGCGCCGCCTATGTCCCATGTCGGATCCGCATAGCACCATTCGCCCTTGTACATAAACACGCTCCATTCGTGGATCGCGTCATCGTCCGATCTCAAGCCGTGTACCGTGAACGCTTCCGCGCCTATCTGCGTCAAAAGGAAGGTGTACGCACGGGCAAAGCACCAACAAACGCCCCTGCCGTCCTCTATTGCGTCCATTGTGTGGCGATAAACGAACGGCGTCGATTCATCGTCCTCTACCTCATGCGTTCCGTCATACTCCGTATTCCCAGTAAACGTCTTATAAAGATTGAGCGCCCTGAAGATGAAGGTGTCGTTTGGATCGAGCGCAGCGAGGTATTCCTGTGCCGCCGATTCAAACTTCGCTATCGCGGCGCTGTGATCCGTTCCCTGTTTGTAATCCCAACAAAGCCTTCCGCCCTCTTCCCTTATGCTCGTATCGTCCACATCCGTGAAGAATACGGGGCAATAGATATCGATAAGCCTGATTAGATTCTTGTACTCGCCTATCCCCTCCGGAATATCCACACCGTCGTCGCCCCGAAAATACGCGGGCACAACAAGCGAGTAAAGCGCGATATCGCCCTCTGAAAGGAGCGTCATTATGGCGTTCGGTATCGCAAAATAGTCAAGCGTGGAGTTTACGTTCCGCTTTGCTTCATAAAACGCGCGATCTGCCATCCACGGGCGCGGCGCAGGCGTATAGTAAGGCAGCGGCGTCGGCTCGGGCGTTGGCTCCGGCGTTGGCTCCGGTGTGGACTCTTCCGTCGGCTGTTGGGTCGGCGCGGGAGACAGGCTCGGCTCCACGCTTTTTTCGGGGTTGGAACTCGGATCGACCGGCTTGACGCATCCGAGCGGAATAAGCATTATAAGCACGAGGATAATCGCCACCGTGCGGGTAAAACCGCGGTATTTCAACCTTGGCGGAGTAAACATTCTGTGTTGCTTCCTTTGTTTTGATCGGTGTTTATGCACCATTATCTGCTATTATATCACTTGCGCCGCCCGTTTTCAAAGCCCCCGCCGATTTTATCGGGCAATATTGAAAAAAACCACAAAAATTGCGCACATCGCTTTTTTTGCTCTGTACAAGCCCATCGGGGAGTGTTATAATAAATAGGATATGTTCGACAGTCTACGAGCATATTCGAAGCATATTGCGAGGTAATGCAAATGAAACGCTTTTTCTGTACTCTTTTATCGATACTTTTCGTTTTTGCGATTCTTCCCGCCGTGCTCATCGGCGAAGAGGCGCCCATGCCCGACCCATTCTCCGATATAACCACCCCCTACCTCTATCTAATGGAATCGGAGACCGAGGCCTGTTTGTATTCGCGCAGAGGCGATGAGAAGGCGTTTCCCGCAAGCACGACCAAGGTTATGACTGCGCTCATTGCCGTTGAAAACCTGCCCGATCTCAACAAGGTCATAACCCTCGGCTGGCGCCCCGTAACGGGCTTCGGGCCGACGAGTTCGCTTATGGGGCTTGAAGCGGGCGAACAGATCGCGCTTATCGACATTCTTTACGGTATGCTTATGCGTTCGGGCAACGACGCGGCAAAGGCGCTTGCGATCGAATCCGTTATGGAGCATTTCGGCAGGGATACCGAGCCTGCAAAGGCGGTAAGTCTGTTTGTTCAGCTTATGAATGAAAAAGCGCAGGAACTCGGAATGACCTCCACGCATTTTGCGACGGTCGACGGCAGGCACGACAGCGAGCATTACACCACCGCGCACGATTTTGCGCTGCTTATGAAAGCGGCGCTCAACAACCCGCTCGTTTTGCAGATAATGTCCACAACCACCCATAAGGTCGAGCCTACCAATAAGCACCCCAACGGCTTTTACCTTGAAAACTCAAATAAACTCCGCTGTACAAAGAGTTCCGACACCGTAAGTTATATCTACGAAAACTGCATCGGCGGCAAAACCGGTGAAACGAACGAGGCTGGCTATTGCCTGCTCACCGCCGCGCGCAAGAACGATGTAACGCTCATACTCGTTCAATTCGGCGACAGCAATACCGAAACGCCGTCCTATTACCGCTATCAAAACGCACCCGTCATCTACGAATGGGGCTTTGAAAACTACCGCGCATACAGTCTTTCCGAGTTCCAACTCACGACCGAATTCGATTTTCAGGCGGAGTGCTGTTCCCCGTTTGATGAACTCGGCGGCCGCTTTACGGCGCACGCCGTGATAGACGGGCTGTCGATAACCGGCTCTTCGATGAATGTCCTGCCATACATAAACGACCCGTCCCTGATCCGCACGACGCTCATTGTGGACGACGGCATAACCGCACCGATAAAAAGGAACGACGTTATCGGTTATGTCGAGTACTATTTCTACGGCGATTCCTGCGTGCGCGCGGAACTGATCGCCGACCGTTCCGTCGCTTCCGCCTCGACCGTAACGGCGGAACCGCACGAACCCGCCATAATCAACGGCACTCCCCCGAGCGGCAGCGGCAAGATATCCAATATCCTTTTACAGCGCAACCCCGGCGATAAGCAATACTCGGAATGGGTCTATTACGACGGCAGCCTTTACACGATGAACAATACCGAGTGGCATTATCTCTACCTTGCGGACGAGTTTTTCCGTACCGCCGCTTCGGTGGACAAGATCGGCTCCATCGGGCTGTACCGCCGCTATTTTGACAGCGACGGCGAATCGTATTACATCAAAGAGGATCATATCACCGATGGGCGAGAATACGCTATAGTCATCGACAATATGGCGCTTTCGAGCGATCAAAAGAGCAATACGCTCAAGGGCGTTCCCGTCGTCTTTGCGGAAGGCGACGTCATCATCGGCGGAATCGACGACAGCACGATATGGCGTTTTGAATCGAGCGGCAACGGCTATCGCGTCAGCAACGGCTCCAAATACCTCGTCAGGCGCGCGGGGAGCGGCGTTCTTTTCTGGATACTGATACTCGTGCTTGCTCTCGTTGCGGTCATAATCATCCGCGCCATCGCTATGCACGGCAAACACCAAAAACGATACAGGAGAAACTCGCGGCGCTACCGCACCTCCTGGAGTTGATAAATAAGAAAATAAATAAGAAACGGAGACAGAATATGAACAAGGAACTCAAAGGGCTGATCGGTCTTTTAAAAGCAAGCGTTTCGCCCTATCATACCGCGGAAGAAGCGATGCGTCTTCTTGATGAAGCGGGCTTTACGGCACTTCCTCAGAGCGGCAAATGGACGCTCAAAAAGGGCGGCAATTACTATGTCAAATGCTTTGGAACGATGCTTATCGCGTTCCATATCGGCAGCAAGTACAAACCGGGCGACGGCTTTAAACTTGCCGCCTGCCATACCGACTGGCCCTGCTACTACATCAAGCCCAATCCCGAACAGATAGGCGGCGGCTGCCTTAAGATCAGCATCGAGCCCTACGGCGGTATGATCCATTCCACCTGGCTTGACCGTCCCCTTTCCGCGGCGGGTCTTGTGACGCTCAAGTCAGAAAACGTGCTTGAACCCGAACGCAGGCTCGTCGATTTTGCCGAGCCCATCCTCACGATCCCCAGTCTTGCGATCCATCTCAACCGCGAGGTCAACAAGGGCGTTGCGCTCAACCCGAACAAGGATATGCTGCCAATCTGCGAAACGGTTGAAAAGGAGTTCAACAAGGACGGCTATTTTGTTAAGAAACTGGCGGAAAAACTCGGCGTTGAGCCCGACAGGATCCTCAGCTACGATCTTTGCCTTTACAATGCCGAGGAGCCGATGCTCTGCGGCTTCAACAAGGACATACTCACCGCGCCGAGGCTCGACAACATCACCTCCGCCTACGCGGTGCTCTCCGGCATAATCGGCACGAAGCGCAAGAGCTGCGTTGCCGCGGCGATACTCTTTGACAACGAAGAGGTCGGCTCCGGCACGAAGCAGGGCGCAAACAGTTCCACTCTCGGCATGATGCTTGAAAAACTCGCGCTCAGCCTCGACGCAGACCGCACGGAATACATCGACTCGCTCACATCCGGCTTTATGCTCAGCTGCGACGTTGCGCACGCAAAGCACCCGAATTATCAGGACCTTGCGGACGGCAGCTGCTATTCCGAGATGAACAAGGGCGTTTCGCTCAAGATGAACTATGAACAGCGCTATTCAACCGAAGCAAGCGGCGTCGGTATTCTTGAAAGCCTCTGCGCCAAATACAAGATACCGCTCCAGCACTATATGAACCGTCCCGACCTGCGCGGCGGCGGCACCCTCGGCTCATATGCGGCTTCGCAGCTCGGTATGAGCACCGCGGACGTCGGCGTTCCGATGCTCGCTATGCACGCCAGCCGCGAAACGATGGGCGCCAAGGATCAGGCAGCGCTCGATGCGCTGGTGCTGCATTATTTCAACGAGGAATAAGTTTTTATCAACCGAGGAGGAGACCGTATGAAAACAAGGCTAATGATACTTTCTGCATTTTGCCTTGGCATAGCCGTAGCGCTTTCCCTTGCGGCCTGCGCCGGAAAAACACCTTCTGCCACGCCCGCGCCGCTCACCGCGGCTCCGTCCGATACGGAGGCGCCCTCTGCGCCCGCCGCCGTTACGGCCGCGCCCGCCACAGCGAAGCCCACTGCCGAACCTACTGCCGCGCCCACAATACAGCCGGGCGAGATACTGCTGCTTGGCGAGGATCATACCGATCCTTCACATACCAGGAAAGAGTTGGAGAGGTGGGGCGAGTTTTATGCCAAGGGCGACAGGCATCTGTTCATCGAGGTTGCCTGCTACGAAGCGGATTACCTTAACCAATGGATGAAGGAATCCTCGGATGAGATGCTGTACCGGCTCTTTGATGAGTGGGAGGGTACACTGAGCGATAATTCACATACGAGTTACTTCTATATGCAGATCAAAAGATCCTTTCCGGAGACCGTTTTTCACGGAACGGATGTAGGACACACTTTTTTTTCCACAGGCAGGCGCTATCTCAAGGAGTTGGAAGACGCCGGACAGGAAAACTCCGAAGCCTATATCCGAGCCAAGGCGGTCGTCGAGCAGGGTCAGATGTTTCACCATTTGGGTTCGGTTGAAGGCGACACTTACCGCGAAACCTGTATGGTCCAGAACTTTCTTTGGGAGTATGATAAGATCGCCGGAGAAAACATAATGGGTATCTACGGCGCATTCCATACAGATCTGCTTGGAATGAGTTATTACAACGGGGTGTCTTCCATGGCCAAGCAGTTGGCTGTACGCTTTGGTGATGCCCTAAAATCAGAAAACCTAACTTTGATCGACGTAATCAGCACCGGCGTAATGACGGTTGACGGCAGGGAATATGAAGTCAGTTATTTTGGCTCCGAGAATATGGCGTTATGGCACCCGAACTATGAAAAGCGTGTATTTTGGCGGCTTGAAAACGCCTACGAGGACTTCGCCTCCTATCCCCTTATGGATGAAGTGCTGCCCTATGACAATTATCCGATGGAGATCAGCACGGGTCAAGTTTTTGTGATCGATTATTACAAGCGCGACGGCACCGTGCATAGAGAATACTACCGCTCGGATGGAACCTATTGGAAAGATAGGCCTTGCACCGAACGCTTTTCCTTGGACGGATAGCCGGCGGCCCTTACGGGCGGGTCAAAAAAGCATATTTTAACAAGGCTGTGCAGTCCGTATGGACTGCACAGCTTCAATTAGGAATAAGTTTTAATAAGTTAAGCGGGGCATTCGGATATCGGTGCCCCTTTTTTACATAAGTCCCGTTTTCCGTTCACCGTCGCATATAAACAGATCGTTAAAAACAAAACAACAAATTGAGCATTGTTTTTCTATGCGTTTGCGGATCCCGCTCCCGCTATGACCGCTTCGCGGCCTTTTTCTCAGACTGAACTCCTTTGACGGCAAAGAGGGTATCGCGCCCTGCGGCGGATCACATTGCTCGGAGTTGCCCAACGTTTGGCCTTGGTGGAATGTTGTTGATAGCGAGCGCGTTCGAGAGGAGATGGAAAAAGACCCTCGCTGGCAGGCTTGGGTCGACAGAACACGTGCGGACGTATAATCGCTTTATACGCAAGTAAACTAAACGCGGTATCGATTTTACCCGATACCGCGCAATTTATTTATCGTATTGAGATGTTCAGTTCTCGCCGCCCTCTGCGGTTTCTACTGCTTCAACGGCCTCTTCGACTGCCTCGACAACGGGCTCTGCCGCGGTTTCAACGGTCTCGGTCGCGGTCTCGACTGCTTCGGTCGCCGCTTCTACTGCGGTCTCGGTCGCAGTCTCAACTGCTTCGGTCGCTGCTTCTACTGCGGTTTCCACTGCCTCTTTGCTCTTCCTTGCGGGCTTCTTTGCAGGCTCTGCAGTTTCTTCCTCGGCGGATACAAGGCCACCGAGCAACGCTGCGAGGGAAGTGGTTGCCGATTCTACGGGAGGCAGTTCATAGTCTGCATCCTCACGGCGGCGGCGCGGGCGCTGTTCGTCGCGCTCACGGCGGCGCTCTTCGCGAGCAGCCTGATTCTCACGGCGGGTCTGCTCGTCCTGCGCGCGCTTCTCCTGGCGCTCCTGACGCTCACGGTCGCGCTGTTCGCGCTCGCGGGCGATGATCGCAGCGGCTTCCTCGGGATTCTCGTCGATCAGAGCGTCGCGGCGGCTGAGGCTGATGCGGCGCTTTGCGGTATCGACTTCGATTACCTTGCAGCGAACGCGGTCGCCGACGTTGATCTCATCCTCGACCTTGCTGACGCGCTTCAGACCGACCTGCGAAATATGGATAAGACCGTCGATCGTGGGCTCGAGCGAAACAAATGCGCCGAACGTAACGATGCGGACTACCTTGCCTTCTACGAACGAGCCTACGGGATACCTTTCATCCGCGGTGCTCCAGGGCTTGGGCAGAAGTTCACGATAACCGAGGGAGATCTTTTTGTTCTCCCTGTCGAGTTCGCGAATAACTACGTCGATCTCCTGACCTGCAGCAAACACCTCGGCGGGGTTCTTAACCCTGCCCCAGGCACACTGGGTGATATGTACAAGACCGTCCACACCGCCGATGTCGACGAACGCGCCGAAATCGGTCATACGGCGAACGATACCCTTTGTCTTCATACCGACTTCGAGGTTATCCCATATCTTCTTCTCGGCCTCATCCGCTTCCTGCTGAAGGATGGCCTTGCAGGAGGCGACAACGCGCCTGCGTTTTTCGTCCACTTCGAGGATCTTGAGTTTCATCGGCTGGCCGACGAACTGCTTGAGGTCCTGAACGAACCTGGTGGAAACCTGCGAAGCGGGCACGAAAGCCTTTGCCGCGCCGTTGTTGAGTTCAACAATAACGCCGCCCTTGATGACCTCGGTGCATACGCCCTCGAAGACCTTATCTTCGACGTTGGGATCGTTGGAGAACTCGTCCCATACCTTCTGACGCTCGACATTCTTGCGAGAAAGGAGAACGTTGCCTTCGCCGTCGTTTACCTTGAGAACTTCGACCTCGATGGGATCGCCCACCTTGAATACGGAAGCGGGGTCCACTTCGGGATCGTCGGAAAACTCGGAGCGGGGGATGTAGCCATCGGACTTATAGCCGATGCTGACGCTGATTTCGCCGTCAACGATCTGGATGACAGTACCGGTCAGTATCTGTCCGCCATGGATACGAACGATGGTTTTGTTGATCGCGTCTTCATCAAAAACAGCATTCTCGTCGATGGTCTGTGCCGCAGTCGCGGGCACGGTTTCGGTGGTGGCTTCGGTGTTTGCTACCTGTTCGTTCATTGTGTTAATAACCTCCCTGATAATCGAATCCGGTGTTGATGCACCGGCAACAACGCCTATCATTATATCACAATTTTTTAATAAATCAAGAGAAATATCGCTTACTTTGGCGGCATTTTGGGTCATATTGCAGTTTTTTTTGCATATTTCTTTCAATTTTTGGGTGTTTGAACTGTTTTTGTCCCCCAAAACAAGCATAACGTCGCATTTATGGCTGAGTTCATCGGCTTCCTTTTGGCGCTCCCTCGTGGTGGTGCAAATGGTGTTGTTGACCGTGATTTCGGGGTAGTCGCGCTCGATCGTTTCGCGCATTTTTGAGAAGGTATCATAGTCGAACGTAGTCTGCACAACGAGGCAGCCGCCGCCGCCCGCGAGTTTTGAAAGCTCGTCCTCGCCCCGGATGAACACGGCGGAGTCGCCGCAATGCCCGTTGATGCCGACGACCTCGGGATGAGTCATCTCGCCGACGATGAACACCCTTTCGCCACGCGCCTTTGCCGCGGAGACCGTTTCGTGTATCCTTGCGACGAACGGGCAGGTTGCGTCGATCACGTTGAGCCCGCGCTCCGTTAGTTCGTCAAACACCGACTTCGGCACGCCGTGCGAGCGTATCACCACATAGTCCCCCTCCCGCGCCTCGCTCGGCGAATCTATCGCCGTTATGCCGCAAGCAGCGAGTTCGTCAACGACCGTCCTGTTGTGTATCAGCTCGCCGTATGTGAAAACGCGCGGCGCAAATCCGACGCCGCTTTCGCCGCCGACTTTTTTTGCCGTTTGTTTCGTAATCTCGACGGCACGGCGCACGCCGAAGCAGAAGCCCGCGTGCTTTGCAAGGATAATGTTCATCTTTGCTCCCCTGCGAAGGTCATCTCACGCACTCTTTTTTGATCTCGGCGAGCGCGGCTTTGCCCTCTTTGACGATGAGCCCCGCAACGATGCCCCTGAAAGCGAAGAGGTTCCCGTCAAAAGTAAAACTCAACCGGCTCTGCATAAACGTATTGCCGACTTTGAGATCCCTCACACGCTTAAGGTCGACAGCGTACAGTTGTCTGCCTGCGCTTGTGTTCAAATCGCATTCGTATATGTGAAGTTCGCTTCCGTTGAGAGCAAGAAACACCAATTCGCTCTCACCGTTCGGCAGGGTCTTTGCTAGTGCCGAAAACGCGACGCCGCGCTCATCGCACACGCCACGTTCAACGAGTTTTGACTGCCATTCACGCATACCCGGTCCTTTTTTCCTTTCGCGTTTTCTTTTGTTGAAGCATTGCTTCCGTTTCTTCGCACAGTTTTTCCATATCCGTCTGCATACGCTCCGTCAGCGCATCGACGAGTTTGCGCCCCAAAAGGCGCTGTTTCACCTCGTCCGCGGTGATAGTTTCACCGACGTTCATAACGAGCCGCCTGATGCCCTTGTAGGACGACGGGCTGATGTAGATAGGAACTATCGGCGCGGTGCATTTGGCGGCGATGAACGCGGTGCCCTTCTCAAAATCGTCGATCTCGCCCGTTACGCAGCGTCTGCCCTCGGGAAAGATGCCGAACGCCTTGCCCTCTTCGAGCAGGGCGAGCGCCTGTTTAAGCGCCTTTATATCCGCCGTCTTGCGGTTTACGGGGAAAACGAGCAGCGAACGGAATACAGCGTTCTTTACGCGCCCTTCAAAGAGTTCCTTCTTTGCCATAAAGTGGATCATACGCGGTATCGCGACGACCAGCATCACGGGGTCAAGGTAGTTTTGATGGTTTGCGATAAAGATAACGCCGCCTTTGAGTTTGAGGTTTTCTTTTTTGCCGAGTATCTTCGGCCTGTGGATCAAAAACAGTATCCACTTAAAAAGGATCACCGCGAGTACAAAGAGCATTTTTCTTTTCCTTTTAAATATGCAGAAGCGAAGCCATTCCGAGTTCCGCAAGCACGGCGCTTACGACTTCATCGACCGTCATATAACTCGTATCGATGAACACCGCATCCTCGGCGGGGCGCAGTGGCGCGACTTCGCGGTTCATATCGCGGTAATCGCGCTGCTTGATCTCCTGCAGGATATCCTCAATAGTGAGATCGCCGAGCGTGCCCTTATCGCTGTACTCGAGAAAACGCCTCTCCGCACGCACTTCGGCGGAAGCGGAGATATAGAACTTATACTTGGCGTCGGGAAGCACTACGGTGCAGATATCCCTTCCGTCCATAATAAGGCTTTGCTTTTTTGCGAGATCGCGCTGAAGATCGAGCAGTTTATCGCGCACGGGCGGGAGCGCGCTGATCTTGGACGCCGCCTGCGATACCTCCTCCGTGCGGATGAGCGCGTTCACATCCTCACCGTCGAGAAAGATATGCTGCGCGCCGTCAACAAAGCCGATGGAAACATCGGTGGTATCCAGCATCGGAACGACCGCCGCCTCGTCGGCGGGGTCGATGCCGCAGCGCACGGCCTTTAAGCCCATTGCGCGGTACATCGCGCCGGTATCGACGTGGATGATGTTCAACAGCGCGGATACACGCTTTGCGACGGTGCTCTTGCCCGAACTTGCGGGGCCGTCGATCGCAACGGTGATGATCCCGTTATCGGTGCAGGTGGTTTTGTCTGTCTGTTTCATTTTATATCCCCCTTGATAAAGGTGTTTTATTCGTTTTATTATTTATAGGCATCAATACCCGCTTCCGCCCACCGCGGCCTCCCCCGCCGCCGCGCCCGTTGACCAGGCTATCTGCAGGTTGAAGCCTCCCGTGCAGGCGTCCGCATCGATAACTTCGCCGGCAAAATACAGACCGTCGACGAGTTTTGATCCCATCGTGCGCGGGTCGATCTCCTTTATCGAAACTCCGCCGCGCGTGATTATCGCCTCTTCGATCGGGCGCGCCCTTTTGACGGTCAGTTTAAGGCATTTGAGCGTATTTGCGATCGCGCGACGCTCCTCGCGGGTGAGTTCGTCTATCGTTTTTGTCGGGTCGACCGCCGAAAGCGCCAAAACCGTTTCGATCAGGCGCGACGGGAGCAGTTCCACCATCGCGTTTCTGACCTGCTTATGGCGATATTTTTCAAAATCGCGCAAAAGCCTCGCGTCGAGTTGTTCCTCACTCAAGCCGGGTTTAAGGTCGATCTCGAGCCTTGCGCCCTCCGGCGCGTCCGCAAGATAGCTTGACGCGCTCAATACGAGCGGCCCGCTCACGCCGAAATGCGTAAACAGCATCTCGCCGAGTTCCTCATATACGGGCTTTTGCTTTTTTGCGCCCTTTTCGACATTCTTCGCTTTTTCGGGCGCATACGCGCGAAGCGTAACGTTTTTGAGCGAAAGCCCCATAAGTTCGCTCGCCCAGGTCTGCTCGGTCTCAAACGGAATCAGCGAGGGTTTTGGCGGCACAACGGTGTGCCCGAGTTTTTCCGCAAAAGCATAGCCGTCGCCCGTCGAGCCCGTGGACGAATACGAGAGCCCGCCCGCTGCGATTATGAGCCTGTCGTACTCGCGCCTTCCGCCGTGCATACCCGCCATCGTGAGAACGAACTTATCGCCCTGCTTTTCAACGCTTTGAACATAGGTGCCAAGCAGCAGCCTTGCGCCGCTTTTTGCGGCATAACTAACGAGCGCCCTTATTACGTCGCTCGATTTGTCGCTTTCTGGAAAATACCGTCCCCCGCGCTCGAGTTTGACCTTTACGCCTTCCGACTCCAGGATATCGAGGATATCGTTTGAAAAGAACGCGTCAAAGGCGCTGTATAAAAAGCGCCCGTTACGCGGGATATTCTTCAAAAAAGTATCGCGGTCGGCGCTGTTTGTTATGTTGCAGCGCCCCTTTCCCGTCAGATACAGTTTGCGACCCGCGCGCTCGTTGCGGTCGATTATCTCGACCTTTGCGCCGTTTTTTGCCGCCGTCGCGCCCGCGATCAAGCCCGCCGCGCCCGCGCCAAGTACCGCCACCCTTGTCATAGTTTTATCCATTATTATAGTTCTTTTCGACAAGGCTTGCGATCCTTGCCAAGTGTTCGTAGTCCGTTATATCGTATTTCAGCGGCGTGACGGTTATGAATCCGTCGCGGATGTACTTTTCGTCCGAGGTATCGTTTTCGGGGCATTCGGTCAGTTTTTCGCTCGGCGTGATAAAGCCCTCGCCGCCGCTATCGAGTTCCACGCGCGAGTAGCCGTCGGCATAGACCTGCTCCGCAAGATACGCGGCGCGAACTCCGCGGTATTCTTTTGCCGGGATGAACGGATAGTTCACGTTCAAAAGCCGCTTGTTATCGTTCGTGCAGGAATAGAACAGATCGAGATTTTCGGCAAAATGCGCCGCCGCGTCGTCAAAATAATCCACGGCAAGCGTATCGCGCGATACCGCGATCGAACGAACGCCGAGCATCGCCGCCTCCGCCGCCGCGCTTACCGTGCCCGAATACAGCACGTCGGTGCCGATATTGCCCGCCTGATTGATGCCCGATATCACCGCGTCCGGCTTGAGCATCAAATGCTGTAGCGCAAAGCGCGTGCAGTCCGCGGGCGTGCCGTCAACGCAAAGCGCGAGCCGCGCGCAAACGCCGTCTATCGAGATCGGCTCCACGGTCAGGGGCTTTTTGAGCGTCAGTCCGTGGCTGACGCAGCTTTGGTTGAACTTGGGCGCAACGATATAGAGTTCGTTGTCCTTTGCAAGCGCCCTCGCAAGCGCAGCGATACCGGGCGCAAAATAGCCGTCGTCGTTTGTGATCAATAGTTTCATACAGGATCATATCCCCACACCATATTTGTTCGATGATATTATAACAGATAAATCGGCGCATTTCAAATGAAAGGTCAAAATCGAGTAAAACGGCGAAAAGCGGCGAAGCTCGCAAAATAAAAAAAGACCTCTTTGGCGCCTCCCAACAAGGATACGCCCTTCGGTCTCATTCCGATCCGCCGTTTACCGCGGGCTCGTCTGTGCGCAGCAGGATATAGTCGATGCTGACATTGTAATAATCGGCAAGTTTAACGAGCAATTCGTCCGTCAGCGGCTGCGTTTCAGTTTCGAGATAACTGTATTTTCGCTGAGTGATGCCAATGCGCTCCGCGATCTCGGTTTGGGTAAGGTCGGCGTCCTCTCGAAGATCCTTTATTCTGCTCTTCATCGGATCACCCCCCCTAAAAACGATAATAGGCTAATTTCACTATAAATATAGCATAGAAAGGATACGGCTATTGACTTTTAGATAAATTATATCTATAATCAATGTGAGCATCGCGCTCAACTATAATATTTTAGGGAGATTTATATGAACAAGACCCATTTGAAACGAACGCTCATCAGCGTTATTATCGGCCTGCTTGCCTGCGCCCTGCTTTTTGCCGCGGCTGCGTGTCAACTGTTCGGCTCAAAAGAAAAAGAGGAACGCGGCGCTTGGCTGATGACAAAAGCAACGGAATATAGAGCAGACGGCAGCATACGCGAGACGATTGAATACGAATATGATGTAAACGGCAATATGACAAATAAAACCTATTATGACTCCAACGGCCGCAACAAATATCGGCTCAAATGCGAATGCGAATACGATGCACAGGGCAATCTGACAAAGATGACAACAAATGACGGCGACCACGGCAACCATGAGTACGAATACGACGAAACAGGCAATTTGACAAAGGAAACCCAATATGAATACTACGGCAACATCGATTATTTATACGAATACGATGAAAAAGGCCGCATAACAAAATATATTAATTATTATTACGACGGCAGTATCTATTCTTGGTACGAACACGAATACGACGAAA
The DNA here is from genome assembly GCA_017538255.1 of Clostridia bacterium. Classification (GTDB taxonomy): domain Bacteria; phylum Bacillota; class Clostridia; order Christensenellales; family CAG-138; genus PeH17. The sequence continues at coordinate 70,660 of JAFYJD010000009.1, read as the reverse complement.
CAGGCAACAAGACCAAGTCTACCTATTATAACTCCGACGGCAGCATAGACAAGTGGAGAGAATACAAATACGACGCAGACGGCAACCTGACCAAGGAGACCTGTTATAACTCCAACGGCAGCATAGACCGGTGGGAAGAATACGAATACGATGAAAACGGCAACCTGACCAAGGAGACCCTATATGACTCCGACGGCAGCAAATGCGGTGGGTACGAATACAAATACGAATACGATAAAAAAGGCAATATGACAAAGAGAGCCAGATATCACAACGCCAGCAGCATCGATTCTTGGTACGAATACGAATACGATGCATACGGCAATTTGACAAAGGAAACCCAATATGCATACAACGGCAATATCAATCATTTATACGAATACGACGAGAAAGGCAATATGACAAAGGAAATCGAATATACATACAAAACAAACAGCATAAACTATTGGCACGAATACGAATACGATGCAAAAGGCAATATGACAAAGGATATTTTATATTACTCCGACGGCAGCATAAACTATTGGTACGAATACGAATACGAATACGCTGCAAACGGCAATAGGACAGAGATAGCCACTATAATTCCTACAGGGGTATGGTGAAGTGGCATGAATTCAAATACAAGTATTTCAAATTCGCGCCAGAAACAGCGAATGATGATGTGAATTATAATGACTTAAGTACTTTCTGATTATGACCTATAAAAACAAATACCGCGGTCAAACGGCCGCGGTATTATTATGCTTATCAGCGATCAAAGGGTCATACCCTTGGTAAGATCGTCGACTATGAGTTCGATAGCCTTATCGAAATCGGGGTTATGCGCCTTGTCCGCGTCGTAGGGCGCGGCCTTTATGCCGCCGTTTGCCTTTGCGCGTTCCTCAAGGAACTTTTTGGCGACCTGCGGGAAGAGCGCGTAGGAGAGAACGTCCTCGTCGCACTCGGCAAGCGAGCCGATCTCCGTGCGGAGTTGTTCAAGTTCGGGCTTGAGCAGATCCGCGGGACGGCAGGTGATGACCTCGTCGTCGCCTATCGCCTTTTTGCGTACTTCTTCGTTCACCTTTCCGGGCAGGCTGCCGTATTCGCCGCGCAGCACCGCCTTGGACTCCTTGGTGAACATCTTGTACCTTTCACCCGAGAGCACGTTCAAAACCGCCTGGCTTCCGACGATCTGGCTGGTGGGCGTGACAAGGGGCGGATAGCCGAAATCCTCGCGCACGCGCGGCACCTCCGCGAGCACCTCGTAGTACTTATCCTCGGCGTTGGCCTGTTTGAGCTGCGAGATGAGGTTGGAAAGCATACCGCCGGGCACCTGATACATAAGGGTATTGGTATCCACGGAGAGCACCTTGGGGTCGAGGAAGCCGTCCTCCTTGAGCCTTGCGGCGACCTTGCGGAAATGCTTTGCCGCCTCGCTGAGTTTGGCAAGGTCGAGCCCGGTATCGAACTTGGTGCCCTGAAGCGTTGCAACAAGGCTTTCGGTCGCGGGCTGCGAAGTGCCGTTGCCGAGGGGCGAGAGTGCGGTATCGACTATATCAACGCCCGCCATCGCCGCCATAAGCAGGGTCATATCGCCCGTGCCCGTGGTGTTGTGGGTATGCAGATGGATCGGAACGGCGATCTCTTTTTTGAGCCTTGAAACGAGGTTGAACGCGGGCATCGGCAGAAGCAGGTTTGCCATATCCTTGATGCAGATGGAGTCCGCGCCCATCTGTTCGAGTTCCTTTGCGAGTTTGACGAAGTAATCGTCGTTATGTACGGGGCTGATCGTATAACTGATCGCCGGCTCGCAATGACCGCCGTATTTTTTTGTGAACTTGATCGCGGATTCGAGGTTTCGCACATCGTTGAGCGCGTCGAAGATGCGGATGACTTCGATGCCGTTTTCGATCGCCTTGCGGCAGAACTGTTCAACAACATCGTCCGCATAGTGCTTGTAGCCGAGGATGTTTTGACCCCTGAAAAGCATTTGCAGGCGGGTCTTTGGGAGCGCCTTTTTGAGGGTGCGCAGCCTCTCCCACGGGTCCTCGTTAAGGAAGCGAAGGCAGCTGTCGAAGGTCGCACCGCCCCAGCATTCGAGCGACCAGTAGCCCATACTGTCGAGGATCTCGCACGCGGGGAGCATCTCCTCGGTCTTCATCCTTGTTGCCGCCTGGGACTGGTGCGCGTCGCGCAGGATGGTATCGGTAATAAAGAGTTTGCCCATAGTATTCGTCCTTTCTGTAAACTTTATGAAGAAACGGCGCTTGCCGTATTATCAACCGAACATAGCGAGGAATACGCCCGCCGCGATTGCGGAGCCGATAACGCCCGCAACATTGGGACCCATCGCGTGCATCAGAAGGAAGTTGCCCGGGTTTTCTTTTTGTCCGACCACCTGGGAAACACGCGCCGCCATCGGCACGGCGGATACGCCCGCAGATCCGATGAGGGGATTGATCTTGCCGCCGGAGATGAGATTCATCAGTTTGGCAAGCAGCAGGCCGCCGATTGTGCCCGCGATGAACGCGCAGATACCCATAACGAGGATGCCGAGCGTTTCCCATTGCAGGAACGAGGTCGCGGTCGCCGTTGCACCGACGCTGACGCCGAGGAAGATCGTAACGATATTGCAGAGTTCGTTCTGCGCCGTTTTGGACAGCCTATCCGTTACGCCGCATTCCTTGATGAGGTTGCCGAGCATCAGCATACCGACGAGCGCCGCCGCCGAAGGCACGAGCAGCGCCACGGCTATCGTAACGATTATCGGGAACACGATGCGCTCGGTCTTGGATACGGGACGGAGCTGCGTCATAACGATCGAGCGTTCCTTTTTGGTGGTCAACAGTTTCATAAACGGGGGCTGGATGACCGGAACGAGCGCCATATACGAGTATGCCGCGATCGCTATCGAGCCGAGTTTTTCGGGCGCGAGGCGGCTTGTAACGAAGATCGCCGTCGGGCCGTCCGCACCGCCGATGATGCCGATTGACGCCGCAACGCCCTGATCGAAGTTGAATATGAGCCTTGCGCCGATGAAAGCGGCAAAGATGCCGAGCTGTGCCGCCGCGCCGAGGAGCAGACTCTTCGGGTTTGCGATCAGGGGACCGAAATCGGTCATCGCGCCGACACCGAGGAAGATCAGCGAAGGATAGATGCCAAGTTTTACGCCGAGATAGAGATAGTCTATAAGGCCGCCGTTGGAAGCAAGCATACTCCAGTGCACGTGGCCGTCCGCGAAGATCGCTTCGTTGAAAAGACCCGCGCCGGGAAGGTTGGTCAAAAGCATACCGAACGCGATCGGCAAGAGCAACAGCGGCTCAAACTTTTTGACTATCGCAAGATACATAAGGAAGCAAGCGATCGCCAACATCACGGCATATTTCCACGCATCAGGGGCAGAGAAAAAAGCCGCAAAACCGCTGCTGCCAAAAAAGTCGCGAAATACATTGATGATTGCTTCCATAACAACTCCCGCGCTTTACGCGCAAACGGTATTATTCGTAGGAGATGAGAACGTCGCCGGAGTTTACGGACGCGCCGGCGGATACGTTGACTGCGAGCACTTTGCCGTCGTGGGGCGCCATGATCTCGTTTTCCATCTTCATCGCTTCGAGCACGAGGAGCACCTGTCCGCTGCGGAACGTATCGCCGGGCTTGACGCTGACGGAGATTATGCTGCCGGGCATCGGCGCGGTGATGTTCTTGCCGCCTGCGGGTGCCGCGGGAGCGGGTGCGGCTGGCGCGGGCGCTGCGGGCGCGGCCGGAGCGGCGGGCTTGGTTTCGAAGTTCATAGTTTCCTCTGCGGAAAGTTCTTCGATCTCGACTTCGTAGGCGGAGCCGTTTACTTTAACGATGTATTTGCGCATATTTAACCCCTTTCGCTGATTAAAACTGTTTGTTTTTTTACCGTAAAACGGCCGAAGCCCCTGTTTGTAAGGAGTTCAGCCGATCTTTTTTATTGATTTGATCCTTATGCCGGATACGGGTTTGCCGAGGCTTTCGGCAACCGCCGCCGCGATCGCGACAACGGTTTCGCCGCGCTGCGCTTCGGTCAATTCAACGGTGGCACGGCCTGTATTCACAGCGGGAGCCGAGCCGGTATTCGCCTTTGGCATCTCCCCCTCTTCCCTTCCGACGAAGAGCGAGCGATAGATGACGCTGACGAGTTTCACTATGCCGATGATGATAACAAGACCGATGAAAACGACGGCCATACCGACAAGCATTACGATGAACGGATCCTGCTGTGCGGCCTTGGCTCCGTTATCGACAGCGGTCTCTGCGGCGTTTAAAAGAACAGCCATTCTACCCTGAAACATACGGTTCCTCTTTCGGTTTTATATTGGGGAAATCTGTTTGTTTACCATTCTCCCCCTATTATAACCTATTATACACCAAGGCGTTGTTTGGCGCAAGTGTTTTTTACGGTATTTTGAGCAAGAAGATGCGGTTATACAAAAACGGACGGGCCGTTCGGTCCGTCCGTTCCTGTTTGTTTATTGGTTTATTTGCCTGCACCGTTGATATACGCCTGCAGGTAGCCGGCGAGTTTGGAGTCGCTGATCATCTTGATCTTTGCGTTCTCCTTCCACTCCGCAGCGCAAGCCGCGTAATGCTCGTCCTGCAGCGTGATAAGGTGGAACTTCTGGATGCTCTTGAACGCTTCGCTCTCCTCATTGTCGAAATCGTCGCCGGTCATAGCGCGACCCGCTTCGAGTTTTTCAGCGATGATAATGAAATGTACGCCGCCGTTTTTGACGTTGGTCTGCACCTCGGCGATCTCATCGCCGTCCGTGGTCGTATAGAACTTGATGCCGTACTTTTCGATGGGGGGCAGTTCAGCCTCCGGTGCCTCGGTAGCGGGTGCCTCGGTAGCGGGCGCCTCGGTAGCGGGTGCCTCGGTAGTGGGAACCTCAGTAGTGGGAACTTCGGTAACGGGCGCCTCGGTAGCGTCGGGCGCGGGGGTCGCATCGGGCTCGGGAGTCTCGGTGGGCTCTGTCCAATCCTTACCGTAGTAGAGCAGGCACGCCGCTTCGCCGAAACCGGCGAAGTAGGATTTAATAAACTCCTCGTTCATAACGTAGCCGTGTTCGCGCAGGTTGAGGTATGGATCGTTTTCTATGGTCTTGGGCTCATCGCCGGTATCCACGGGTTTGAAAACCGGATCGTCGTTGTAATCCGCGTTGAGCATATACTTGTCAATGAAGTCCTGAGTGCTGATACCTGCTGTGAGCGCGTCGCGGATCTCCTGGATCTTCTTTTGCTGCTCCTCGGAGAAGGTTCCCTCAACGGTATCGCTGACTTCGGCCTTGTTCTCGAACTGGATGAGAACTTGCTTTACGGTGAACATATCCTCGGGCGTGGTGAGCGGGATCATACCCTCGCCGGTGAGGTAGGCGTTGTAATCGTCGGAAAAAGCGGAGAGATCCTCTTTGTATTTTTCTTCCACCTTGATGATGTTTGTGTTGTAATAGTCCTTTACATCTTCCTTGCCGCAGGTTACTTCGCTCGCAACCTGGTTGCGGAGTTTTTCAAGAAGCATTGTCTTGGTAATATCCTCTTTGAGTTCCTTTTGATACTTTTTGAGGGACGTTCCGTTCTGCTTCAGGAATTTGTCTAATTTCTTGAGTTGTTCTTCGCGGCTCTCTTCCGACGAAGCATAGCCAGCGCTCGCTATCGCGTTGTCGATGGACGCGGTTATGCGTTCTTCGAGTTCCTTATTCTCCTCCTCGTCGAGGGTGAGACCGAGTTCGTAGCAACGGTTGAGTGCAACGCCGTAGTTGGCGGTCATTTCTTTAATATAGGCATTGTAATCGGGTACCGCGGAAGCAGCGTAGTAGTTGTTTTGGTAAAAGCCCATAAAGTCCGCGAGGGTCAGTTTGGCTTTACCGACTTTGCCGATGGATATCTTTCTGGGGTCGTTGATTGCAGCGGAGCAAGCGATCGCGCCGAAGAGCATCAATGCGACGATGAACAGCGCTGTCAATTTTATGAGTTTGGTTTTCATTTGGGTTTCTCCTTTGGTTTTTATCAAAACTCCGAACAATTATAATGTCTCGCAGTCGATTTGTCAATACATAAACGCATTGGCGTCAATCGGTCGGTATCGGGAGCGACGAACTGCCCGTGCCGACATGTATCTCGGCGGCGACGGCGGCGTATTTGTCCCGATACAGGGTTTCGGGCTCGCCGACAGCGTTGCCGTCTTTATCGTATTTCTGACGAAAAACGTCTACATTGTAGCCGGTGCGCGCATTTATAACAGTCCTTTTATAGCCCTTGGGCCACATAGGTTCCTCGATGATTTTCGATTCCGGCGGAGCGATGGTTTCGACGGTTTCCGACCATATCTTATAGGTCGCTCCCTCAGCGTTCGGCACGCCGTAGATTATCGAGTACACCGTGCGATTCTTCATATCAGCGTAGGAGAAAAGAAGCATCGGCGTATCGGTTTCTATCTTAAAGACGAGATCGGGGCCGCCGTAGGATACCGTTGCGTCAAGCCCCTTCGCGATATAACTGCCGGGGATCGAGTGATGGTATCTGCGAACGATCTTTGTATCGGGACCAAGCTGCAGCAGCGCGTTGTAGAGTGTGGAACTGACCTGGCAGATACCGCCGCCCGGGCTGTCGATGTACTCCTTGCCGCCGGAGATGCCCGGAGCGGGAAGCCAGCCGTCCTTTTCGTTGCGTGGGCCGAGCAGTTCGTTATAACTGTATTCCTCGCCCTTTGTCATAACGACGCAGTGCAAAAGTCCCGCCGCTTTTTGCACGTTGCGTGCGCGGTAATCGCTTGATGAGGCGAACTTAGTCGAAAAGCGCGATATCTCGGAGGTGGACGCCACGAGTTCTTCCGCCGTCATGGACGGCTCCGTTTCCTCGAGTTTGAGTTCCAGTTCGGCGTGATAATCGCCCGCATTGAACGCTTTGATGATCTTATCGACCATATCGTCCTTATTCAGAACATAGCCGTTATGCCCGTTATGGAACTGTATCTCCGCCATCGCTGTGCCGTTTGGCGCGTAGACCTTTTGAGTCGAGTGGATATCGAGGGTGCTTCCGCCGATGCCTACGCCGGGCTTGCCGCCGCCGACGAGGTTAAGAAGCGTTATGTAGGGCTCGGTCGGGGTCTTGTCGACCACAGCAGCGATCCTGTCGACCGTTTCGCGGACGCTTTGCTCGTCGATGCTTATCGAGTAGCCGCCCAGGTCAACGCCCTCCGTTTTGATGCGTTCCCTGTCGATATAGACCGTGTAGCAGTCCCTGCCCGCTTCCCTTCCGACCTTGAGCGCCTCGTGGATCTTGGGGTTGACGTCGCAGTTGAATCGGAAATCCGTTGCGACGAGCACGAATGTCGCGTTTTCGACCGTTGCGCGGATATTGATGTCCTCAATGCGTTTTTGCGCGTCGCTGATGATTGCAATGCGTGCCTGCTCGTAAGTCTTTTTGCCGAGTTGAATGCCGGCTATCGACACGCCCTCGAGGATCTTGCCGTCCTCATTGTAGGAAAACGGGATGCCGTTATGCGTGCCTAAAACGGTGAGCGTACCGTCCGCACCCTTGACTACGGAGTAGGAGTTTCGCTCCTCTTCCGCCATACGTGCCCTGTTATATTCATCGTTCACGCGGCGCATCTCTTTGGAAAGGAAAAACATAGCCACGAAAAGCGCAACGATTAGAATAAGCACGATCAGGCTCAACAGCCCCGTGCCAAAGCGTTTTTTCGGCGCCGGTTCGGCGTCGTAATACTTATCGAAATGTTCGTTGTATTTATACTGATCCATCGATCCCCTGCTCCGTTTCGAGTCAAGCCCGGAAATATCGCTGATATGCGCCCCGCATCCACAAAAGCGCAAACTTTAACTTATACATTATAGTGCAATATGTGCTCGATTTCAACTATGTACGCGCTTTTTTCAACTTTATATTTACGCAAAACGCATCAAGCCGCGCCGGAAACCGACGCTTCGCCTCCGTAAATCGCTAAAATATATGATTTTTCCGCTTGACAAAGCGGCTCACATGGGTTATCATATCATAAGTTAGCACGTGCTAACTATTTTCGAGGCTCGAAATCCATATGAAAGGAGATGTTGATCTATGCCGCTGTCGCTCGCTGCCGTCGGTCAAAGCAGCGTTATAAAGCGCATAGGCGGAAGCGCCGATGTAAAGAAGCACCTAAAAGATCTCGGGTTCGTTCCGGGATGCGAGATAACCGTTGTATCGTTTTTTGCGGGCGATCTGATCGTGAGCGTCAAGGGCGCTCGCATCGCGATCAGCCGCGAAACGGCTCAGCGGATCACGGTATAACAAAAAACAAAAGGAGAACATTTATGAAAACTCTGAAACATACCCCCGTTGGACGCACCGTTCGCGTTGTGAAACTCCACGGGGAAGGCGCGGTCAAACGCAGGATAATGGATATGGGCATTACAAAGGGCGTTGAGGTGTATGTTCGCAAACTGGCTCCGCTCGGCGATCCGATTGAATTGACCGTGCGCGGATATGAACTTTCTATCCGCAAAGCGGACGCGGACAGCATCGAGGTCGTTTGATCGCCGAGATCGCAAAAACGCCTATTTTTTTGAGAAATTAGTTAGCATTGGCTAACTAATTGGCAAGGAGAAAACTGCTATGAACAAAAACCTAAAGATCGCTCTTGCGGGCAACCCGAACAGCGGCAAAACAACGCTGTTCAATGCACTTACGGGCTCCAACCAATTTATCGGAAACTGGCCCGGCGTTACGGTCGAGAAGAAGGAGGGCAAATTGAAAAAGCGCGACGACGTAACCGTAACCGACCTGCCCGGCATCTATTCGCTCTCACCCTACACGCTTGAGGAAGTCGTTGCAAGGAATTATCTGATCACCGAAAGACCCGATGCGATTTTGAACATCGTTGACGGCACGAATCTTGAGAGGAATCTCTACCTCACCACGCAGCTCATCGAACTCGGCATCCCCGTCGTTATCGCGATAAATATGATGGATATCATTAAGAAGAACGGCGACAAACTCAATACCCGCGAACTGTCGGCCGCCCTCGGATGTCCTATCGTTGAGATTTCCGCTCTTCGCGGCACGGGCATCCAAGAGGCCGCAAACGCCGCGATCGAAGCGGCTAAAAGCGGTACCAAGCCCCCCTCGAGTACGTTTTCGGGGAGCGTCGAGCACGCGCTCGCGCATATCGAGGATGCAAGCGTTCATTCTTTGCCGGAGGAGCGCCGGCGCTGGTACGCCGTCAAACTGTTTGAAAGGGATCAAAAGGTGCTTGAAGAGTTGGCGCTTCCCGAGGATACCGTCAAACACATCGAAAAGGATATAGCCGCTGTTGAAGTGGAGTTTGACGACGATTCCGAAAGCATCTTAACCAACGAACGCTATGTATACATCGCCTCGCTGATTAAAGACATCTATAAGAAGAAGTCAACGGATAAACTGACGGTATCGGACAGGATCGACAGGGTCGTTACCGACCGCCGGTTGGCACTGCCTATATTTGCGCTCGTTATGTTCCTTGTTTACTATCTCGCCGTTTCGAAGATCGGCGGCACTATGACAGACTGGACGAACGACAATCTCTTCGGCGACGGTTTCCATCTTCTGGGCATCGGTCAAAAAGCGTTTGACGACGCAGCGGACGAATTTGCAAAGGCGAATATCTTTACTGATGATATCGCATCCGCCGTCAGATCCGCCGAAAGCGCCGGAGTTATAGGCGCGGACGAGATACTGGGCGCGATCGAAGGTGAGGACTACGAAGCCTTTGCCGAGGCGTTTGACACCTACGGCGAAGCGCTTGATGAGGCGGGATTCGGCATCGGCGAGGCCGTGGAAGCGGCGCTTAAAGACGCTCCCGCGCCCGAAGACTACGGTGTTTTTGTGCCGGGCATACCCGTGCTTGCCGAAAAGGCGCTTGAAAAACTCAATACGCCCGAATGGCTTAACAGTCTTGTTATCGACGGCGTTATCGCGGGCGTAGGCGCGGTGCTCGGTTTTTTGCCGCAGATGCTCGTTGTGTTCCTGTTCCTCGCCCTTCTTGAAGAATGCGGCTATATGGCGCGCGTCGCGTTCGTTATGGACCGCATATTCAGACGCTTCGGGCTTTCGGGCAAATCGTTCATACCGATGCTCATCGGCGTAGGCTGCGGCGTACCCGGCATTATGGCATCGCGCACGATAGAGAGCGAACGCGACCGACGTATGACGATAATGACAACGACGTTCATCCCCTGCGGGGCGAAGATACCCATCATCGCGCTGATCGCGGGCGCGCTGTTCAACAGGGCGTGGTGGGTCGCGCCGAGCGCGTATTTCATCGGCTTTGCCGCTATCGTCATATCGGGCATAATCCTTAAAAAAACCAAGATGTTTTCGGGCGATCCCGCGCCATTTGTTATGGAACTTCCCGCATATCACATGCCAAGGCCGATGAACGTGCTTCGCAGTATGTGGGAGCGCGGTTGGTCGTTCGTCAAAAAAGCGGGTACCGTCATCTTCATCGCAACGATCTTCATCTGGGCGGCTTCACGCTTCGGCATAATTGACGGCAGCTTTGTCTTCGACGCGGAGATGGAACTCTCCTCAAGCATACTCGGCCGCATCGGCGGCGCTATCAAGTGGATATTCGCGCCTCTCGGCTTCGGGAGCGGTGAAGAAGGTGCCAAAGCCGCCGTTGCCACGATCATGGGGCTTGTTGCAAAGGAAGAGGTAGTCGGCGTTTTCGGCGTGCTCGACTTCGGCGGGCTCTCAAAACTTGCGGGATATGCCTTCCTCATCTTCAATCTGCTCTGCGCGCCCTGCTTTGCGGCTATCGGCGCGATCCGCAGAGAGATGAACTCCTCCAAGTGGACCCTGTTTGCGATACTGTATCAATGCGTGTTCGCATATGTGATGGCGCTTATCTTCTATCAGTTCGGTCTCGTATTCGCGGGCGGTATAAACGCCGTCGGCGCGATCGCCGCGACGATGCTCCTTGCGGGACTTGTTTACCTCCTCGTTCGCCCGTATAATGAAGCGACGCATCTTAATATCAAACTGAAAAAGTGATGAAATCGCTTTATTTGAAGTAAAATATGTTGTATAATGGCATCTGGCGGCACACCGCCCGATGCATAAAATGGAGCGAAATACTATGTTTGAATGGATTAAGAACAACCTTGCCACGCTTTTGATAGTTGCGGGGCTCGCCGCGGCGGTGGTGTTGATAATTATAAAACTCGTTCGCGACAAAAAGCGCGGCGCACCGGCCTGCGGCTGCGGTTGCGCCCACTGCGCCATGAGTTCGACCTGCCACCCAAGGGCGCAGAGCGATAAAACACACGACGACCGCAAAAGCGGTTGAACAGCATAAAGAAAACGCATCATCAGATGCGTTTTCTTTATGTTTAATCGGTTTTTCCGGACGATCAAAAATCGAATTCGACGATTCGGCCCCGGCAGCCGTTCCTGGGAACATTCGCGCCGTTGGCTTCGTCGGTATCGATATGCATCGCGAGCGCGAAATTCGGGCTAACGCGAACTACGACGTCGCCGAAAACGGTCTTGCGTTCCTCGGTGCTTACCGCAACGCTGACGATATCCTTATCCTTGAGGCCCGCTTCCTCTGCGGCTTCGGGAGTCATATGGATATGACGCTTTGCGATGATAAGACCTTCTTCAAGTTGTACGCTGCCCGCGGGGCCTTCGATCTCGATCGGCGCGGTACCGCAAAGGTCGCCGCTCTCGCGGATAAAGCCTTCCGCACGGAGCGAAACGGCGTCGGTCTTGGATACTTCGACCTGGGACGCCTTGCGGACGGGCCCGAGGATCGAAACGCGCTCGATCTTCCTGTCGCCGTTTTTGATAGTTACCTTTTCCTTGCTTAGGAACTGGCCGGGCTGGGAAAGAGGACGGTCGAAGGTGAGTTCGCTGCCCTTACCAAAGAGCATTTCGACGTGTTCCTGGGTGAGATGTACGTGGCGTGCGGATACTTCAACGATGAAATTCATTATTATAACCTCCAAATTGCCTTAAAGGCGTATTAACTGATTCTGTTTTACAACATTTGCCGTAAAAAAGCAATACCCAAACGCGAATATAATCTGTTTGCGTTCACGATTCCGTATTTGTGAACGATCTTTCACGCGTTGTGCGCTCGCCGAGCCTGTCCGCTCCCCTCTCCGTCCAGAACGCGGAATAGGGCGCACCCTCTTTCCTTTTTTTAATATAGCGCGGCAGCTCTGCCCAAAGCAGCGAAGGTATTCCTATCACAACAAGATACAGCGGACCAAGCAAGAGCGACTGTATCGTATGCCCGTATTCGTGAACGATGAGCCCCTCATCCGCAAAAATGCGTTTTGCGCTCGGTCGCAGTTCCGAGCGGCTTGCGCCGCCGTTGTAGACGAAGACGAACATTCCGAGCGATATGCTCGCATGATTCGACCATTCAGTCAAAACGGAGCCGTGGTAAAGGGCATGCGGTTTTTTTATGTTGCATAAAAACACAACAAACCCGACGAGGGTCTGCAGTATGCCCCATGTGCATTGAACAAAAATATAGAGCGCCTTTTTCATAACAAATCGCCTGAAAACTCCTTCGACACTTGATTATACCAAAACAGCGCACCTTTTTCAATGTGCGGCGCATATCAGTAGCAAAAAGCAGACATATACTCGCACTCGACGCGGGTCTTTTTGTTTACAATTCGGGAATAATGCTGTAAAATAAAGACATAATCAAAGAGAGGAGAACCTCCCGTGAAGAAGGTATTTCTTTTTAACATCTCCGGCAAAAAACTCGAGCGCATCAATATGACCGCGGAACGCCTCGGCATACGCTCCGTCAGCATAGACAAAAAGGATTTCGGTCTGCCGCTCGGCGAGATCGTCGGCAGGATCGGCCGCTTCGGCGAACGTGAGCAAAACGCGGACTTCACCGAGGAAATGCTCGTTATGGACGGGCTGGACGAAAAGACGCTCGGCGATTTTCTTCGCGGCATACGCCTTGCCGGCGCACCCGTCGCGCTCAAAGCTGTCGTAACCGAGCACAACCTCACACTTTCGCCCTGCGCGCTTCAAAAAGAACTTGCCGAGGAGCACGCCAAGGTTATGGCGGCGATAAACACCAACAAAAAGCGCCCTCAATAACAGTTTGTACAAAAAATACCGCCAAGCAATTGCTTTGCGGTATTTTTCGTTTATGCGTTTTTTGACCCAAAACCCTTCAGTCGGTCAGTTTGATCTCACTTGAAAGCACGGTAACAGCGTCGCTTTCCACAAGCAGCAGACCGCCGCCCGTAGCGAAGGTCTTTTGGGTGTTGTCGGGCAGGGTGAAATGGCATTCCGAGGGTTTTATCACCGTTACGAACGGGATATGCCCCGCAAGGATGCCAAGCGAGCCCTCTGTGCCGCGGACCGTCAGTTGAACGGCTTTGCCCGAAAACGTGTCGCCCGCGGGGGTCGAGATTTTAAGATCGAACTCTTTCATCTTTTATCGAAATACAACTCAAAGTTTTGTTATTGCGCCGCCTTTGCCGCCTTTTCAACTGCTTCGTCGATGCTGCCGACGAACAGGAACGCGGACTCTGGCAGATCGTCGTGCTTGCCCTCTATGATCTCCTTGAAACCTCGGATCGTTTCGGCTATCGGCACGTATTTGCCGCCGAAGCCCGTAAACTGCTCCGCAACGGAGAACGGCTGTGAGAAGAAACGCTGGATCTTTCTTGCCCTTGCGACGATCAGTTTATCCTCGTCCGAAAGTTCGTCAAGACCCATTATCGCGATGATGTCCATAAGTTCGTTATAGCGCTGCAGGAGCCTCTGCACCTCGCGCGCGACCTCGTAATGCTCCGCGCCTACGATCTCCGGCGAGAGTATGCGGCTCGTGGATTCGAGCGGATCGACGGCGGGATAGATGCCCTGCGACGCGATGCTGCGGCTCAAAACCGTTGTGGCGTCAAGATGCGCGAACGTGGTCGCGGGCGCGGGGTCGGTAAGGTCGTCCGCAGGAACATAGACCGCCTGGACCGAGGTGATTGAGCCGCGCTTTGTTGATGTTATCCTCTCCTGAAGCGCGCCCATCTCCGTCGCAAGCGTGGGCTGGTAACCTACCGCGGAGGGCATGCGCCCGAGCAGAGCGGATACCTCGCTGCCCGCCTGGGTGAAGCGGAATATGTTGTCGATGAACAAAAGTACGTCCTGCCGCTCCTCATCGCGGAAATACTCCGCCATGGTGAGCCCTGCAAGGCCTACGCGCATACGCGCTCCCGGAGGCTCGTTCATCTGGCCGTAAACCAGCGCGGTCTTGTTGATAACGCCGGACTGCTTCATCTCGTTATAGAGATCGTTGCCCTCGCGGGTGCGTTCGCCTACGCCCGTGAATACAGAGATACCGCCGTGCTGTTTGGCGATATTGTTTATAAGTTCCATAATTATAACGGTTTTTCCGACGCCTGCGCCGCCGAAAAGACCAATCTTGCCGCCCTTTGCGTAGGGGCAGATGAGGTCGATTACCTTGATGCCCGTTTCGAGAATCTCGGTCGAGGACGAAAGATCCGCGTAGGCGGGCGCGGGACGGTGTATCGGCCAATGCTCGCAGCCCTCGGGCGCGGGAAGTTCGTCCACGGGGTCGCCGAGAACATTGAAGATGCGTCCGAGCGTCTGCCTGCCGACCGGCACGCTTATCGGGCCGCCGGTATCGGTAACGGTCTCGCCGCGTTTGAGGCCGTCCGTGGATTCCATCGCGATGCATCTTGCGGTATTGCCGCCGATATGCTGCGCCACCTCGACCGCGAGCACATCGTCGCCCACGGGTATGGTCAGTTCGTTGAAGATCGCGGGAAGATCGCCCGGCTCGAAGCGAACATCCACGACGGGGCCGATTACCTGCGCAACAACGCCTGTTTTTTTCTTTATGTTCTCTTTATTTTCCATTTGCATACTCCTATGCCGTTTTTACTGCTTATCCCCCGCGCCCGCAACGATCTCCACGATTTCCTGCGTTATCGCGCCCTGGCGCGCGCGGTTGTATTCAAGGCTGAGATTATCCTTCATAACGATGCCGTTCTTTGTGGCGGAATCCATTGCAAAGCGCCTTGCGGCGACCTCGCTTGCAAAACTCTCGCGCACGGCGCCGTAGATCATACTCGAAACATACTCGGGTATCGCGACAGAGAGCACCGAATTGGGGTCGGGCTCAAACTCCATATAGCCGCCGTCCTCGAGTTCGTGTTCGGCTTTGGGCGCCGCGTCCTCCTTATTGGAGCGTTTTTGATCCTTGCCTCGGTTTGAGAACATCTCAATCGACGCGTTTTTGTCTACCGGCAGCAGTTGGGTCAGCACGGCGTTCTGCGTCAAGACCGATACATAGCGCGTTGAAACGATCATGACCCTGCCGATCTCGCCCGAAAGGTATCTTTCGCAGATCGCGCTTGCGAGGCGTTTTGAGTCCTCCGGCGTAAAGCGTTCCGTCGCGTAGCCTTCGCTGACGGGGCTCATCCTGCCGTGCGCACCGCCGATCGCGCGGTCGACGCTGCGCCTGCCTATCGGCACGAGTTCGTCGGCATTTACGGAATCAGCAAGGCGGAAGGCGTTGGAATTGTATCCGCCCGCCAGCCCGCGATCGCCCGCGATGACGATAAGGAGCGTTTTCCCCGTGTTCTTGCCCGCTTTATGGCCGGCGATGAACGGCGAATAAGCGCATTCCTTGCTTCTTGCAAGGGCGCTGACCACGCTTTTGACCGCGTCGGTATAACTCCTTGAAGCGTGCAGCTGCTCCGTCGCCTTTCGGATCTTGCCCGACGCGACGAGCTGCATCGCCTTTGTGAGGTGCAGCGTTGAATCAACGCTCTTTATTCGTGCTTTGAGTCGCTTGATGTTTGCGCTCATCTTACGCTCCGTCAGTTGGTTTAGTTATGGTTTTTGTTCATTTCAGCAAGCGCCGCCTTGAGGTTTTCGATATCTTCGAGATCGAAATGCCCAGCGTCGAGCCTATCCATAAGCGCGCTGTGATGCGTTTTTAGGAATTCGTAGAGTTCGCTCTCGTATTCGGACACATCGCCGACGGCGACATCGTTTAGATAGCCGTTCGTAACGGCGTAGATGATCGCCGTTTGACACGCGACGGAGAGCGGCGAATTGCGCTTTTGCTTAAGCACCTCGACGATGCGGTCGCCAAGATCGAGCCTTGCGCGCGTATCCGCGTCAAGATCGCTTCCGAACTGCGCGAACGCCTGAAGTTCCCTGTACTGCGAATACAGCAGTTTGAGTTCGCCGGAGACCTTTTTCATAGGCTTCAGCTGTGCACTGCCGCCTATACGGCTGACCGAGATGCCGGGGTTGATCGCCGGCATAATGCCCGCGTGGAAGAGTTCCGTTTCGAGGAAGATCTGGCCGTCGGTAATGGAAATGACGTTGGTCGGGATATACGCCGAAACATCGCCCGCCTGGGTCTCGATTATCGGCAGGGCGGTTATCGAGCCGCCGCCGTATTCCGGCGCGACGCAGGCCGCCCTCTCGAGAAGGCGCGAATGCAGATAGAACACGTCGCCAGGGTAGGCTTCTCGACCCGGAGGACGGCGAATGAGCAATGAAAGCGCACGGTAGGCAACAGCATGCTTTGATAGATCGTCGTAGACTATCAGCACATCCCTGCCCTGCTCGCGGAAATGCTCCGCCATAGCGCAGCCGGAATAGGGCGCGATATACTGAAGGCATGCGCTCTCGGACGCGGCTGCGGAAACGATTATCGTGTATTCCATAGCGCCCGCAGCCTCGAGCCTGTCGGCTATCTGGGCAACTGAACTGCTCTTTTGCCCTATCGCAACATAGATGCAGATAACGCCCTTGCCGCGCTGGTTGATTATCGTATCGACGGCGATCGCTGTCTTGCCCGTCTGACGGTCGCCGATTATGAGTTCGCGCTGTCCCCTGCCGATCGGGATCATACTGTCGATTGCCTTTATGCCCGTTTGCAGCGGTACGGCAACGCTCTTTCTTCTTATGATACCGGGGGCTTCGGATTCGATAGGCCTTGCCTCGGTCGATGGCACCGGGCCCTTGCCGTCTATCGGCGCGCCGAGCGCGTTGACCGTTCTGCCAAGCAGCGCGGAGCCCACGGGCACGGAAACGACCTTGCCCGTGCGCCTTACGACGGTGCCCTCGTGGATGTCCGCCGTATCGGAAAGCACCGCGATCGAAACCACCTCGTCCTCGAGGTTCTGCGCGATGCCGACGCTGCCGTCGGGGAACTCGAGCATCTCGTTTGCGACGCAGTTTCTGAGACCGTGCGCCTTTGCGATGCCGTCGCCGACGAGTATAACGGTGCCGGTCTCGTGCAGTTCGATGCGGCTTCTGTAATTCTTGATTTGGTCTTTGATTATTGAACTGATCTCTTCAGGTCGCAGATTCATTTTGTAAGTTCCTCCAGGATCTCGGATATGCGCGTGCGCAGACTGCCGTCGTAAAGTTTGCCGTCGATGCGGACTGTCATTCCGCCGACAAGGTCTTTATCGACCGATGTTGAAAGTTTTATGTGCCTGCCAATCGACCTTTCGAGGCTGAGTTTGAGTTGGCTCTTTTCGTCTTCGGTCAACTCACGAACCGATACCGCCTCCGCGAGTGCGATGTCGTACAGGCTGTTGTATGCTTTTTCGAACTGTTCCCTGCACTCGCCGAAGTGGCGTATATAGCCTTTTTCGACAAGCAGACAGATGAAATCCGCGACGCAGTCCGGCACCCTGCCGTGGAAAGCGCCGCCGATCGCGCCAATGCGTTCCTCAATGGGTATGCCGGGCGTTGCGAGAAAATCCAAATACAGCGGCTGCTCCGCGAAAACGCGATCCGCTTGTTCAAGCGCTTCGGACACTTCGTCGAGGATATTCTCTTCCCTTGCGAGAAGGAATATCGCGCCGCCGTATTCATTACCTATCGCCGACATTGCCGCCCTCGCTTTCCGTGCCGATCGAGTTTATGAACGAGTCGATGAACTCGCGGTGATCGTCCGCGTTCATCTCCCTTTCAAGCAGTTTTTCGGCAAGTTGAACGGACAGTTCCGCGATCTGATGCTTCATCTCCGCCGTGGCGCCGTTCTTTTCGAGTTCGATCTCGTTTTCGGCGCGCCTTATCATACCCGCAGCCTTTTCCTCGGCCTCTTTGATGATGCTTCCGCTGCGCCTTGCGGCGTTCTGTTGAGCGGTGCGAAGCAGTTCATCGCATTCCTCGTCTGCGCCGAGCAGTTTTTGCTCGTACTCTTCCCTGTCGCGGTGAGCGGCCTCGAGCGCTTCATTTGCAAGCGAATAGACCTCGTCCACCGCCGCCTGACGCTTTGCGAGCATCTCGCGCACGGGCTTGTAGAGGAACTTTTTAAGTATAAAAAACAGTATCAGCAGATTAACAAGCGATATGATGATCTGCCAGATGTTAATTGAAATAACATCCAAACTCTGCATTTTTGTTTACTCCGAACAGGTTTTTTTGTTTCTTGCGCCGAATGGCGGTTTATTTGCCGAGCGCGGTCTTGAGCACGTTTACGAAGATGTTCGGCGCAACGAAGATGAGCAGTATCGCAACGACGAGCGCGTAGATACCCGTGGTTTCCGCGATGGCGCAGCCCATAATCATTGTGGAAGTTACCTCGCTCTTTGCTTCGGGCTGACGGCCGATGGCTTCGCAAGCCTTTGCAACAGCCTGACCTTCACCGATACCGGGGCCGATACCGGCGATCATTGCGATGCCGGCGCCGAGTGCGCAGCAGCCGAGAATGATTCCGATTGCAAGTTCCATAAAGATTTGACCTCCTGTTGCCGCGGTTGCGGCGAGTTTATAAAAAACGCTCCGCCCCGTGCGTTATGCGCGGCGCTTTGCCTTTTTTTTCATTCGTTTTTTGTACAGTTCCTCGGGGAATCCGCCGGAGATGTTGAGCATGGTAAGCATCGCGAAGATGAACGCCTGCAACAGTCCGCTGAATACGTCAAAATAGATCGACAGCACCGCGGGCAGGCCTATCTGCAATACGGGCACGCGGCAGACCTCGCCGAATACCGCCCGTGTGAGTCCGCCGAGCGCGCTTGCGATCAGCGCGGAGATGACGGAGCCGGACAGGATATTGCCGTAATGACGGAAACTCATCGAGATCGGCGTCGCTATCTCACCGATGACGTTGAGGGGCGCGAAGAACGGGATCGGCTCAAAATAGCCCTTGACGTAGTTCCACGTTCCGCCTTTGAGTTTATAGTAGGTAATCAGCACGAAAACGAGCAGCGCCCAGCCGAACACCGTTGAAAAATCTGAGGTCGGCGGGAACAGCCCCACGAGCGACGAGAGGCTCGACAGCGCGGAATAGCCGAGTATCGCGCAGATAAACGGCGAGAACGCCCTGAAGAACGGGCCCATATTGTTTTTTACGAGGTTGTCGGTGCTTTCGACGATCCATTCGGCAATCAGATGCCTGCGACATTTGACACCCGCGCGGATGCCGTGGGTCATATAGAGCGCCATCGCCGTCAGCGATACGAGCACGAGCAGGCTGTTGAGCGTCGCTTCCGAGAAAAACAGGTCTTGAAGCGGAAGTTTGAAGCGCGCGAATATCAGCGCGCCGCCTATCTGAACGCCCTCGGCGGCGGGCTTGGTCAATACCCTGACGACGACGCCGAAGGCTATCGGCAGTATCATAAGGGCTATAAGCAGAATATCGACTGTTTTAAAACGAAGCGACTTTTTCAATCCGATACTTCCTCGTTTGTATACTTAAGGTCGGCGTTTGGCTGCGGTTCGCGCGAGGCACTTGGCGCGCCGTCTTTTTCTTTGTGCGCAAGCCTGTAAACTATCACTATGACCGTCGGAAAAAGTAGGGGCAAAATCAGCGCGATGAGGTTGAAATACTTGGGAAGCAGCGCACCGACTCCCGCGATCGCCGCAAGCATCAACAGCCTGCCGCTCTGCGAAACGCGTATCTTGACCGCCGCCCTGTCCTTTTCGATCCCGACGCATTTGACGACGGTCAGACACATCAAAAAGAAATTGAGCACGGCTGCTGCGGCGCCGAGGATGTTTCCAAAGAGCACTCTTATATCCCATTTGCCTATGATGAGGAACACGCCCTGCATAACGGCGCTCAGTATGAGCGTACCGAGAGCGATGCGAAGCGTTTCTTTTTTTACTGCGGGATCGTGCACTTTGCCGCCTTTCGCCGCCGCTCTGCGGAACGGCGGACTCTGCATTTTTCCATAATCGGTTTATTATAACATTTTTGCGAGCGAATTACAACACCGAATCGATGCCGTCCGCGCATATTACTTCCGCGCCCACGATCGTGTGCGATGATCGAAAAAAGGCTGATAAAAACCGCGCGTTCGTGGTATAATCATAATGCACTCAAACCCGAGGCGAACGCCACGGATAAAAACGGAGCGAAATATGAACACATTTGAACTGATCTACGAACAGGTCAAGCGCATACCGCGCGGCAAGGTCGCCACCTACGGACAGATCGCCGCGCTTGCGGGCAATCCGCGGCTGTCGCGCGTTGTAGGCTATGCGCTGCACGTCAACCCCGATCCCTCGAGCATCCCCTGCCACCGCGTTGTGAACAAGGAGGGCAGAGTTTCGAGCGCGTTTGCGTTCGGCGGTGAGAACGCGCAGATCACGCTTCTTGAAAAAGAGGGCGTAGGCTTTATTGACGGGCATGTCGATATGAACAAATACCGCTGGCGGCCCTGACCGCGCGAGCATATAAATAAGAAAAAAGCCGCTCCGGCACGTCCGTTTAAGGATGTGCGCCAAGGGGCGGCTTTTTTGTCTGTAAAGTTATCAGGGCACAAGTCTTCTGTGCAGTTTGGTCGCCGTCCAAACGGGGGTAGACACGCTTGACGAGGATACGAATGCGAACGCGCCGTTGATCCTTGCGTGGTACCATGAGCCGATCTTGCTCCAGAGTTCGATCTCGGCGCCAGGAGTCAAATTAAACGCTTCTGAACAGTACACGGATGGACCTACGCGCGCAACGGGCGTTGCTCCGTTCGACAGGGTAAGCACGTTGGCCTTGCCTATACTCTGCTGTGCGCCGTTCGGCGACGGAACGAGTTTTATATCGATAAGGTCGCCGCGCACATAGCCGATCAAACCGTTTACATTACAGATCAGCCAGTCGCTGTCCTCTCCGATGATATCCACGTGGGTGCCCAAGGTGAGCCTGTCCAATATTGCGGAACTTGTGCTCGGGCCGCTGCGCAGCCTTACGACAGATTCGTTGATCGCGCCGAACGCGAGCACGTTCTGCGTGGTTATGACCGGCGTTTCGGGGTTGGCTTCGGTTACGTCGACCTGGTTCATCTTGCTGAAATAGAAGTTCAGGATATACTTATAATCGTACCCGAGTTTTGCATAGCCCACCGCGCCGAGCTGGGACAGGCCGACACCGTGTCCGTGCCTGCAAAAATACACTTCATAGCCGCCCGACACCGCACTTCCCCAGTAGATCCTGTAATTCTTGTTGAATATGCCGCAATCCTTGAGATACTTTGTGGGGAATGAGCAGGTGATGTTGCGCTCCGCGCCGTTTGCCTTGACGCGAACTGTCAGCTTCAGTTGGGTCAGGTTGCGCACACAGCCCTCATATGCGGGAGTGTTGACCTCGGCCGAGGTTATGTAGAGCGCTTCAACGGTCTGACCCGCGACCTTGCCCGCTTCGCGTTCGACAAGCGATTTGAACGCGGCGTTTGCAATGCTCTTGTTATACTCGATCGTTAAGGTCTGACGCCTGCTCGCGCCCTCCGAAATATCTACGTCGTCGAGTTTAACTTCAAACAGATAATCCACATGCGTATAGCCCGTCATATGCGACGGAAGCGCGGTCTCGCCACCGTTCGTCGCACCGTAGAATACGATCGGCACGCTGTTGTTGTTCATCAGTATCTTGCCCCGTACCGAAAGGCACGCGAGCATACATTTGGTGTAGCCCGGCTTATAGCCACGATAACCCTGATAGGTGAACGAGTCGGTGATGTCGTAATCATCCCCCGCGAGCGTGAAGCCGAAAGCATAGGTCTTTGCGGTTACGGCCAGCGCCTTGAGCGCCTCAAGCGGCGAACTTTCGCTGAGTTCATACGGCACAATGCCATAGAGGTAATGCGCCGTCGGGATCGTGTTTATCAGCCTTATCGTACCGTCCGAGTTCACGCTGACGCGCATATTGCCGAGGTATTTTCTGCCGCTGTTGGAACTGTTGGCGGCAGTCGTGAGTATCGAATAACCGCCCTCCTCCGCCATATTTGTTCTGTTAAGGTCGACGACCGCGCCCGTATACAGCACATCCGAGCCCGAAGTAACCTTGACTTTGCCGCTTGACGCCGTGAACGTGAGTTTTTTGGGCGCGTCCTCGGTGCCGATGATCGGCGCAAGGTTTTGGTCGATGTAATATCCGCCCGCAAACGAGAGATCGATCTTGTTTGTTGAGCCGACGGTGATACGCACTCTTACATAAGAGTAGTCGTCCCTCATTCCGCGCTGCCTGTTATCCTCACGCGTGAAAACATACCGCTCTCCGTCATACGGAAGCAACTGCGACGGCTCAAAGTCCGCTCTGCTGCCCGGCCCGACATCGGGCTCGTCCTCGGCAGGACCCAACTGCGTCCGCTCGGCTGTATTTTCCGCCGAGGGGGCCTTCTTTCCTGCGGCGAAAGCGGGCAATGCGGTAAATACCACCGCCGCCGCGATCGCGATCGAAAATAACTTGATCAGAATAGATCGTTTGTTCATCAATTAGATCACTCCTTTACGTTTAGTTGCGGCCGCGTTCCGTGTTTTGCGCATCGTGGAAAGCGGTCTTGGACAGATCAGATGATCCCTTGGTGATAAGTTTTGACCTATGCCTTTGTCTTTTCAATATTTCCGCAGTTTCATATTTTATCATAATTTTGTTTATTTTGCAACTTTTTTCGCGATCAGGCATATCAAAGCGCATCTGCAAGCCGACTTTAAGCGCCGTCTGCCGCCCCATACAGCGCCGTCCATAGACCGAATACGACTCTTGGAGCAGTTTAAAAGGCGTTTCATCATATTTCGTCCGCATAATCTCAAATACGCTCTTTGCCGCGGAATATTCCCCGCCGTTTTCAGCCATAACTATATGTGAAGCCGCCTAAAAAACCTATGCGGCACGGAGGAAATTATGGCAGTTAACAAGGTTGAGATCTGCGGCGTGGACACCTGCACGCTGCCGAAGATAAGCCATCGCGAGAGCGTTGAATTGCTCGAAAGGATCCGCGGCGGCGACGAGGACGCGCGCAGCGAGTTCATAACCGGAAACCTCAGACTCGTGCTAAGCGTTATACAGCGCTTTTCGGGACGCGGCGAGCCGCCCGACGATCTGTTTCAGGTCGGCTGTATCGGACTGATAAAGGCGCTCGACAACTTCGACCCCTCGCATAACGTGCGCTTTTCCACCTATGCCGTACCGATGATAATCGGCGAGATACGCCGCTTTTTGCGCGATAACAGCAGCATACGCGTTACGCGGTCGATGCGCGATACGGCGTACAGGGCGATCAGTACGCGCAACCGCCTGATCGACGAAAAAGGCGTTGAGCCTCGCCTTGACGAGATCGCGCGGGAACTGGGCGTTGAAGAATCAGAAGTCGTATTTGCGCTTGACGCCATCTCCGACCCCGTTTCGATAAATGAGCCTCTCTACCGCGACGACGGCGACGCGGTCTACATAGTGGATCAGATACGCGACGAGACCGTCAGCGACGAGATACTCGTGAACTCGATCGCGCTGAACGAGGGGTTGAGCCGCCTGACAGAGCGCGAACGCAGGATACTGACGCTCCGCTTTTTCCGCGGAAAAACGCAGACCGAGGTCGCGGATGAGGTCGGCGTGAGCCAGGCGCAGGTAAGCAGGCTTGAAAAATCCGCCCTGAGCAGAATGCGCAAATATGTTTGATATATATCCTTGTGAAAATTATCATATCAGGGGCGCAATTGTGGCAAAATTGTGAACTCGCGGTAGTTGTGTCGTCTTTTGGCGCAAATTGTGTCCCTTTTTTTCGTATTTCGTTCGATATGATATTGCAAAACAGCCAAACATACTATATAATTTTCAATAAACAAGACCGTTTAAATATTTCTTATGGCTTTGTTAAACTAAATCAGGAGTGGCAAAAGTATGCAACCAATCAAAGATGTTTCTGCGGCTGAACTCAAGATAATGCAGGTTATCTGGGCCGCGAAAAAACCCGTTATCATCACCGAAGTTTGGCACGAGATCCGCGATCACGACTGGACATATCAAACCGTTCAGACCTTCGTGAACCGCCTCCACGCCAAGGGCTATATCAAGATCTGCGGCAAACAGGTTCGCAGTTATCTGTACGAGCCCACCCTCACCCCCGCCGAGTACATTGTGCGTTCAAGAGGCGCTCTCATCAACGGTGAAAAAGGCGCGTCCTTGTCCGATTTCGTATCCCTTATGTACAAGACCAACATCTGCGATAAGACAGATATCCTCAGACTTTCCGAAACCGTAAGAAACATTTTGCACTAAAGATTAAACGGAGAAGCCGCCCGCAACCGCGGGCGGCTTTTGGTTTTGAGGATGCTCCGCTGCGCCCAAGTGAATCGGGCGTTCGCTGTCAAAAAACCGAAAATCGGCGTTCGGCGGATGCGCCATGCACGTTTTTGCCGTTGTGCCGAACAGTCCCTTTGAGCATAGTTAGCGCGCTCAAAGCGATACGAAATATCTACCCGCTTTGTACCTATAGTTATATGCCGACGCGGATCGAAGCGCGGTCTATTCGCTGAGCGGAGTCAGTCCCGCCTGCTGTCCGGCGGCTTCGGGTATGAAGCCGTAGCGCGGCAGGTTGACTTCCAGCGGGATCAGATCGTCCGCGACTTCCATATCGTGTTTTGAGCGGGGTGGACAATAAAGCATTCCCGTCGCCTCGCTTGCGGATACCGTGGACGAATCGCCGCGAAGCCGCGATTCCGCGCTGTAATTTCTGTATTTTCTGTCTTTTTTTCCGTTTTTCATTCATTTATCCTCCTTTTTTTCGGGCCCAATATCCAGTATTCCCACACAACTCAAAAAATATTTGTTAAATACTTGATTTTTTGATGATTTGGCATTATACTGATAAGTTGTACCATAAAATACAAATTATATTTAAATGGAGGAGCAATATATGTCTCACAAGTATGTGTACCTTTTTAACGAAGGCAACGCAACAATGAGGAACCTGTTGGGCGGTAAAGGCGCTAATCTTGCCGAAATGACCGGCCTCGGGCTTCCCGTTCCCTACGGCTTTACCGTTTCCACCGAAGCCTGCACCCGCTATTACGAAGACGGCGAGACCATCTCAGAAGAGATCGCCAAGCAGATCGAAGAAGCGCTTGCGGTCATCGAGGAGCGCGCCGGCAAGAAACTCGGCAGCACAGAAAACCCCTTCCTCGTATCCGTTCGCTCCGGCGCGCGCGCAAGTATGCCCGGCATGATGGACACCATCCTCAACCTCGGTCTCAACGATCAGACCGTTGTGGCGCTTGCAAGGCTCACCAACAACGAGCGTTTTGCATATGACAGTTATCGCCGCTTCATCCAGATGTTCTCGGACGTCGTTATGGAGGTCGAAAAGAAAAAGTTCGACAAGATCCTTGAAGCCACCAAAGAAAAATACGGCTGCGAACTCGACACCCAGCTCACCGCGGACAACCTCAAAGAGATCGTTGAAGCATACAAGGTGATGTTCAGGACCGAAAAGGGCTTTGACTTCCCTCAGGATCCCAAAGTTCAGCTTATGGAAGCCATCAAGGCGGTTTTCCGCAGTTGGAACAACGACCGTGCGATCGTCTATCGCCGTCAGTACGACATCCCCTCCAGCTGGGGCACCGCCGTCAACGTGCAGAGTATGGTCTTCGGCAATATGGGCGATGATTCCGGTACCGGCGTTGCGTTCACCCGCGACCCCGCCACCGGCGAAAAGGCGCTCTTCGGTGAGTACCTGATGAACGCTCAGGGCGAGGATGTTGTTGCGGGTATCCGCACTCCCCAGAGCATCAGCCAGCTCAGAGAGACCAACGAGGATATCTACAACCAGTTTGTAAAGATCGCCGATACGCTCGAAAAGCACTATCGCGATATGCAGGATATGGAGTTCACCATCGAAAAGGGCAAGCTCTTTATGCTCCAGACCAGGAGCGGCAAGCGCACCCCCGCCGCCGCGCTTCAGGTTGCCGTTGATCTCGTTAAAGAGGGTATGCGCACAAAGGAAGAGGCCATCAAGATGATCGAGCCTCAAGCGCTCGACGCGCTGCTGCATCCCCAGTTCGACTCCGCCGCGCTCAAGGCCGCAAAGCCCATCGCGGAAGGTCTCAACGCATCCCCCGGCGCCGCCTGCGGTCTTGTTTACTTCACCGCGGATGAGGCGAAGGCCGCGCACGACGCCGGCCACGAAGTCATCCTTGCCCGCAAGGAGACCAGCCCCGAGGATATCGAGGGCATGAACGCCGCTCAGGGCATCCTGACCGCATTCGGCGGCAGGACCAGCCACGCCGCGGTCGTTGCCCGTCAGATCGGCACCTGCTGCGTATGCGGCTGCAAGGACGCCAACATCAACGAGGAAGCCAAGACCATCACCTTCCCCGACGGCACCGTGCTTCGTGAAGGCGACTGGATCAGCCTCGACGGCACGACCGGCAAGGTCTACGCGGGCGCTATAAAGACCGTTCCCGCGGAGATCTCCGGCAATTTTGCGACCGTTATGGAATGGGCGGATTCGTTCCGCACCCTCAAGGTACGCACCAACGCCGACTCCCCCTCGCAGGCCGCTATGGCAGTTAAGTTCGGCGCGGAAGGCATCGGCCTCTGCCGCACCGAGCATATGTTCTTTGACGAGGACCGCATCCCCGCCGTTCGCGAGATGATCGTTTCCAAGAACGAGGACGAGCGCAAAGCCGCTCTCAACAAGATCCTGCCGATGCAGCGCGAGGACTTCAAGGGCATCTACAAGGCGATGGAAGGCCGCCCGGTTACCATCCGCTTCCTCGATCCCCCGCTCCACGAGTTCCTTCCCACCAAAGAAGAGGACATCAGGGCGCTTGCAAGCACTATGGGTCTTACCTACGACGAACTCAAGGCGACCATCGACGGTCTGCACGAAGCGAACCCGATGATGGGCCATCGCGGCTGCCGTCTGTCCGTTACCTATCCCGAGATCGCAGAGATGCAGACCCGCGCCGTCATCGAGGCGGCGATCGAAGTTCGCAAGGAGACCGGTCTTGAGATCGTTCCCGAGATCATGATCCCACTCGTTGGCGAAGCAAAGGAACTCGCATACGTCAAGAGTTTCGTTGTCGAGACCGCCAAGAAGGTCATGGCCGAATGCGGGATGGAGATTCCCTACCTCGTCGGTACGATGATCGAGATCCCCCGCGCCGCCCTTACCGCGGACGAAGTTGCCACCGAGGCCGAGTTCTTCAGTTTCGGCACCAACGACCTTACCCAGATGACCTTCGGCTTCAGCCGCGACGACGCAGGCAAGTTCCTGCCCGACTACTACTCCAAGAAGATCTTCGAGAGCGATCCGTTCGCCCGCGTCGATCAGGTCGGCGTCGGCAAACTTATGAAGATCGCGGTCGATCT
Source organism: Clostridia bacterium (assembly GCA_017538255.1). Taxonomy (GTDB): domain Bacteria; phylum Bacillota; class Clostridia; order Christensenellales; family CAG-138; genus PeH17. Next base: position 43,062 of record JAFYJD010000009.1, on the reverse strand, counting down.
CGGCAAGTCCACCCGTCCGAACATCAAACTCGGCATCTGCGGCGAACACGGCGGCGACCCGTCCTCGATCGAGTTCTGCCACAAGATCGGTTTGAACTATGTTTCCTGCTCGCCCTTCCGCGTACCGATCGCAAGGCTCGCGGCGGCTCAGGCAGCGCTCAACAACAAATAAGCCTGCGCCGTTTGGCGCAGAGCCATCCAATGGCATAGCCAAAGCCCGAATCGATACCGTCGGTTTGGGCTTTTTCTTTTGACGCGCCTGCATTCCCGAATGGTCTTGCGCAAACAGTAAAAGCGGGCTTTTTACCGATTTGACACAAAAAGTTTACATTTTTACTTCTTTTTTTGCGGCGATCAGGTGTGTTTTCTATTGAAAAACCGCGCGCGATTTGTTATAATGGTATTTAGTGCATTGCAGACTGTTGTCCGCTGTGCAAAAAAAGGCTGAAATCAGGGAATACCTATGAACAAAAGATTGATCGCCGCATTATGCGTTGTATGCTCTGTTGCGCTCGCCGTCGGCGGCTGCGCGTCAAAAGAAAATCCGAACGTTATTGTAAGCGTCGATACGCTCACCGCCGTTCCTGTTCCGTCCAACGGAACGGTATCGCCTTACATCGCCGAAACGTTGGGGCCCGATTCGTCGCTGCCTCCTTTTGACATCTCGCCCTCGCCGTTTGCGACGCCTACGCCGCTTCCTACGCCGAGGCAATCCGGCACTCCCGGCAATCCGACTCAAACGCCCGGTTCTGCGCCCAATGTTACCCCTTCGCCGGGCAATCATACCTTTGTTCCGGGGCAGTCCGCCGACCAAGCCGTATTCGACAACTGCGCGTTTGTCGGCAACTCGATCTTCGAGGGTCTCCACCTCTACGGCGTGATCACCCACGGCAAGTTCTTCACGAAGGTCGGTCTCAACCTCAGCACCGTATACACCGCGACCACCACGAACGGCAACAAGCCCGTTATCGACGAACTCAACACCGGCGCATACTCCGGCGTCATCCTTATGTTCGGTCAGAACGAGCTCGGCTGGCCGAATCAAAACGCTTTCATACAAAGGTATGAAAAACTCGTCAAGGAGATCAAGGCAAGGCAGAGCGGGGCTCAGATATTCCTGACCGGAATACCGCCCGTTACCAAAAAAGTCTCCGACACGAAACCGGAAGTCAACGGTAAAAAATGGAACGAGATCATCAATCTCTACAACTCCCAACTTGCCGAACTTGCACTCAAGCTCGATTACTGCCATTTCATCTACGTTCCCGATGAACTCTACGGCCCCGACAACACGCTTCCCGAGAGCGCTTCGGGCGACGGCATCCACCTCAATATGACCTATTCGCGCATCTGGGCGAATAGTATCTGCACCACGGTTATGAGCGTTCTTTGGGGCTGATTACCTTTTGCCGCAAAGCCCGCCTGACATAAACATCCAAAAAGGAGTTTTTTATGAAAAGATTCTTCGCACTTTTTCTCGCTGTTATAGCGTTTGCCGGCATCGTGTCCTGCTCCAAACCCTCGGATGAAGGCTCCGACAACGCAAACATCACCATCGACATCGCAAATGCCGGTCAAAAGCTGCTTGACGGCACCGATTATCAGTATAAGCCCGAAGTGCTGCCCGCAGACGCTGTTTCCTATTTTGCCGGCGAACAGTTCAAGATCGACCTCAACAAGGTTGAAACCAAGAACGGCGCGCCCGAGATGTTCGTCGCTATCAGCGTTTCCAGCCCCGAAACCGTCGTCATCATCGCCGCCAAAGACGCCGCCTCCGCCAAGGCGATCTCCGAGGGCGCGATCAAGGACTGGCTTAAAGTCAATATCGACGGCTATTCGGATTACGGTCCCGAGCAGGTACCCAAACTCGAGAGCGCGATAAATACCGTAAAGGGCAGGTACGTGTTCTATGTCGTATCCGCGGATAACGGCACCGCAAAGACCGTTGTTGACGAGATCGTAAAGAACGCCTCCAAATAATGGACGAACAAACGGTAAAAACCGAAAAACCCGTCAGCGCGGCAAGAAAGGCGATATTCATACTGTTTATCGGCTTTGTCTCGCTGTTTTCCGTGCTTCTTTCCTTACTGCCGAAACATCACGGCGAACTCAGCCCCAACGAAAGGCGCCTGCTTTCCGAAGCGCCGGAGTTCAACTCCAAAACCGTGCTTTCGGGCGAGTTTTCCAAACAGGCGGACACCTGGATTCAGGATCATTTCCCGCTCAGGAACGTCTTTGTTTCGATCTATTCCTACGCAAACAGGCTTACGGGCAGGAACGCGACCGAGGGCATAATCCTCGGCAAGGGCGGTCGCCTTTTTGTCGCCCCGATCGAAAAGAACGACAAGGACATCGCAAAGAGCGCCGATAAGATCCGCGGTTTTGTTGAAAACAACTCGCTCAACGCTTACAGCGCGATCATCCCGTCATCCGGCAGTATGCTTGAAGACGCGCTCCCCGCTATGCATCTTGAATACCGCGAGGATGATATCTATGCTTCCATAATTGACGGCTTCGCGGACTCGGTCGATACGCTCGACGTGAAGACGCTGTTCAACGAAACGGACGACGTCGAATCGCTCTACTACCGCACCGACCACCACCTGACGATGCGCGGCTCGTATCTTATCTACCGCGCGCTCGGCGAAAAACTCGGCTACACCCCGCTGGATGAAAGCGCGTTTACAAAAACCGGCTATCCGTTCTACGGCACATCCTACGGCAAAAGCGGTCTGTTTTTGACCGCGCCCGATACGCTCGAGACCTGGGTCGGTCCGTCGGACTCGCATCTGACCGTAACGACGAGGGACAGCGCGTCCTCTGCCGACGAGCACATCGGCTCGCTCGATACGAAATGCCTGGAAGCGGATGTTGTTGACAAATACGCCGCGTATCTCTACGGCAACCACGGCATCACGACGATAATCAACGAAAACCTTGAGAGCGGCTCGCTGCTAGTTCTCAAGGACAGTTACGGCAACGCCGTCGTGCCGTTTTTGGCGGAGCATTACCGCACCGTCATTATGATCGATACGCGCTCGATGTACTACAATCTCTTTTTGCCCACGCCGAGCAAACTCTGCGAGGAGTTCGGTCTTCGGGATTTTGTCATCATAACGGGCATCGACACCGTTGCCGACGGCTCCGTGGACCTTTTGAGATAACACCGTATAAGTTTTGATTTTCGGGACGGCTCTCCGTCCCGTTTTTGTTTGGGCGCTCGGTTTTTTCGGTTGGAACGCGTTCGCGATTTTTTCGCAAAAATCAACAAAAGGCTATTGATTTTTACATCCAAACAAGTTATAATTTGCTTATGTTTGGCTCGACCGAACAGAATACATTTGGAGGAATCTGAAATGAAAAAACTTCTTGCGCTCATCCTCGCGCTCGTTATGGTGCTTTCCGTTGCGTCCATGGCTTGCAGCAAGGAAAAGACTTCCGGCATCAAAGTCGGCGTTATCCTCGTTGGCGACGAAAACGAGGGTTATACCAGGGCTCATATGGACGGCGTGGAAGCCGCCCGCAAAGCCAACGGCCTCTCCGAGGACCAAATCATCTACAAGTACAATGTTCCCGAAGACGAGACCTGCTACAACGCGGCTAAAGACCTTGTTGCCAAGGGCTGCAAGATCATCTTCGCAAACTCCTTCGGCCACGAGAGCTATATGATCGAGGCCGCCAAAGAGTTCCCCGAGGTCATGTTCTGCCACGCGACCGGCCAGACCGCCGCAAAGGAGACCGAACTGAAGAACATCTTCAACTACTTCACCTCTATCTATGAAGCACGCTATGTCTCCGGTATCGTTGCCGGTATGAAACTCAAGCAGCTTATGGACGAAGGCACCGTTACCGATCCCTACATCGGTTATGTCGGCGCATTCCCCTATGCGGAAGTCGTTTCCGGCTACACCGCGTTCTTCCTCGGCATCCGCTCCATCGTTCCCGATGCGCATATGGATGTTCATTACACCGGCAAATGGTTCGGCATCTCCGAAGAGGCTGAGACCGCCAATCTCCTGATGGCTCGCGGCGCCGTCATCATCGGTCAGCACGCCGACTCCACCGGCGCACCGATGGCCGTACAGAAGGAACTTGAAAGCGGCAAGGCGGTTTACAGCGTTGGCTACAACGTTGATATGCTCAACGTTGCTCCCGACGCGGCACTGACCTCCGCACAGAACAACTGGGACGCTTTCTACACCTATGCCGTTAAGACCATGATCGACGGCGGCACCCTTAAGCAGGATTGGTGCAGCGGCTACAAGGACAACGCGGTCCAGATCTCCGCGCTCGGCAAGAGCTGCGCTCCCGGCACCGAAGAGGCTGTTAAGGCCGCTATCGACAAGATCAAGAACGGCGAACTCCACGTGTTTGACTGCCGGAACTTCACCGTAAACGGCGAGCATCTGACCAGTTATGACAAGAGTTATGGTTTTGAAGGCGTTGAGCTCATCTGGGACGGCTACTTCCACGAGTCCGAGAAGATCTCCGCTCCCCTGTTCGATATCCGCATCGACGGCATCACCGAACTCAATAACGACTGATCCTTTTAACTCAAGACCCGCGCCACACGGACGCGGGTCTTTTACTTTTGCCTAAAAAGTGGTAAAATAGGTCAATACTCACGAGCGGAGGGACCAGAGTGAAGATCATTTCCGACCTGCATACGCATACATATTACAGCCACGGCAAGGGAAGCCCGCGCGATAACGTTTTGCGCGCCGTGGAACTCGGCCTGAGGGAGGTCGCCGTCAGCGAGCACGCTTCGGGCAACATTTATTACGGCGTTCGCGGCAAAAAACTCGAGCGGCTCAAAGAGGAAATGCGCGCGCTCAAGCGCGAGTTCGCGGGCAGGATAGACGTCAAAACAGGGCTTGAATGCAATATGACCGGCTTTGGAAAGAGCGATATCCCGAAGGACAGAAGCGAATACGACGTCATCCTCCTCGGCTACCACAAGGGCATACTGCCCGCAAACGGTTTCGGCTGGCACATACTTTTTGAGAGTTTCGGCGGCAAAAGCACGCCGAGGCGCAACGCGGAATCCATAATGGAGGCGGCGGACAAGGGAAAGGCGGATATAATCTCGCATCCCAATCTGTATCTTGAGGTGGACATACCATATATGGCTGAATGCGCGCGCCAGCTCGGCATATTGCTTGAAGTCAACTCATCCCACGTCAGTTTGACCCCGGAGCAGATAAAAACCGCGCACGAGCGCGGCGCGGGGCTGATAGTCGGCAGCGACGCGCACCGAGCGGAACGGGTCGGCGATCTCAAAAACGCGCTCGCGTCCTGCGCGGAAGCGGGCGTGCTCGAGCATATCGTGAATATCGAATGGTAGATTTGCAAATAACGAAGCCGCCACGCGACAGATACGCGTGGCGGCTGTTTATTTTATGAATGTTTTCTTTTGCGATAATGCTTCGTAACATACTCAATATGTTCATTTTTTTCGCATAGTATTTTATCACAAATGCGGAAAAAGGCAAGAAAAAAAGACCCTCCCGCGACCGGATCGCACAGGACGGTCTTTTAATACGTTGGAAAAGCAGGATCAATACTCTTTTAACATCTTTCCTAAAAACACGTGCGCCAAACTGTTCACTATAACAGTTATCATATAGAAGAATACATTTTTTACAAGGAACAATCCTACCACGCCTGCCGCTACTCCAAGCCATCCCATTAGCAACAGACTTATCTGAAGATAGCCCTTACCGCTCAAAAAGAATATGTTTTCTCCGTTTGCAGCCTTATAAACGATTATTGCCGCAACCGCTTGGATCGATACGCTCCAAACGGATGCCACAATCATTACCACAACCAGCGCCACTAACGAATCATCAGCATTGATAAGCATTTTGATATTTACGATATTTGCAATTGCATTGACTACGAGATACCCGAGCACGGCAACGAAGACCAGATACAGCCATTGAAGATTGATCGTATCTTTTGTTCTTGCCGTACTGATCAATACCCACATAGCGGCGACGATCACAAACATAGCTATGAAAGATATCTTGCTTATAACAGAAGTATTATTCGTTTCGATCAATTGATCAAGCGCACCCCGATTATCAAGAAGCATATACAGGTTTATCAGAATGCTGACGGTCAACGCAATTGCGGCACACAAGAAAGATTTGGACTGCGCTATGCTTGCGTAGGATTTGGCCGCCAGTTCACGCGGTGAAGGTTTGGCTTTGGGAGTATCGGCATCTGTGTTTTTGTTTTCACCTTTTACTCCGGGATCGTCATTCTTCAAGTTTCTTCCGCATTTTGGGCAGAAGTTTTCATCTTTGCAGTCAAAGCCGCAGTTTGGACAAAACATTTTGTATCCCCCTTTATTGTTTTTGGATCATCCTCAATTATTGTACTGCAATTTGCGGTAAAAGTCAATACAACAATATGCGGTAAGGTATAATTTTCGTATTCCGAACCGATATTAGGGGAAAACTGCGGCTATGTTCAAGCGGATTAGAGAATTGAGAGAGGATAACGACCTGACGCAAAAGCAGGTCGCCAATATGCTCAACTGTTCCCAGCAGGTATACAGCAATTACGAACTCGGTCAGCGCGATATTCCGACCGCGGTTTTGATTCTCCTTGCGCGCTTTTATAATGTGAGTTCGGATTATCTGCTTGAGCTTTCCGACAAGCCGAACAGGGATTGACGGCATATTCATCAAAAGTACGGTTTTTTACATCAAATATATTGGATTTTCGCGCCCTTTGGCCGCGATTTTAACAAAAAATACTTTACAAGCGTATGCTTGTGTGTTAGAATAAGGTGTTGTATTATGCGGACAGGTATGTGCGCAAATGCAATACGCCGCTTAGCGGCGCTCCGGTCCCTTCGTTTTGCGAGAACTCCGGCGCTTACGCAGAGACACGGGAATACATAACAAGGAGGTTCTTAAAATGGAAAAAGAACGCAAAAACGAGATCATTGAAAAGTACGCTCTTCACGAGGGCGACACAGGTTCCCCCGAGGTGCAGATCGCTCTGCTTTCCGAGCGCATCGCACATCTCACCGAGCACCTCAAGACCCACCAAAAGGATAACCACTCCCGCCGTGGTCTTTTGAAGATGGTCGGTAAGCGCCGCGGTCTTCTGAACTACCTCAAGGAAGTTGACATCGAGCGCTACAGGGCTATCATCGCGGCTCTCGGCATCAGGAAATAATCTATCCGAAATTGGAAGGCGGGGATGGAGTACCCGCCTTCCTTTTAAAAGGTTATACCCCGCCGCATTATGATTTTCAGGGAACGGATTTCCCCGTTCACATCAAGCCGCGTTTGCGGCAGAACGGCTGAATCCATTCCCTGAAGCGCGGATAGGCGGTCAAGACCGCCCCCATCATCACTTAGGAAGTAATTGAAAGGATATAATTAAAATGCAAAAGACATTCTCACTCGAGCTTGCGGGTCGTACCATCACCGTTGAAACGGGCAAGTACGCCGAGCAGGCGGGCGGATCGATACTGATCCGCTGCGGCTACACCGCGCTTCTTGTATGCGCGACGGTTGCCAAGCAGGCGCGCGACGGCGCAGATTTTCTCCCCCTCAGCTGCGACTACGAAGAAAAAATGTACGCGGCGGGCAAGATCCCCGGCGGCTTCATCAAGCGCGAAGGTCGCCCTTCCGAAAAGGCGATCCTGACGAGCAGGCTCATCGACCGCCCCATCCGTCCGCTGTTCCCAAAGGGCTTTTATAACGACGTTCAGGTCGTTGCGACCGCGATGAGCGTTGAAAACGACATCCAGCCCGATATCCTCGCTATGAACGGCGCGTCGATCGCGCTTTCCATCAGCGAAGCGCCCTTTGCCGGCCCCATCGGCGCGGTATCCGTCGGTATGGTCGACGGCGAATATGTTATCAACCCCGACAGCGAGCAGCGCGCCAAGAGCCGCCTCGCGCTCACCGTCGCCGGCACCAAGGACGCCGTTATGATGGTTGAAGCGGGCGCGAACGAGGTCACCGAAAAAGAGATGCTGGACGCGATCCTGCTCGGCCACGAATACATCAAAAAGATCGTCGCGTGGATCGGCGAGATCCAGGCCGAAGTCGGCAAGGAAAAACTCGTTCCCGAGATCCACACCCCCGACGAGGAACTTAAAGAAAAGGTCATCGCCTACGCCCGCGAAAGGGTCGAATGGCAGCTTGACACCTTTGACCGCAAGGAGCGCGAGGAGCGCACCGCCCTCGTAAAGGCCGAAACCATCGAGCATTTCAGCGAGGAATATCCCGATTCCGCGGCGGATATCGACGGCATCCTTTACAACCTTATGAAGGAGATCCTGCGCGATAAGATCATCAACCGCGGCATCCGTCCCGACGGCAGAAAGCATACCGACATCCGCCATATCTGGAGCGAGGTCGGCATCCTGCCCCGCACCCACGGCAGCGCCGTATTCACCCGCGGTCAGACCCAGGTCATGACCATCGCGGCGCTCGGCACCCTCGGCGACGGGCAGACGATCGACGGCATCGGCGAAGAGGATTTCAAGCGTTATATCCACCACTACAATATGCCCCCGTATTCCACGGGCGAGGTAAAGCGCCTCGGCAGCCCCGGCAGACGTGAGATCGGTCATGGCGCACTCGCGGAACGCGCGCTCCTGCCCGTGATCCCCGACGAAAATGAGTTCCCCTACGCGATCCGCCTCGTTTCCGAGGTCGTTTCCTCGAACGGCTCAACCTCGCAGGCTTCGATCTGCGGCAGCACCCTTGCGCTTATGGATGCGGGCGTGCCGATCAAGGCGCCCGTGGCGGGCTGCGCGATGGGTCTTATCAAGGACGAGGAGACCGGCAATATCGCAATACTTACCGATATCCAGGGTCTTGAGGACTTTATGGGCGATATGGACTTCAAGGTCGCGGGTACGACCGAGGGCATCACCGCCATCCAGATGGATATCAAGATCAAGGGCATCGACGAAAAGATCCTCACCCGCGCTCTTGAGCAGGCGCGCCAGGGCAGGCTCTACATCCTCGATAAGATGATGGAGACGATCAGCGAGCCCCGTGCGGAACTCTCGCCCTTTGCTCCGCGTATTATGCAGTTCACCATCCATCCCGATAAGATCCGCGAGGTCATCGGCAGCGGCGGCAAGACCATCAACGGCATCATCGCCGAAACCGGCGTTAAGATCGACATCGAGGACGACGGCCGCGTGTTCATCGCCAGCACCGACGCCGCGGCGGCCGATAAGGCAAGGCAGATCATCGACAACATCGTTCGCGACATCGAGGTCGGCGACGTACTGCTCGGCAAGGTCGTCAACATCCTGCCCATCGGCGCTCAGGTCGAACTCAAGCCCGGCAAGAAGGGCCTTGTGCACATCTCCAAACTTTCCAACAAGCGTGTTGAAAAGGTCGAAGACGTTGTTGCGATCGGCGACGAGATCCTCGTCCGCGTTATCGACATCAAGCCCGACGGAAAGATCGACCTCACCCGCAAGGGCCTCATCCCCGAGGACAACAACTGAAAAACGCATCAATAAAGCGGAGGCTTGCGCCTCCGCTTTTTCATATTATTCGCTTATTCTATGTATTCAAGAAAGATCGGTATCAACCCAGATTTCCCCATGCGTAAAAATCATCGCTCTTCTCGCCGTTCAGCGTAGTTAGTCCGTAGCCGTGTTCGTCCTTGACTATGCGCCAGGACTTGTAAAGATCCAGCGTATCTGGGCGCATATTTTGGAATATCGATCCGACCTGCGTCAGCCCGACGACGCGATACGCGCCGGTCGTGTCCTTAAAAAACCCTATCGCGCTCAAAAAATCCGTGCAATAGATGCGTCTTGATACTTGAACTCCATCTTTATACACCGTAAACGTGAATGTGAAAAGTCCCGACGTCGGTCCAAAACCGAGAGTGCATTTTTCCGCCGTGCCGTCGCCGTCCAGATCGATATAGGCTTCATCATAAATGGCATCCGGGATCATTCTGATGCCGTTGTCGCGCCGGATCGAAAGCGCTATAGTGCAATTAGCATAGATATCGTCATCGAAAAGAGGGCACACCGAGGATACTATCCTTGACAAATATCTCTCCGCCGTCACCTCCGCGCTGTCGGAAAGCAGGTAGTACACGAATTCCTTTCCGTTCACCGAGTCGATGCTTCTTACAAGGTAGTCAAAACTATCATCCTTAAAAATCCATTGGCGCGTATCGCCTTCTCTGTCCCACATCTTTCTATTGTACTTTTCGCCGTTGAACGAGATATCGCTTACGAAATAATCTTCCGGTTCTTCATAATACTGATAAACCCTAACGGCGGCGGGTTCGCCCATTTGCGAAGCCTTATAGAAATCGAGCCAGATCTTTTCGCCCGCGAGCAGCTCCGATCCGTCCATAACCACGCAGCCGTCCTTGACCGCCTGTTCTTTGGAATAGCCCTCTTTTATCTGCTCAAGCGGGAGCACAGTCTCATCCTCTTGGCGGAATATCGAAAGCGCTATTCTGCAATGAGCATAGATATCGTCATCATCGTGAAAACTTAACGAGGAGAGCATCCTTGCCCAATATCTCTCCGCCGTCACCTCGGCGCTGTCGGAAAGCAGATAGTCCTCGAATGATCTTCCGTTTACCGAGTATGCGCTTCTTACAAGGTAGTTAAAACTCTCATCCTTAAAAATCCATTGATCCGTATCGCCATCTCTGTCCCACGTCTTTCTATTGTACTTTTCGCCGTCGAACGAAATATCGCTCACAAAATAATCATCCGACTCTTCATAATACTTATACACCCTGACTGCGGTGGATACACCCGCCTGCGAAGCCTCATAGAAATCGAGCCAGACCTTTTCGCCCGCGCGCAGAGCCGATCCTTCCATAACCACGCAGCCGTCAATCGCAGCCTGTTCTTTTGTATAGCCGGTGCGCAGTTCATCGAGCGTGCGCTCGGGCAGTTTAGGTATGTTTTGTGTCATAGCATCCTCCCCTTTTGTATCCTTTTTGCGCATCGGACCCGTTAAGAAGAATACCGCAAGCGCGGCGATCAACACGAGCGCGGCAAGCAGGATTAAGAACGCGGGCTTTTTGTAATTGAGCACATCCTTGATGCGTTTTTTCGTGCCCGTTCCGCCGAACGCGAGCGGGCAGGCGGCTATGCTCCTCCTTTTTGCGGCGCAGTCGAGCAGCGCCTGCGAATAATCGGCGCGCGAATCCGTATCGAGCGAAGCGATGACCTTTTCATCGCAGGCGGATTCGATATCGCGGCAGAGAAGCGCATAGCCGAGCCATACGAGCGGATTGAACCAATGCAGCGCCAAGACCGCAAAGCCAAGTATCTTGAAGATATGGTCGCCGCGCTTTATATGCGCCCGCTCGTGCGCGACGGCGTATTCCCAACTCGAAGGCGCGGCTTTGGGCAAGTAGATGCGCGGCTTTACAACGCCGAGCACAAACGCGGTATCGGCGGCGGAACTTATGTAAACATTGGCCTCATAGTGTTCCGCTCCGCGAACGCGCCGCGAAAGCAGGATAAAACTTACGGCGCAGTAAAGGCTCATAGCGGCTGCGCCCGCCGCCCAGATATAACCCGCATTATCCACAATGCCCGCAAGAAGGCTTGGCGAGGTCTTGGGGCTCGTTTCGGGCATCATCGGGTTGACCGCAGAATTGTCCGCGGGGATGATATCGGCGTTTGACGGCGGCGCTTCGAACACAGAGTTTATAAAGGAGAAGCCCGAGTTGAGTATGATGGCACTCCCCTTTTCTTCCGCACGGGCGACGGTCTTTTCGCTCGGCACAAGGCTTAAAGGGCTCTTGATGCTGAACGGCAAAACGAGCCTTATCGCAACGAGCGCCCAGATAAGGACCGCAACGCGCTTCGGCGCTTTTTTGAGTATCGGCCTTATAATGAATGCCGCAAGGATCAGCCAACTTGCCGCGATGCTCATATTGAGCAGTTTTAAAAATACGGTGTTCAAACAACATCCCCCTTTCTTGAAGCGTCGATCATACGCTGAATGGACGCGATCTCATCGTCCGTCATATTTCTTCGGCGCGTGAACGCCGCGATGAACGACGGCAGCGAGCCGCCGAAGCGCTTATCGACAAGTTCGTCTATCTCCGCCTGCTGCGCCTCTTCCTTGGAAACGAGCGAAGTTATGACGCCGGAACTGTTTTCAAGCACGCCGCGCTCTTTCAGACGCTTGATGACGGTATAGGTCGTTGTCGGCTTCCAAGCAAGTTGTTCGCCGCAGATCCTGACAAGTTCGGTGCTCCTTATCGGCTCGGTTTCCCACAGGATCAGGCAGAAACGGTATTCGCTTTCAAAAATTTTCGGTGTCATAGCGATTTTTCCTCTCAAAACTTATTCTAATGCATTAGAATGATTATACTCTAACACATTAGAGCGCCGTTTGTCAACCCTTTTTCAAAAAAATCCGATTTTGTATGAGTCAATTTGCGCTTCGCCGTTAAAATAGTGCTTCGGATATGGTATAATGGTGGCGCAAAAGATTGGAGAAAGTTATGCAAATCGGTCCGATCACTTATTTGATAGTCTGTCCGCTCGTGCTGCTTGCCGGATTTGTGGACGCCGTTGCGGGCGGCGGCGGGATAATCTCGCTTACCGCATATCTTATCGCGGGCATACCCGCAAAACTCGCCGCGGGCACAAACAAACTCGCCAGCGGTTTCGGCACGTCGCTTGCGTCCTACCGCTATGCGCGCTCCGGCAATATTGACTGGCACGCCGCAATACCCGCCGCGATATTCGCGCTTTTGGGCTCCGCGGCGGGCGCATCGTTTGCGGTGTATCTGCCGGAATCCGTACTTCAGATCATAATGCTTGCGGCGCTTCCGATAGTTGCCGTTATACTGTTTTTTGTAAAGTCGGGCGACGGCGAAGACAGACCGCCGCTTCCCAACCGAACAGTTGAGTTCCGCGCCGCGCTTATCGGGCTTGCGATCGGCTGCTACGACGGGCTCGTCGGACCCGGCACAGGCACGTTTTTGACGCTCGCGTTTTCGCTGTTCATCGGGTTTCCCCTGCTGCGCTCCGCGGGCTGTGCGCGGATCGTAAACCTTGCGTCGAATATTGCCGCACTCATCGTGTACCTTATGCACGGCGACGTGCTTTTTGCCCTCGGTATACCCGCTGCCGCCTGCTCTATGCTCGGCAATTATCTGGGCTCGCGCTACGCGATAAACGGCGGCAGTTCCAAAATACGGCTCGTTATGTTCTTTGTACTCGGGCTTTTGTTCGTTCGCTTTGCACTCAAACTTGCGGGCGTGTTCGATTTTTGACGCGGGCATACCCACGGCTGCGAATTTGGCGGCAACAAGGGCGACGGAGGTATGTAAAGTCCGTGAGGTGTGGCTTTTAGCAAAAAACAAGGGTCAAAAGACCCTTGTTTTTGTTCTGTTTAGGTGTTGCGGGGTTACTCGTCTGCGGGGTCCTTATAATCTTTAAGTTCCTCGCCGTCGCTTGCTTCTTTGAGGTCGTCGAGCGCGTCCTCAAAGTCCGCCTTTGCTTCTTCAAAGTCCCGGTGCAGATCCTTGAACGCGGCTCTTACTTCGTCCGCCGCCTTATGCGCGTCGGCTTCGATATCGTCATACACTTCCTCGACCTCCGCGTCGATCATTTCTTCGACCTTTTTTTCGTCGATATCGTTTACTTCCTTTTCGAGGCTGTCGACAACGGTGGAAGCGGTACCGACTACGGCCTTGCCAAAGGCTTTACCCGTATTGCCGAAGGTCTGACCGACCTCTTTCCAGCTGTCCTTAAGGCTTTCCGTATTCTCCTCGCCTTCGGGTTTATCGTCGAGCACCTCGTCGATACCCTTTCTTGCGGTTTTTAGCAGCGCTTTGCCGAGCCCGAGGAAGGACTTGCCAATACCCTTGCCCGCGTCTTTCCAGTTTTCTTTATTGCTCATAGTGGTTCTCCTTTCGTCGGTACTGCGGATGCGCGTGCCAAAAACGCCACGCCATCCTCCAAAACATATTATATGCACAAATTATTCCGGTTGTCAACAAAAATCGTTCATTCCTCGCCAAACGGCTCCATCAGCACATAAAAGCGTTCGCGGCTGCGCTTGAGATCGACGAGCAGCCGCAAAAGCGCCGTCCAGCGCCGACCGAGGGCTTCGGACAGTTTATCGGTGTTTACAAGTATCACGCCGATCGGCTCGGTCGACTCCGTCAAAAGATCGTGCAGCGCGTCGAGATTGTTGCCGTACCACTCGGGAAAATCGAGCGCCGCCTTGAACTCGGCGTGCATCATCTCCGCGGTTTCTATTCTGTTTCCGTCCAAAAATACCGTTTTCATCAGCGGTTTCCTCCGTCATATAGCAGGGTGAATGTTTCGTAATGGTCGCTCGTGTAGTAGATCAGCCCGTCGTTTGAAAAGACGATGCGCTTTGCGCCTCGGCTCGATTTACCCTTTGTGCCGATATCGCACTCGGTGTATTTTCTGCCGCTCTTTTTAGGCAGTTTGCCCTCGTAATTGCCGAAATAGTCCCCGCCGATGCTTTTGCCGGGCGCGTACGGCTCGAGGCTTCCGCCCGTCCAGCCCAGCGCCTGCGCTTGCTTCTTGGTTATGTAGTTGGACGGCAGGTGCCCGTACAGATGGATATAGAGCGCGACCTCGTCCTTGGTGTTGTATTCGCCGTCCTCTTTTACCGGGGGCTCGGTATTCGGCGGATCGGTCGGCTTGGGCGTTGCCGTGGGCTTGGGCGTTGCCGTCGGTTTTGGCGTTGCCGTGGGTTTTGGCGTTGCCGTGGAGTTTACGGGGAGCGGCGTTTCCGAAGCGCCGGTCGGGAAGATAAAGATATCCTGCGTCGCGGTCGTAGCGGCGGTCGGCGCGCCCGTCGGCAGGATGTAGATATCCTGTGTCTGCCCGTTTTTAGAGCCCTTGTTCCCGCAGGCTGTGAGCGCCAACGCCGCGGCAAGCGCGACAAACAGCGCGATTATTCGTTTATAATTCATTTTACCTCCGTTGGCGGCGGCGATCGCGCCGCGCCTGTAAATAGATATTATAGCAGATTATTCTCGGTTTTGGAAGATAATCCCGAGTTTTCGACGAAAAAAAGCGCCGAAAGGCGCTTCACCAGATGAAGTTTGATTTGAGCATCTCGCCGTTGTCAACGAGGATATCCTCGCCCGTTATCGAGCGGTTTACCGCCGTCAGATAATACGCAAGTTCGGCGATCTCCTCCGGCTCCGCCCATTTGCCGAGCAGGGTCTCCGCTTTAACGGCGGAATAGAGTTCGTCGCTTTCCAGGATATGCCTGTTTGCGTCCGTTATAACGCCGCCCGGCGAAATACTGTTCACCGTCGTCCCGCGCTTTGATAGTTCGAGCGCGAGGTTTTTCATATAGCAAACCACGCCCGCTTTGCTTGCTGCGTAGTACGGGAACTCCGCGCCGTTGCGTGCCGAAGCGGATGCGATAAACAGCACCGATCTCAATATCGGGCTCTGTTTAAAATACTCCGTCAAGCGCATCGTGCCCTCAAGGTTTACGCCTATCGCATCGCTTTCTTTAAGCGTGCCCGCGTTGTTTATAAGTATCTCGGGCATGGGTACATCGTCCCAAATATCGCTTCTGATATCGCGCAGGATATGATGATAGTTTGGGTGCGCTATCGCACTTTCCTCTATATCAATGCCGTGCACCGTATAGCCGCCCGCCAAGAAGCGCTCCGCCGTCGCTTTGCCGATACCGTTTGCGCTCCCAGTTATCAAAACAGTCATATTTCGCCTTTCTTTAACGCCTCGCGGTGTGAAGTCATAAGTTTTTTGGATACTCTGTACCCTATCGGCGAGAAGAATACCTCAAACAGCAGTTCAAGCACCGCGCCAGTCAGCGCACAGGTGAAGCATTGAAGCAGCGACCAGCCGAAAAACAACCTGCTGACGATCAGCGCGAAGATAAGATTATCCGCGAACTGCGCGATGAACGTTGAAACATACGAGCGCAGCGCGAAAGTTCCGAAGTCAAATTGTTTTTTAAGCAGTTTGCCGATAGCGAAGTTAAGAAAATTGTTTATTAGCGCCGAAGCGATGAACGCCACGGAACTGCCGAGGATGATGTACCATGTGCCTCCGAATGTGCCGTCGAGCGCGCGGTTTATCACCGTTTCGGAGCCTTCCACAAAACTCTCTCCCCAAACGCCCGGGATACGGCTTGCGATAAAGAATACGAGCGCCATAAAAAGGTTGAGCGCGAGCGCGACGACGGAAAGCATCGACGAAGCGCGCGGTCCGTAGCAATGCGTCATAATATCAAGCGAAAGAAATGTGAGCCACGAAAAAAGAAGCCCGCAATCGAGCGCCAGCCAGTCAACACCCGTATTTATGCTTTTATTTGCAAGAAGATTCATCCCGACTACGGAGAGGATCATCAGCGTCATAATAAGCGGCGGAACTGTGTGCAGCAGATTGCGGAAATCGGAAAAAGTCCGTTTCATAGGTATTCTGTTCTCCTTGTTTTTTTGTTCGGGTGGTTTTCAAGAGACACCCGTTTGCCCTGTTCGGACGAAGTGGATTATAACACTTGGCGCAAAAAAACGCAAGCGTTTTTTGATCATTCTTCAAAATCGCCGCGTTTTTGCTTTTTTCGGTCATAGACCTTCGCGCTTTGCTTTATCCGCGAGGTCGGGTCGACGCCCTCCCACGAGCCCCGTTTCAGCCTGTCGAGAGCTCTTCGTTTTTTCTTTGACAGTTTGGTGTATGGAATAAACTTTTTCATCCTCAAAAACCCGTTCCGGCGAGTTGCCCCGCCGGAATATGGTGTGTTTTATTCGGCAGGCGCGAATGTGATGATGTTGTCGTAATAACCCGCTTCCGCGATGCTTATATAGGGGTTGGTGAAGAAAATGCCGAGGATGCCCAACGTCAGCCCCGTCAGCAGAATCCAGCCTATGAACGAGAGTGTGAACACAAAATAGTCCCCTTTGCGACCGCGCATAATTTCCCACGACATTCTGATGATCTCCATCGGGCTTCTGTCAACGCCGTCCGCAAGCAGGTACTCTACCTGCGCAAGCCCAAACGCGACGATTATGCCCGGAACGATGAACAACATCAAGCCGATAAGAATAAACAGGTCTTTTATAAGCATAGTGAGCAGCGCGTTTTTATACTTTTTGCCGGAGCGGAAAAATGTAAAGATATCGAGTATGTGTACCCTCTCTCCGCGATAGGCGTTGAGCCCCAGTTTTGCTGCGCCGACCATTATGATATTGCCGACGAACACGGAATAGGCCGCAGCTATCACGCTCGCCGCGACGCCGACGCTCAGGATCACGGGTTTGTAGGTCTCGATCCATTTTCTTATCTCGAGCGCGGAGTCCAAATCTGTAGATCTGAGTCTCAGGCCGTTTGAAAAACCGCTGAACGCGCTGCCGGAACTGCTGCCGGCAAGCACGGACACTATCAAAAACAGACCGACGAGCGGCCAGTAATTTGCGAAGAAACTGCTCTTTGCCCGCTGTTTTATTGCTGCTCTTGGATACATTTATAAAGCCCCCTTTCATTGTGCCGGTATGATTATATCACGGTATTCTGTTTTGTACAATATCATTATGCCCCGCGTGTTCTTGGCAAAGCCCGCGATCATATGCATTGAAGGCGGGGCTTTTGCGCGAGTTCTTCGGCGCAGCCCATAAAGGCGGCGCATATCAATAAAAGCGCGATGCAAATGGCCTTTTTCATATAAGTAAGTTTCCTTATCTTTAACGGTCTTCAATTATTAAGATGCAAAAAACCGCTTTTTCCCAAGCCTCTTCAAGATATATTGTTCTTGTTTGGCGCGGCGCTTATACGCCGCCGTTTACTATCGCCGCGTACTGCTCCTCTGGGATCATCGGTGATGTTATCTCTTCGATCAGCGCGGGATCGATGCGCCCCGTTTCGGCGTACTCCCTGCCCGCTTTTTTAACAAGTTCCAGCCTCGGCAATGTAACGGGCGCGGCTCCCTCGGCGGCGAACAGCGGGCTTTCCGGCACGGTTATGATCGTGTGGTTTGTTGGAAACATCAGTTTGAACTGCGCCGCGGCGGGCTCGAAATTGTGTTTGCTGTTCGGAAAGCCGCAGCCGCAGATCATAACATATTTCAGATGCGAAAAATCCGCCTGCCCAACGTGAAGGTAGCGTTCGCCCACCTTCTTCATCTTCATCGACGAAAGTGGCAGTATGCGATCGATGATCGCTTTTAGAGGCGCGGGCATACCGTAGCAGTACAGCGGAAAACTGAAAAGCAGCAGATCGCTTTCGAGTATTTGTTCGAGTATGCCCCGCATATCGTCGTTATAAACGCAGGTGCCGCCGTTATGCATACAGGTAAAACAGCCCTTGCAGTATTCGATATGTTTTTCGATCGCGTTTATATAGGCTATCTCGTGATCTCCGCACTCTCCCATCCCGTCGAGGAACGCGCGCGTTATGTGCATAACGTCGCTGTTTTCCTTTTTGGGGCTGCCATTAAAAACGAGTATCTTCATTATTCTTACCCCTTTCCGCAAAGATCATTCCGTCCTGCGGCGCAAAAGCGCCGTCTTCAAATGATTTTATCAAAGCGCCGAAACCGTGTCAAGCGTCCGAGCCTAAAAGGACGTTATCTATTGAAAATATCATAAACCCGAAAGTTTTTAAGTGCAATTTAAGATTATTGGATAAAATACTGATAGAATCCAACGATAAGGAGATGATTCGCTATGTATGAAAACGATAATAAAACCGATACCAACGGGCTCTATTACGGTGGCGATGCCGTCCTAAGAAGCACCCGTACAAAAAAACGCAGCGGCTTAAAACTTGTTCTGTCGCTGATACTCTGCGGCCTTTTATTCGGCGCGGCTGCCGCGGCGGCGTTCACCGGCGTAAACGCGCTTTTGTCGATGCGCGGTTCCGCTTCGGCGCAAAAGAGCGAGCATCCGTCGCCCACCGAAAGCGTGATAAGCACGCCCGCCGCCGATCAAGGCGTGATCTCGACGGCGCCACAAACGCAGAGCACCACGCAGTCCTCGGTGCTCGATGTGAGTGCGATCGCGGAGGATGCCCTTCCGAGCATGGTGTCGATCACGAACATCAGCGTTCAGGAGGTTATGGACTATTTTGGGCTGTTCGGCAGGGGGCAAAAGCGCACCGAAAAACAGCAGAGCAGCGGTACGGGCATCATCATCGGCACGAACGAGAGCGAACTTTTGATCGTTACGAACAATCACGTTGTTGAAGATTCGACCACGCTCTCCGTCTGCTTTGTGGACGATGAGGTCTGCGAATCGACGGTAAAGGGCACCGACCCCGACAACGACCTTGCTGTCATTGCCGTCAAACTTTCAAATATCAAGGAAAGTACCACCGCCGCGATAAAGCAGGCAAGGATCGGAAGTTCCGACACGCTCAAAGTCGGTCAGCAGGTCGTTGCGATCGGCAACGCGCTCGGCTACGGTCAATCCGTTACTACGGGCATCGTCAGCGCGCTCAACCGCAGGATCGACACCGCGGACGCGATAATGATCCAGACCGACGCGGCAATAAACCCCGGCAACTCCGGCGGCGCGCTTTTAAATATGGCGGGAGAGGTCGTCGGCATCAACTCCGCGAAGTTCAGTTCCACGGATATCGAGGGAATGGGCTATGCGATCTCGATCACCCCCGCAACGCCTATAATCGAGGATCTTATGAACCGCACCACGCGTGAGCGCGTTTCGGACGCCGAGGCGTCGTATCTGGGCGTCAGCGGCGAGGACATCACCGCGGACATCTCCTCTGCATACGGCATACCGCAGGGCATCTATGTAACGCGCACGGGCAGCGGCTCCCCCGCCCAACTTGCGGGGATCGGCGCAAAAAGCATCATCACGCATTTTGACGGCATACGGGTTACGAGCCTTGCAAACCTTGAAAACCGCCTTAAATACTACCGTGCGGGCGAGACTGTGGAGATCACCCTTCAGGTCATCAAGAACAACGAATACGTGGAAAAGACCGTTTCCGTTACACTCGGCAGAGCCACGGACTATTCCTCGGGCTACGGGTATCAGCGCCCGTAATCTCGCATTCGATCCAAATAACTGCAAAAGACCGTCCCTGTCGGGACGGTCTTTTGCTGAAAATCTGAGTCGTATACCGTCAGGACGTGAATATCCTGGTTGCATCGCTGGGGTTTTGGTAGCACCAGTAGTGTTTGTCGCCGAGTTCGCTTTCGACGTTATTAAGCGTGATGATCGTGGTGCAGCCCATCTCGTAGTCAAAGAACAGGAACTTGGATACAGGGTCCTCTTCCGCTTCGGGATCGTCCGAGAAACCGCCGATCTCAAAGGGCTCCGTAGGCAGTTCGGATGAGCAGACGCTCGTCAGTATGTTTTTGAGTTCAATGCTCTCGCAGTAAACTTCGGGTTTAATGTATTGTTTTTTCATTAGGTAAACGTCCTTTCCGTCAATCGATGCCGAGCGCATAGCGGATGATGCAGACGGCATCCGCGGAGTCGACCGCATCGCTTCTGTCGATGTTAGCGCAGTAGCGTGCCGAGGTGCCGAGGCATTCGATTCCGAGCGCGGCGCGCATTACCGTGATCGCGTCAACAATGTCGATCCCGCCGTCGAAGTTCACATCGCCCCTGACGCCGAACGCGACGACATTCGCCGCTTCAAGCGTGTTGATATCGCCGACGATACCGCGTTCGATAACGGGTTCTTCTTCCTCGCAGCGGTCATAGACGGTCTTTATGTTGATCAGCGATAGCGTGCCCGCGGTGCACCTGACGCTGATGCCCACGAGGTCGTCATCAACGAGCAGCGCGCCTTCCGCGTTTACACGGCCGATATCATAGTACATCTCGGTCGCGGAGAGCACGTCCCTTGTGAACACGACCTCCTGCCTGCCGCTCGCGTCGCTGTACAGATAGGTGATCTCCATCTGCGCAGCGTCGCCCGTCAGTGCCTTTGCGCTCAAATGCAGGTTGGCGATCAAGTACGGATCGGCAACATTGAACGTGAAATTAGCATCGGCGGGCAGGTACATCTCGTTGTTCGGTCCAAGCAGAGCGTACTCCATAGCGGTGAAGGAATCGGGATCATCGGGAGCGAAGTGCGATTCTTGGAGATTGCCTGTCTGATCGTCTGTGCGGCCGTAATCGATGAAGATCGCGCCGCCAAAGCCGTTCACAGCGGCATTACCGATATTCTCGATGCCGCCGAGGATGACGTCCCTTACTTTAACGTACTCGGCGTTCATCTCGTGCGCCGCGCAGTATTCCAGAGCGGCTGCGTTGTTTTGGCATGGCATCGATCCGAGCGGATGATACACGCGGAATGTGTCGATGCGGCAAATGAACTCTGCGGCTTCTTCGCCCTTTGCGGCAACCGCTGCGCCGCCGTTATTGACAGCATTCACGACGGTATAGTTTTTCGCTTCAAGTCCCGGGAAACCTGTTATGATCTGCCCGTCCTTGAGCGTGTCCGCGCCCTTGGAACCGCCGTGGATCTCCGCCCACGCGGGGTAGTAAACGGGGGTGATGTATACGTCGTATACGCCGTATTCCATATTCGCGTGACGCATTACGGGCACTTGATAGAGCGTATCCGCGTCGATCGTGAGAATACCCGTTTCGTTGAAGTTCTCCTCTGCCGCGCCGTAGTAGCGGGTGTTTACAAAGGTATGCAGGGATGTGCCGGCGTCGCCCGTTTCCGTGCTTGCGGGCTGACCGTGGGGCACGACGTCTACCGCGAAAATGCCGGAATAAAGCGAACAGACGGTGTTGAACGAAAAGCCTGTGCCCTCGAATGTAAACTTGGCAACGGGCCATTGTGCGTTTCCTTGATTGACAAGGCGATAGAGTGTTTCGCCCACATTGACCTTCATCGCCGCGCCGCTTGCATACTGCGCGAGTTGACCGTTATAGACGGGATCATAGCCGTAGAGCCTGTTATAGTGCTCCTGAGTGGAATCGGTCAGCGCGTCGCCGTCAACGCTCCACGCCGCGGTCGCCGCCCAACTGCCGTTCGATCTTTCCCTGCCGGAGTAAAAGATGCCGAAACTGCCTTCGAGTTTTTCCCGCTTATTGCCGAGGACGATGGGGTTTGAATCGTCAACGCCCTGCTCCGCCTCGTAGAGAACGTTGCTTGCGGGAATGACGTTCAGTTTGCACCACTCGTACCTCTTGATATCGTTGCCGAATACATCAGTTTGGGTGCCTGTGAGTTCCAGAAGCGCGGCAGCGGCGAGATCGCCGCGGCTGACGGAATGGGGCTCGAAGTAGCATACGACGGCATTTTCGCCGTATGCAGGCTGCGGGGTATGCTCCCCGATCTCATTGCCGTTTATCATAAAGCCGATCTTGAATACGTCATCCTCGTAGGAGATATCATCGCCGTACACGATGGGATCGCCGTCGATATTCCTGCCCTTTGCGCCGCTGTAAGGATAGGTGCCGTGATAGTTAACGGCATTTTGCTTGCGCTGGGCTTCGTACATATAGTCGATGCTGAGAAGACGCTGTACATCGTTTGCGCAGCCCTCCTCGGCGAAGAATCCGGTCAGATCGCTGCCAACAAGCCTGAGGCCGTAGTCATAAACGATGCCCTTCTCACGAATCTTGACCGTGGACTCCGGAAACAGCAGCAGTTCGCTGCCATTAGCGGTTTCTAAGGATGCGGGAATTGCGTCCCGCCAGTTTTGCTTCATACCGGAGAATCCGTTTAAGTCGATGGGTATATCGTTCGCCGGAACGGTGTTCTCCTTCGCTGTCAGTCCCTTGATGCGAACGATCAGCCGTCTGCCGTTGAAGTCGGTGCCGGACATACCGCAATTCCAACCGATCTCATCCCAGCGGAAGCCGAGTATTGTAACGTTGCCTGTGGAAGCGTCGAAATTGATCCCGGGATGGAAAGAGCTGCCGGTCTGAGGATAAAGCAGCGATTCAATCGCAGCATTATCGGCGTCTGCTGCGATCTTGGTTATCGCGTCGTTATATTTGACCGGATTTTTGAAGATCCAGTTTTTGACGTCGGTAAGATCCGTGCTGCCCTCGGCCTTCATCGCAGCGCTGTCGACCATTGCGAGATACATCTCAACATAGTTGTCAAGATTATCCGCAAAGTCGTCGGGCAGATCGAAGTTTTCGCCGATCCTATCGGTGATCGAGGAAAAGCGATCCATATCTGTCGCCGTATTTTGAGCGACTATCTCGGTACCGACGGCGTATGCAGAAAGATCGACGGTATAGGTGCCGTCCTCTGTGAGATATGCATCCTTGCCGAGCACTATGCGCGTGCCGTTTGCGCCTTCGTAAGCGATCTCGGGGAAGGAGCCTACCGTTACTGTTGCGGGGATCACATTATGTTCAACATCCAGTACTTCCGAATCGGGTATATAGGTCATCTCGGTAACAACGGGCGCCATAGTGTACGCGTTGCTCGCCGCATCGGTCTTTGCCTTAAGGGTAAGCGTGAACAGTTCGCCCGTCATCGTCATCGGCCGATTGGGATTGGGCATAACAACGCCAAGAACGAGCAGATTCTTTTTAGCCGTCGCATTGTATTCGTAACTGAGGTTGACCATTCCGCCTTGAGCCTGCGCATCGTCTGTGAGTACAGCGCCCTTTTTGACGCCGACATACTCAAAATTGTTCTCATCAAATGGGAAATTGAGCGCAAGGCCGTGCATCTGATATGAGCCGCTGATGCTTACTACAACATCGAACTGCTCGCCACGTTCAACATTGTTTAGCGTGCTAACGTTAAACACCGCCTCGTTGATCATTCCGATACTAACTGTTGCCGGAAGCACGGTGTAAGGGATGTTAATTGCGGTAACAGACGGCATATAGACCAGTTTGGTGATATCGGGCGCCATAGTATATGCGCCGTCTGCCGCTTCGGTCTTTGCCATAAGCGTAAGAGTGAACAGTTCACCCTCCATCGTCATCGGCTGAGCGGCGTCGGTCATCGCAACGCCAAGAGACAGTATCTCCTTTCCCTCGGCAGAGTTATAACTATAGGAGAGCAGCGCCTGTCCGCCGTGCTCCTGCACGTCGTTACGAAGGACTGCGCCCTTGCTAACGCTGACAAACTCAAACGCGTCCTCGTCAAACGGGAAGTTAAGCGTTAAGCCGTGTGCCTGATATGAGCCGCTGATGCTTACTACAACATTAAACTGCTCACCGCATTCGACCCTGCTCGGAGCGGTTACGACGAACTGCACCGACCGGCTCTGCGGCCTTATCGGCTCCCTTCTTTCGGCAATTGTCGGCACGCTGATTAGCGACAGCATCATCGCCAACGCGAGAAGACCGGCTATAAGTTTGAATTTTATAGTTTGTGGTTTCATCTCATTTCCTCCTGACTGTATAGTAAGGACTTTAACGCTCTGCGAAACGCACTTCGCAGATTACTTGATCCTATAGATTATACAAAACAAATACAGTGCCTGTCAACAAAAATTGCAACAATACGCTATAAATAATTCCTATGTTGTGTATCGAAAGCTCTCATCCTATCCTTCCGCACATATTTTTGCCTCATTTATGCAATTATTGGTTTTCTTTTTATATTTTTATTTGTGCTGTGCGCAAAATAAAGTGCACTCCGGCGGCGTATCAGCATGGAAAAACGCGGTTTTTCAAGCCATCTGACAATAAAAAAGCAGGAAATGCGGCGAACATTCCCTGTTTTTTGCTCTGTTTTAGTTTTATACGAGGTCGCTGTTTCGTCTGTCGATGGCTCGCTTTGCGTCCCTTTCGGCGATGGCGTGGCGCTTATCGTAGAGTTTTTTGCCCTTGGCGACGGCGAGTTCCATTTTTACCCGACCGTCCTTAAGATAGAGCCGAAGCGGGATGAGGCTGTAGCCCTCCGCCTGTGCAAGAGCGCCGAGTTTTTGTATCTCACGCTTATGCAGAAGCAGTTTCCTCTCGCGGAACGGATCGCGGTTGAAGATATTACCCATTTCGTACGGACTTACGTGCATACCTACGATGAACGCCTCTCCGTTTTTGACCTTGGCATATGCGTCCTTTATGTTCACCTTGCCCATACGGATGCTTTTGACCTCGGTGCCGACGAGCACGAGGCCGCATTCATAGGTGGATTCGATGAAGTATTCGTGCCGCGCCTTGCGGTTTTCGGCAAGTTGTTTTTCGCCGCGTTTTATTGGCATATCCGCGATTTTTTAAAAACCTTCCTTATTATATTTATAGCGAAAAACGCAGCACCCGACGGGGCA
Organism: Clostridia bacterium; assembly: GCA_017538255.1. Classification (GTDB taxonomy): domain Bacteria; phylum Bacillota; class Clostridia; order Christensenellales; family CAG-138; genus PeH17. The sequence goes on along the minus strand of JAFYJD010000009.1, from coordinate 17,875 downwards.
GGTGCCGCGCGAAGATCGATCATATCGACTTTTAGGCCTTGAAGATGAGCAGCGCCAGCGCCAAAACGCCCACGATGATCGCGAGGATTATGGTGAGTTTCTGGAGTTTGGCCTCTCTTGAAGCCTTTTGATTGCGGCTGCGGCCGAGAGCGGTGGTATCGTTTCCGAATGCGCTGCCAAGACCCGCGGTCTTTGCGTCCTGCATAAGGATAACGGCGATGAGAATTACTGCCGCAACAAGCAGCAGGATGTTGATAACAAGAGTAACGACTGGCATAATTACCATCCTTTCAATAATTGACTACTCCGAGCATTGTATCACGCGCCGCTGAAAAAATCAAGGTTTTTTTGTTTATATAACGCATTATATCATTAAAGCGCGTTTATGTATTTTTAATTCGATCGCGCTTACGTGTCAAAGTCCGCCCTGCCCTCTTTAAAAATGTCCGCGCCGATACGGTGCCGAAAAATATATCTTCGTTTTTCTATCAATTGTTGTTTGCACCCCTTGCAATCCACAATATGTTGTGGTAAAATCGTATCGACACTAAATTAGGGCGTGCCGTGCCGCGTCCGAAAAATACTTTTTTTGAAGGAGAATACCAGATGTATCGCGTTATTAAAAGAGACGATTCCGTTGTTGATTTTGACCTTGGCAAGATCAAAGACGCAATGAGCCGTGCGTTCGAAGCGCAGGGCACCCCCTGTCATCCCGACATACTCGACCTGCTCGCACTCAAGGTCAGCGCCGATTTTGCCGCCAAGGTAAAGGACGATCAGATCGCCGTTGAGGACATCCAGGACAGCGTCGAGTCCGTTTTGAGCCAGTCCGGCTATGCGGATGTTGCCAAGGCGTACATCCTATACCGCCGCCAGAGAGAAAAACTGCGCAACCTCAAAAAGACCGAGCTCGACTACCGCGAGACCGTCAACAAGTACATCAACGTCACCGACTGGCGCGTAAAGGAGAACTCCACCGTAACGTACTCCGTCGGCGGCCTTATCCTTTCAAACAGCGGCGCCATCACCGCGAACTACTGGCTGAGCGAAGCCTACGACGACGAGATCGCAAACGCGCACCGCAACTGCGACATCCATATCCACGACCTTTCGATGCTCACCGGCTACTGCGCCGGCTGGTCGCTCCGCCAGCTCATCGAAGAGGGGCTTTCGGGCGTTTCGGGCAAGATCTCATCCTCGCCCGCGAAGCATCTTTCCACCCTCTGCAACCAGATGGTCAACTTCCTCGGCATTATGCAGAACGAATGGGCGGGCGCACAGGCGTTCAGCTCGTTCGACACCTACCTCGCGCCCTTTGTACGCACCGACAATCTGGACTACGACGCCGTTAAAAAGTGCATCGAGAGTTTTGTCTACGGCGTGAACACCCCCTCGCGCTGGGGCACGCAGGCGCCGTTCTCCAACATCACCCTTGACTGGACGGTGCCCGACGATCTGCGCGACTGCCCCGCTATCGTGGGCGGCAAGCAGATGGATTTCACTTACGGCGACTGCAAAAAAGAGATGGATATGGTCAACAAGGCGTTCATCGAAACGATGATCGAGGGCGACGCGCAGGGCCGCGGCTTCCAGTACCCCATCCCCACCTACTCCATCACCAAGGATTTTGACTGGTCTCCCACCGAGAACAACAGGCTCCTGTTTGAGATGACCGCAAAATACGGCACGCCGTACTTCTCCAACTACGTAAACAGCGATATGAAGCCGAGCGACATCCGTTCGATGTGCTGCCGCCTCAGGCTCGACCTTCGCGAGCTGCGCAAAAAGAGCGGCGGCTTCTTCGGAAGCGGCGAAAGCACCGGCAGCGTCGGCGTTGTTACGCTGAATATGCCCCGCCTTGCGTTCCTTTCCGAGAACGAAGCGGAGTTCTACAAAAAACTTGACCACCTTATGGACGTTGCTGCGCGCAGTCTGCACGTAAAGCGCACCGTCATCACCCGCCTGCTTGACGAGGGTCTGTACCCCTACACTAAGCGCTACCTCGGCTCGTTTGACAACCACTTCTCCACGATCGGCCTCGTGGGTATGAACGAAGCCTGTCTCAACGCCAAGTGGATCGGCGCCGACCTTACCGACAAGAAGGCGCAGGAGTTCACCAAGACCGTGCTCAACCATATGCGCGACCGCCTCTCCGACTACCAGGAGAAATACGAGGGCGAACTGTTCAACCTCGAGGCGACCCCCGCGGAGTCCACCGCCTACCGCTTTGCCAAGTACGACGCGAAGCACTACCCCGAGATCATCACCGCGGCGGAGGAGGGCGGCACCCCCTTCTATACCAACAGTTCGCACCTGCCCGTAAGCTACAGCGAGGATATCTTTGCGGCGCTTGACATTCAGGACGAATTGCAGACCCTGTACACCTCGGGCACGGTATTCCACACCTTCCTCGGCGAAAAACTGCCCAGTTGGGAGAGCGCGGCGACCCTCGTTCGCAAGATCGCCGACAACTATCATCTGCCCTACTACACGATGAGCCCCACCTACTCTGTCTGCCGCAACCACGGCTATCTCGCCGGCGAGCAGTACACCTGCCCGCATTGCGGCTCCAAAACCGAGGTCAACAGCCGCATCACCGGCTACTACCGCCCGATCCAGAACTGGAACGACGGCAAGGTGCAGGAGTTCAAGGAGCGCAAGGAATACACGATGCTCGACTTTGAAGAGCACAAGCGCATCCTTGCCGAAAAAGCGGAGGCCGCAAACGCCCATATCTCGGGCAAACCCGAAAAACTGCTTCTGTTCACCACCAAGACCTGCCCCAACTGCAGGACGGCAAAGGCGATGCTCGACAAAGCGGGCCTTGCCTACGATACCGTCGACGCCGAGGAGAATACCGAACTCACGCTGAAGTTCGGCGTCAATCAGGCGCCCACCCTCGTTGCTGTAAGCGGCGGCATCTTTGAATCCTACACCGGCGTGGGCGGCATAAACCGCTTCATCCGCGAACAGAGCGAAAAAGCCGTTAACGAATGATCTTTTCGATATAGGCAGTAAGCCAAATGTAAAAACCCTTCCAGCCGAGCCGCAGTTTCCTTTGACGGGAACTGCGGTTCGGTGTATAATGGATAAAACCCTAAACACGAAAGGAGCAGTTATGTACGATATCATCATAGTCGGCGCGGGTCCCGCTGGACTCACCGCCGCGATCTATGCGCGGCGCGCGGGCAGGAGCGTGCTTTTGATAGAAAAGGAGACCTTCGGCGGGCAGATAGTGCTTTCGCCACACGTGGAGAACTATCCCTTTGCAAAGCCGATGAGCGGCACGGAACTGTCCGACATACTTGTTGAGCAGGTTATGAATCTCGGCGCGGAGGTCGAGGTCGACACCGTTACCGCCGTTCACGAGAATCCCGACAGGACCTTTACCTTAAAGACCGAATACGGCGAGCATACCGCGCGTTCGATAATCATCGCGACCGGGCTCAAGCACCGCCGTATGGGCATCGAGAACGAAGAAAAGTTCATCGGCCGCGGCATCTCGTTCTGCGCGGTCTGCGACGGCGCGTTCTTTAAGGACAAGACCGTTGCGGTCGTCGGCGGCGGCAACACCGCCGTGCAGGACGCCGTATATCTTTCAAAACTCGCAAAAAAGGTCTACCTTGTTCATCGCCGCGACGAGTTCCGCGCGGAGAAGCACGTTGTCGCGGGGCTGAACTCCTGCGAAAACATCGAACTTGTTTTAAACAGCGTTCCGAAGGCCGTGCGCGGAGAAAACGCGCTCGGTGAGTTTATTGTGGAAAACAAACTCACGGGCGAAACGCGCGTGCTTGAAGCGGACGGCGTATTCGTTGCGATCGGTCAGGAGCCCAACAATTCGGCGTTCGCATCGCTCGTTGATCTCGATGAAAGCGGCTTTATCGCGGCGGACGAAAGCTGCCGCACCAAAAACCCCGCCGTGTTCGTTGCGGGCGACTGCCGCACCAAGGCCGTGCGCCAACTCGTTACCGCCGGCGCGGACGGCGGCGTTGCCGCGATCGCCGCGTGCGAGTATCTGGATAGAGAGGACGCGCTGGCGGTATGACCGCTAACTATTCACTATTAACTAGATAAGAAAGGTCCTGCTATGCCCGAAAAGAAACTTCATAAAATCGACCTCACCAAACTCCCGAATATGGGGCAGCCGCATTACGCGTATTTCCAGAACAGGGAATGCGAGTTCTTCCCCTGCCACAAACTGCCCGAAAACGGCTTCCACAACTGCCTTTTCTGCTACTGTCCGCTGTACGCTTTGGGCGATAAATGCGGCGGCGGCTTTACCTACAGCGAAACAGGCATAAAGGATTGCTCAAAGTGCACCCTGCCCCACAGCGAGGCGGGCTATGCGCATGTTACGGGCAAGTTTTTTGAACTGGCGGAACTCGCCGAGAAGAATCGCGGCGGCTCCGCGCCCAAGAACGCCGAGACCCCTGCGAAGGTCGAGCCCTGCAAATACTGCAGGACCGAAAAGGAATGAGTGGTCTATCTAAAAGCGGTTTCGCCGCAAGAAGCATAACGGCGCGGCTTTTTGCCGTTTTCTTTGCCGCCGTCATAGCGGCTTCTGCCGTCGGCGCGCCCGCCTGCAAAAAGGACGAAAAGCGAAGTTTGACCTTCTTTGCGATGGATACGGTCATGGATATCTCCCTCTACGGGAGCGCCGATGCGCTCGACACGGCGCAGAAGACGGTTTTGGATATCGAAAAGGCGCTCTCCGTTACGGACGCGGGCAGCGAGATCTTCAAGTTGAACGAAGCGGGCGCTTTGAGCGTATCCGAAAGCACGGCTAACATCATCAAAACGGCGCTCGCGCTTGCCGAAAGAACGGGCGGCGCGTTCGATCCGACGGTCTATCCCCTCGTTCACGCGTGGGGCTTTACGACTGGCGAACACCGCGTGCCCACCGACGACGAGATAGCGGCGCTTATTAAAAAGGTCGACTACCGCGCCGTTGAGACCGACGGCGGAAGGATCGCCCTGCCCGAAGGCTTTATGCTCGACCTCGGAGGCATCGCAAAGGGCTATGCCTCCGACAGGCTCGTTGAACTGTTCAAGGCCGAGGGCGTTGAAAGCGCCGTGATCAACCTCGGCGGCAATGTACACGCGCTCGGCAAAAAACCGAGCGGCGAAGCGTGGAATATCGCTATAAACGACCCCGCGGGCGGGTATGCCGCGATACTCGCCGTTTCCGACCGCGCAGTCATAACAAGCGGCGGGTATGAGCGCAATTTCACCCTTGACGGCATCACCTACTGCCATATCATCGATCCCGAGACCGGGCGCCCCGCAGACAGCGGTCTTGCCTCCGTCACGGTCGTTTCGTCAAGCGGCACGCTCGCCGACGCGCTTTCGACCGCGCTGTATGTTATGGGGCTTGAAAATGCGGTCGAGTTCTACCGAAACAGTTCGGATTTTGACGCAGTTTTCATACTCGAAAGCGGCGGGATGTACGTTACGGAAGGGCTGAAGGACATACTTTCGCCCAAGGGTCGCTTTGGATCGGAAGCGATACATTTTATAAAAAAACAGCCTTAAGGGCATTCGGGGGACGCAAAACGCCCCCCATTTTTTGTTTTAAAATGAGTTTTGCGGCTTTTACGGCAACTTGCCCGCAGCCGCGCACCACTTACCCGCGAGGCTATTGAAAAGCGCGAAATCATTTAGTAGAATGGCACCAAGGAGGTGCGAAATGGAAATAATCATCACTGAAAACTGCGGCGAAACGAGGGTCGTTATCGAATGTGCACGCTCGAACGCGGACATACTGCGCCTGAAAGCGCATATCGAGCGATTCGACAGCCGCCTTGCCGCGACGAACGGCGAAGAGCGGGTATTTGTCGATACAACGGATATCCTGTATTTTGAAACGGTCGACGAGCGCACCTTTCTTTATACGGAGAATGCGGTGCTCGACGTCAAACTGCGGCTCTACGAAATAGAGGAAAAACTATCCTCCGGCGGGTTTTTGCGCATTTCCAAATCCGCCGTCGTCAATCTGAACAGGGTCAAGTCGCTTCGCCCGCAACTCAACCGAACTATACTTGCGACGCTCGACAACGGCGAAAGGCTCATCATCTCGCGTTCGTATGCCAAGCGGCTCCGCGACATCCTGGAGATCTAATTTATGGAGAACAGATTATGAAGTATTCAAAAACCGATATCTCTACATTTTTTGTATGGCTCAGAAACGGGTTTTCGTTTGGTGCGGCGTGGCTGACGATACTTTTGACCGCGCTGCTTCTTGCTCACGGCAGGGCGTCGGTACATACGCTCACGCTCGCAAAACTCCTTCTTTTCGCGTTCGGTGGGGCGCTGCTGTTCAGTTTGTGGTTTTCGCCTTTTCCGTTCAAAAAGATGCGTTTTATTGGGCGGCTCACGGGCTTTTTTATCACGTTCAGCGCGTTTGAACTGTTGTTTTTCTATCTTTCGGGCATATTCACGGCGGACGGAACAACGGTCTTAAAGGTGCTCAGTTTCATCGGCATCGTCGGCATATGCTATCTTGCCTGCGTGCTTTTGGATCGATTCCACTTCGCCAAGAAGGGCGACGTGTACACAAAAAAACTCAACGATTATAAATCAAGAGGTTCATAATATGAAAACTGTTTCCGAAAAGCAAGCGGTGATCGACGAACTTCGCGGCGATATCTCCCGCAGTCAGAAAAAGGGGCTCCATTTCATTATGACGGCCGTGACTACCTGGGCGCTTTATACGCTCATCAACTTTTTGCCGCTGAGCCTCGGCACGCGGAACATCCTCTGCGTCATATGCGCGGCGCTGTTCGCGTTCTTTGCACAGATCTATGCGCGGCTGATCCGCGTCAAGTTTTCCGACCCGAGCGAGCCGCTGATGACGCTCGCGCTGATGATCGCGCTTGCACAGATGCTCTACATACCGATCTCGGTCTGGGCGTTTTACGTTTATCCGGAAAAGATGCTGATGATGATCGCGATAGTTTCCGGCGCGCATCTGCTGCCATTTGCGTGGCTGTACCGCTCAAAGGCGTACCTCATCTTTTCGATCCTGATACCGTTGATCGCTATCGTGATAGGCTGGCTCTATCCCCCGTCCGTGCTTGCACCCGTGATGCTCCCCGTTTCGGCGCTGTTCTGTACGCTCCTGTATCTTGAAGTCAAAAAACTCCATACCGACTGAATCCGATAACAAAAACCCGCTCTCCGTTGCTTCGGGGATCGGGTTTTTTGTTGTGATCATTCGGTTGTTCTTGTTTATGCTTTGCGGTGCATCTCAAAAACCCTTTCGGCGTTTTGATAGGTGATATGCGCCGCTTCGTCCGCGCCGATACCGCGCACCTCGGCAAGTTTTTGCGCAACGAGCCCGATAAAGTTCGGATCGTTTCGTTCCCCTCGATGCGGCACGGGCGTCATATACGGGCAATCGGTTTCCAAAAGGATGCTCTCGATCGGCAGTTTTTCGATGACCTCTATGGGTTTTTTCGCGTTTTTAAAGGTTATTGCTCCGCCGAATGAGAAGGCGAGCCCCAGATCGAGGCATTCGTATGCGGTCTCCACGCTGCCGGAGTAGCAATGCATAACGCCGCGAAGCCCGTTCTTATGCGCCTTCAGTATTTCCATACAGTCCCCGAACGCCTCTCGGATGTGGAGCGTGACGGGCAGATCGAGTTCGCGCGCAAGTTCGAGTTGTTCGACAAACCATTTGCGCTGCACTTCGCGCGGCGAAAAATCGTAGTGGTAGTCGAGCCCTATCTCGCCGAGCGCGAGCATTTTTTTATTTGAAAGCACCTCTTTCAGCCTGTCCATCAGCGAATTATCCATCGCGGAAGCATCGTGCGGATGCATACCCGCCGTGCCGTAGATGAACGGATATTTTTCAACAAGCGCAAGCGTTTTGTCGACCGTGCGCACGTCGCAGGCAACGTCTATAACGCGCTCAACGCCGCACAAACCGAGTTTTTCTATGACCTGCTCCCTGTCCGCATCGAACGCCTCGTCGTTCAGATGCGCGTGGGTATCGAAAAGTTTTGTCATTTTTTAAACTCCGTGCTGAGTTTTTTTGCAAATGCCTCTGCGTCTTCCCCGCCGCCGTCGAAACGGTATTCGTAGTCGCCGCCGTCGAAAGCGCCGTGCTTGTTTTCGAGCATCTTTTCAACGGGTGGCGGCAGAGTTCCGCGCATACGCGCACGGAAGCGTTCCTTGATGACGCCGAGATCGCAGTAAACGAGCACGCGCACCGCGCCATCGGGCAGCAAAGCGATATGCGCCTTTTCCGAAATAACATAGATGATATCCTCATCCTCCTCCGCGGCGCTTTTAAGTTTTTCGCGGAAGAGTTTTTCGGCTTCCGATTCGCTCTTTGCCATACGAAGGTAATCCTTGCCCGTTATCACCTCGCCGCCGAGTTCGGCCTTCACCGCTTCGGCAAGCGTGGATTTTCCCGCGCAGTTTTCACCTATTATTGCAATTAACATTTCCTTTTCTTTCCTTTTTCCTTATTATCGGATAAGCTTTTTCAGGCCCTCGGTATCGAGCAGATCGAATTCGCACAGGGCTTCATCGAGCGCTTGAGCGAGCTTTTTAACGCCGCCCTCGGAATTGCTCTCAAGATTGGTCGGCATCAGCGGATCGTGCAGGCTTCGCCTTATCAAAAACCAGCCGTCGCCGCGGCTCTTGTCCGCTCCCACGCGCACGCCCTCGAAATTGGGCTCAACGAGGAAGAAGCCCTCCTTCTCCGCAAAATGCGCCTTGACCTTTTCGAGCACCTTCTCGGTATAGGCGGCGAACTCCTCGGTGTTTACATTCATTCTGACCTCGGTGCTTTCCACGGGCTCGGCAAGGGTCGAGATGAGATCGGCGAGCGTTTCGCCGCGCCTTGCCGCGCGCACGAACTCGACGAGTATCTTTACTATGATGTAAGCGCCGTCGTCAAGGAAATAGTTCTCAAAAAGTGCGCCGTGCCCGCTCGTTTCCATAGCGAAGATGGCGTTTTCGCCCTCGCTCATAAGGCGTTTTGCCTCGTTTATAACGTTGCGGTAGCCCCTCTTGAATCGGTGGTGGCGGCAGCCGAGTTCGCTTATGAAATCCGCAAGCCCCGTTGAGGTTATCGAATCGGTAACGATGGTTATTTTGCCGTATTCCTTTTCGAGTATCGCGGTCATAAGCGCGATCAGGCGGTTGCGGTCAAGCGCGATCGCACCGCCGCCCGCATTCGGGAGCACCGCGCCGGCCCTGTCCACATCCGTATCGAAGATGATGCCGAGCTGCGCGTTTGAGGTCTCCACGGCTTCGACTATGCTGTTCATCGCCTCCTCGTTTTCGGGGTTGGGCTGATGATTCGGAAAACGCCCGTCGGGCTCGAGGAAGCGGCTGCCCGTGATATCCGCGCCGAGCGGCGCAAGCAGACGGGTCGCAAAGAAGCCGCCCGCTCCGTTGCCCGCGTCCACGACTATGCGCATCCCGGCGAACGGCTTTGCGTCCGCGCTTTCGCCGAGCGAAGCAAGTATTTTTGTTTTCAGCCCCTCGATGTACGGGGTCATAATATCGGTTTTTTCGATCCTGCCACAGGTTTTCGCGCAGGTGAACTCCGCCTTTTGCGCCATTTCGAGTATAGCGGAGATATCCTGCTTTTCAAGTCCGCCGAGCGCCTCGTCTTCGCCCTCCGGCGCGCCGATGAAGAACTTCATGCCGTTGCGCTCCATCGGCAGGTGGCTCGCCGTCGCCATAATGCCCGCGTCAAAGCGGAGTTCGTTCACACAGCACATAAACATCGCCGGCGTGCTCGCCATACCGCCGTCAAACGCGCTCGCGCCCGTGAGGGTGATGCCGCTTATCAGCCACGAAACGAGTTTATCGCCGTCGAGTCTTGAATCGCGGCCGATGCCGATGCGAACATCCCCGATGCTTTTGTTGAGTTTTTTTGCCGCGTACAGCGCAAACGCCGCGCCGATATTGGATACGCTTTCCTCGGTAAGATCTACGGGTCTGCCGCCCGGAATATCGATAAGCACGCCGCGGATATCGCTGCCGTTTTGGAGTTTTTTATAGTCGATAGCCATAATGCACCTCTTTGATGGTTTCATAAGTAAGGCGGCAAGTTGCCCCGCCGCCTGTGTGTATCGGTATTTTACGCTTCGAAGTAATCACCGCGCCTGTAATCGTAGAGTGCGTTCGCGTACGCCTTATCGGGGCTGTCGAGCACCTTGCCCGTGCCGATAGCGACGCAGGAGATGGGATCCTCGGCAATATAGCAGGGCACCTTGGTATGCTCCGCGATCAGCCTGTCGATACCGTAGAGAAGCGCACCGCCGCCCGTGATACAGATGCCGTTTTCGGCGATGTCGCTCGCAAGTTCGGGGGGCGTTTTTTCAAAGAGGTTGCGAACGCTCTCAAGGATGTACTGAAGCGGCTCCTCAAGCGCGTCAATCATCTCGTTGGAGCCGACGGTGAGCTGCTGCGGCAGACCCGAGATGAGGTTTCTGCCCTTAACGTCCATATAGATCTGATCCTTGCGCGGATAGGCACAGCCGATGCGGATCTTCATTTCTTCCGCCGTGCTTTCGCCGATGAGCAGGTTGTGCTTTTTGCGCATATAGCGCACGATCGCGTCGTCGAACTTATCGCCCGCGACCTTGATGGAATCGCTGAGTACGCTGCCTCCGAGAGAAATGACCGCAACGTCCGTAGTGCCGCCGCCGATATCGACGATCATATTGCCCTGGGGCTGGGTGATGTCGATGCCCGCGCCGATCGCCGCCGCGATGGGCTCCTCGATCAGATAGGTATGCCTTGCGCCCGCGTTCTCCGTTGCCTCAATTACGGAACGCTTTTCGACCTCGGTTACGCCCGAGGGTACGCAAACGACTACGCGCGGCTTAAAGAAAAGTTTTGAGCCGACGACTTTTTTGAGCAGATAACGGAGCAGACGCTCGGTTATGTCAAAGTTTGAAATAACGCCGTCGCGCATCGGACGGATCGCGAGGATCTTATTCGGCGTTTTGCCGATCATCCTGCGCGCTTCCTCACCGACGGCATAGATCCTGCCCGTTATCTTTTCGACCGCCACAACGGACGGCTCGCGCAGAACTATGCCCTTGTTCTTAACAAAAACAAGAACGCTTGATGTGCCGAGATCGATACCGACATCATTGAACTCAAAAAGACCCATATTATCTCCTGTTGAAACCCGTTGGGCGATTTGCACAAACTAACGCCTGCACACGGCAAGCGATAACCTTACCCTTTATTTTACCATTATTGCATACAACATTTCAATAGTTAATTATCGGTATTTTTACCTTTTTTGATTTTTTTATCAAAGTGTGTCAATTACGGTGGCGGTAGCGAATATGCTTTATTGACGATCCATGCATTTATACGCCGCAAAAAAGCCTATAAATGCTTATAAAACGGAGGCCGATATGATATTTTGTTTTCGACCCTGCCCCCGAAAGGCGCGCTGGCGCAAGCGGCAGTTTTCCCGCGCGGCGATGCGGCTTCTTGCGTGCATCGTTGCCCTTGGCGCATTTGCCGGGCTTTTGTTCATCGCGCCACAATGGCTTCTTGTATTGGCGGTGATACTGCTCTGCCTGTCGCTTATCTATCTCGCGCAAAGGTAAAAAAGGATCCGGGGATGCCCTTTGTATTTCCGGATCCTTTGGCGTTTTTATATTGGCAAAAGCGCCGTTATTTCAGCATTTCGAGCACCGCGGCTTTGGGTCTGGCGCCCATTTCACGGCGTATCTCCTCACCGTTTTTGAATACGATCAGCGTGGGTATGCTCTGGATGCCGTAGCGCGCTGCAATCTCCTTGTAGTCGTCCACATTGACCTTGCCGACGCGGTAACTGCCGTCCGACTCGTGCGCGATCTGCTCGATCGTGGGCGCAAGCATACGGCAGGGGCCGCACCAGCTTGCCCAGAAATCGACCAGTATCGGCGTATCGCCGTTTATCTCTTTATCGAAGTTTTCGTTTGTCAGAACTATCTCCATTTTAGGCTCCTTTTTTTCTGTTTTTGCGTTTTCGTTATTGTTTGCGCCCAGGCTGAAAATATGCGCCTTCTCCTCGCCGTTCAACACGCGAAGACCGCCCGCGGCGAGCGCTTCCATCTCGAACTCGCCCGCCATGACCTGCATCGGAGCGATCCATTCAACGTGGGGACGGATCATATCCATAAGCATCCTGCTGTTTGCAAGCCCGCCGGTTATCACGATGCGGTCGACCTTGCCGCATACGACGCTTGCAAGATCCGCGATTCCCTTTGCGTGGCTCCTTGCCATTGCCTCATAGACGAGTTTGGCGTTTTCGTCGCCGTTTTCGATCATCCTTTCGACCTCAACGGCGTCGCTCGTGCCGAGCAGAGCGGAAAGCCCCGATTTGCCGCGGATATAGCGGCTCATCTCTTCCTTGGTGTACTTGCCCGAGTAGCAGAGCATCGCAAGATTCATCGCCTGTATCCTGCCGCAGCGCTCGGGGGCAAAGCCCGCGTCGTCGTCGCTGTAGCAGTCGATGCAGCGCCCCTTATGCACGAGCCACGTGGAGCAGCCGCCGCCGATATGATCGACGATTATCGTGCAGTCCTCGAGTTTTTTGCCGAGTATCTCCTCGGCGCATTTTCTTGCCATCGCGCGGCTGTTGAGCACGTGGCCTCGGCTCGCCTTTTTGATCTCCGGCATACCGGTGATGCGCGCGACATCCTCGAGTTCGTCCACGGCGACTGGGTCGTAGACCATTGCGGGGATGCCGAGCGGGCGCGCGATCGCGTCCGCAAGCACGCAGGCAAGGTTTGAGATATGAACGTCCACCTTTGCCGCATAAAAATAGTCGATCATCTCTTTGTTGATCTCAAACGCGCCGCTCGGAACGGGGGGCAGAAGCCCGCCGCGCGCCATAACGCAATCGAGTGTGTTGACGTCGATGTCTTTATTTTTCAGCGTTTCCTCGATATGTTTCATTCGGTAATCGAACTGATCCATGACCCACGAAAACGCCTTGACCTCGTCGAGCGGGTGGCGGATGGTCTCCGCCATTATCTGCTTATCGTCGTCAAAAACGGCGATCTTGGTAGAGGTCGAGCCCGGGTTGATAACGAGTATCCTTTTCATCGTCATTCACCCACGAAGCCCGCGCCCATAGCGAGGCTGTAATACTTTTCTTCGGCGCTGGAGCCGCGGCTCGTAAGCACGATCGGCACCTTGCAGCCCATGATAAGGCCCGCCATCCTGCCGCCGCAGGTGTAGGTGAGGCACTTGCCGAGCACGTTGCCCACAACGATCTCGGGCACGAGCAGGATATCGAAGTCGCCGCAGCAGGGGCACTCGGTGTAGCCCTTGACCTCGGAGAGTTCGGGCACCATCGCAAGGTCGTAGCTGATCGGACCTTCGACATAGCAGGAGCCGAGTTCGCCTTCGAGGCTCATACGCTTGAGTTCCGCGCCGTCGACGGTCTCCTGCATCTTGGGGTTGACCGTTTCGATAGCGCAGAGCGCCGCGACGTTGGGCTTTTCCACGCCGATCTTGTGGAAGAACTCGACCGCGTTCTTAACGATGCCCGCCTTCTTTTCAAGGTCGGGATAGGTGCACATACCGCCGTCGGTCACGCCGAGAAGTTTGTGGTAGCCGGGTACTTCAAAGAGCATAACGTGGCTCATCAGCGATCCCGTACGCAGTTCGGCCTCCGGCGCGAGCACACCCTTTAAGAGGTTGCCCGTCATTATCTTGCCCTTCATAAGGAAATCCGCCTCGCCCGCATGGATGAGTTTTGCCGCGCATACGCTCGGATGCATATCCTCGGGAACGACCTCGATGCGGAAGTCCTCGGGGGTCTTGCCGTGCTCCTTAAGAAGCGCGTAAAGATCGTCCTCCTTGTCCTTTTCGACAACGAGAACGGCGTTTACAAGATCGCTTGCTGCGATGACCGCTTCAAGCGCGTGCGCGTCGTTCGCGCATACGAGCGCAACGGTGCTCTTTTTGCCGGATTTTACCTTTGTAACGAGTTCGTCAAATGTTTTAAGTGCCATTTCTTTTCCCTCCGTGATGATTTGGTATGGTATTCTCTTTGGCGCGGGCGGCAAAGCCGCTTTATTTCGCTTACCTTACTATTTTACTATTTTTTGCTCACGGTATCAAGGGTTTATAAAAATATAGGAACCCCCGGCGTATCCGCCAAAGGTCCCCTATTGTCAAGCCTTATTATTCAAAAACTCCAGCACGGCGTTCACATCGCATTTTTCGTCGGAAACGATATACATATCCGCCGTCAGATAATTGATGTACTGCCCGCTTGCGCCGTGAAAATAAGCGCAGTTTTCGCGGATATAGTCGTAATGCACTATCACCGTGCCGTCCGAATAGAGCACGAACGGATATATTGTGTAGGGCGCCCCAAACGACAACACCTCCGTGCCGTGGTCTTCGACCTCGTCGTTGATTATTCTATGGGAGTCGAAGGCGTAGTTTGAATCTTTCTGGTGCGGGAGCAGTTCAAGAAAGTCAACGCATTCCGAGCCCTCAAGTTCGATCTCGGCATCACCAATTTTTATTTTCAGAGAATTATTGTGATCGGCATAAGCTTCGACGTGATAATTGCAGTCGGGCGGGGTATGGGTCGTTACGTTAAGCGCCGCGACGAAGAAGAATGCGACGGCCTGTTCGCTCAACTTGGTTTTTGCAACTCTGCACACACTTTCATCGCCGGACTTATCCGGACCGTAAACCACCACCGATCCGTCGTTGAAAATATGGTATCCCGTGATCTCTCCGTCGACCGTTTCGAGGGAATAATTAACAAAATGGTTTATGACATCCTCGCCGTTCTCCGTCAACCTTAAGATCGGCTCCTCCGTCGTTTCATACAGTTCAAGTCCCATTATCAGGTCTTCAAACGCGCCGAAAACGGCGGGGTCGGACACGGGCTCCGGATTCCACGTATCAAGACCCGACGCAAACGCCCACGAATAACTGTACGACGCCGCAGACAGATAGTACTTATCCCTGAAGAGAGTCTTCTCGATCTCGCTGTTTGCAAGGTAGGGATCGTATTTGTAGACCGCCTTGCCGATCATATCATACGAATCCTTGGGCTTATAAAGAACAAACTGATACACCTCGCCGCTGCCCTTGAGCGTTTCAAACATTTCTTCCGCGGTCGCCGGATCAAACTCGACCGGCGTTCCGAGCGTATATGCGTAAGGGTCCTTGGGAACTTCCGTTTGATCCTTCCCCTTCCCTCCTGTGCAGGAAACGGCGGCAAAGGCAAGGATGAGCGCCATAATTATACTTAGCGTTTTTTTCATTTACGGTCTCCTTTCTGTATTCTCGGTTTGTTCCAAAGTGTTTGGCGGAGCAAAGCGCGCTTGACTCCACCCGATTATTATACCATATATCAGCTTTTTTGGGCAATACCCGCGCCGTGAAGCCGATTTCAATTTATCATTGAATAAGACCTGTAAATACCCGATCCGGCGAATACAGGTGCGCTCATCCGTTAAACGTGCTCGCCGCACCTTGACAAAACGGCTGAAATGTATTATATTTTTAAGTTAGACGGCGGCGGGCAAACCGCCATTCCGTATTCAAATTATCGGAGAAAACTATGGATCTGTTTGATAAGTGCAAGGTCGAACTGGCCGATCGTACAATCGAAGCCGGCATCTACCCCTATTTTCACGAACTCGAATCCCGTCAGGGGCCTGTCGTTACGATGGAAGGCAAGCGCCGCATTATGCTCGGTTCCAACAACTATCTCGGGCTGACGAGCCACCCGCGCGTTATAGAGGCGGGCGTTCGTGCGATAGAGAAATACGGCTCCGGCTGTTCGGGCTCCCGCTTTTTGAACGGCACGCTCGATCTGCATATCGAACTCGAGCGTGAACTTGCCGACTTCCTCGAAAAAGAGAGCTGTATGACTTTTTCGACGGGCTTCCAGAGCAATCTCGGCATAATCTCCGCTATCACGGGCAGGGGCGACTATATCTTCTGCGACAAAGAAAATCACGCAAGCATCTACGACGGATGCAAACTCAGCTACGCAAAGACCATACGCTTCAACCACAGCGATATGGAGCATCTTGAGGCGGCGCTTCAAAGCGTTACCGCCGACAGCGGCAAGCTCATCGTTACCGACGGCGTATTCTCTATGGGCGGCGATATCTGCAAACTGCCCGAGATCGTCGAACTTGCGCAAAAATACAATGCCCGGGTTATGGTGGACGACGCGCACGGTTTCGGCGTGCTCGGCCGCGGCGGCCGGGGTACGGCGGACTATTTTGGACTTACCGACAAGGTCGATATCATAATGGGCACGTTCTCCAAATCGCTCGCATCGCTCGGCGGCTATATGGTTGCCGACAAGCGCGTCGTGCATTACGTGCGCCACACCTCGCGCCCGTTCATCTTCTGCGCGAGCATCACCCCGTCCAACTGCGCAACCGCGATAGAGGCGCTGCACATCCTAAAGGAACAACCCGAACTTGTTGATAAACTGTCCGCGCTGTCGTCGTATATGCGCCAAGGGCTTCTTGCGCGCGATATAAAGATCCGCGACAGCATCACCCCGATAATCCCCATCTACACCTACGAGGAGATGCGCACCGTGCGCAAGGCTATGGAACTTTACAACGAGGGCGTGTACGTCAACCCCGTTCTGCCCCCAGCGACGCCGCCGGGCGAGAGCCTGCTTCGCACCAGTTATATGGCGACATTGACCACCGAACTGCTCGACGAAGCGCTCGACATCATAGAAAGAGTTGTTAAGGCGGACTGATATCCGCCTTTTTTAGGAGTATAACTATGCAAACAAGAACCGTCGCAATAACCGGCGCTTCAAGCGGCATCGGACTTGCCGCCGCCGAACTGTTTTTGAATAAGGGCGACAGGGTGTACGGTCTCAGCCGCAGACCCTGCCCCGTTGACGGCGTTATCAGCATCCCCGTCGACATCACGGACGAAGCCGCCGTTGCCGAGGCGATAAGCGGTATCGTGAGCGAAACCGGCGGCCTTGACGTGCTCGTCTGCAACGCCGGATGCGGGATCTCGGGCGCTGTGGAGTTCACCGACATTGCCGAAGCAAAACGCCAGTTCGACGTCAATTTCTTCGGCGCGGCGGCGTGTATGAAGGCGGCGCTTACGCCGATGCGCGAAAAAAGGCGCGGATGCATAATCATCACAAGTTCAGTCGCGGGCGTTCTGCCGATACCGTTTCAGGCGTATTATTCCGCAACCAAGGCCGCGCTCGACGCGCTCGTGCTCGCCGCCGCGAACGAGGTGCGCCCGTACGGTATAAAGATCTGCGCGGTGCTGCCCGGCGATATCAGGACCGGCTTTACCGATGCGCGCGCAAAGGACGACGGCGGCAGCGAGGCGTACGGTGCGCTCACCCGCTCCGTCGCGACGATGGAAAGGGACGAAAAAAACGGTATGCCCCCCTCCGCGATCGCGAAGCGTATGTACGCGCTCTCCAAAAAAAAGCACCCGAAACCCCTGTCTTCCGTCGGGGTCAAGTATAAACTGTTCTGCACGCTTTCAAAGGCGCTTCCGACGCGGCTTACCAACCGCATCGTCGGGATGCTGTACGCAAAGGACTGAAAGGAGCAAACCGTGTACGAATACAAAATTATCCATTCGCGCGTCAAGGATGCCGAGGATGAGATCAACGCGCTTGCAAAGGACGGCTGGTGCGTAGTGTCCGTCATCAACGACCGGTCGAGCACAGCAGGCAGTTTTAAGGGCCTGCTGCCGATCGTATTTGAACGGGAACAAAAAAACACGCTCTCGCTTTGACGGCGCGGCTTTTCCCCTGCACATATAAACCCATTTGCCGCCGCTTGCGTTCGTGATATAATGACCCAATACCTTTTGGCAAATAAAATACCAAGATAAAGCCTCGCCCCGTTCGGATACACCG
>JAFYJD010000008.1 GCA_017538255.1 Clostridia bacterium | reverse complement strand
GGACCTTGTTTCCTGTTCTCCCGTCGCCCTCGCATCCTTTTTTTCAGCATTTGAATGCTGTTTGTCAATGGCGGCGGTAATCGGAGAGCGTTATCGACACAACTACTAAAATAAGGGTTGACTTTTAATAGTTAGTCTTTCCTGTTGGTTTTTATTCGCCACTATTATTATATCAAAAGAATGTGTCAAAGCAATCATACTTCCTGTTTTAATAATGGCATAATAATGTCATTTAGTAAATAGAATATGGCGTGGAAGGTTTCGGTATCAAAAAACTTGTACGGGCATTTGCCGTTATAATGGTCGTGCTTGCGGCGGTATTACTGCCAAAGCGCAACGCCTTGCGCGATAAAAAAAGCGCCGGCTTTGACGCCGCGTTTATCGACCTGTTGCCCAATATCTCATCAGGGCTCAACCTGATCGCCGGCGATGAGCCGCTGCCCCCGCTCGAGCCCACGGACGAATACGCCTTTATAGATGTATGGAACGGTACGACCGCCGAGATGATGCCGCTTGAGGAATACATAACCTTTGTTACAGCGGCGGAGATGCCCGCATCCTATTCGCTCGAAGCACTCAAAGCACAGGCGGTCGCTGCGCGCACATTCGCGCTCAAGCATATGAAGGGCGAGGTGCGCTGCAAAAGCGGACATACAATATGCACAAACTCCGCCTGCTGTCAGGCGTTTTTGAGCGAAACCGCGCTGCATGAGCGTTGGGGCGCGGATTTTGACAAGTATTTTTCCAAAATAAAGAGCGCAGTCGAAGCGACCGAAGGGCTCGTTTTGACCAGCAACGGCGAGATCGTAACGGCGCTTTATCACTCCTCGTCCGGCGGCAGGACCGAGGACTGCGAGGCGGTGTTCAATGTAGCGCTGCCGTATCTAGTTTCCGTCGAAAGCGAGGGCGAGGAGAATGCGCCACAATTCAGAAGCGTCAAGACCTTTACAAAGGCCGAGTTCGTGGACGCGATAAACGCCGCGTTCCCCGACGCTTATATGACCGACCCCCAAAAGGATGTTAACATCTGGGAACGCACGGACAGCGGCAGGATATCGCTCATCCGCCTCGGCGGCACGGTGCGAACGGGCCGGCAACTGAGAAAGGCGCTCAAACTGAAAAGCACCAACGCCGAGTTCACTATAACCGACGATACCGTAACTATCACCTGTTTGGGCTTTGGGCACGGCGTCGGGATGAGCCAATGCGGCGCAAACGCTATGGCGCAGAGGGGCGCGGATTTTGCCGAGATACTCAAGCATTACTATACGGGCGTTGACATAGAGCGCATCGCCACGCCGAAAACGCTTATAAAACTCCTCGGAGCCATCGACCCCGAGGAGTGAAAATGAGTTTATCTCCTGTTTTTATGGTGTTTCGATGCCTTCGAACTCTTCGTTCAATATGTATAGATAGTAGGTGAACTTATGCAGTTCAAAACGGAAGGTCGCCTGGCATACGCAGCGATACGCCGAACAGTCGACGGCATACTCCTCAAGGCGTTTCCCTCTCGTAACGACAAAATCGACTTTGTGGTTTTCTACTATATCGTTCTGCTCCTGCATCATCTCCGGCAGAACGATATTCAGTTTGCAGAAGAATCGGTTTTGAGGTTTTATATCCGCAACACGGTAAAAACCTGCGTCGAGGAAGCCGTAGTTTAGAAGCGTTGGATTCTCTTTGCGGCTGATTATAGCCTCGAACTTATACTGCGGCAGATCCCATTTGCGATACCTTAAAAGATAGGTGTTGCCGCTGAGGAAGAACGCCGCAACAAGTATCGCGGAGATGATGCCCGTGAGCTTGAGTTTCCCTTTTTTATTTGTGAGGAACTCGGGGATTCGCCGCCTCAGATCGAACAGCATTATCGCGCCCGCCGCGCCGAAGCCCGCGAAACCGCAGAGGATCAGCCCGTAATAGACCGCGTTCCAGATGCCGCCGATAAAGGTGAATACCGACAGCGAAACAAAGCAGGTCAATACCGCCGAGGCTTCCGAGCCAAGGCGTTTTCTTTCTTTTGTAAGATAACACGCACCGATCAGAAGCAGAAACGTGCAGGGCGCGTCCAGCACCATACTCTCCAAAAACCCCACTGCGATATTTCTAATCACTCCGTAGACCGTCATCAGCGGCCCGTATCCCGAAGCGGTCGAATAGATGAAGATATTGTTGTAAAAATAGACTATGTATAGGTCTTTGAGCGCACCGTTCGCCGCAAAATAGGCGATGATCGGGCTCGACATAACTATCATCCCCGCGAGGAAGCAGGCCGCCGCAGCGACCAGACGCTTGCGCTTTTTGCCGTCGCGCATATAGTGGAAGAATATAAAAAGGCAGAGCCCGAAATAGAAGCCAAGTATCGTAAACTTAGTCCAGAGCGCGGCGGCGGCGTATGCGCCCATCATAAACACGCGCCAAAGCCCGATCGGATTTCCGCTTCTTACGGCGCGGAGCAGATGATAGAGCGAGTATGCTATCATAAACAGGCTCATCTCCTCGACGCTCCCGCCGTGGGCAAACGCGGGCGCGACCGTAACAGCCAGCGCAAGCGCCGCCATCGTGCCTATCGAAAAGCGTGTGTCGAGTTCCCCCGTGAACAGTTCTATGAGTTTAAGACTGTAAAAAAGGAAAAATGTAAAGCAGACGACCTCGAGGATATACGCGCCGATATAACTCGTCGGCGAAACAAAGGTCGCAAATGCGTAAGCAAAATACAATAGCGGCCCCTTTTGCTCGTAAAGGTCCTTATACATAACCTTTCCGTCAAACACCGACGCGCCCATCGTCATAAAGCAGTTCACATCCACCCAATCGTTCATCGGATAGAGAAACGAACTCTTTGAGAACACCGTCAGAAAGGCCGTTGCGATGATGAACGCCAAACAGAGCCTTATCAGTGCTTTTTTACGCTTTGCGCTTATATGCATTATCCTGTTCCGCTATACGCGGGATCAATCCTTTCTGTAAAAACTGTTGCCGCCGATGAACTCGCGTATGACCGAGGTGGGCGGTATCTCGTCCTCGATTTCCGCTTCGAGAAAATAGTTGAGCGATTTGACTATCGACCTTGCGGCGTAATAATATTTGCTCTCGGGCTGAATATCGTTCAGCATCGGGAATATATGCTTTTTCATAACGGCGGGCTCGTAATGGAGCGTCGTGTTGACGATACGGTCGGCATTCTCCTGATACGGGAAGATCCAGCGCGTTTCGCCGCGGCGCACGCTCGCCCACATACCGAGGGTCTGCTCTATGCTCGCGCCCCTTGTTCCATAATCACGCACGAGCCTTCTCAAAAGCCTGAGATCCGTCGTCCTGATGCGGTTGTGGTCGTCAAGATTCAGCGTCGGGAGCGCCGAAACATAGATCCTGAACACACGGCTCGGATCAATATCGCCGAGCATCAGCGGGTTGAGCGCGTGTATGCCCTCTATTATGACGGGCTGATCCTTCTGGAGTTTGAGCGGCACATAGCCCTCGCGCTTGTGAGTGATAAAACTGAAGCGCGGTATCTCGGCTTCACCGCCCGAAAGCAGTATCTTCAGGTCGCTTGCAAAGCGATCTGTATCCAGCGTGTTGATATGTTCGAGGTCAAGTTCGCCGTTTTCGTCCCGCGCGATCTTGTCCCTGTCGATATAGTAATCGTCGAGCGAGAGCATAACTGGGTCTAGACCCGAAGCGCGCAGCTGGGTCGCTATCCTGTTTGCGGAAGTCGTTTTGCCCGAGGACGACGGGCCCGCGAGCATAACGGCCTTTGCGTTTTTGGCGATGATATCATCCGCGATACGGCTGTAATTCTTTTCGTGAAGCGCTTCGTTGACGCGCACAAGTTCCCTTATGCTTCCGTCGCGCACCCTGTTGTTTAGTTCGTGCACGGTGGATACGCGCATCAGCCTGCCCCAGTTGTCGGTCTGCTCGAAAACCGAAAGCATACGCGGGCTTTCCGCATATTCTGCCGCCCTCTGCGGGTCTTCGCGCGAGGGCATAAGCATAATTATCGAATCGCCGATGCGCTTTATGTCGAACACTTTAACATAACTTGACGACGGCGCGATCTCGCCGTAGTAATAGTCCATATAATCGCTGTACTCGGGGCAGGTGTAGACGTCAAAATAATTGAAATTGCGCCATTTGAGAAGTTCCGCCTTATCGAGTTGCCCGTCGCCGGAGTAAAAATCAAGCGCGTAATCGATATCCATACGCCGTCTTGTGAACGGATACTCCGCGTCGGTTATCGCGCGCATCTCGCGCTTTATGCTTTCAACATCCGCGTCCGAAAGACCGCCGACCTTGTTGATATTGATATAAACGCCTTCACCGAGCGAGTACTGCACCACAACGCGCGCCTTGGGAAATAATTTGCGCATCGCGAGGATCAAAACAAACTGAAGCGTGCGCTCGTATACGCGCCTGCCCTCCTCGTCCGAAAAGCGCAGGAGCGAAAGTTCGCATTCCTGCTTGGGTGCAAACATCAGATTGAATACTTTGCCGCCTATGATCGCGGCGAGCGGCCTGTCTGCCGTGTTCCCCGTTTCGAAGCCGAGTTTTTTTGCATATTCGAGTATGCTCGTGCCGCTCTCAAACTCGGTTTTTCTGCCGTCAATAACGATGCTCATAACTTTGCTCCTTGGATCTGCGGAACATCCGCATATAAAATCATTTTATTATATCAAATAGGCGTTGTCAAAGCAAGCCCCCAAGCGCGTTTGTCGCGCGCTCTTGGAACGAAAATGCGGTCTCCATAAACATTTGCCCCGCCAAAACGGCAAATATATTGTTTTTCAAAATAAAAAAAGCATAGCGCGGTGTTGACAAACAATGCGCCCGTTGGTATAATACTAATCTGTCGGCGGCAGGATATACGGTATGCGCCTGTAGCTCAGCAGGATAGAGCAACGGCCTTCTAAGCCGTAGGTCCCGGGTTCGAATCCCTGCAGGCGCGCCATTTTTGCAGTTTAACACGGTGGGTGTAGTTCAGTTGGCTAGAGCGCCAGATTGTGGCTCTGGAGGTCGTGGGTTCGAGACCCACCACTCACCCCATTTTTAAAAACTGCGACGCTTCGGTGCCGCCGTTGGGGTGTCGCCAAGCGGTAAGGCACAGGACTTTGACTCCTGCATACGCTGGTTCGAATCCAGCCACCCCAGCCAGATTTGACCCGTTAGCTCAGCCGGTAGAGCACTTGACTTTTAATCAAGGTGTCC
>JAFYJD010000007.1 GCA_017538255.1 Clostridia bacterium | reverse complement strand
CCGAGGCGCCCACCGAGGCTCCCACCGAGGCGCCCACCGAGGCTCCCACCGAGGCGCCCACCGAGGCTCCCACCGAAGAACCCACCGAGGCCCCTACGGAAGAACCCACCGAGGCCCCTACGGAAGAACCCACCGAGGTACCCAGTGAGGAACCCACCGAGGAGCCCACTGCGGAGCCCATTGAGGCGGCTGCAACCATTAAGGTTGGCGAATACGAGACCAAGCCCGGCGGCGTTGTGGAAGCAGTCCTCAGCATCGACGGCGAGTACCTGGCAAACGGCCTCACCCTTTGGCTCAACTATAACTCCGAGATGCTCACCATCGAGTCGATTACCGAAGGCGCGGTTATGAACGCGGTTACGGAAGCGGGCGGCAGTAATGTTCTTGACTACGAGACCATCGCAGGCTCCATCCGCTACGGCTTCTTCAGTCCCACTGAAGACATCGCCGCGACCGGTGAAGTATTCACCGTAACGATCCGCGTATCCGAGGATGCAAAGCCCGGCGACGTATTCCCGCTCGAGATCAAAGAGGTCGACTTCGTTTATATGCCCATTGGTGAGGATGTTGAAACTCCCGTTGATCATACGGTTGTTGACGGTCAGATCGCTATCTTAGACGATGACGTACCGCCCGTACCGCCCACCGGTGCCATCAGCATGATCGGCGCAGGCATCGCGGCGATCGCGGCAGGCGCAGGCGTTGTTATCTTCAAGAAAAAGGAAGACTGACACATATAGTTTAGACCACGCGGCTTAGCCGCAGCAAAAGCCCCGCTGATTTGCGGGGCTTCTTTTTGTTATATTATTGTTGAAATATTGAAAATGATGTGATATGATAATATTATTATTGATAATGCCGTTTCATACGATTGGGTTTAGGGGGCTCAATACTTCAAAACCCAAACGATATGGCGTTTTTTGGCTTTGCGCTGAATATCAATGAAGGAGATCGTATTATGAAAAAAATCTTATCACTCGTGATTGCTTTTGTAATGGCGCTATCACTTGTTACCGTACCGGCAATAGCCGAAGAACATCCCGCGGTTATCGGCAACTCGGCAACATTTACCGTTTTCGCGACCGTAACGGTCGAGCCCACCGAGGCACCCCCAGAGGCTCCTACCGAGGAGCCCACGGATGGCCCCGCGCCCATAGATCCCATACCTGCGCCGCCTACAGGCACGGCAAGTATGATAGGTATCGGTCTTGCCGTTATCGCGGTGGGTGTAGGCATAGTTCTTTTCAGAAAAAAGAAAGAATAACAGGTTTTAAACGTTATTGACAAGGTATCCCGCAGAAAAAAACTGCGGGATACCTGCTATATAATATTTGCGTTTCGCTAATATGTGTGGTATACTATAGAATAATGTACGGTCAAAGAGGGTTTTTAGAGGCAAAACCGAATGCGGACGGCACTATGGAATGCTTGAGTCGATATTCATCCATAATGCTCGAGGCTGCGCTTGCCGCCTTGCGCTCGATGGGGCAGGATACCGAGGGCGCTCGGGTCAAGATGCCGGGCAAGGATTGCCATATATCCGTCTATATCGGCGGTGTGGCTTCCGATATAGACGGGAAAAGCGCCAGGTATTTGACGCAGAATTGCGGCATAGGCATATTAAAGAGTGCCGTTGTGCGAGGGGAATGGCTTTGTTGCTTCGTTTCGGAGCAATTCCTTGACAGATGCGCGGCGATTTGCGCCGAACTTCCGCAGGCGGAACAGCCTAAAAAACTCATTGTCCCGTCGCCGGACAATGCGATAGACCTGAGCGCCGTCGATTATGCGATAGCGCGAGTAAACACATTTGCCCGTGCAAGGGAAAGGGCGGTTATTTCAGCTGAGGCAGCCGATGCGCTTTCAAAGAGTTTTTTGCTTTTTGATACGGATGCCGAGGATCTGAAAAGAAATCTCACGGCGGCGGCGCGCGCCGCAATCGACGTTTGCGCAAGAGGCGCCATCGGCGGCAGACACGCATCGGCGATAGCGCGTGCCCTCGAACTGGCCCAAAAACGGATCGTACAAGAACAGTAAAGGAGCACAACAATATGAAGATCAGATGGTATGGACATTCCTGTTTTTTGATGACGGATGCAAACGGCGTTACGGTTTTGACCGACCCCTATGGCGCGCATATCGGCTATGAACTGCCGCAATTATCCGCGAATATAGTAACGATCAGCCACGATCACAGCGATCATAACAATATCAGCGTTGTTAAAAGCAATACTCTCATCCTGCGTACCCCCGGCGAGTACGAGGTTTCGGGCATCAAGATAGCAGGCTATGAAACGGATCACGACCGCAGCGGCGGCAATATTCGGGGCAAGAACACTATGTTCACTTACGAGATCGACGGAATGCGAATACTGCATTGCGGCGACCTCGGCGCGATCCCTTCCGTGGAAGTGTTGGATGAACTCACAGATATCGATATTATGATGGTGCCTATTGGCGCTATATACACGATCGACGACTTTGAAGCGCGTGAACTTGCGAACATCATCAAGCCCAAGGTAGTCATCCCGATGCACTACAAGACGCCCCGTCTAAAGATGGAACTTTGCGCGCTTGCCCCGTTTGTGGACGCCGCAAAGGATTGCCGCATCCACAATATCAATCAGTGCGATGCAACGATCCAGCCGAGCAGCCTGGGCGACGATCGCGTTATGGTGCTCAGGCCGTTCGATGCGGACAGGGATACCCTTTGATGAGTGCCATATAATAGCAGAAACTCCGTTTAACTTTGGGCCCGCAAACAATGCGGGCTCTTATTTACAGGGCTGTGGGTGGAAGTTTCTTCCTATTATTATAGTATAAGAATGTTTGTGGTAATAAAACGGCTCTCCGCCGCGCGGCGGAGAGCCGTTTTGGGTTTTTAATTTATCCTAGGACTGCTCCGCGTCATTATTCGCGGAAGGCTCGGCAGGTTTTGACTTTTGCTTGTTGGGCGAGAGCCGCCACGCGGCGGAGAGGCCGGATAGGAGTTTGGTGTTGACCAGTAAATACCAAAGCACTATTATTATCTGCAGCACCGCAGCTATCACATAGATGAGAAACATATTCTCGATCCTGAACAATAGGTGCAGCGTCAGCGCCAAACTCCACACAAGTCCGCTGATGCTGGCGAAGTGGAGTATGGGGGAGTGCCATAGTGCGGTCAGCACGATCGCCACGATGAACATCACGGGTATGGCTATTATGAAAACCAGCCAAGCGCGTTCGAGATTCGGAGCAGTGATCTTAAGAAAGAAGAACGTTACCGCAGCGATAAGCCAGACGAGCGCGAGGGACATCAGCGTTATGATGTTGCGCTCGAACTGTGGCTGCGCCCGCCGTCGCCGCTTATGCTTTTCGGCGATCAGGTCGTTGACCGTTACGTCGAAGATGTCGGCCAAAAGCACGAGTACACATATATCGGGCACGCCGTCGCCTCGCTCCCATTTGGAGACCGATTTGCCGGAGTAATAGATCTGCTCCGCGAGTTCATCCTGCGTCAATCCGCACTCTTTGCGATAGTAGGCAAGATTCGCCGCAAGCGTTTTTTTGATTTTTTCATCATCTCTCTGGATCATATTATTATTTTATCTCATTATGCAAAAAAAAGCAAGTGCGGTTTTTGTAATAAAAAAACATCTTAATACGGATGGGAGTATCAGCCGCTCCACGGATAGTAGAATCGCTTTTTTTATACTCTACGATTTGAAAATGCCTCGGTAGAAACGGATTTATGAGGAGTAGGGTGCATTTTCGCGGTCTTTGTGGTAATAAATAGATGAACTGTTTTGCCGGGCGCACGCCAAGGATCGGCGCGGGGCAAAAAAATGAGTTCAAGGAGATACGCTTATGGAAAGATTGACCTATAACGCGAACTTTGGCGGCGGTGCGTCAAATACGAAAACAAAAACGAAAGAGGAGCGCCTCGCTAAGGTGCTGCGTATAATCACCGTTCCTCCGATAATGGCGCTGTTGCTCGTTACGGTGCTGTACGCCGTTCTAAAGGAGAAGGCGTTCGCGGAGCCTATCCGCTATTTTGAGGCGGTATTCACCCTTGCGATATTGCCGGTGCTTTCGTATCCGATATGTAAACTTGTTCCGTCGCTTAAAAAGCGCGGTCGTAAGACCGAGCGCAGTTTGAGCATCGTGTTTTCGATCGTCGGCTACCTCATGGGCACGCTGTTTGCCATCTTCGCGAGGGGCACGCGGGTGGAACTTACGCTCTATCTTACCTACATAATGTCCGGTGCTCTGATGGGGCTTTGCTCTTTCGTTTTTAGATTCCGCGCAAGCGGGCACGCCTGCGGCTCGACCGGACCGTTCACTATGCTCGCGCATCAACTTGGCGTCGGATGGGTGCTCGGATTCTTGTTGCTGATACCTGTATTCGCATCCTCGATACGTCTTAAAAGGCACACGGTTACGGAACTGATCGCGGGCGGCGCCATATCAGCCTGCTCATACTTCATCGCTGTCATCATCGTCGCGCAGTTCTTCTGATACGAAAAAAGTAAACTTTCCCGTCAATCATATCAAAGAGTGTTTGCATTATCCGAGAAAACGCATTATAATGTAATCGGAGTCAAAACTCTAAGGAGATTATGATGAACGGGAAAGTTTTTTTTGTGCGTGCGCGCGCCGCGGCGATAATGCTGATAGCAGCCCTGATGCTGTTTGCCGCCTGCTCGACAAGACCGGGTGAGTTCACGGATAACAACAAGTTTGCAGCGCCGAAGGATATGACAATGGAACAGTCGGCGCTCTACGCCGCGATCGCCAAGGTCTGCAAAAAGGATGACAACCACTCCAAGGCCGAATACCTTACCTTCCGACTTGAAGGGTGGAGTTTCGACGAGTTCCCAGAGGCGATCCGCGAGCATCTTTCGGAGTACTGCAGAAACGGCGGAGCGGCGATGATGCAGGCGGATAATGAAACGCTCATCAAACTCGGGCTGATGAAAGCGGGGGATGGGGACTTCTATAAAGAGGACGAACTCGTCTACGCCGAAGGCAAGGGCAAGATATTCACTTTTTCGCTGCCCGAGGGCGAGAGCACGGATAGTACGAACTGCCGTATAAGGGTGAGTTGGTATATCTCGGATAGGGACAGCGGCAGCTTTGACATCGAACTCGAATGCGTCAAAAAGGATTGGTACTATGTACGCACTTCAAACGCCCAAAACCACTATTTGAACCCCGATGAGACCCAAGGTTCGAGCAATTCTCCCGAAAAATAACAAAAAATATATTATATGGATTTTTGTGCCATTTTTCAACGAAGGATCAATGCCTGCTTTTGCGGGCTTTTTTCTTTGTAAAATCAAGAAAAATCCAATATGAAAACCTTTGCGAAAATCGTGCCGCGACCAAACGCGAAATATATAGAGATTTGAAAAATCGTGTTTTGGGGGGTTGCAATTGCTCGAAAAAAGTGGTATGATTGCGCCACTTTACTCAAATCGGAAGGGAAAATACACGATGAGGAAGAATGCAAAAAGGCTTATACTGCTGATATTTCTTGCTGCAGTTATGATCGCCCAAACGGTCGTAATGCCGGCTTCGTTTGCCTCCATAGATGACAACTTCTCCGCAGCGGAAGGACAGGATCCGGTTGAGATTTTAAGCGACGATTGTTATGGAACTGTGCTTGGCAGCGAAGATTACAGAAAATGGGCCCAGGCGGATCCGCGCTGGGGTTCGATCGAAATGAGCACGAGCGGCAAAACGGTCGCGAAGATTGGCTGCCTTGTTACTTCGATCACAAAACTTATCATCAAGAGCAAACTTAGGGACAGCGAAACGTTCAATGTAGCAACGCTCGTCAACTGGCTCAACGCGAACAACGGCTTTTCGCCTTACGGCGACCTTTACTGGTTCAAAGTCGCGCAGATGATCGACGGACTTGAATACGAGGGCGCGGACTATTACACGGGTTCCACCTCGAGCCAAGCCGTGCAGAACCGCATAATGAACTATGTTCGTCAGAACAAACTCGTTGTGCTCCACGTTAAGAACAAGCAGCACTTTATTGCTGTGGATAATGCAAAGAGCCTGCTTGAAGGCGAGGTATACATCATGGACTCGCTGAACAATACCGCGGGCAACGCGGACATTGCGCTTGCGAGCCGCTATCCCGAGATCTTCAGGATATCGCTCTATGTGGGCGGCGAACCGGATACCGTTCCCGCGCAGCCGGAGATCGAGAACTATATCGATCATTGCACAAGCGTTTCTTCGTCAGTAAACGGCCGTATCGTCAATGCTGATGCCGCGCTGTTAACGCTTCCGTGCGCCGAAGCGGCGGGGCAGGGCTCGACGGTTTTGGGTAGCATCCAAACGGGCAGCATAGTGGGCATCGATGCGGAAATCGTCAATCCCGCCGGTGAGTGCTGGTACAGGCTTGAAGTTGACGGTCAACAGGGATATGTGGAGCGCGGTTCGATCGAGTTCGCGGGCTATATAAACGATCTTGAGGTGATTGCTCCGAAGCCCCCCGCCGACTCGCTTCAAAGCGGCAAATCGTTCTCACTTACGGAGAGGATCGTTTCAAAACACCTCATCACGAGCGTGATTGGCAGGATCACCGACATAAACGGCAACGTCATCTATTCGGTTACGGTCGAGCCGAACGTTAGGGGCGAGTTTAAAATCGAAACTTCGCAGATCAATAATCTTCTGCGCTTCGGTCAGCTTGCAAACGGGCACTATGCCTACGAAGTGTTCGCTGCCGTAAACGCAAGCAGCAGCCTTACCGACGCGACCGATGAGTTCTCCGTCGTAAGGGTCTGTCCGTTCTCGGTAGGCGTCGATGCGCTCGATACCCATACCGTCATTTTTGAGGACGGCATAACGGGCGAGGTGCTTGCGACGCAGACCGTCGCCTCGGGCTTCAAACCCGTTATGATCGAACACGCAGTTCACGAAGGTGTTGAGTTCCTCGGCTGGACGAACGCCGATAAGCGCGTTTACGCGGATACCGTCTGCAAAGCGGTCTACGGTATGCGTGGCGATACCGACGGCAACGGTGAATTGACCATCGAAGATACGGTAATAGTGCTTCGCATAGCGCTTGGCTGCATCGAAGCGGATGAAATGACAGTATTTTTGTCTGATCTCAACGCGGACGGCTGCGTACAGATAGAAGACGTGATCACCTCGTTGAGAATGTCGCTCGGTATCAGCGCGTAAAGTTTAATTGCAAACAACTCAAAGGGCACGCAGAGATGCGTGCTCTTTTTATGCGCCATAAAATATATTTTAATTTTCCGGCGAAATCGGACTTGACAGCGGAATGGGCGCTTGTTAGAATATAGTGCTATGTTATTATGGGTATAATGCGTGATTTTCCGCTTTTTGCAGAAATTGCGGAAAAAATGTGTTCTATCCTGCGGGCGCGGCAAGCGGTTTTGCCGATCGTCCGAATACAGCGCGATCAATTTCTCTGCAGAAAAACGCAGAAGTCAGGGGTGAAACAATGTTGCATGAAGCAAAGATGGGCAAGCAGACAAGGATGACATTTTCAAGGATCAACGAGATCCTCGATATGCCCGATCTGATCGAAGTCCAGAAGGATTCGTACCGCCAATTCGTTGAACAGGGTTTTGGCGAAGCGCTCGCGGATGTTTTCCCGATAACGGATTTCTCCGAGCGTATGGTGCTTGAGTACGTCAGTTATACGATCGATAAGGACCATCCCAAGTACAGCGTCGCCGAGTGCAAGGAGAGGGATGTAAACTATTCCGCTCCCCTCAGGGTGATGATCCGCCTTGTAAACAAACAGACCTCCGAAGTTAAACTTCAGGAAGTCTTTATGGGCGACTTCCCGCTTATGACCGAGCAGGGCACCTTCATCATCAACGGCGCAGAGCGCGTTATCGTAAGCCAACTTGTCCGTTCCCCCGGCGCTTACTATACCGAAAATATCGACAAAGTGGGCCGCCATCTCTTCTCGTCCCAGGTCATTCCCAACAGGGGCGCGTGGCTCGAATACGAGACCGACAGCAACGAGATACTCTATGCAAAGGTCGACCGTCAGCGCAAGATCCATATCACCGCGCTTATGCGCTCCCTCGGTTACGGCACCAACGAGCAGATCCTCGAGGTGCTCGGCGAAGAGGAACGCCTTGTCAAAACCATCGAAAAGGACACCACTTGGAAAAACGATAAGGGCGACAAACTTTCCGCCGAGGAAAGCAGCGTAAACGCTCTTATCGAGATCTACAAGCGTCAGCGCCCCGGTGAACCGCCCACCGAGGAGAGCGCGAGAAACCTCTTCAATTCGCTGTTTTTCGACAGACGCTACGACCTTGCGCGCGTCGGTCGTTATAAGTTCAACTACAAACTCGGTCTTGAACTGAGGCTCGTCGGCCGTACCGCGGCGGAGACCGTCGCCGATCCTATGACGGGCGAGATCCTCGTGGAAGAAGGCAACGTCATCGACCGCGAGACCGCGATCCGCATTGCCGATTCCGGCGTTGAGGGCGTATATGTTTCCGTCGGCGAAAGATCCGTCCGCGTTGTCGGCAACCGCTTTGTCGACGCCGCGAAATATCTCGATTTTGATCCGATCGAGGTCGGCGTCAATGAGCGCGTCTATTATCCCGCGCTCGTCGAGATGCTCGAAAAACGCAATGATTTCGAGACCGAAGACGAGTTCAAAGAAGAACTCAAAGCAAATATCGCGCTGCTCATCCCGAGGCATATCATCCCAGCGGACATAGTGGCGTCGATAAGTTATCTGATCGGTTTGCCCTACGGCATCGGCACCTGCGACGATATCGACCATCTCGGCAACCGCCGCATCCGTTCCGTCGGCGAACTGCTCCAAAACCAGATCCGTGTCGGTCTTGCAAGGCTTGAAAGGGTCGTCCGCGAGCGTATGAGCATCCAGGATATGGATGTTGCGATGCCATCCAACCTCATAAACATCCGCCCCGTTACCGCGGCGATCAAGGAGTTCTTCGGCTCCTCTCAGCTGTCCCAGTTTATGGATCAGACAAACCCCCTTGCGGAACTCACCCATAAACGCAGGCTCTCCGCGCTCGGCCCCGGCGGCCTCAACCGCGACCGCGCGACCTTCGAAGTGCGCGACGTTCACTATTCACATTACGGCCGTATGTGCCCCATCGAGACCCCCGAAGGTCCGAACATCGGTCTTATCAACTCGCTCGCGACCTATGCGAGGATCAACGAGTACGGCTTTATCGAGGCTCCCTACAGGAAGGTCGATAAGGCAAACAAGCGTATCCTCGACGAGATCGTTTATCTTACCGCGACCGAGGAAAACAATATGATAATCGCTCAGGCGAACGAGGACACCGTCGTCAACGAAAAAGGCGAGGTCTGGTTCGCGAAGGAGCGCGTTGTGGCAAGGCAGCTCGATCAGATCATCGAAGTTCGCCCCACCGATATCGACTATATGGACGTATCGACCAAGCAGCTCGTTTCGGTCGCTACGGCTATGATCCCCTTCCTTGAAAACGACGACGCAAACCGCGCTCTGATGGGCTCGAACATGCAGCGTCAGGCGGTACCTCTCCTCGTTACCGAAGCGCCCGTCGTAGGAACGGGTATGGAATACAAGGCGGCGTACGACAGCGGCGTGCTCGTCCTCTGCGAGGAAGCGGGCACGGTTACTTCCGTTTCCGCAAACAAGGTCGTCGTCGAGTCGGACGCCACCAAGGAAGAACGTACCTACAGGCTCACCAAGTTCAAGCGTTCCAACCAGGGCACCTGCATCAACCAGCGCCCGATCGTTTCCGTTGGCGAACACCTTGAAAAGGGCGATATGATCGCCGACGGCGCTTCCACCAAGAACGGCGAGATCGCGCTCGGCAAAAACATCCTCATCGGCTTTATGACATGGGAAGGTTATAACTATGAGGACGCTGTACTCATCAGCGAGCAACTCGTGCGCGACGATGTTTACACCTCTCTCCATATCGAAGAACACGAAACCGAAGCGCGCGACACCAAACTCGGCGAAGAAGAGATAACAAGGGATATTCCCAACGTCGGCGAGGATGCGCTCAAGGATCTTGACGAGCGCGGCATCATCCGCATCGGCGCAGAGGTGCATTCGGGCGATATCCTCGTAGGTAAGGTCACCCCCAAGGGCGAGACCGAACTCACCCCCGAGGAGCGTCTGCTCCGCGCCATCTTTGGCGAAAAAGCGAGGGAAGTCCGCGATACTTCGCTGCGCGTGCCCCACGGCGAGGGCGGCGTCGTAGTTGACGTCAAGATCTTCACCCGCGAAAACAAGGACGAACTGTCGCCGGGCGTTCACGAACTTGTGCGCGTCTATATCGCTCAAAAGCGCAAGATCTCCGTCGGCGATAAGATGGCGGGCCGCCACGGCAACAAGGGTGTTATCTCAAGAATACTTCCCGAAGAGGATATGCCGTTCCTTCCGGACGGAACTCCTCTTCAGATCGTGCTCAACCCCCTCGGCGTTCCTTCCCGTATGAACATCGGTCAGGTGCTCGAACTCCACCTCGGCAAAGCCGCAAAACTGCTTGGCCTCAATGTCGCGACCCACGTTCTCGACGGTGCGGACGAAGAGGATATCAAGATGCTTCTTGCAATGGCCAACAAGGACAATGCCAAGATGCAGGATCTGATGCAGATGACCGCGGACGATGTTGTTGAACTGATCAGGCGTTCCGAAGAGGACGAGGAACTCAAAGCCCAACTCAAAGACGCCTACAAACACGAGGACGGCAAAACCATCCTCTACGACGGACGCAGCGGCGAACCGTTTGAAAACCGTATCTCCGTCGGCTATATGTACTACCTCAAACTCCATCATCTTGTTGACGACAAGATCCACGCAAGGAGCATCGGTCCCTACTCGCTCGTTACGCAGCAGCCCCTCGGCGGTAAAGCGCAGTTCGGCGGTCAGCGTTTCGGCGAAATGGAGGTTTGGGCGCTCGAAGCATACGGCGCCGCGAACACCCTGCAGGAGATCCTCACCGTCAAGAGCGACGACGTCGTCGGCCGCGTAAAGACCTACGAAGCGATCGTCAACGGCGAGGACGTTCCCGAGCCCGGCGTGCCCGAGAGTTTCAAAGTCCTC
Organism: Clostridia bacterium; assembly: GCA_017538255.1. GTDB lineage: Bacteria > Bacillota > Clostridia > Christensenellales > CAG-138 > PeH17. Next base: position 9,856 of record JAFYJD010000007.1, on the reverse strand, counting down.
ATCAAGGAACTTCAGTCCCTCTGCCTCGATATCAAGGTATTGAGCGAGAACAACGAGGAGATCACGATCGGCGAGATCGCCGACGATACGGAAGACGACTCCTCCATCGAGGGCTTCTACGACAATATCGACGGCGATTCCAAACGCAAAACAAGCGATGCGGAAGAGTATGACGACGGCTTCGACAGCGATGGCGACGATTCCTATGAGGAAGAGGAACTGGATGAGTTCTACGGATTCACTGTCGAGGATCCCGATGACATTAACGACGAAGAATAACTCGGGGAGGGAAAAGTATTATGTTTGATCTTGCAAACTTCGATGCGATCCAAATAGGTCTTGCATCACCTGAAAAGATTCGCGAATGGTCGCACGGCGAGGTGAAAAAGCCCGAGACCATCAACTACAGGACCCTCAAGCCCGAGCGCGACGGCCTTTTCTGCGAACGCATTTTCGGACCCACCAAGGACTGGGAATGCCATTGCGGGCGCTATAAGCGCGTGCGCTACAAGGGCGTCGTCTGCGAAAAGTGCGGCGTTGAGGTAACAAGGGCAAAGGTGCGCCGTGAGCGTATGGGCCATATCGAACTCGCCGCGCCCGTATCCCACATCTGGCACTTCAAGGGCATTCCCTGCCGTATGAAGATGCTGCTTGATATGTCCCCCCGAAACCTCGAAAGGGTGCTGTATTTCGTGGCGTTCGTCGTTACCGATCCCGGCAACACCCCGCTTCAGTATAAGCAGATGCTGACCGAAGTCGAGTACAGGGAGGCGCAGAGGGAATACGGCGCAAAGAACTTCAAAGCGGGTATGGGCGCGGAAGCCATCAAGGAACTTCTGATGCAGCTTGACCTCGAGAAGACCGCGAAGGAACTGCGCGAGGAGGTCGAAGCCTCGAGCGGCCAAAAACGCGCAAACGCGATAAAACGCCTTGAAGTCATAGAATCGTTCCTGAAGAGCGGCAACAAACCCGAGTGGATCATCCTCGATGTTCTGCCCGTTATCCCGCCCGAGATCCGTCCTATGGTACAACTCGACGGCGGCAGGTTTGCGACCAGCGACCTCAACGACCTCTATCGCAGGGTCATCAACCGCAATAACCGCCTCAAGAGGCTGCTTGAACTCAACGCGCCCGATATCATCGTTCGCAACGAAAAGCGTATGCTTCAGGAAGCGGTGGACGCGCTCATCGACAACGGCAGGCGCGGAAGGCCCGTTACGGGCCCCGGCAACCGCCCGCTCAAATCGCTTTCGGATATGCTTCGCGGTAAGCAGGGACGCTTCCGTCAGAATCTGCTCGGCAAACGCGTCGACTATTCCGGCCGTTCGGTCATCGTTGTCGGTCCCGAACTCAAAATGTATCAATGCGGTCTGCCAAAGGAGATGGCGCTCGAACTGTTCAAACCCTTCGTGATGAAGGAACTCAACGAGCGCAAACTCGCCCACAACATCAAGTCCGCAAAGCGTATGGTAGAGCGCGTAAAGCCCGAGGTATGGGATGTTCTCGAGGATGTTATCCGCGATCATCCGGTGCTTCTCAACCGCGCGCCAACGCTCCACAGGCTCGGTATCCAAGCATTCGAGCCCGTGCTCGTAGAGGGCAGGGCGATCAAACTGCATCCCCTTGTTTGTACGGCGTACAACGCGGACTTCGACGGCGACCAGATGGCCGTTCACGTACCGCTTTCCGTTGAAGCGCAGGCGGAAGCCCGCTTCCTGATGCTCGCCGCAAACAATATTCTTAAACCGCAGGACGGCAAGCCCGTCATCAGCCCCTCCCAGGATATGGTTATGGGCTGCTACTACCTCACGATGCGCAGCGACGAACTGTACGATCCCGAGATCAGAACGACGCTTCGCGCGATCCTCAAAAACGACGAGTTCGTGGATTCCTACATTACGGACGATATTATCCACCGCATCTATGCGCTCCGCGACGCGGAAGCCGCCGAGATGCTCGTAGAAAAGGCGAGGGCCGAGGTCAAGGAGTTTGACGAAGAAGACCTCCGCAATTATCTTAACGATCCGCGCCTTGTGCGCATCCTCAACGGCGAGGGCAGGGCGTTCTCCAGCGAGGACGAGGCTATGATGGCCTACCAGACGGGCAAACTTTCGCTGCACGCGCTGGTCAAGATCCGTATAGAGAGGGAGTTCGAAGGTCAAAAGTACCGCAAGATAATGAACACCTCCATCGGCAGGATCATCTTTAACCACGGCATCCCGCAGGATCTCGGCTATGTAAAGCGCGAAACGGCGGATGATATGTTCACCCTCGAGGTGGATAAACTCGTCGTCAAGAACGACCTGGCAAACATCATCGACCATTGCTACAGAAAGCACGGCCCCACGATGACCAGTGAGGTCGCAGACAGCATCAAGGCGATGGGCTACAAATACTCCACCCGCGGCGGCGTTACGGTCGGCTTCCAGGACATCACCGTTCCCGAGAAGAAGCGCGACTACCTCGCCCAGGCGGACGAGAAGTGCGGCGAGATAGACAATCTCTATCGCATCGGTCTGCTTTCAAAAGAGGGCAGAAGAAAGAGCGTCATCGAGGTCTGGAAGGAGACCGAGGCGCTCGTTACCGGTGCCCTTATGAAACGCCTCAGCCCGATCAACCCCATCTTTATGATGGCAACATCCGGTGCCCGCGGCTCCACCAACCAGATCCGTCAGCTCGCAGGTATGCGCGGTCTTATGGCGGACCCGAGCGGTCAGATCATCGAGGTGCCGATCCGCGCAAACTTCCGTGAGGGTCTTTCGGTACTCGAGTTCTTCATCAGTTCCCACGGCGCGCGCAAAGGTCTTGCCGATACCGCGCTTCGTACTGCGGACTCCGGCTACCTCACCAGGCGTCTTGTAGACGTATCGCATAACGTCATCATCCGCGAGGAAGACTGCTTCGAAGAGCGCGGTATGTCCATCGACGGTATGATGATCGAGGCAATCGGCGACGGCGACCGTCCGCTCGAGCCCCTTGCGGACCGCATCCTCGGCAGATACACCGCGGAGGACGTGTTCGATCCCAAAACAAGAAGGCTCATCGTCGGCAAGAACGAGATGATCACCTACGATATCTGCGATAAGATCATCGCGGCGGGCATCAAGGGCGTGCGTTGCAGGACGGTATTCACCTGCCGCAGCGAGCACGGCGTATGCGCAAAGTGCTACGGCAGAAACTGTGCCACCGGACAGGAAGTTACGATCGGCGAAGCGGTCGGCATCATCGCGGCTCAGGCGATCGGCGAGCCCGGCACACAGCTTACGATGCGTACATTCCATACCGGCGGCGTCGCTTCCGCGGAGGACATCACCCAGGGTCTTCCCCGTGTTGAGGAAATCTTCGAGGCGCGCAAGCCCAAGGGCCTTGCCGTCATCACCGAGATCGGCGGTACCGTTGAGATCAATACCGACGGCAAAAAGACCGAAGCGACCGTATCCAACAGCGACGGCGAGTGCGAAAAGTACCTCATCCCGTTCGGCTCAAAGAGCAAGGTCAAATCGGGCGATACCGTGGAGCCCGGCGATACCCTCACCGAAGGCTCGGTCAACCCGCACGATATCCTCAAGATAAAGGGCATCAAGGGCGTTCAGGAGTATATGCTCCGCGAGGTCCAGGCCGTTTACCGCAGCCAGGGCGTTGCGATCGCGGATAAGCACATCGAGGTCATCATCCGTCAGATGCTCCGCAAAGTCAGGGTGGAGCAGAGCGGCGACTCCGATATGCTCCCCGGCGAGACCGTGGATATCTTCAAGTTCGAGCAGACCAACGAGGACATCGTCGCAAGGGGCGGCGTTCCCGCTTCCGCAAAGCGTATCCTGCTCGGTATCACCAAGGCTTCGCTCGCGACCGATTCGTTCCTCTCCGCGGCAAGCTTCCAGGAGACCACAAAGGTCCTCACCGAAGCCGCGATCAAGGGCAAGATCGATCCGTTGGTCGGTCTCAAGGAGAATGTCATCATCGGCAAACTCATCCCCGCGGGTATCGGTATGAAGCGTTATCGCAACGTTCAGGTCGAGCCCAAGCAGGTCGAAGAGCCCGCTTACGAGGAGACCGAACAGGTATCCGAATAATCCAATTCTCACAAAACGCCGCGCGCAGTAATGCCGCGGCGTTTTTCGTACGCGCACGGAGGAAAAAGCAAATCAAAACCCGCTTCCACGCCGACATGTTGACAGTGATAACGAAATATGATATTATATAAAAGGTACCGCTTGGAAAGATAGGTGATCGAGGGCAAAACCCTTCTAAAAAAGTTTTTCAGTTCCCCCTTGTGTTCTCGACAGACCGAGACGCAAAAACCCCGATCCCGAAAGAAAAATCAAGGAGGAAACATTATGAAAAAAGCAATTACGCTGATCCTTATACTTACTATGGCATTCGCTTTGGCGTGCAGCAATAATAGTCGCCCGTCCGACGCCGTGACATATACGCCTGCCGACGTAATGACGGTACAGCCGGAGACTTCGGCCCTTGTCGAAACGCCAGGACCGCAGGAGCAGTTTAGCGATGAGCTGACGTATGATGAGATATTGGCCCTTCCTAAGGAATCTATAGAAAGCGATTATGTCTTCTACAAGACTTTGGATGAAGAATGGAATAGCCGTTCAAATATAAACTATGGCATATCGGTGATCGCCGGAGAAGCGGTTTCCGTAAAATACTATTTTTACATCGAAAGGTATGATGTCCCAGAATACAACTATATATGTGCAAGGCCATGGGGGTGTGCATTGATTGAGTTCGTTGTCAGCGACGTTGCGGACCAATATAACTCTATCGGAATAAAACCGGGCGATCGGTTGACCATATACCAGCGCAATTATATCGAATTCGCGAATCATAACGAAACGCTTGACTTCCTTTCGGCTAAACTCGGAAAGCGGATCTCCGCTTATAAAGACGTGGAGCCGCCGGGAAGCGGAATGCTTGAAATGATCCCAAAGAAGAACGTTGCATATAAGCTCAATACTTTTGTCAATGAATATCCCGTTAAGGAAGGGGAGCGCTACACTATGTTTATCGGCTATCACTCGTACGAGGAAGGCGTATTTGGTGGGCTATGCATAAAGCCGATGAATGACGAGATCGATCTTGAGGCTTTCTCCAAGGAGTATGGATTTACATACTACAAGGATGCAATTGCTCTAGCCGAAGAGATCGCCGCGCTGTTTAAGTAGTTTTGGTGTTAAATCCCCGCCCCGCTCGGGGCGGGGTTTTTATTATTTGCGCGCTTGACGGTTTGCGTTTTAGGGGGTAAAATACAATAGGTGAGTATCGCCCACTATCTGAGAGGAGAATGATATGCATAATATGCCCTCAAATACGGAGTGCATCCTTAACGGCTCGCCGTTCTGCGCGCTCCAAAACACGGCCGAGTGCGGAAAATGCGCGCTCAATAAACTGACCGATGACGAAAAATACGCCGCCGTCGATGATATGATCGAGACCGCGAAAGCGCTTCCCGAGGACGGGATCTTGAATATTAAAGGCGATGAATGCGCGCTCTGCCGCAGGGAGCCCAAAAAGGCTTCGCGCTTTGCACTCATTGATATGGGGCATAAAAACCCCGCCGCCGAGGCAGGCAGTCCCCTTTCAAACGGCTCCGACAGGGGCGGCGCGCTGACCGTGCCCGTTGAACTGCCGGTCTGCGGCGCCTGCGTGCGCAGGATCAAAACGATGAGTTATATGCCCAAGGTGCTCGCGCTTGCGATCGTGCTGGGAGGGCTGATCCTCGTTGCGCTGGAGCCCGTTCGCCTTGCGCTCGTAAAATATTCGCCGCTTTTGCCGGTGTTGATCTTTTTGATCTTCGTATTCCTTGGCATCATCGTCGATACCGTCGTAAAAAGGCTCGTCTCCAAACGGATCGAGCGTTCGACTAACGTCCGAACCCGCCGCGTCGCCGCGCTGTACGGGCTCGTTTCGCGCGGATGGTTTGTGATCGGCGAAAAAAACGGCGTGCCGCCCTATGTGTTCGTCGGCGAAAAACTCGATTCCGGATTTATGACGGGCGACGGGCGCGACGCGCTGCTTGAAACGATAAGGCGCGAGGGCAGGGCCTTAATAGGCGCAAAACCCGAGCCCGAGCCCGAAAACGGCGCGGAAAGCGAAGTGGAAGCGCCGAGCGAAACTTCCGAAAAACCCGCTGCGGACGAGGAAATCAAGCGACAGGAAGCGGAGAAGACCACGGAAGAATAACGGTAATATCGCATATGTGGGCGCGGCGCCTTGTGCGCCGTGCTTTTTTACGGCGAATATTGCGGATTTTTTGTTTTTTGGCGCAAATATACTTGACAGAACTTGCAAAAAATGCTATGATACCTTCAGTGTGCTCTAAAATGACGCACTATGTGTTTTTATGTGGAAAACACTCCTTCATATAGGGTTGCAAGGAGTTTTCTTTATATAAAAATAACAATATATTTTTAAGGAGAAACTTTCAATGCCCACCATTAACCAGCTGGTCAGAAAGAGCAGGGAAAAGGTCGAATACAAATCCAATTCCCCTATTCTGAAGCAGTGCCCCCAGCGTCGCGGCGTCTGCACGGCAGTCCGTACGCTGACCCCCAAAAAGCCGAACTCCGCGCTTCGCAAGATCGCCCGTATCCGTCTTACCGACGGTCTCGAGGGTACGGCTTATATCCCCGGCATCGGCCACAACCTTCAGGAGCACTCCGTCGTCCTCATCAGGGGCGGCAGGGTCAAGGATCTTCCCGGTGTACGCTACCACATCATCCGCGGTGCTCTCGATACCGCAGGCGTTGCAAAGCGTATGCAGGCTCGCAGCCGTTACGGCGCGAAGCGTCCCAAGAAGTAAGGAGGTAACAAAATGCCCAGGAGAGGTTTTGTTCCCAAGAGGGAAGTGCTTGATGATCCTATCTATGGCGGCAAGCTCGTCACCAAGCTCATCAACCAGGTAATGCTCGACGGCAAACGCGGCACCGCTCAGAAGGCGTGCTACGGTGCTTTCGATATCATCAAAGAAAAGACCGGCCGCGAACCCCTTGAAGTATTCGAAGAGGCTATGAATAATGTTATGCCCGTTCTCGAAGTCAAGGCGCGCCGCGTCGGCGGTTCCACCTATCAGGTACCGATCGAGATCCGTGCGGAACGCCGTCAGACCCTCGGTCTGCGTTGGCTCGTGCTCTACGCCCGCAACAGGAGTGAGCGCACAATGCAGGAGAGGCTCGCCGGCGAGATCCTTGATGCCTGCAATCAGCAGGGCTCCGCTTTCAAAAAGAAAGAGGACGTCCACAAGATGGCGGAAGCAAACAAGGCGTTCGCACACTTCAGGTTTTAATCAAGACCGCAATAACTTTAAGAACCTCACAAGGCTTTGCGCCTGACGCAGAGCCGCGTAAGAACACACTGCGGACGGAAAGGAGGTTTCTTTATGCCGAGAGCAACTACGCTTGAAATGACCCGAAACATCGGGATCATGGCGCATATCGACGCCGGCAAGACCACGACCACGGAGCGCATTCTGTTCTACACGGGCAGGATCCACCGCGTTGGCGAGGTGCACGAAGGCGCCGCGACCATGGACTATATGGACCAGGAGCGCGAGCGCGGCATAACGATAACTTCCGCCGCCACCACCGCCTACTGGCGCGAGCACCGCATCAACATTATCGACACTCCGGGGCACGTGGACTTCACCGTCGAGGTGGAGCGTTCCCTCAGGGTGCTCGACGGCGCCGTTGCGGTATTCTGCGCAAAGGGCGGCGTTGAATCGCAGAGCGAGACCGTATGGCATCAGGCCGAAAGGTATCGCGTTCCGAGGATCGCCTATATCAACAAAATGGATATAGTCGGCGCGGATTTTCTCAATGTTATCGAGATGATGCGCGAACGCCTCGGCGCCAACCCGGTCGCCATCCAGCTCCCGATCGGAGCGGAAGCGGATTTTCGCGGTATAGTCGATCTTGTGCGTATGCGCGCCGAGGTCTACTACGACGAGGACGGAACGGACATCAGGGTCGAGCCAATACCGGAGAATATGCTCGATATGGCGGAGGAATACCGAAGCCAAATGATCGAGGCGGTCTCCGACGAGAGCGACGAACTGATGGAACTGTATCTTGCGGGGGAGGAGATACCGGAGGAACTTCTTCGCCGCTGTATCAGGAGCGCGACCGTCCATAACCGCGCCGTGCCTGTCTGCTGTGGCTCATCCTACCGCAACAAGGGCGTTCAGCCCCTTTTGGATGCGATAGTGGACTATCTGCCGAGCCCGATCGACCTGCCGCCGATAGAGGCGATAGGCTCCAAGGGCGCCGTTGAGGTCCGTGCGGACGACACCGCGCCGTTTGCGGCGCTGGCGTTCAAGATCGTTTCGGATCCGTTCGTCGGCAGACTTGCGTTTTGCCGCGTATACTCCGGCACGCTCAAGGCGGGCTCCGCCGTGTATAACACGAGCAAGGGCAAGCGCGAGCGCGTTTCCAAGATCCTTCTTATGCACGCCAACAGCCGTACCGAGGTTGATGAGGTCTACGCGGGCGATATCGCCGCGCTTGTGGGTCTTAGAGAGACCATTACCGGCGAAACGCTTTGCAGCGAGGGCAGGCAGCTTTTGATGGAATCAATGGATTTTCCGGATCCCGTTATACGCATCGCAATCGAATCCAAGACCAAAGCGGGGCAGGAAAAACTTGCCCAGTCGCTCGAAAAACTCAGCGAGGAGGACCCAACCTTCCGTACCTATTCGGATCAGGAAACGGGGCAAACCATCATCGCGGGTATGGGCGAATTGCACCTTGACATCATCGTAGACAGGCTAATTCGCGAGTTCAAATGCGAATGCCGCGTCGGCAAACCCCAGGTCGCCTACCGCGAGAGCATCACAAAGACCGTCCGCACCGTCGGCAGCTGCATAAGGCAAACTGGCGGCAAGGGTATGTACGGCCATTGTGTTGTGGAGTTCGCACCCGGCGCGCCTGGAAGCGGTTTTTGCTTCGAAAACAAAGCCCCGGCGGATATGCTCCCCAAGGAGTATGTAAACGCGGTCGAGCAGGGCATAATCGACGCTTCAAGAAGCGGCGCGCTCGGCGGCTACGAGGTCGTGGACTTCAAGGCCACGCTCATCGAGGGCAGCGTGAACGAAGTCGATTCAACGGAACTTGCCTACAAGATCGCGGGCAGCCTTGCTTTCCGCGAAGCCTGCGAAAACGGCGGCAGCGTGCTGCTTGAGCCGTTTATGAAATGCGAGATCATCGTGCCGGACGAGTTCCTCGGCGACGTTATGGGCAACCTGAACTCCCGCCGCGGACAGATCGAAGGCGTGGACGCGCGTGCGGGCGGCAGGCAGTGCATCAGAGCGCTCTGCCCCCTCAGCGAGATGTTCGGCTACGCCACCGATCTAAGGTCGCGCACGCAGGGTCGAGGCAGTTTCACGATGCAGTTCGACCACTATCAGGAGGTCGCCAAGAACCTTGTAGACAAAATTCTTGGCATTATATATTAACTATTCCCGTTTTTGCCCGGTTTTTAAGGGAAAAAACGGTGAAAGAACCCAATTGCGGGATTGAAAAAAATCTCCTGTTGGGGTATAATACCGAAGTAAATTAAAACTTATAATCCATTAGGAGGAAATCAACAATGGCAAAGCAAAAGTTCGAAAGAACCAAACCCCATGTAAACATCGGCACCATTGGTCACGTTGACCACGGTAAGACCACCCTCACCGCGGCGATCACGATGGCTCTTTCCCAGTCCGGTCAGGCTGCGGCAATGCGCTATGACGAGATCGACAAGGCGCCCGAAGAGAAGGCTCGCGGTATAACCATCAACACCGCACACGTTGAGTACGAGACCGCTACCCGCCACTATGCTCACGTTGACTGCCCCGGCCACGCTG
>JAFYJD010000006.1 GCA_017538255.1 Clostridia bacterium | reverse complement strand
TGGGGTCCCACCTGTTCTCATTCCGAACACAGAAGTTAAGCCCACATACACCGACAGTACTGTGCTGGAGACGGCATGGGAGGATAGGCAGCTGCCGGATCCCAAAAGAAAGAGCGACTCAGTGAGCCGCTCTTTTGCTTTAACTAATATGTGAAAAACGCCACACTCCGTTGCCGCCCCCTATTATGAGCGCGGCACACACCCGTTGCCTTCCCCTTGAGGGGAAGGGGGACCGCTTGCGGTGGATGAGGTGGGCACCTCATAAACGCCGAAAGGCGTTTTATCCTATTGTTCATTAAGGATGTACGCATAAAGTCAAGCATAGATAGAAAAGGAAAAACCCCGCTTAAAAGCAGGGTTTTGATTTATCTCCACCTCATCCGTCTCTCCGCTTACGCTTCGAGCCACCTTCCCCTCAAGGGGAAGGCAACGTGTACCGCCGATTTATGTGAGGGAAGCTTTATAGCCGATGCCGAGGCTTCTATCTCCACCTTATCCGATTATGCCACCTCATCCGATTATACACACCTCATCCGTCTCTCCGCTTGCGCTCCGAGCCACCTTCCCCTCAAGGGGAAGGCAACGGGTACAGCACTACGATATGCGATCCTGTGCCATATAACTTGCGATCTACGCTTCGAGGAACTGCCGATGCGCGATCTTTAACACAAAATGAAAGGGTACGGGGCCTAAAACTTAGTTTTAGGCTCCATACCCTTTCATTTTGTTTAATTGCCTGCGGCACCATATTAAACTCTCCCTTTTATACATCGTTTTACATATTTATATATATCTTTACATTTTATCTTTTTAATGTCAATAAAGTTTTTCCCACTTAAATTTTTATGTTCTATAATTCTTTACGGATCTACATTTTTTAAAAATATTACATTTATATAACATTTTTTAAAATTAATAGACTCCAAAGGAATTTCTTTACCATTCACCATGGGGTGAATGGTATTGCTCATTTTTACTTTTGCTCCCTGCCCAAAGTCATGCATCTTATAGAAGTCATCTCCCCACTGATACCAAATGACCTTGCCATCAGTAGTAGCGAGAACCAGATTTTCATCAGTTACGAAGTCACTCGTGCATTCAAAAAATAATGTTCTCCCTTGAATACCTTGATAAAAATACAAGAAATTACCAGTAGCATTAGAAGTAAAAAATGCTATAATGGAGACATCTCCGTTTTGACGTACGTTGAATGCACCATCTATATACTTTGTTGCTGCAAATTCCTCCGGTATTTCGCATTCCCTTTGCAGACCTTGTTTATCCCAGATCTGAAACATAAGCTTGCCATCTACTCTGGATATACAATGACCAGGCATACTTCCAAAGGATATTATCTCTACCTCTCTTGGTATTATACCACGGGGGTCTGTAATCCACGAAACTGGCGTTGCCGTAGGTTCCGGGGTAGGTGTTGGTGCTTCAGTAGGAACTTCTGTTGGTACCTCGGTGGGAACCTCAGTCGGTACCTCGGTCGCGCTCTCAACGGGCGCGGAGGTCGTCGCGCTCGCGCTTTGACCGCCGTTTTCCTTGCCCGAACACGCGGCAATAAGCAGGACGCAGGCAAGCATAGCGATCATAAAGACGATGAGCTTGCGTTTTGACAACAGTTTCTGCATATGTTTTTTCCTCCAAAATAAAAAGTGTGCAGATCCAAACGAAGCCGCACACGAAAAACGCAGAGCTCCGTTTGCTGCCACACAATCTTACCAAAGCCATTTTCATGGATGCTAAGAAGGAGAATGCGTTTTTACCAAAAGGTATACGCATCCCGCAAATGGACTTTGGTATTTGACTATGTGGCGGTTTGATTATACCATAATTGCGCTGCTTCCGCAACAGGCTCGGCTATATGTTCGCCGCAATTTACGATCCCCCCCGCGGCAAGTGGAATATATTTGACAGAAGCTGCGGTTGCGCTCATAATATAACCGTACTTACGCTTTACAGGACGGTATTATGGAAACTATGAATTACTCAGGACTTGAGGGCTATGAACGCCCCCTCAGATTCACGGATATAACCCCAAGCGAGGTCGCGCGCCGCATCGATGCGGGCGACACTTTTGTGCTGTTTGCTTCGCATGAGGCCTGCCCGTGGTGCAACGCCGTCATATCGGTTTTGAACGACGCAGCGATCGAATACGACGAGATCGTTTTTCATATGAACACGAGGACGCACCCCGGTCAAAGGCGCAACAGCGAGATGATCGGCTTTGAACTGATCGCCGATCGCATCGATCTTGAAACGGACGGGAATGGAGTCAAGCGGCTGCCCGTGCCGAATGTGTTCTTCATCCGCGGCGGCAAGGTCGTCCATAATGTGGTCGGAGCGCCCGACGGTGCAGAAGACCCGCGGGAGCCGCTTGGCGAAGACCTCGCAAACAGGCAAAAAATGCTGTACGGCATCGGCTTCGGTCGGCTGACGCGGGAAGATCTCAAATCCGAACAAGGCATAAGGCTAAACGACGAGTTCATCGTTTTTTCCGCGAACGACGGAGAGACTATGCTCGTCGCGACGGGCGGATCGCGCAAGGCGTTTTCGGGGCTTATCAGCATAAACAAGACGGGCGAAAGGATAGTCGAACTCTTGAAAAACGAAACGAGCGAACAGCGCATCGCCGAAGCGCTCGCGGATGAGTATGAGGTCGATACCGAGACCGTCCTTGCTGATGTGCGCGCGTTTCTTGATACTTTAAGAGCGGCGAACGCGCTTGAGGAAGCCGCAAAACAATGAACGGCGATATGAAATATGAACCGATCCTGCTGGCGGGCGTGCGCTTTGCCGTCTATGCGAATTCCAAAAAGACCGCGGAAAGACTTGCCGAGTTCCGCGGCGATTTTGGACCAAATGACGCGCAGGCGGCCATAACGCTGACGGGGAAGAAGGTGCAAAGGGAACGCGAACTCGCGGAAAACGGCGGGTTTTACGCGGAGCATACGCTCGAACTCATCGTGCTGCATCGGGAGGTCGCAGAACTGCTACCGCGCTTCAACGCGTTGGCTGCGCACGCGAGCGTGATCGAGATGGACGGCAAGGGCGTGATCTTTCTAGGCGAGAGCGGCGCGGGAAAATCGACCCATTCGCGCCTGTGGCGCGAACGCTTCGGCGAACGGGTGAGTATGATAAACGACGATAAACCGCTTTTACGCCTCGAAAACGGTCGGTTTTGGGTCTGCGGTTCGCCATGGAAGGGCAAGCATGGCCTTGGAAACAGCAGCATAGCCCCGCTGTGCGCCGCTGTATTCATAAACAAGGCAAAGACCGACTCGGTTCGCGCGATGAGCGCGTATGAATACTGGCGCTTGATGCCCGCGCAGGTGTTGATCCCAAACGACGCGGGGCGTGCGCTGAACGCGCTCTCATTGCTGGATAAGCTGAAAACAACGGGCGTCAAAGTCCTTTCGCTTAACTGCACAGCGGAACACTCCGCGGCGGAACTCGCCTGCCGCGCCGTATTCGGGGAGCTGCCGAAGGATTGACATTATAGCCCGCATATCGACCGAGCGCCTCTCGGCGGTCGGTGTTTTATATTCGCACGATCAAGATAAAAGAGCAAATGATTTGCGAATAACGCGACATATTTACTGTAAAACGATAAATAACACTTGACAAACAGAAATCTATGCATTATAATGGCATTGTCAACAGCGGCAAATGAATGCCGACTGTGTGCATTTTTGCACAAAACCAAAACTTTTTATAAAGGAGAATCGTTATGAAACAAAAATCGCTAGCACTTTGGCTCAAACTCATTATAATCGGAGTTGCGATCCTTGGTCTGGTCGTATGCACCGTCGTATTGCCCGTGATCGGCAAACTGTTTATGCAGCATTACGAGGGTGAGTTCGACTACGCTTTTTGGCCAGATCTCATCTTCCTATGGGTCTGCGCCCTCCCTTGCTTTATCGCGCTGTTTTTTGCGTGGCTGATCGCGGATAATATTGGACGCGACAGGGCATTTTCGGCGGATAACGCAAAGTATTTTAAGATCATATCTATCCTTGCCGCCGCCGATTCGGCATTGTTCTTCATTGGCAATGTTGTGCTTATGCTGCTTAGTATGAATCACATCGGATTTGTGATACTATCGCTCGTTTTTGTGTTCATCGGTGTGGCTGTATCGGTCGCCGCCGCGGTGCTTTCGCATCTTGTTATGAAGGCGGCGCAGATGCAGTCCGAAAACGAGTTGACGATTTAACGGAGGTGCGCTATGGAAAGTGAGATCATTTTCAACATCGATGTTATGCTTGCAAAGCGCAAGATGAGCGTTTCCGAACTGGCGGAAAAGGTGGGGATCACGCTGTCGAATATGTCCATTCTAAAGACGGGCAAGGCAAAGGCTGTACGCATCTCAACGCTTGTAAAACTCTGCGAGGCGCTCGATTGTCAGCCCGGGGATATCCTGGAGTTTAAAAAGGGGGACGGGGAATAAAGCAGGGGCTTTATGGATAAAAGGAAAGTTATCGTATTGATCTTCGTTTTGCTGATCATTCTGACGATTGCCGCAACAATTGCGATTGCGATCATAAGTTTTAACGATACTCGGGCATTAGAGGATCAGGATCTTCAAAAATGGGCTGGGGTTGGCGTTGTTATCGCGTTCTGGATCGGATTGTGTTTTGTGTTCTATGAGTTGGATCTGCTTTGCACCGTCCATTGCGTGCTCGTAAAGCCGAAGCCGATCATCAAAACCGTTCTCTGTATTCTTGCAAATCTGTGCCTGACTCTGAACTATGTTATTTTTTTCTATAAACTATGGGGTGGCGCGTCGGCCGGATCGCTATTCGGCTCCGTTGATAAAATTGTCTCAATGACAACATTTTATATGTATTGGCCATTAAGAATCGGTTTTTTTATTGCGGAAGGGTTGACACGCGCGAAGGCAGAAAAGCCACAGGAGGAAACAAAATGAAACCCAATCGCCTTTACGCAGCATTCAAACGATTTTTCTTACTGATACTCGGTATCTTTACGCTCATATTCTACGGCTGTTCATCGGAGTTTATCACGGCGTTAAATGGAAGCCTTAATACGCCGATGCTTTTGCCGAGCGAATCCAAAGCCCATTTCCCGATCCTTGAGCAGCGGCTTGAAAAAACGGTCCAAAGCTTCGACCTTAAACTCCAAAAGGTGAACGAAAGGGAGGATGACGACGGGATCATAGTCGATTTTGAAATCGCGCTTGAAGAAAACGCAAGGGTATGTATCAGCCTGTTCAATCTGTTGCTTGACGGTAAAAAGAAGGGCGTGGAGAGTTTCAGCGTTGCATATCAAAAGTACGGCAGCGAGACGGCGTTCAATACGCAGCTTTTTGCGGAGATAGTAAACAGCGTTTCGCGCGCAGTCTTGTTGGCGGATGATTGCGATGCATTTATTAACGATACCGACGGCAGTTATTCCGAGATAAGCGCAAACGGAGAGCCGGGTTGGATGAATAAGTTCAAACAACTCGATGAATACGGCAAATGGAGCATCAGCCAAGAATGGGTCGAGGATGAGTCAAAACTATCTGATCCAAACGAACTCGATTATACGGATCTTCTGTATTCGGAGGGTCAGACGAGAACCGCAAGTCAAGGCACGGCCTACCGTTCGGGCTTCCTCTCCTGCGCCACGCTTACGCCGACCCAACACGTTGAAAGGTGCACAGGGGCAAAAGTCTCGAAGGCAAAACTTGTTTCACACTCAGATTCTCACGGCGGTTTTTTAGGCGACGGCATTACATTTATGGTGATCGACTGCTCCGAACTCGACGGCGGTCTTGAAGAGAGTATGAGCGCTTGGCGTGAACTGCCGATGAGCGATGAACTGCATTTGAATTTGTTTGGCGACACGGTAGTTGAAAAAGACGGTACATCCTATGATTATAACGGATTGCTTCTTGATTACGGAATACCCGATGTCAGAAACGGGCTTTACTATTTCAAGAACAGAAATCAGGATGCAAAGGGCGAGGACGACGAGGACATATATCACGCGATTTCATACAATTTCACCTTTGCTCTCTATGACAGCGAAACGAGGATGCTGTACTATTATGAACTTGATACATAAACCATTGCGGATACGCCCCGAAACTTAATTATAAAACGCTCCCATCGCCGGGGAGCGTTTTATAATTTGGCATAAAGCGTTATTCTATCCCGATAAACTCGTAATCCTCGCTTTCGACGGCGGCTTTTATCGCGGCCTCATCAGCTTCGCCGCTCAAAACAACGGCCGCGGTGCCTTTTTCGTGGCTTGCTTCGGCGGAGGCGACGAACGGGAGCGCTTCGAGCGCGGATCGGATGCTGCTTTCGCAGTGCCCGCACATCATACCCTCGATTCGAACGGTGAGAGTTTTTGCGCGGGTATCTGCCTGAACTCCCATTTGATCGAGATCCAACGGGCAGGGGGACGCCTCCGAAAGTCCCGCGATGAACGCTTCGTCAAGGTCAACGCCCGCGCGTTTTTTGTCGCGCTTTGTGCTGTGCACATCAAAAAGGTTGAGCCTTAACGCGTTCGTAACTACGCAGAAACTCGAAAGGCTCATCGCCGCCGCGCCGAACATCGGATTCAGCGACCAGCCGAAAAGTTTTGTGAACGCGCCAGCCGCAAGAGGGATGCCGATGATGTTGTAGATGAACGCCCAAAACAGGTTTTCGCGGATGTTTGTCAGCGTTGCGCGGCTGAGGCGTATTGCCGCGGGCACGTCGGAAAGATTGCTCTTCATCAGCACGACGTCGGCGGCGTCGATAGCGATATCCGTTCCCGCGCCGATCGCGATGCCCGTATCCGCCCTTGTCAGCGCGGGTGCGTCGTTGATGCCGTCGCCGACCATAATGACTCGGCCCTTTTCGGAAAGAAGCCTGATAACGCGCTCCTTGCCGTCGGGCAGCACGCCGGCTATAACGCCGTCCACGCCTGAAGCCGCGCCAACGGCGCGCGCGGTGTGTTCGTTATCGCCTGTGAGCATAACGACCCGTATGCCCATTTCTTTTAGTTCCCGGATAGCATTGGGGCTTTCGCTCTTTATGGTATCCGCAACGGCGATGATGCCGAGCACACGCCCGCCTTTTGCAAACAACAGCGGCGTTTTGCCTTCAAGCGCAAGCGCCTCTGCCAACGCTTCCGTTTCGGCGTCGACGAAGGCAACGCCTGAGATGTATTTCAAACTTCCTCCGCGCAGGATCTCGCCGTCCTGCCTGCCCTCAAGACCGCTTCCGACGAGCGCGGAAAAATCGGATACCACGCGCTTTTCTATGCCGTTTGCTTCGGCATAGGCTACTATCGCCTTCGCAAGCGGGTGCTCGCTCAAACTTTCGAGCGAATACGCCGCTTCGATGAGTTCCGTTTCGCTCGTTCCTCCGAGCGGCAGGATGTCCGTAAGTTTCGGCTCGCCGCTTGTGACGGTGCCGGTCTTATCGAGCGCAACGATGTCGGCCTTACCCGCGGTTTCGAGTGATTCGGCGGTCTTGAACAGGATGCCGCTCTTTGCGCCGACGCCGTTTCCGACCATTATCGCAACGGGTGTTGCGAGCCCAAGCGCGCATGGGCAGCTGATGACGAGCACGGATATGCCGCGTGCGAGCGCGTAAGAAAACTCGCGCCCGACGATCAGCCAGATAATGACGGTTATCAGCGCGATGCCGATAACGACGGGCACAAATATGCCGGATACATTATCCGCGATCTTGGCGATGGGCGCCTTTGTAGCCGCCGCGTCGCCGACCATCTTGATTATTTGAGAAAGCGTCGTATCCTCGCCGACGCGCGTCGCAACGCATTTAAGATAGCCAGATTCGTTGAGGGTCGCAGCGGATACCGACGATCCGACTGTTTTGTCAACGGGGAGGCTTTCGCCGGTGAGCGAAGCCTCGTTGACCGCGCTCGCGCCCTCGACGACCTCGCCGTCGACGGGTATGCTTTCGCCGGGGCGCACGACGAAGATATCGCCCTTTTTCACTTTTTCGATCGGCACTGTGATCTCGCGTCCGTCCTCGATCACGACGGCGGTCTTTGGCGCAAGCGCCATAAGCCCCTTGAGCGCGTCAGTCGTTTTGCCCTTGGAACGCGCCTCGAGCATCTTGCCGACTGTGATGAGCGTCAGTATCATCGCCGCAGATTCAAAATAGAACTCGGACATATACCTTTCGACCGCTTCGTGATGCCCCGCGTGCTGTGCGTGTGTCATCATAAACAGCGCGTAAACGCTCCAAATGAATGACGCCGCAGAGCCGAGCGCAACGAGCGTATCCATATTGGGCGCACCCTTTATAAGGCTTTTGAAACCGCGAACAAAGAAACTTTGATTGATGACCGTTATCAGTGCGGACAGGATGAACTGAACGAGCCCGACGGCGACGTGGTTGCCGTCAAACCATTTGGGCAGGGGAAGCCCGACCATATGCCCCATGGAAAAATACATCAGCACGGCAAGCAGCACTATCGACGCGATAAGGCGCTTTTTGATAAGCGGCGTTTCTCGGTCGACAAGCGCGTCTGCGGCATCCGCGGACGCGCTTTTATGCGATTTGAGGCTTGCGCCGTAGCCCGCACCGACGATGGCGGCGATTACCGCTTCGGGCGCGGCGCTTCCTTCAACGCTCATAGAGTTCGTAAGCAGATTCACGGCGCAGGAATCAACGCCGGGCAGGCTCGACACCACCCTTTCGATGCGCGAACCGCACGCCGCACAGCTCATTCCGCGAACATCGTAATGCTGCATACGCAATACCTCTTTTACATCAAAAGTTTCAGATAAATCAACAAGAGCGCACCGATGCGAAGTTCGCACAGCGCGCTCGAAAATCGGCAAATAGGGAATTATTCGGTTACGCGCTCTATCCTTGCGCCAAGCGCGCAGAGTTTTTCAACAAGGTGTTCATAGCCCCTGTCGATATAGTGAACATTGCGGATGATGCTCTCGCCCTCCGCCATAAGCGCGGCAACGATCATCGCGGCGCCCGCGCGCAGGTCAGTTGCGTGTATCTCGGCGCCGTAGAGTTTTTCAAGGCCGGCAACGAGCGCGGTGCGTCCGTTCACAGTGATATGCGCGCCCATACGGTTGAGTTCGCGCACGTGGTTGAAGCGGTCTTCAAACAGGTTTTCGGTGATGAAACTGTTGCCGTAGGAGATCGCGAGCAGAGCGGTCATAGGCTGCTGAAGATCGGTCGGGAATCCGGGGTAGGGCAGGGTGCGGATATTGACGGGGCGGGGACGATCGTGCGCGGAAACGCGAATGTAAAACTCGCTGCCGCTGTCGCCCTCAACAACATCGATGCCGCATTCCATAAGTTTTGCGGATATCGCTTCAAGATGCGCGGGGATGAGGTTTTTTATCACCACGTTGCCCTTTGTCGCTGCGGCGGCGATCATATAGGTGCCCGCCTCTATCTGATCTGGTATCACGGCATAGGTGCAGCCGTGCAGTTTTTCGCGGCCGTTGATGCGGATAACGTCGGTGCCCGCGCCTCGGATGCTCGCGCCCATCGCGTTCAAAAAGTTCGCAACGTCAACAACGTGGGGCTCGCGCGCAGCGTTGTTGATAGTGGTCTTTCCCTTTGCACGGGACGCGGCGAGCATTATGTTGATCGTCGCGCCGACGCTGGCCATATCAAGAAAAATGTCCGAGCCGCACAGTTCATCAGCGCGTGCAATAATGATGCCGCCGCGGTCGATGACATCCGCGCCGAGCGAACGCATACCGTTGATGTGGTAGTCCATAGGACGCTGCCCGATAGCACAGCCGCCGGGTTCAGCTACCTCCGCCTCGCCGTAACGGCCCAGGAGCGAGCCAAGCATATAGTATGAAGCACGCAGTTTGGTCGCCATCTCGGTAGAGACGCGGCGATCCTTGATCGTTGACGGGTCGATGACGGCAACGCCGGATTCGGGGCATTCGACGGTCGCGCCCATTGCCGTCAATATCTCGATAAGCCTTTTGACGTCCTCGATCTCGGGCAAATTCTCTATTCTGCAGGGCGCATCTGCGAGCACCGATGCGCAGAGTATGGGGAGCGCGGCGTTTTTTGAACCGCTGACGGATACCTCACCGTTGAGGGGAACCCCGCCGTTAACCTTGAAATATGCCATAGTTTGTTTCTCCAAACAGTATTATCCAATAAAGATTTTTAATACGCTTTAGGGCAGATAGAAGCGCGGATTACGCGGCACGCCGGAAACGATGACCTCAAAATGAAGACCTTCAGCGCCGGATATGCCGACCTGACTGCCCTTTTCGATGCTGTCGCCGACTGACAGGTCGGACGAAGCAAGCAGCGAATAGCGCGTTACATAGCCGGAGCCGTGGGAGATATCCACCGTGATGCCGAGGTCGCCGCGCGAGATGACCGCGCTGACTGTGCCCGAGCAGGACGCGAATATCGCGGAGGCGTTTGGGCAGGCATAGTTGATCCCGCGGTTGAATGCGCCGCTGTAAAAGCCGAAATTGCGTTCGACGGAAGCGCTTACGGGCTGGCTGAACGAGATCAGCGACGAAGGCGGCGCTTTGCAGTCGCCAAAGCCGAAATCCGCCGCAGGCTCAAGATCCGCGGGTATCGGCCTTGCGCCGATCAGCACTAGTCCGTCCGCGGGGTCGCAGAGCACACGCTCCTCAGTGATCTCGAGATTTTCAAGTATGCCGTTTAGATAAGTGTATTCACGAAGTTGGAGTTTTTTGCCGTCGCGTCCGTAGACAGAAACGAATCTTGTGCCGATATAGTGTTCGTCGCTCGAACGCTCGACGGTGTTGTGCGGTATAGTTTCGATGTCGTTTCGGGCAAATGTAGTGCGGACACGAAGGGGCGAAGCATCGCCCGTCATAATCGAAAGCGCCTCTTCAAATGGGGTCGTTGCTTCCGAGGCGTCGGCATTTACATACTCGACGCTGTTTTCAAGCGTCGTCATCATACCCGTGCCGGGGCAGAGCAGTTCAAAATGAGCGACGGAAGTGTTTATGAGTTCCTCGGCGGCCTGTCTGCTTGCAAGCACGACGGAGCGATTGCCGTCGATTATGACCGCTGTCTTGATAAAATCAAGATCCGGCGACGCGCTCGGAACGGGGGTGGGTGAAGCCGATTCGGTGGGAACGGGCGTGGGCGAAGCCGAGGGCGCGGGGGAGGTCGATTCGGGAGCAGCGGACTGAGGCGCGGCGCTCTCATAGGGCAGAAGCGCGTTTTTGCTTGCGCCCGTGAGCGAAAACCGAGTGAAAACGAATATCATCGCGCATACCAAAAGCCCCAACAGAACGATCGCTGCGGCCGAGTGCTTTTTGAATTCATATAAACGGCTTTTGCCGCGTGTGTTTTCCGTAGTTTCGAGCATAGCAACATTATAAACCATTTTTCGATTTCACGCAATAAAAACAGCGGCATATTACGCCGCAAAAATAATATAAATAGCAAAAGGAATGTTTATTAGGCGAATAACTCAAAAAAAACGTGATTTTGCGCCAAAAATATATCGATCGGTATTTACAATCGGGTGTTTTCTTGTTAAAATCAACTGGTTAGGGGGCGGCGCAAAGCGCCGAGAGTTTATATGGATTTCAGGATCAAAAAAGCGGAGTTCATCACAAGCGTCGGAAAGGACGGCAAATATCCCGAAAAACTGCGCGCAGAGGTCGCCGTTGTAGGCAAATCCAACGTCGGCAAATCCTCGCTGATAAACGCGCTCTGCAATATGAACAAACTGGCCAAGACCTCCCAAAAACCGGGCAAGACAAGGCTAATCAACTACTTCAAACTCAACGGCGAGTTTATGCTCGTCGATCTTCCGGGCTACGGTTTTGCAAAGGCGTCCAAGACCGAGATGGAACAATGGGGCGAACTGATCGAGAACTACCTCTCGTCGGGACGGATAACGCATCTTATTATGCTGATAGACATCCGGCACGAGCCGACGCAGGAAGACAGGCAGATGTTCAAATACATCCTATATTACGCGATACCGTACACGCTTGTTGCGACAAAGGCGGATAAACTTGCCAAATCGCGCAGAAAACAGGCGGCTAACAAATGCGCCAAACTGCTCGGCGCGCCGCCGTACGCCGTAGCGTTTTCAAGCGAAACGGGCGACGGAAAGCAGGAACTCCTGTCAAGACTCAATGCGGTCGTCTATCCCGAAACCGATGCGACCGACGGGACGGAAAACTGATGCAGATAAACTCGATAATATTTTTTATCAAAAAGTATTGACATATCGCCCTGTTGTCAGCATAATAAGATAATCAAGCGGCGATATGCGAGTATCGCGGCAAAAACTGTTTATTTTATCATAGAGGGATCCTATATGGGGTATAAAAAATGTCCTAAATGTGAATTGAACTATATCAGGGACGACCAGAAGTTCTGCGACATCTGCGCCAGAAAGTACAAGGATGTTGACGAAGATGAAGCCCAGGATATCGTGTTGTGCAGCGAATGCGGAGAGAATCCCGTACTCAAGGGCAAGGATCTGTGTTCCGCCTGCTATAAAGAGAGTTTGAGACAGGAGCAGTTCGCGAAGCAGCACAAACCGCCCGTCGTTACGAGCATCGGCGTTGAAGAAACGGATTATGACGATGTTGAGATGGCCATAGACGAGGGCGAGATACCGGAGGACGAACTCACCAAGGTCGAAAAGGCTTTCGATGACGACGATCTCGATATCGACGAAGGCGACGCGGAAGACGAACTGCGCGACGAGGATTATTGACAAGCATTCGCGCTTGCCGTGCCGCGATTCGGCGCGGGGAAGAGGAGCCTGATGAAAATATTCGCCATTGGCGATCTGCATCTTGATGCGGGTCAAAACAAGCCCATGGATGTATTCGGCGAGAAATGGCAGATGCATCGAGAACGCATATTCTCATCGTGGCGCGAGCGTGTGTCGGATGGGGATTGCGTGCTGATCCCGGGCGATTTTTGTTGGGCGATGCAGTTTAACGACGCGCTCAAAGAACTCGACGCCGTAGCCGAACTCCCCGGTAAAAAGGTCTTGATACGCGGCAATCACGATTACTGGTGGGGTTCGCTGACAAAGATACGCGAACGGGTGTCAAAAAGCATCTCGATCATTCAGAACGACGCCGTCGATATCGGAGCGGCGATCGTATGCGGCTCGCGCGGGTGGACGCTGCCCGCAAGCGCGGATTTCACGCAAAAGGACCAAAAGATCTTTGACCGCGAACTTCTTCGCCTCGAAATGAGTCTCAACGCGGCTATGCGCCTTAAAAGCGCTTCGGAGCACACCGAAAAATCTCTGATCGTGATGCTGCATTTTCCGCCCATTGCGGAAAAGGGCGAAGGTACCGGCTTTACCGACATCATCGAGCGCTATCCCGTCAAAAACGTGGTCTACGGGCATCTTCACGCCCAAAGCTGCGCGTTGGCGTTTGAGGGCGAACTCAACGGCATAAACTATATGCTCTGTTCCGCCGACCATATCGGCTTTGCGCCCAAACTAATAGCGGAGTATAACTGAACAAACCAAATCAAAAAAGCAGGCATTCGCCTGCTTTTTACGTCTTTTTGTATAAAAGCGCGTCCCGCCGAAGCGCTCGTGGAGACTGCCGCAGCGGGACGCTTGAATTGTCGAAGGAGCAAAGGCGGCGTATCCGGGACGGGTCAGAGCATTATGCACACAAGCCCCCTGCAGCCCTCGTTCACCATCCTTGTTATGGCGTCGCGAAGTTTTGTCTGTACGTCGGCGGGAAGCCTGCCGACCTTGCCGGCCATTCCGTCCTTTACCATATCATAGAGCGATTTGCCGAAGATATTTGTGCTCCAGAGTTCGTCTGGACTGCTCTCGAACTTGTCGGTCAAATAGCGTACAAGTTCTTCGCTCTGCTCCGCTGTGCCGACGAGCGGATTGACCTCGCTCTCAACATCGACACGTATGATATGCAGTCCGCTTGCGCGCGCCCGCATACGAACGCCAAAGCGTGAACCCTGCTGAACTATTTCCGGCTCGTCGAGCTGCATCTCGTCGATCGCGGGCGGCACGAGCCCGTAGCCTGTTTCTTCCGCAGCCATAAGCGCGCCCGATATGCGGTCGTAGGCCTTTTTTGCCTGAACAAACGAGCGTATAGACGATATGAGTTCCGCTTCATCGGCGATAGAATAATCGCATTCTTCGCTCAAAACGCGGTAAAACACATCGTCGTTCGGCGTGAGCCTGAAGACGGCGCATCCCGTGCCGAGGTCGATTTTTACCTGCTCGACGGGTCGGAAATCCTCGGTGTCGCGGTAGACTTCGATCAGCCCCGCGGCATCGCGCATTCTAATAAGAGCGGGCGACGCTTTTTTAGCCCGTTCGATTAGCCCGCCGACGAGCGGGTGGCTTCGCCCGAGCGAGCGCATCCACTTTGGGATCTCAATGACGGCGGTGCGGAGTGGGAACTCATACAGCATCTCCTCAAGTATTCCTTCCGCGTCCTGTTTCGTCATAGCCATAATATCGACTGCGCGCACGGGGTAGCCGTGCTTTTCGGAGAGTTTTTCGGCGATCCCCTTTGCGTTTGAACCGCCCGGATCGGTCGAATTGAGCAGGATGATGAACGGCTTTTCGGTCGCTTTCATCTCGGCGATGACGCGCTCTTCGGCGCTTTCGTAATTGGTATGCGGTATGCTCGTGATACTGCCGTCGGTAACGATGACGATGCCGATGGTAGAATGCTCCGTTATGACCTTTTTGGTGCCGATCTCCGCGGCTTCGTCAAATGTGATCTCGTGATCGAACCACGGCGTTCTCACCATCCTCGGCACCTCGTCCTCGGTGCTGCCAAGCGCGCCGTCGACCATATAGCCTACGCAGTCGACCATACGCACGCCGAGTTCGGCGCCGTCCCCGCCGATGGTGATGTTCACCGCGTCATTCGGAACGAACTTCGGCTGGGTAGTCATAACCGTGCGTCCGCTGCCGCTTTGCGGCAGTTCGTCGATAACGCGTTCCTTTTGGAACTCGTTATCGATGCGCGGCAGCACGCAAAGATCCATAAAGCGCTTGATGAATGTCGATTTGCCCGTGCGCACGGGGCCGACGACGCCGATATAGATACTGCCGCCCGTGCGGGTGAGTATGTCACGGTAGATATCGGTGGATGGACTGTTTCCCATATTGATTATAACCTCCGCGTTTTTTGCAGGTATGTTCCCTTTTTTAGATTTGTATGCGCGAAGGGGATGGAGTATGCTTTTGTTGGGCGTAAGATTTGAGAATAAAAAAAGCCCCGCATACGGCGTGTGCGGGGTCTATAATGTCAGTTCAAGAGTTTTGTTACTTCGCGGCATATCTGCTTGGCCCAGGTGCGCGTTGCCGAGCCCGTCAGATGCATCCCGTCGCCACCGGAAGCGCTGTCAAGAAGCGCGCCGTCCGATCCGATGAGTTCGGGCGGGGGAGCGATGTAATATGCGTAACTCAATTTGCCGACAAACTCGATTATCAACGAGTTAAGATGCTTTATGCGCTCGTTTGTTATGTTGTTGGAGGTGTTCGCGGACTGCTTCTTCGTAACGGGGAGCATACCGAGAACAAAGAGTTTGGCGTTAGGCTGGCGCGTATGGATGTCTTTAAGCGCCTTCTCGTAAAGGTTGGCAACTGTGTCAAGGTTCGGCCAGCCGACTTCGTTCAACCCAAAATGCAGCACGATGCCGCGATAGGAGCCGCTTTCGAGTTCCTGCATAATGGGTTTTGTGCATCCCGCGGCAACGACGGTATAGACGCTCTTCACGTTCAGCGATTCCTTCGTCATCCATTTGCCGTTGGTTATCGCGTTATAGGCATGCACGCCGTGAAGCAGCGAGTTGCCGATAAAACAGAAATCGTCGAAGATTCCGAAATCTACGGGAACGCCGGGCGTTTCCGTTGGTTTAGGCGTTGCGGTAGGCGCCACGGTTGGCTTGGGTGTTGCGGTCGGCGCGACCGTCGGTGTATCGGTGGTCGCGGGCGTGGGCGTGGGTGTGGGCGCCGGTGTTGCGGTAGGCACGACCGGCGGCTTTGGCGTTGCGGTAGGTGCGGGCGTAGGCTCTGCCGTTGGCGTTGCGGTAGGTGCGGGCGTAGGCTCCGACGTTGGCGTGTCGGCAGGCACGGGGGTCGCCTCTGGCGAGGGCGAAGGCGTAGCGGTCGGCACGGCGCTCGGCAGCTCGGTCAAAACCGCGTCTATGCCCGCCTGCGGCTCGATGCTCGTCGAGGCCGATTTTTCCGTACCGCAAACCGCGCAGCCGCAGAAAAACAGCGCCGCAACAACAAGGCATACAGCCCTGAATATAAGGCTTAAACGTGCAGAAAGATTATTTATCGTCATTTCTTTCACGCTTTCTGATAATTATTCGTATCGGCGTTGCCTTGAGTTCAAACGATTTTCGGATGAAGTTCTCAAGGTAGCGCTTATAGGAAAAGTGCATAAGGTCGGGCTCGTTTACGAAGATGACAAAGGTCGGGGGCTTGGTGCTGACCTGCGTCGAGTAGTAGATGCGAAGCCGCCTGCCGCTTGAAACGGGGGGCTCGTTCATCGTAACGGCTTCGTTCACAACGCCGTTGAGTTTGCCGGTCGAAATGCGCATACTGTTCTGCTCGAGTGCGTATTCGGCAAGTTCCATAACCTTGTTGACGCGCTGGCCGGTCTTGGCGGAGATGAACAGCATCGGCACATAACTCATAAACGCAAGGTCAACCAGTATGTCCTTTTTGAACTTGTCCGCGGTATAGGTGTCCTTTTCGATAAGATCCCATTTGTTGACGATGACAACGCTTGCTTTGCCCTCCTCATGAACATAGCCCGCGATCTTGACGTCCTGTTCGCTGATGCCGCGCTCCGCGTCTATGACGATAAGCGCAACGTCGCAGCGGCGTATGGCGGCAAGCGAACGAATGACGCTGTAGCGCTCGACCGTTTCGTCCTCGACGGCGCGCTTTCTGCGGATGCCGGCGGTGTCGATGAGCGTGTATTCCTTTTCGTTCCAAACAAAGGGCGAGTCGACAGCATCCCTCGTGGTGCCGGGCACATCGCTTACGATCGTGCGCTCCTGCCCGAGAAGCGCGTTTACAAGGCTCGATTTGCCGACGTTCGGGCGTCCGACGATGGCGATGGAGGGATTCTCCTCGGCGGCTTCTTCCTCGATGCGGGGGAAGTGGGCGACTATCTCGTCGAGCATATCCCCAAGACCGAGCCCCTGTTCGGCGGAGATGCCGATGGGCGTGCCGATGCCGAGCGTGTAAAAATCATAGATCTCGTCCTCAAACTTGGGATGGTCGAGTTTGTTTACGACAAGCACGACGGGCTTCTTGCTTCGGCGGAGCATCTCGGCGACCTCTTCGTCCGCAGCGGTAAGGCCCGCCCGTCCGTCGACTATGAAGACGATGACGTGCGCGGTTTCAATCGCAAGTTCCGCTTGACGGCGCATCTGCTTTGCGATTATATCTTCGCTCTCGGGCTCGATGCCGCCCGTATCGATCAGCGTAAAATGATAGTTGAGCCACTCGCCGTCCGCGTAGATGCGGTCGCGCGTAACGCCCGGCGTATCCTCGACTATCGCTATGCGTTTGCCGACGATCTTGTTGAAAAGCGTAGATTTGCCCACGTTCGGGCGGCCGACTATTGCGATCAAAGGTTTCATTTTTAAATCCTCAACTTTTATAAAAAAGGTTATTTATTTATAAATAATGCCGTTATCTCGGATAGTTCTTCGATAAAATCGGCGCCGTCGCCCGCGGATACCATGTAAACGGGGAGCCCGAGGCGCTCGGATACCTCGTCTATGCGCAGTCCGTCCAAAAAAACGGTATCGTTCTCTCGAAGCATCGTCTGCGGAAGCAGGAGCGCCTTTCCGCGCAGTTTGCCTTGGAGTTGGTTTAGAATATCGCGTGCGGTTATCAGTCCCGTAACGGTTATCGTATGTCCGAAGAAGTCGTTCAAAACGGGATGCACGTTTATCCTGATATTATATGGCAGAAGTTTATCGAACAGTTCCTGCATCAGCGGGGCTATCGAAATGCCGCTGATGGAATCGAACTCAACGGGCGATACGGGCTTTTCGAGCGTATCGAGCATCATAAGAAAATCGCTCTCAAACAGGCGGTACATCCCAACGCCGTTTTCTATCTGCTCAAAATCTCCGTAAGCCTCATATTCGGGCAGAGGTTGCTTCGCGGTAAGATACATCTCGTCCGAAGCGTAGCAAAAATCCTTTATGCCGCGTTCTCTTTTGAAATCGTCTATCAGCTTTATCGCAGCGGATGCGCTCGCTTCGGTGATCGGCGTGAGTTCGGCAAGCCCCTCCCGATGCTTGGTTATGCCGAGCGGCACGACGGCGACGGAGCGGCATTCGGGTCTTAACGCGTAAAGGTCGTCGAGCGTCTTTTCAAGCACTTCGCCGTCGTTGATGGTGGGGCAGAGCACTATCTGGCAGTGGAACGACAGCCCCTTTTCGTGCAGGCGTTTGAGCCTCGGCAAAAGGTTTTCGGCGTTTTTGCCGCGAAGCATGCGCTTTCTTACTTCGCCGTCCGTTGCGTGAACGGTGATGTACAGCGGCGCCGCCCTGCGCGAGAGTATCCGTTCAAACTCGCGTTCACCGACGTTCGTGAGCGTTACATAATTGCCCATTATCAGTGAAAGCCGCCAGTCGTCGTCCTTAAAATACAGCGTCTTGCGGTTGCCGTGCGGCATCTGATCGATGAAGCAGAATATGCAGTGGTTGGCGCATTGACGCACGCGGCTCATTAGGCCCGATTCAAAGTTCAGCCCAAGCGGCTCGTACTCGTCCTTCCTTATACGGACGGTCTTTTTTTCTGTGGAGTCGGACGGAACGCCCCCATCCTCATCGCCGCGAATAAGGGGCTCGGTATGTGAATAAACGCTCTCGCCGACGAGCTTTTCTTTTTCGGCCAATGCGGCAGCGGGCGCTTTGACGAGCGTAAGTTCAACAACACTATTTGCACACAACTGCTCATAGTCTATTACATCGTATACGGGCTCGCCGTTGATGCTTTCAAGCATCCAGCCCTGCTTTATTCCGGCTTTGGCGGCGGGGGAGCCCACGTCAACGCCGACGATGAGGTGCTTCATATTCGCCTTTCGCGCTCATTTCAATAATACTCCAGTATGATTATAACATAATATCGACCGTTTCGCAATAAAAAGTGCGGCTGCGCGATTGACAATCGCCGTGGGCGGAATTATAATATCCGCGCAGACTGAAACGCGGAGCAGCATTGTGAAAATAATCAGAATAACGGATATAAACGTGCCGGAAACGGCGCCCTATACAAAACTCACCGAGGCGCAGCTTCGCCGTGCGGGCGAGGGAGGCCTGTTCATCGCCGAAAGCATAAATGTAATAAATGCGGCGGTTGCGGGAGGCTATGAGCCCGTTTCGTTTTTGACGGAAGAAAAATACATAAACGAGATCTCGCTCGCGTTTGGCGACGGTATTGACGCGCCAGTTTTTTGCGCCGCACCCGAAGTGTTCGAAAGCATCACGGGCTTTCATCTTTCAAGGGGCGTGCTCTGTGCGATGAAAAGAAGACCGCTCCCGTGCGCCCGGGATATCGTACGCGGCGCAAGGCGCATAGCGGTGCTCGAAGGCATCGTGGATTCAACCAATATCGGAGCGATCTTCCGCTCCGCCGCGGCGCTCGGAATGGACGCCGTGATCGTCGGCTCATCCTGCTGCGATCCGCTTAACAGGCGTTCGGCACGCGTCAGTATGGGCGCGGTGTTCCAGGTGCCGTGGACGGTGCTTGAATGTATGAAAACCGACCGAAAGCGCACGGATATAGAAGCGCTGAAGGCGCTTGGCTTCAAAACGGCGGCGATGGCGCTTGTGGACGATTCGGTAAGAGTGGACGAGCCCGCTCTCGTCGGGGAGGAGCGCCTTGCGATACTGCTCGGTTCCGAGGGTTACGGCCTTCAAAAACAGACCGTCGAAAACTGCGACTATCGGGTAAAGATACCCATGTCGAACGGCGTTGACTCGCTCAACGTCGCGGCGGCTTCCGCTGTCGCTTTTTTCGCGCTCGCCGCGTCCGCAAAGAATACAGGCCGCGACTGAATCAAAAAAGCGGATGCGACGCTCGGCGCGTTTTGACAATTCGCGCCATATTTAGTATAATGCTTGGGATAATACTGCGCCTTGGCGCAAAGGACGGAACTCTATGAAAAAAAGATATTCGGCAATAATACTGCTTCTTGCAACGGTTTTTGCGCTCTTTTGCAGCGCCTGCGCCCAAAAAACCAATTACTCGCCAAAGATGGAGCATAGCCTGCTCTCGTTTTACAGCGTAAAGGACGGCAACGCGACCACCTGCTTCTTCGCGGACGGCAAAAAACTCGAAGGCGTCATAATCGGCGGCATCGACGCGCTCAGGACCGTGGACGGCACCGAGGGCTTTATCGTTGCGGCAAACTCGCTTTACAGGATCGACGCGAGCGGCATCAAAAAGATCTATCCCGCCGCGGTTACGAACGCCGTTCAGCCGATAAACGGCAGCGCGATACTTTTTTCCAGTGCGACAAAGGTATTCCTTTACGAAAACGATAAGGAGGACTTTATCCAACTGCCGGATATCGAGGCAAAGGGCATCGTCAATCTCGCCATTTCGCCCGACGGAAAGACGGCGGGCATAGGCGTATTGACAAAGGACGGCACGTTCAAAACCTATATCTATTCGGACGGCAAGACAGAAGTGCTCGGATCTGACCGCGTGATAGTCGCCGTTGCGGACAACAATGAGCGCTGCTACTATCTTAAAACTTCGGGCGATACCGTTACGGGCGAGCTCCACTACGTCAGCGGCAAGACCGATAAGGTCATAACAGAAAACGCCTCGCCGTATTTCGAGGTCAACAGGGATCTTACCGAGATAACCTTCGATGTTAAAGAGAACACGCATTTTTCGAAAAACGGCTCAAAAGGCGTAAAACTCACCGACGCGTCGATACTCTCGTTTGCCGGCGCACAGCGTGCCACAATGGGCGGAAGCGCCTGCACCACCCTGCACAAAAACGCGGACTCGCTGATCGAAAGCGTGTTCTACACAAGCATAACTGCGACCGGCTCGTACGGAAAAAAATACGACAGATACAATGTGTACTATGTCGCATCCGATATAAAAACAAGAAAACTCGCGGGCGGCGCGGATCAGTTCAGCGTGTCGGAGGACGGCAAAAACCTGCTGTTCCTCGTTGACAACAAACTGTACTCAATGTCCGTCTACAACCCCAAAAGGGTAAAAACGCTTGCGACGAACATTATGAACTACTGTGTCGGGGACGATTTTTCCGACCTCTATCTGATTGATGTTTACGGAAATCTTCAGCGCTATCAAAACGGCAAACTCTCCGTCGTGCTCGTCAGCGGCGTGGATTACGCGAAGCGTATGGGCAACGGCAACATCCTTTGCTATTCAACGCGTTTGGACGACGGAACGCTGATATGGCTCAAGGACGAGCGCGCCAACGCGATCGCAACGAACGTTTCGTTCTTTGAGGCGTACGAAAACGCCGCTATGTATCTTACGAATTATAACGAGAACGAAAAAACTTTCGATCTCTATATGAGCGAGGACGGGGTGGAGTTTTATCTCGGCGCTCAAAGCGTAAAGGTCTCCGGCTGATCCGGGGGATCGGTTGTGCTTTGCCGCGGGCATACTGCCCGCGGCATTTTTTGCGCTGCGGAACGGGAACGAAAGCCGAGTTATCTTATTGCAAAACACGCGTGCATAATGTATAATTATCATAGGCAATTATGCGGCGGCGCAACCAGACTTATCCGCCGCAACGGAGGCTTAATGTCATACAAAAGAGAACTCATCAGAAACTTCTGCATAATCGCGCATATCGACCACGGTAAGTCCACGCTTGCGGACAGGCTTATGGAACGCACCGAGACCGTTTCAAGCCGCGATATGGCGGATCAGCTGCTCGACTCGATGGATATTGAGCGCGAGCGCGGAATAACCATAAAATCCACAGCCGTGCGTATGTTTTATAAGCATACAGACGGCAATACCTATATGCTCAATCTTATCGACACGCCCGGTCATGTCGACTTTACATACGAGGTCAGCCGCGCGCTTGCCGCGTGCGACGGCGCAGTGCTGATCGTCGACGCGACGCAAGGCATCGAGGCGCAGACCCTTGCGAACGTCTATCTCGCCGTCGATAACGGGCTTGAGATACTGCCCGTAATCAACAAGATCGACCTTCCGAGCGCGGACCCGGACAACGCCGTGCGCGAGATCGAGGATATCATCGGACTTCCCGCCGAGGACGCTCCGCGCGTATCCGCAAAAACGGGTCTTAACGTCGAACAGGTGCTCGAACGCATCGTTTCGGATTTTCCGCCGCCCAAGGGCGATGAAAAGGCGCCGCTTCGTGCGCTGATATTCGACAGTTTTTACGATAACTACAAGGGCGCTTTGAGTTATGTGCGCATTATGGACGGCTCGGTGCGTCAGGGCGACCGCATCCGCTTTATGCACACAGGCAGCGAGTTCGACGTAACAGAGGTAGGCGTATTTTCACCGAGCCTCAAACCCGTTTCGGAACTGACGGCGGGCGAGGTGGGATATATCTCCGCGTCGATAAAATCCGTTGCCGAGACCAAGGTAGGCGATACCATAACCCTTGCCGAGAACCCTGCGAAGGAGCCCCTGCACGGCTATAAACAGGCGAGCCCGATGGTGTTCTGCGGCATCTATCCCGCCGATGGCGCGGAATACGAAAACCTGCGCGACGCGCTTGAAAAACTGATACTCAACGACGCTTCGATAAGTTATGAGCCGGAAACGAGCCAGGCCCTTGGCTACGGGTTCCGCTGCGGCTTTTTGGGGCTTTTGCATATGGAGATCGCGCAGGAAAGGCTCGAAAGGGAGTTCGATCTCGACCTCGTTACGACCGCGCCGAGCGTAATCTACCGCGTTATACTCACGGACGGCAGCACCGTTATGATAGACAACCCCGCCAACCTGCCGTCGCCTACGGAGATCGACAGGATGGAGGAGCCGATGTGCCTGAGCCATATTATGACTCCGCCCGAGTATGTAGGAACGATTATGGAACTCTGCCAGGAAAAGCGCGGCATATTCCAGGATATGGTCTATCTTGAGCAAAGCCGTGTAAAACTCACCTACCAGATACCGCTCAACGAGATAATCTTCGACTTTTTCGACAGTCTTAAGAGCCGTTCAAGGGGCTACGCGTCGTTCGATTACGAGATAAGCGACTATGTCGCGAGCGATCTTGTAAAACTCGACTTCCTGCTTAACGGCGATATGTGCGACGCGCTTTCGACGATAGTCCACCGCGACAAGGCCTATCAAAAGGGCAGGGCGGTAGCCGAAAAACTGCAGGAAGTCATACCGCGTCAGCAGTTCGAGATACCGATACAGGCGGCGATAGGCGGCAAGATAATCGCCCGCGAGACCGTTCGCGCGCTCCGCAAGGACGTGCTCGCAAAATGCTACGGCGGCGATATAACCCGAAAGAAAAAACTGCTCGAAAAACAAAAAGAGGGTAAAAAGCGTATGCGCCAGATAGGCTCCGTGGAACTTCCGAGCGAAGCCTTTATGAGCGTGCTTAGGATCAACTGATGCCCGGACTCTATATCCACATACCGTATTGCAAACGAAAATGCGCCTACTGCGATTTTGTAAGTTTTGCAAACAGAACGGATCATATCCCTTATACCGCCGCGCTGATTACGGAGATGCGGCTCTATTCACCGCTCGTTAACTCAAAACGCTTCGACACCGTGTTCATCGGCGGGGGAACGCCGTCCCTGCTTCCAGTGGGGCTCGTTTCGCGCATCCTCGCCGAGGCGCGCGCCTGCTTCGATATTGCAGAAAATGCCGAGATAACGATGGAATGCAATCCCGAATCCGTTACGGAAGAAAAACTTATCGAATATAGAACTGCGGGCGTTGACCGCATCTCGCTCGGGATGCAGAGCGCGGACGACGCGGTGCTCGACGCAATAGGCAGGCTCCACGATACAAAGACTTTTGTCGCCGCATTTGCTCTCGCCAAAAGCGCGGGCTTTACCAACATCAACGTTGACATTATGCACGGCCTGCCCCTTGAAAACGAGAGCGCGTATCTTGAGTCCGTTCGCCTTGCCGCAAGCCTCGGCGCAAAACACATATCGTCGTATTCGTTGATCCTTGAGGAAAATACGCCGCTTTACGCCGCCGTTTCAAGCGGCAGCATAACGCTTCCGGATGACGACGCGACGGCGGATATGCAGGACGCGGGCATCGCGCTTTTGGAAAGCCTCGGCTACCGCCGCTATGAGATAAGCAATTTTGCGAAGGAGGGCTTTGAATGCCGCCACAATCTAAATTATTGGAACAACGGCGAATACCTCGGCGTCGGTGCCGCCGCGCATTCCGCGCTTCGTATAAACGGCAAATGGGTGCGCTTTTCAAACAAAACTTCCGTCGATGAATACCTCGCGTTTCTGGGAGAGAATAAACTCCCACTCGAAGAAACCAAGGAGATCGAACGCGAGGACGAGATGTTCGAGTGCATTATGATGGGGCTTCGCAAAACGGACGGCGTGAGCCGCGCGGAGTTTGAAGCAAGGTTCGGGATCGACCCCGTGGAGCAGTTCGCCGCCGCAGTCAGCGCCGCTGCGCTCGACGGTACGATGGAAGTGACCGAGGAGCGAATGAAGCTGACAAGGCGCGGGCTTGATTTTCAGAATGAAGTGCTGCTTGATTTTATGTGATGATGCCGGTATTGCGCGTCGAGAAAAGCAGGTATGCCTGCGTGTGAAACGGACTATGAGATAGCGGACAGGATCGCAATTAAAGAAAGGAAAGAAGACTATAATGATCACTTATAAAAACTTGAAAAGCGCCGATTATAAACGCGGTGCCGAACTGTATGTTTCGCTCGGCTGGACGGCTTACCTTGGCGATCTCAGGCGTCTTGAACGCGCCTGGGAAAACTCGCTCTATACGCTCGGCGCTTTCGACGGGGATAAACTCGTCGGTTTTGTCAGGTGCGTCGGCGACGGCGCGCATACAGTGCTGATACAGGACCTTATTGTGCGGGAAGCGTATCACAGGCAGGGTATTGGCAGAGCGCTTATGGACGCGGTTTTTGAAAAATACGCGGATGTGCGCCAAATGTTTGTTGTTACGGGTGTCGACACACCTGCGGTGGATTTTTATCGCGCGCTCGGAATGCATTCGTTCGATGAAGGTCAAATGATCGCATTTTTCAAATAACGGCAAATACGCAGGAAAGCGGGGACGGGATATGACTAACGAAAAAACAAACGGCACGGGCAGGATCAAACTGTACGCCATCATAATAGGCATAGTTTATTTGATATTGCAGCACGCTTTTTATCTTGCGGGGCATCATCTTGCCCTGCTGATAGGGTTTGAGCCTTTTCTGCCGAAGATACCTCTTGACGATAAGATAGGGATCGTATCCGTCTTCATAATCCCGTACATATGGTCATACGTCTACTGGGCGATGGGTCCGATGGTGGTTTCAAAATGCGAAAAACAGCATTTTGCCGACTATATGGCATCGAATCTCGTTGCCTGCGTCGTGGGTATGATCGTGCTCGCCTTACTGCCGACATATATGAACAGGGTCGCCGAGGGGCTTTACAAAACCGTTGAGAACCCGACTGTCTTCGATAAACTACGCGAATTCTGGTACTCGCTGGACGGCTCCGAAATGGCGTACAACCTGCTTCCGAGTTTTCATTGCATAAACAGCACGCTATGCTATCTGGGCGTTATGGGGCGCAGGGAGATCCCCAAATGGTTCAGGGCATATTCGCTTATAACAACGCTGCTTATATATGCGTCCACGGTGTATGTAAAGCAGCATTATCTGCTCGACATCCCCACAGGTATCGCGCTTGCGGCCGCCGCGTTCTTTATTTGCAAAAAGTTCCATTGGGGCAGGGTGTTTGCGCCCGTTGAAAGGCTTTGTGAGAAACTGACGGCGAAAAAAGCGAGTTGACGCGGTATCGACCCTCGAACAAACTGTTGAACTAAAGGAGAAACCATGGCAAGAGCAAAGTATCAGGTATTGATACTCCCATATCACCGTGAGGGCGACAGCGTGCTTTACTGCGTTTTTCGGCGCAGCGATATGAGCGTTTGGCAGTTCATCGCGGGCGGCGGCGAGGACGAGGATGCTTATTCGCTCGCTTCCGCAAAGCGCGAGGCGTTTGAAGAAGCGGGCCTTTCGGAAAACTGCCGCATCTTCCCGCTCGAAACGCGTTGCAGTATCCCGACGGAATGCTTCCCGCGGGCGAGAGCCGCTTGGGGTGAAGAATGCCTCGTTATTCCCGAATACTCGTTTGCGGTGGAACTCGAGAATAAGGAACTTTGCATTTCAAACGAGCATACCGAATACCGCTGGGTTGATTACGAAACGGCGAGGGAACTGCTTCGCTACGACAGCAATAAAACGGCGCTTTTCGAACTTGAAAACAAGCTGAAACTTGGACTTATACAAACGGAGCAAAAGATGGACATTTCAAATCTTCTTATGTGCCCCCACTGCGGAGGCGAACTCGATAAAAACTGCAAATGCCTTGCCTGCGGCAGCGAGTACGAGCGCAGGATGGGCGTTTACAGCATCCTTTATGAAGATCCGGGCGAGGATTACTGCTTTTCCGCGTGGAGTTTTGATGAAAGCGATATCGTCAAGAGCGCCGACGAGTACCGCGCCTTCCGCGAGGAATATCAAAACTGTCTAACGGACGGATGCAAGCAGGCCGAGCGCATGTTGGATGAAGCGGTGCGGGAGCACATCGAAAACTGCCGCGGCATCGCCCTGGATATCGCCACCGGGCGTGGGATGCTTCTGAGGCGCGTTATGGAATGGAATCCCGCGCTTGCGCTTATCGCAACGGATATCGATGCACGCATACTCGCCGTAACGCAGAGGGTGCGGAACTGCGGCGAAAACGTCGCTTTTATCGGATGCGACGGCAGGCATATCGCGCTTAAATCCGAGAGCGTTGACCACGGTTTCTCATTCGTTGGCATAGCGAATATGCCAGAGCCCGAAAAGGTAATCTCCGAGATCCACCGTATTTTGAAAAAGGGCGGAAACTTCATCTACAAGGGTCTTTTTATGGACCGCGAGAGCGAGGGTATGCGCGATCTTCAGGAGCGCTACGGGCTTGGAAGGGTTATGGATATAGAACTTTTGACCGCGCTTTTCGTTGATGCGGGGTTCAAGGTCGTGAAGTCCGAGATAATCGCATCGGCGGCTTGGGGTGAGAATCCCTACGACAGATACCCGTTTGCGGGCGAAAACTGCAATTACGGCTTGATAGTGGTTGAAAAATGAGCGAAGAATTTGAAAAAGGCTTTGATATAGAACTCGATGAAACCGAGATAGACTTTGTTTTATTCGAAACGGAGCGGCTTTATGTGCGCGAGTACAATATTGGAGATTTTGAAGCCGTTAAGGCATACGCGACCGATGCGGAAGTTACGGCGTACCTGCCGTGGGGGCCGGCGGACGATGAACTGGTTAAAAAAATCGTCGATTCACGTCTTAAAAGCCAGATCGAACAGCCGAGAACTCGGTATGAGTTCATCGTGTGCCTCAAGGATTCCGGCGAGACCGTCGGCGCAGTCGGACTGCATTTGGGCAGCGATCTTAAACAGGGCGACCTCGGCTTCATTTTCAACAGGCGATTTTGGGGCAGGGGCTATGCTTCCGAAGCCGCGAAGGGCATGCTGCGCTTCGGCTTTATGAACCTCGATCTGCACCGCATAACCGCCAAATGCGACAGCGAAAACCTTCCTTCCGAGGCGGTTATGAAGCGTATAGGGATGCGAAAAGAGGGGGAAACGCGATCGAGCGTATTCGCAAAGGTACGCGGCGTTTTCCAATGGCGCGGAGAAAAACAGTACGCGATGCTTCAAAAGGAGTTTTTGAACAGACTTTTTGATGAAGAAAACGCGAGGCGAACGGATTGAACGCATTTTACTTGTTATATTTTTATTATTGCGGTCGTCATCTCAAATATATTTGCAACTGCGGCAAATAAAGACTAAAATGGAGATATAAAATCACAGGTAAATACGGAGGTAGGTTTATGCAGATAGCGGAAAGAATGAAGGGCGTTTCGGGCAGCGCGATAAGGGAACTGTTCAAACTCCTCGGCGATCCCGAGATCATCTCATTCGGAGGCGGAAATCCGGCAAAGGCTTGTTTCCCTTCGGAAGCCGTCCGAAAGATAACCGATGAACTCCTTAGCGAAAAATCCGATATCCTTTTGCAATACGGCGCGACAGAGGGCTATATGCCGCTTCGACGCGCTTATCTTGAACATATTCTGCCCGATAACGGGCTTCACGGCGAACTCGAAAACGTGATCGCGCTCACAGGCTCTATGCAGGGGCTTGACCTTATTTGCAAGGCGGTCATCAACCCGGGCGACACGGTGCTTGTTGAGGAGCCGAGTTTCCTCGGAGCGCTACAGACTTTCCGAGTTGCACAGGCTAAACTCATCTCCGTTCCGATGCATACCGACGGAGTGCACGCGGACGAACTCGAGGCAATCGTAAACAAGCACCGTCCCAAGGTGTTCTACACGATCCCCACGTTCCAAAACCCCGCCGGCTATGTAACGGGTGTTGAAACGCGCAAGTGCATTGCACGCCTCGCCGCCGAGTACGATATGCTCGTCATCGAGGACGACCCCTATGCCGCGCTTCGCTTCTCGGGCGAAAAACTGCCCCCCATCAAAAGTTTTGACACGAGCGACAACGTGATAGTGCTCACGAGCTTTTCAAAGACTATTTCGCCGGGTCTTCGCGTTGCGCTTTGCTTTGGAAACAAGGAATTGGTTCAAAAACTCACAATTGCGAAACAGGGCAGCGATACGCATTCCCCTAACCTCAATCAGGCGATCGTCGCGGAGTTCATCAACCGCGGCTATATGCCAAAACATATCGAGTATATTTCGGGCGTCTATGCCCGCTCCGCCCGCATTATGACCGATGCGATGGCGGAGCACTTCCCCGAATGGGTGCATTTTGAAGAGCCCGTCGGCGGACTTTTCATCTGGTGCACCCTGCCCGAGGGCTGGGACGCTCAGGAACTCTTTAAGCGTGCGGTCGAGCGCAAGGTCGCATTCGTTCCGGGCGCACCGTTCCACACCACCGAGGGCGCAGGTCAGAACACCTTCCGCCTCAACTTTTCCGCCGAGCCCGAAGAACGCATCCGCGAGGGCATTAAACGGCTTGGCGACCTTTTGAAAGAGATGGCGGAGGAAAAATAACTTCTCTCCAAAATCAAAAATTGAAAGGATAACCCTTACTATGATAAACGCATACGATCTTTTGAACGAGCGCGGCTACTTAAAACAGTGCTCGCATCCCGAGGAACTCCGTGAACTCCTCGGCAAAGAAAAACTGACATTCTACATCGGCTTCGATCCCACTGCGGAGAGCCTGACGGTCGGGCACTACGTTGCGATGTGCGTTATGGCGCATATGCAGCGCTGCGGGCATAAGCCCATCGTTCTGCTCGGCGGCGGCACGGCGATGATCGCCGATCCCTCCGGCAAGACAGAACTCAGAAAACTCCTCTCCGTCGAGGAACTCGATCACAATGTCGAATGCATCAAACAGCAGATGTCCCGCCTGATCGAATTCGAGGGTGAGAACGCCGCGATCCTTGTAAACAACGCGGATTGGCTTAGAAACCTCAACTTTATGGACTTTATGCGCGATATAGCCGTGCATTTTTCCGTGAATGAGATGCTCAGAGCCGAGTGCTACAAACAGCGCTATGAGCGCGGACTGACATTCTTTGAGTTCAGTTATATGCTGATGCAGAGTTATGACTTCCTCTGCCTCAACCGCAAATACGGCTGCGAACTCCAGATGGGCGGCGACGACCAGTGGAGCAATATCCTCAGCGGCGCGGACCTTATCCGCCGCAAGGAGAGGAAGCGCGCCTACGCCATCACCACCCGCCTTTTGACTACTGCGGACGGCAGGAAGATGGGCAAGACCGAAAAGGGCGCGGTTTGGCTAAGCGAGGAGAGGACAAGCGTATTCGATTTTTACCAGTACTTCCGCAATATCGACGATGCGGACGTAAAGACCTGCTTAAGCCTTTTGACCTTTATCCCGATGGATGAAGTGAACGCGCTCTGCGCGGAAGGCGCGAATATCAACGAGGCAAAGAGGGTGCTTGCATATACCGTGACGAGCCAGGTACACGGCGAGGAAAAGGCAGGGCAGGCGGAAGCCGCCGCGCTGGCGCTGTTCTCCGGCAAGGGCGATATAGCGCATATGCCGACCGTCAAGGTCTCCGAGGCGGACGCAGAAGCAACGGGTATGAGCCTTGTGCGCCTGCTTGTTCACGCGGGGATCGAAAAATCCAACTCCGCAGCGATCCGCTCCATTAAGGAGGGCGGCATCAGCGTCAACGACGAAAAGGTTTTGGATACGCAGGCCGTGCTGGATAAGGCGCTGCTTTCGGACGGCGTGATCCTCAAAAAAGGCAAAAAGACCTTCGTTCGCCTGATCGCAGAGTAATATGCCCCTCAAACCCTACAAAACACCGGAAAAAGCGTCCGAAACGGAATACACCGTGAACCGATCCCGGTTCATCGGGCGCTGTTTCCCGATCACAAGCGAGGAAGAGGCGCTTGAAAAACTCGACGAAATAAGAAAACTCCACTACGACGCGACGCATAACTGCTATGCTTATTCGCTCCTCGGAGGCATGCGCCGCTTTTCGGATGACGGGGAGCCCGGAGGCACGGCGGGAATGCCGATTATGGATACGCTGATACGCTCCCAAACGGAGAACGCGCTGATCGTAATAACGCGCTATTTCGGCGGCATCCTGCTCGGAAGCGGCGGGCTCGTTCGGGCTTACTCACGTTCCGCCTCCGATGCGCTGACGGCTTCGGGCATCGTAGAGATGATGCCCTGCTCGATCGTGGAGTTCACATTCGATTATACGCGCTACGGCGCGCTCGAGGGCTTCGTTCGGCAAAACTCGATCGTGCGGGATGTGGAGTTCACGGACAGCATTCGCTTTGTATGCCTTGTTGAAGCGGCTCGGGCGGACGCATTTATCGCGGATATAGTCGAGCGAACGGACGGCAGAAGTATGCCAAAGATAACTGGAGAGGACTATCTGCCCGTAAAATGCGGCCAAAACACCGCTCAATGACCGATTTTCCCCGCGCATAATGCGCGAAGAAAGATTTATAACACAATGCTTTTTTACAGGAGGCACCAAATGGAGATCAAAATCACCAAAGCAACCGACCTCAAGACCAAACCCACGATCGAGGAAGAGGGCTCGCTCGGTTTCGGCAAACGCTTTACCGACCATATGTTCATTATGAACTATGATAACGGCGAGTGGCACGATGCGCGCATCGTTCCTTATCAAAAGTTCTCTATGGACCCCGCATCGTCCGTTTTCCACTATGCGCAGGAGATCTTCGAGGGTCTTAAAGCGTACCGCACCGATGACGACAGGATTCTTATGTTCCGCGCAAAGGACAACGCAAGGCGTCTAAACGATTCCGCGGACCGTATGTGTATGCCCCGCGTTGACGTGGACTTCAACTATGAGGCGATGCGTAAACTCGTTCAGGTCGAGCGTGATTGGGTGTCACATAACCCCGGCACCAGCCTCTATCTGCGCCCGACGATGATCGCCAATGATGAGGCGCTCGGCGTACACGCCGCAAAGAGCTATATCTACTACATCATCTGCTCCCCCTCGGGCGCCTACTATAAGGCGGGGCTTGCCCCCATCCGCATCCGCGTTGAGGACAAATACGTTCGCGCAGTTCGCGGCGGCACCGGCTTTGCAAAGACCGGCGGCAACTATGCCTGCTCCATCCTTGCCGGCGCTGAGGCGGAAAAGGACGGCTACAGCCAGGTTCTATGGCTTGACGGCGAGCATATGAAGTATGTTCAGGAAGTCGGAGCAATGAATATGATGTTCCTCATCGACGGCAAACTTATCACCGCGCCCCTTGAGGACACCATCCTGCCCGGCATCACCCGCCGCAGCGTAATGACCCTTGCCCGCGAGATGGGCATCGAGGTCGAGGAACGCCCCCTCTCCGTCGACGAATTGTTCGAGGCGGGCGAGAGTGGCAAACTTCAGGAAGCGTTCGGCACCGGCACCGCGGCGGTCGTTTCGCCGGTTGGCGAACTCGCTTATCGTGACAAGCATATCTATATCGGCGATAAGACCAAAAACAACGGCATCGGTGATCTCACGCTCAAACTCTACAACACCCTCACGGGTCTGCAGTGGGGGCGTATCACGGATACCCACGGCTGGGTGACCGATATCGACAAGGTCTGATAAGTCTTTTCAAAAAGCATTGAGGCGTATCCACCCGGATACGCCTTTTGATTCTCTTTCGTATGGACATATGCTGCAAAAATGCGGCCGCGAGGCGCGGTCGCATTGACGCCCTTGGCGATCCGAGAGGTCTTTGCGGATCGCAAGGCGGTTATATTACGCTATCTTATTCGTTGGGCAGATCGTTCACAACGGAAGCAAACACAATCGCGCCGGTCGCGTTATGCACGATAGCCATAGCATAGGGTCTGTTGCAGTCGAC
The DNA here is from genome assembly GCA_017538255.1 of Clostridia bacterium. GTDB lineage: Bacteria > Bacillota > Clostridia > Christensenellales > CAG-138 > PeH17. The sequence continues at coordinate 126,063 of JAFYJD010000006.1, read as the reverse complement.
CTTGTGGTCGGGATCGGAAACGATGGCAGCGGACTTTTCGGTCGTAACGGCGGTTGCGGCGGAGGCTTCGGTGCCGTTTTCGTCGATTTTAAGCGTTGCCGCGTGCACAAACTGGTTAATGAAAACGGGGGAGTCCGCAACTATCGAGGGGAAGAGCATTGAGCCGTCCGAGATGCCGCCGAGCCCGAGCGCGGGAAGCAGCTCCATAACATCCAGTTTGGTTTTTAGTTCAACGCACGGCATACTCAAAAGTACGTTCGAGGTCTCAAACCCTTCAAACCCGTTTTCCATAACCGCCCCGAGCGCAGCGGATGCGGACGTGCCGCTCTTGGGAAGCACGATCGCCATAGAGTAATCACCGCCCATATAGGGAACGAGCACAACATCGCTGCCGTCTATGAGCGCGTATTTATAATCTGCCTGCGTCCAAATGAAATCTGCTTTTTGTTCGCCATTTTTGCCGCTGAATACCTTCGCTTCGGTATGGCGCTTGAACGCTTCTTGCCATTGCCCCTTAAAATAGAGCGCGTTTATAAGCGCCGCTGCGGTGTCGGGGTATATGTTTTCGAGCAGTTTGTCTATAAGCCCGTTGGTCTTTTCACTGACCCAGCAGTTGATGATGCGCAGCGCTTCTTCGGTGTCGGTAAAGTCGATGTTCCCTACGGAAGCCTTGAAGTGATCGGCAAGCGCCGCTTCAAATCCCACGTCGAATCTGTCGTATACGGAAACGAGGATGGAGGTATCGAGCGTGAACTTCGACGCGCCTTCCGCTTTTGAAACGGTCTCGAGCGCGGCGATCAGCGCGGCCGCGTTTTTGTTTATATCTTCGCCGGTGAGCGTATGTTTAAGCGCAAGGGAGATCTGCTCCCTGCCGGCGTCGTCCGCGCCGTTATAGAGCATTTCAAGCATCAGCCCGAGCGAAACGGGGGATACAACGAATGAACTGTCTTCGTCAAGCGCCGAAACAAGCGCCGCGGTAAAGAGATTGTTTGCGCGGATATAGTCTTCGCTCGGATCTGATTCCGTTTCGCAGCCGTTTCCGCTTGCCTTGCGTATGCCGACTGCCGCGGCGGGTCGCTGTGTCGGATCGATCGCGGCTGTCTCGGGATCGGTTTCGATCTTTTGAGAAGTGCAGCCCGCGATCAGCGTAAAAGCCATAATGCTTGAAATCAGCAGCGCGATAAGCCTTGTGTATTCGGTTCGTTTTTTCATAATCGTATTTCTCCGTACACCTTGCTTTATTGGGCGCGAACCGGAAAAGGAACGCTCCCTCTGTTTATTATAACGTATAACTCGTTAAAACGGTTTACCTTTTTCGAAAAAAAAGATATAATAGGGGCATGAACTCAAAAATAGCGGAAAAACTCAAATTGCTCCCCGAACGGCCGGGCGTTTATAAAATGTATGACGCAAAGGGCAAACTGATCTATGTCGGCAAGGCGATCAGTCTCAAAAATCGTGTGCGTCAGTATTTTCAGTCGTCCAAAAACCACCCCGAAAAGGTGCGCGCGATGGTCGCAAATATCGACGATTTCGATTTCGTGATCGTAAAGAACGAAACCGAGGCGCTGAATCTTGAGTGTAACCTCATAAAGGAAAACCGACCTTACTACAACATCCTTCTCAAGGACGATAAGCATTTTCCGTACATCCGCATCGATTTTCGGCAGGATTTTCCGCGCGTTGAGATCGTTCGCCGCTACAAAAAGGACGGCGCAAAATACTTCGGCCCATATTTGAGCAGTTTTTTCCTGCGCGAATCCATAACCGCCGTGCGCGAAACTTTCCCGGTGCGCCAATGCAAACACGATATAAAGCGTATGATAGCGCGCGGCGAACGCCCCTGCATTATGTACCATATCGGCAAATGCTGCGGCCCGTGTACGGGCAATGTTTCGCGCGAGGAGTACCACGCGCTCGTGAACGAGGTCGCCGCGCTGTTTTCGGGAGGGGGAAAGACCTACATCAAGCGTCTTACGGAAGATATGAATGAGGCGGCGGAAAGGCTGGATTTTGAGCGCGCCGCACAGCTGCGCGACAGGATACGGGCAATAAAGAGCATTTCGGAAAAGCAGAACGCTTCCGCTGCCAACGCGGAAAACTACGATGTTTTCGCGCTCGCAAGGGACGAGCTCGCAACGCTTGCATACGGCCTGTTCGTGCGCTCGGGCAGCGTCGTCAGCACGGAGAGTTTCGACATCGATTCGTCGGATGAGCCGTTTTCCGAGGTGATAACGCAGTTTTTGGCGCAGTTTTACCTCGATTCCGGTGATATTCCAAAAGAGATAATCGTAATGGACGTGCCCGACAACATCAAAACGGTCGAGGCGCTATTGACCGAAAACTGCTCGCACGCAGTGCATATCCGTGTGCCAAAGCGCGGCGAAAAACTCAAACAGGGCGAACTTGCGCGCCTCAATGCCGCCGAAACCCTGAAGCGAAGCCGCGAACTCGTTCACCGCGAATGGGAAAAGAGCGAACGCGCGCTTTCGTCGCTCTGCTCGCTCATCGGTATGGATACGAACGCGCACAGAATGGAATGCTTCGACAACTCGCATACGGGCGGGCGCGATACCGTCGGCTCGATGGTAGTTTTTATAGACGGCAAGGCGGAAAAATCGCTCTATCGGCGCTTTAAGACCAAGATCCAAACCGGAGGGGACGATTATCTTGCGATGCGCGAGCATCTGACACGGCGATTTGAAAGAGCGCTCTCGGGGGACGAAAAGTTTGCCGCGCTTCCCGACCTGTTGATAGTGGACGGCGGCAGGGGGCAGCTCAACGTCGCGTTGGATGTTTTAAGAGGGATGGGGCTTTCCCATATTCACGCGATAGGTCTTGCCGAGCGCAATGAGGAGATTATCCTGCCGGATTCGGATGAGCCGATAGTGCTCAAAAAGAGCGACCCTGCGCTCCAACTGCTTCAGCGCATAAGGGACGAGGCGCATAGATTTGCGATAACCTATCACAGAAGCATCCGCGACAAGAGTTCGCTCTATTCAAAACTCGATGTCATCCGCGGTATAGGCGACAAGCGAAAACGCGCGCTCTACGAAAGATTTTTGACGATCGACGCTATCAAAAACGCGAGCGTCGACGAACTGAAACAAACGCCCGGTATGGACTCCGCTTCCGCAAGGAGCGTATTCGAGTTCTTCCGCGGCGAGGCTGAGGACGAATGATATGGCTGTTAAACTTCTTGCGCTCGATATCGACGATACGCTGATAACAAGGGGCGGATCGGTATCAAAAAACAATTTAAGAGCGATCGAACTTGCGCGTAAAGCGGGCGTGTATGTTATGCTCGCAACAGGGCGCGGGTATCTCGGCGCGTCGCGGATCGTAAAGGAACTCGGCGTCGATACGCTGATCGTCAACTACGGCGGCGCGGTCATAAACGACACAAGGACCCACAAAAGCGTTATGGCGACCGAACTCGACAGCGGCGCGATAATCGAGATACTCGATTATGCCGATGAACTGGGTCTTCACGCGCATATCTATCAAGGCGACGGTATTGTTTCGGAGAGGCCGCATCCCTATGCCGAAAAATACACGCGTGCGCTGGATCTGCCATATACGGTTGATCCCGAGATCCGAAAAAAGACTTGGCGCAACGTGCCGAAGGCGCTGATAATCACGGAGCCCGAGCGCGTAAGCGAACTGCTTCCCGTATTCAAAAAACGCTTTGAGGGGCGCGTCTGCGTTTCCGCGTCGAGCCCTGGCTTCATTGAGTTCAATAAACTCGGTGCAAACAAGGGCACGGCGATTGAATGGGTCGCCGATCACCTCGGCATCAAGAAAGAGGAGACCGCGGCGATAGGCGACAATACGCTCGATAGCGAAATGATCAAATACGCGGGTATTGGCGCGGTCGTCGAAAACGGGAACGAAGAACTGAAACGTATCGCGGATGCGATCGTGCCTTCGAGCGAAAACGACGGCGTCGCGTACTTCATCGAAAACTATGTGCTGACGCGCGGCAAACTCAAACTCGGCTTTGACATAGGCGGAACTAATATCGTCTGCGGGCTCGTAAAGGACAATAGGATAATCAAAAAATCCTCGCAGCCGTTTGAAAAGGTATCGGATGAGAGCATTGCCCAACGGCTCTACGATCAGGCGCTCTCGCTGATGTGCGAGTGCGGCGAGGACAAGGAGAAGGTCGCCTCGGTCGGCGTCTGCATCCCGGGAAGCGTGGACACTTCACGCGGGGTGGTGGTGGACGCGCATAACCTCGGTTTGCACGATTCGCCGTTCAGAAGTCTTGTTCAAAAAAGATTCAACAAGCCCGTTGCCCTTGTCAACGACGCGGACGCGGCGGCACTTGCGGAGATGAAACTCGGCGCGCTCGCGGGCACCGACACCTCTATGCTCATAACCGTTGGCACGGGCATCGGAGTTGGGCTGATAATCAACGGGCGCGTGTTTTTAGGAGGCAGGGGAAAGGGCGTTGAAGCGGGGCATATACAGACGGACAGACGCGGCCCCGCCTGCACCTGCGGCAGAACGGGCTGCATAGAAACGTTCTGCTCCGCCTCGTATCTCGACGCAAGGGCGAGGGCGGTTTTGGGTGCGGATGCGGACGCAAAAACGCTCATATCCGCCGTCAAGCGCGGAGAAAAGGCCGCCGTCGACGTATGGGAAGAATACACGGACAACCTCGCGGGCGCGCTCGCATCGTACATAAACATCATCGATCCCGAGCGCATAGCGATCGGAGGCGGACTCAGCGGCGCGGGCGAGTTTTTGATCGAATCGATAAGACGCAAGGTGGACGTGGGCTCGTTCTTCCGAGAGCCTACGCCAATCGTGATCGCTGTCCTCGGGAACGACGCAGGACTGCTCGGCGCGTGCATCTATGCGGATGAGGTGTGAAATATGATGGATCTATCGCTGTTAAGCAAGCATTATGCCGTTCGCAAACTGAACAATTCGGACGCGGATGCCGTGCTTCGGCTTTGTATGGAAAACACGCAGTTTTATGAATACTGCGAAGCGAGGCCGACAAAGGAGCAGGTGCTTAACGATATGAGCATCACGCCGCCCGGCATAAGCGTGCAGGATAAATACTACATCGGGTTTTTTCAAGATGACGACCTGATAGCCGTGATGGATCTGATTGACGGCTATCCGAAGCCGGATGTTGCTTTTATCGGCTTTTTTATGATGAAAAAAGCGCTTCAAGGGCGGCGGATAGGCAGTTCCGTTATCAAAGAGTGCGCGGCGTATCTGAAAACGGTAGGCATAAGTGCGATACGGCTTGGCAGCGACAAGGCAAATCCGCAATCCACCAATTTCTGGAAAAAGAACGGTTTTTCAGTTATAAAAGAGATCGACCGCGACGGGTGGACGGTACTCTTGGCTGAAAAAACGCTTTGATGAAAACTCGGTGCGATCATCAAAAATACAACAATCAAAAGGAGATAAGATTATGTCTATTATGTGTGCGGTATTCGTGCCCGACGGTATAGTCCTCGCTTCGGACAGCCGCCAAACGCTTGGGTTTACGCAGGTGGCGCAGCAGCCGATAACGCAGACGGAAACGCGCGTGCTAAACGCTATGAACAGACCCGATCAAAAGCCTATGCAGCTGATAAACCAGACCGATAACGCGCAAAAGATATTGCTTTTGAAAAAGGTGCGCGTCGGCATCTCAGCCTGCGGTTTGGGAATCATCAAGGGCAGACCGGTTTCGGATTATATTCGCGCTTTTGAAACGGAGAAGGTGAACGTTGGCGACCCCGTATCGAGCGTTGCCGAAAAACTGCATGAATACGCGCGCGAACTGTTCCCGCAGATCAACTTCTTCGTCTGCGGCTATGATGGGGACGAGCAGTTCGTTTACAGCGTCGGAAAGGAGATCAAACGCAGCAATATCGAAAACGGCAAACCGCGCTATGCGTCGATCTGGTCGGGCGAACAGGCAATAATAACCAAACTTTTGAACGGCAACCCGCCTATGCTCGTGAATCAGCTTTTTATGCCTCTGCGCGACGCGGTGGATTTTGCGGAGTTCTTGATAGACACGACGGTAAAGGCTCAGCGCTTTGAGATGAAGGTCGCGACCTGCGGAGGCGCTACCGATATACTCGTTTTGTCAATGGACGAGGCGTTCTGGTACAGGCACAAGATCTATAATCCTCAAAAGGACAGATAAAGTTAGTTAAAAACGCATTCATCGAGCCCTTATGCAGTATCATCTACTATGAGGGCTTTTTCTTATACTTTTCGCAAAACGGATACGAACACGGCGCGGCGTGTCCTTATTCTGACGGGCTCAAACGCCGTGCTTCAACTTATAGCGTTCATCTATCGGGGGATGCTCCTGCGCATCGCGGGCAGCGAGGCGCTCGGGCTTCAATCGCTCGTTATGCAGGTGTATTCGCTGATGGTTTCTGTATGCATTTCGGGACTAAACGTTGCCGTAATCACATTGACGGCAAGATGCGGCGAAGTCAAAAAACTGCGCCGTATCACCCGCTGCGCGCTGGGCGCGTTCATCGTTCTTTTTGGACTCTGTGCGCTGCCCGTATTCGTTTTAAGGCGGCGCATCGCTTTCAGCGTTATCGGCGACGCGGGCGCGGCGGGCGCGATCGCGCTGACCCTCGGCTGTATCTTTATGACGGGGATCGAAAACATCCTAAAATCCATGCATATCGCGAGCGGAAGGGAAGCACGCACAGCGGCGTCGGAACTTATGGAGCAGACGGCGCGTCTCATCGCGGTGTTCACGCTGATAAAACTCGCGCACAGCGGTGCGGCGGGCAAACTCGCAAGCCTTATTATGCTCGGTATGCTGTTAAGCGAGTTCGTAAGCGTCGGCTTTCTCTCCGTTTCGTATAAAAAGCACTATATAGTGCCCTGTAAAGCGCCGAGCGGGGATCGGCGCGAAGTGCTGTCTGAACTGATAAAAATACTGCTTCCCGCGCAGGGCACGGCGCTCTGCGGCACGATATTTGCGTCCGCCGCTTCGCTGATGCTGCCGTCGCGCCTTGTCGAAGCGGGCTATACGAGGTCGGAGGCATTGAGCGCGATAGGCGTGCTTGGCTCGTCCGCGATACCGCTCGTGATGCTGCCGATGATATTCGTCGGCGCAGTCGCAGTCGTTATTATGCCCAAAGCGGCGCGCGCAAGCGCTAACGAGGATGGACGGGCGCTCATAAGAATAACAAAAAAAGCGCAGGCAGCGTCGCTTGCCGCGCTGATAGTCTATAATCTGCCGCTTTTATGGAGTATGGGCTCGATCTCGCGCGCCGTATTCGGCGTTGAGCCGACGCGCTTATGCTTTTTGCTTCTGAGCATAAAGGCAGGTTTCATCTATCTTCAGGCAACGGCGTCGGCGGTAATGAACGGAATGATGAAGCAAAAGCACGTGTTCGTGTTCGCGCTGATAGGCGAAACGGTGCAGCTTGCGCTGATACTCGCCTTAACGTCAGTAAAAAGCCTCCACATCTACGGGTATCTGATCGCTATGTGTGCGGGAGAGGGTCTGCGTTTTGCGCTCTCAAACGGCTATCTTTTCCATATTCTGAAAAGAAAAAATCGGCCGATAACGAATGGTCGGCAGCAAAAGCGCCTTATGAGTTCAACTGTCGCAGTATGTCGCCGCGCTGCAACATCTCGCTGCAGCCGATGAACAGCCTTTGGCAGGGGTGCGGCGCGCCGTCCCGCGCTTCGCCGTCCTCGTTTTTGATGCCGCAAACCTTAAAACGCCTTGATACATCGCCGGGGGAGAGTATGCTTAGTTCATCCCCGTCAAAGAATCGGTTGCGCTGTTCGATATGCGCTATACCGCGCTCTGCATCGTAGTCGAGCACTACCGCCGCGATTCGGTAGTCCTGAATGTAGCCGCCGTCATCGGAAGCCATAAGTTCCGCGCCGTTGTCAAGCATAAATCCCGTAGTATATGGTCGGTGGCTGATGCGGTCGAGCTCGTCCATAACGGTTTTCATATCCGCGCCGTCGAGCGCCATCCTGTATGCGTTCACAACCGTTGCAACATATAGTATAGACTTCATCCGTCCCTCTATCTTTAAACTGATGATGCCTGAATCGATGATCTCGTCAAGATGCTCCACCATACACATATCGCGGGAGTTCATAATATAACTGCCATCTTTTTCGGATATGAGCGTAAAGTATTCGCCGTTTGAGCCGCGCTCGCGCACCTCATAACTCCAGCGGCAGGGCTGAACGCATTCGCCTTTGTTGCTGTCGCGCCCAGCGATGTAATTGCTCAAGAGGCACCTTCCCGAATAACTGACGCACATCGCACCGTGCACGAACGCTTCAAGTTCGAGCGTTTCGGGCAGTTTTTCTCGCATCTCGCGTATCTCCGAAAGCGTGAGTTCCCGAGCGAGCACGATCCGCTCGATGCCATGCTCGTGCCAAAAACGCGCGGCTTCGGAGTTGAGCGTGTTCGCCTGTGTGCTGAGATGCAGCGCAAGGCGCGGGGCAACGCGCTTTGCAGTCAGTATGACGGAGGGATCGTTGATGATCAGCGCGTCAACGCCCGCGTCATCGAGTGCTTTGAGCGTTTCGGGAAGCGTTTCAAGTTCTTTGTCGCGCATAAAGGCGTTCACGGTGATATAGATCTTCACGCCGCGTGCGTGAGCGTATTCAACGGCTTCGCGCACCTCTTCGAGCGTAAAATTGTCAGCCATATTGCGAAGTGAGAAGGCGGTCGTACCAAGGTAGACAGCATCCGCACCAAACTGTATTGCGGTTTTGAGCCGCTCCATATTGCCGGCGGGAGCAAGAAGTTCCGCGCGTTTAGATCTTTCGGTATCCATAGTCAGTCCTCATAAGTGTTTTTAACGAATAGTGCGCGACGAGCCCGGTAAATATGCCCGTCGGCACGGAGATAAGGCTCATCAGCGGGAAATAGGCGATCATCGCCCTTCCGACGATCAAAATGCCGACGGCGATCTGACCGACGTTGAACGTAAACGAGCCGAGCACGCTCTGACCGACGCAGGATATGCGATCGGATCTTCGCGGCTTTTCCATAAGCCACATAACCGCAAACGACAGTATCGCGCCCGTCAAACAGTACGGAAGGCGCGAAACAGCGCCGGTTATCAGCACCGCGATGATGCATCGAAGCACGGCGGTTATAAGCGCGTATCGTGCGCCGAGCATAATAAGCGCGATCAAAGTAAACACATTCGCAAGCCCGAGTTTTATCGGCACGCCGGGCACGAGCGGGGGCAGGAGCGCCTCAACGCTGTGCACTATGACGGCGGCAGCGGTTATCAGTGCGCAGAGCGTTATGCGCCGCGTCAAACTGTTATTGTTTGCAAACGCTACCACGATACGCTGTCCGCCTCATCGGAGCCGATAACGGTTATGACCACCTGGTTCGGCAGACAGATGATCGGATGCGCGGGCGTCGCCTTGCCGGAAAATACGCAGATGCGGTCGGCGCAGGACGCTTCAAGCATACGGACTTCACCGTTTTCGACGATTATCGTATTGAGCCCGTCGGGGGTTGTGATGCGCGCCGGTGTGGAGAGTTTGCCTCGATATATCTCATTGCCGTGCCAACTGACGACCACCGTGTCCTGCGTCCCGCGTGAAAACAAAAGAAGCGGTGCAAGGCTCAGTAAAACGACGGCGGCGATTATGACCGCGTCAAGCGGACGAACGGGAAAACGGCGGCTCTTCGCATTGCCGCCGCTTTCGGTGGTTTTTGATTTTTTTGATTCAATGCACATCTATATGGCAGCTGCGCATAGTTTCGAGCGCGGCTTCGTGCAGGGCGGGGGTAACGCCAGCGCAGCAGGTACTGTCCACGCTGATCTGCGCTTCGGGAAAGAACGCTTTCAAAAGCAAAGCGTTTGATACGACGCAGATATCAGTGCAGAGCCCGATCAGTTCTATCGAAAACTTTTCACCGCCCGACGCTTGCGCGATGAGCAGGCCGAGTTCGACGGACCCGAACGTGCGTTTGCGCACGGGCACGAACACCCTGCCCGCGAGCGCGCTTAGGATATCGTCGTTCAACTGCCAGCCTTCGGTATCGACGACACAATGCTTGACGGGCAGTTTTTTGCCCTCGGCGGTATCGAGATAATCGTCAAAATGCGTGTCGAACGTAACAAAGATATCGCCAGTAAAACTCTCTATCTTTTTGACGGCATTGGGTATTATGGCGCGCGCCTCTTCACTTCCGAGAGCGCCGTCCACAAAATCTTTCTGCATATCCACAACAATCAAAAACTTTTTCATATCAATCTCCTTGAACGGTGCGCTGTATCGAGCGAATGAACCCGTACATAGGTTTCATCAACCTCATCTCCTTGATGAGCCTGTCTTCAATATCACAGGGCGCGATTATGTCATTAACGCCAGAAAAACGCTTTCCCCAACCGAGGTATTTGATGTTCAGATACTTTTTGAGGTTATCGGGCGCGTCCTTGAAACGGTCGCGCTTATAACTCTCCGCGTCAAGATAAAAGCCGGACTTTTCGAGTTTTTTTGCAAGGGCAAGAAACCCTTCGGGATCCGCCAGAACGCGCCGCCTGTATGCGTTCATAAACTCCGTCGAGGACATATACAGCCCAAATCCGTACGAATAACCCTCGGGAGTGATCTCAAAATAGATGATACTGCTCTCGCTGATCCTCGTTTTTGGGTAGCGGAAGCCGATCCAAACGTGGTTGCGAAACGGCGATTTGTCATAGGTGAAGCGGGTGTCGCGCCGGATCCGCGAAACGCTCGTTGTGATGTTCGGATTAAAGTTCGGGTCGATCTCAAGCGCGTGCGGCATCAGCGCCGTGCAAAGTTCGCGCATCGGGGCGCGCACGTACTTTTCGTAGCGTTTTTTATTTTGAGAAAACCATTCCACATTGTTGTTGAACGCAATCTCAAACAAAAACTCAAATGTTTCTTTGTAAAATCCGTTAAAACTCATACCGTTACCAACGCGGGCTGTACTTCGCCACATTCGCGTTGTGTTCTTCAAGGGTCTTTGCGAACACAAGCGCGCCGTTATCGGGATTCATAAGACAGAAGAAGAGGTAACCGTCGGTTATGTACTCGGCATTCGGGTAGAGCGCGGCGTTGAGCGCGGCATCGCCGGGGTTGGAAACGGGTCCGATCGGCAGGCCGGAGTTGAGATGCGTATTGTAGCCCGACTGCGTGGCAAGTTGATCATCGGTCAAGTGGAGCGAGCCGGTTTTGAGCACGTATTCGATCGTTGCATCGGATGCAAGGTTCATATTGCGTTCGATGCGGTTGTAGAATACCGCGGCGACCTTGCGAAAATCGTTGTTCGGATCGACCTTGAGCTTTGCTTCCTTTTCTATCGCGGAAGCGAGGATGACGATATCGTACATCGTCAGACCCAGTTCCTTGGTGCGTGCGGTATACTTCGGGCCGTAGATCTGTTCAAAACGCAAGAGCATCTTATCTATGATCGTTTCCTCGTTGGCGTCCACATAAATATCGTAGGTGGCGGGGAAGAGGAAGCCTTCGAGTTTATACGGCCGTTCGCCCGTAGGATCATCGGGGATATCGTTTATAAACGGGTGATCGTCGATGAACGATTCGCCGGTTCTGCAGAGTTCGAGGAAGCGGTCGGGGGTTTGCAGAATGCCGTCCGCAACGAGTTTGGCGGCTATGGACTCGATGGTCATACCCTCTGCGATCTGCATCTTCCTGACTTCGCGTGGGGGCATGCCGCGGCAGATCGTGTCGACTATGTCGGGTATGCTCATATTTTTGGAAAGCACGTAGGTGCCCGCCTGAAGTCGGCTGGATTTGCCGATAAAGTCAACATAGACTTTAAAAACGGCTTTGTGTGATATGAGCCCCTTCTGGCCTTCGCCGCAGGCTTCGTAGAGTATCTTCGCTATCTCGGAAGCGCCGCTGCCCGTTGGTATCGTAACGACGACGGGCGTCGAATCGTTTGCATCAACGGGTTGCAGAAAACTCCTGTTGATCTTGTTCAGCGCCTTGCTTCCGGCGAAATATAGGATGAGGCAGGTCGCCGCGATGATGATCGGTATACGGACATAGGTCCATATTTTCCAGAAAATGTTCATACTTTTTTTGAATCTTTCTTTAAACTCCTGTTTCTCGGCGGGGAGATGTTCGCGCGGCCTGGTTACGTGCAAGTCGTCGAATTCGGGATCGTAAGCATCGTGCGTGCTCTCCGCGGCTGACGAGGAAAAGTCCAGTTTTTCGGGTTTTGAGGCGTTTTCAAGCGCGAATATCCTACGCCTGTCGGCATAGGACAACTCGCCGTCGAAGTACTCGGTAAACTCCGGCGCATTCGCTTCGGCGGTCTCAGACATTTCCGAATATTCTTCCTCCGGCACGAGCAAGAATCCGACGGATTCGCTCGCAAGTACGGGGCGGGGTGCCTGCACGGCGTCCTTGTCGGCGAGGTGGACTTCATTTTTCGCGTTCTCACCCTTTGTGAAGGTGCGCGCAAAGAACGCGGATGCGGACGAAACAGCGTCCGTTATCGCTGCCCCCGTTTTTTTTGCGATCCCGGAGACCTTGCTCAAAAACGGCCTGTCCTCACCGCGGATCGTTTTTTTGTTGGACTTCGACGTGTTCTCGGGATTGTTTGCCCCGGGTGTTATCGAAGTCGGGTTTTTCTTTTCGCTGTCCATAGTTTTCTCCCTTTGGCGGGCAAAGCCACGTCAAAACAGTATCGTCTTAACGGCTAATCGTCAATAAAACTCAGATCGGCGTCCACCGCTTTGGCAAGGCGCTTGTAGATGTCCCCTATAAGCGCGTTGAGTCTGAACTGTGCAAAGAGGTATTCGCCGGCGGCATCGTCGAGTTGAAGCAGTTCGCCGAGTTTTTGGAGTTTTGCAAGTTCGTCCGCGTCTGCGCCGCCGGAAAGTTCCGCAGCCTGAAGCTTGGCCTGCAAACGGCGGTACTCCCTCAAAAGCGCCCCGGTGGACTCACTCTTGAACGCCGCTTCGCGCGCCTCGGTATATGCGCGGTATTCGATGCTTTGTTCAAGCAGTTTTGCAAGCTCCTCGGTCTTTTTGATTATCTCGTTCATACTCCGTCGACTCCATTATACCACAAAACGGCAAATATTTATATGTCTATATCAACAACAACGGGCATAATTATCGGCGAACGCTTTGTGCGCTCCGTCAAAAAGCCCTTCATCGAACTCCTGATAGCGGCGATGAACGCCGTGCGGTCGTTGAGCCCGTGCTTGTCGATGTACTGCGACGCGATATCATAGGCGTATTGTTTCGCTTCGTTGATAAGCCCGTCGGAATCCTTGAGGTAGATAAAGCCCTTGGTGATTATCTCGGGCATACCGGCGATCGCGCCTGTCGAACTGAATACGGGTATTACGACGCCGAAAAGTCCGCTCTGCGAAAGCGTTTTGCGCTCGCGCAGCACGCTTGCGCCGATGTCGCCAACGCCGAGCCCGTCAACGAGCAGGTCGTTTGAAGCAACGCCCGCGCCTTTTTTTGCTTCCTTCGAGGTAATCTCGAGCACGTCGCCGTTATACATAATGAAGATGTTCTTAACGCCGATGCTTTCGGCAAGTTCCGCGTGCCTGTAAAGGTGGCGGGTCTCGCCATGAACGGGTATAAAATATTTGGGCTTAAGAAGGCGGTGCATCATACGCAGTTCCTCGCGCCGTGCGTGGCCCGATACGTGAACGTCCGCGAGGCGGTCGTAGATGACGTTCGCACCGCGTTGGAAGAGTTTGTTTATGACTCTGCCAACGCTCTTTTCGTTGCCTGGAATCGCGGACGCGGAGAGGATGACCGTATCGCCGCTTCCGACGCTGAGTTTATGGTTTGCGTTCGCCATACGGAAAAGTCCGCTCATCGATTCGCCCTGACTGCCGGTCGTGAGCACGCAGACGCGGTCGTTTTCGTAGTTCTTTAAGTCGTCGAGTTCCACAACACAGTTTTCGGGCAGTTTAAGGTAACCAAGTTCAGCCGCGACCTTTGCGATATAGACCATCGAACGCCCTTGGAAACAGAGCACCCTTTTATGCCGTACAGCGGTATCCACGACCTGCTGTATCCTGTAAACATTGGACGCGAATGAAGCGACGATGATTCGACCTTTCGCTTCGGTAAAGACCTTTTCAAAGGTTTTTCCAAGCTCCATTTCGGACGGCGTTACGCCTTCAAGTTCGGCGTTGGTGCTGTCCATCATGAGTGCAAGCACGCCCTTTGAGCCGTAGTAGGCAAAGCGGTTTATGTCGATGGGCTCGTCGTCTATTGGGGTATAGTCTACTTTGAAATCTCCCGTATGTATAACGGTGCCGAGCGGGGTCGTGATCGCCAGCGCGACCGAGCCCGCTATCGAGTGGCTGACCTTTATGAACTCGACCTTAAAACAGCCGAAATCCATAATATCGCCCGCGTTTACAGCCAGCATATCGGCGTCGGTAATGCCGTGCTCCTCAAGTTTATGCTCTATCAGCGCAAGCGTGAAGGGCGTTCCGACTATCGGCGCTCTGAGGGTCTGAAGCGCGTAAGGCAGGGAACCGATGTGATCTTCGTGCCCGTGGGTTATCAAAAACGCGCGAAGTTTTTCCGTATTTGCCTCAAGATAAGTCATATCGGGAATGACCATATCGATGCCGAGCATATCCTCGTCCGGGAATGCCAGACCGCAGTCGATGACGATGATGTCATCGCCGTATTCGATAAGGGTCATATTCTTTCCTATTTCACCGAGACCGCCGAGGGGGATTATCCTCAGCTTTGCGGTTTGTTTTGCTGCCAAAGTTATCTCCTTTCGTATTTTGCGGCATTTGCCGAAAACAATTCAATAAAAAGTTAATTATGTATTTTTGTTGCTTAAAAAGCGAGGTTTTATTCACCAAGACATTCGCCAATGCGCGCTTCCGCGTCCGCCCATCTGTCATATAGCGTGTTGAGTTCCGATTGAAGCGCCGAAATTTTTTGTGAAAGGTCCTCGGCTTTTTTGTAGTCTGACGCAGCCAAAACAGTTTCCCTGTTGAGCGCTTCGATCTCCGCTTCCTTTTCAGCGATCGCTTTTTCGCAGCGTTCGAGTTCGCCCCTTGCGCGGTTGATAGCGCTCTGCTGCTGCTTCTTTTCGCGGTAATCGAGCGCGTTTTTGGAAACGGTGCGCTCCTTGACCTGCTGCTTCGTTTCGGCAAGCGCTTCACGGTAGTCGTCGTAGCCTCCGATATACTCCTCGATGCCGTCATCGCCCAAAACCAGAACTCTGTCCGCAAGTCTGTTCACAAGGTAGCGGTCGTGAGTAACGATGAGCATAGTGCCGTCGTACTCCTCAAGCGCCGATTCAAGCGCCTCGCGCGAGGGGATGTCGAGGTGGTTGGTCGGCTCGTCCAAAAGAAGCAGATTCGCTTTTGTGAGCATCAACTTCAAAAGCTGAACGCGCGCGAGTTCGCCCCCGGAAAGCGTGCCGAGGGGCTTGTTCACATCGTCGCCGCGGAACAAAAACGCAGCAAGAGCGTTGCAGATATCCTTATGCGATATGGTTGTGTAGTATTTGTCCCACACCTCGCGAAGCACCGTATTGTTCGGATCGAAGTTCGTGATCTGTTCGTAATACGCGCTTTCGATATGTGCGCCGAGATAGAAACCGCCGCCGCTCGGACGAAGTTTGCCCGCGATTATGTTCAAAAGCGTGGTCTTTCCGCAGCCGTTCGCGCCGAGCAAAAACACCTTTTCACCCTTTTTTACGAGCATATCAACACCCGAGAATATCCGCTTGCCGTCAAAAGCCTTTTCGAGCCCTTTTGCAACGAGCACGTCGTTTCCGCCGGTTTCCTTTGCTTTGAAACGAAAATGGATCGAGGCGCTGTCGCGTTCTGGCTCAACGAGCGTTTCCTTCAGTCTGTCCGCCTGCTTCTGTTTGGATGCGGCGGTGATGAAATTATGAGCCTGACCCCAGCGGCGTTGCTGTTCAACGATGCCCTCGATGCGCTTTATCTCCTTTTGGGTGCGAAGATAGCGGCGCAGTTCAAGATCCCTTGCGCTGCTGCGAAGTTCCATATGCCTTGAATAATTGCCGAGCGATCTGTAGATCCTGCGATCCTTGAGTTCGATCGTGCTCGTCGTTACCTTGTCAAGAAAATAACGGTCATGCGAAACGATGATGAACGCGCCGCGGTACGAGCAAAGGAAGCCCTCGAGCCATTCGATCGCCGAGATATCGAGGTGGTTGGTGGGCTCGTCAAGGAGCAAAAGGTTGGCGCCGGACAAAAGCAAGCGCGCGAGCTGCGCTTTGTTGCGCTGACCGCCGCTGAAAAGCGAGATGCTTTTTTTGAGTTCCGCCTCGGAAAAACCGAGACCCAAAAGCATCGACTGCGTGCGCGCGCGGTAGGTCGCGCCGTCCATAGCGTAATATTTCTCGTAAAGATCGTGCTGTTTGTTGAGCAGTTTTTCATCCGCGCCGCCCGAGCGGTTTATCTCGTTCGCTATCCTGTCGAGTTCGGATTCGATCCGCATCAGTTCCGAAAACACCTCGAGCGTGTAGTCATAAAGCGACAGATCGGATACGGCAACGCTTTGCTCCATACTTCCGATCCTCGTGCCGCCGGAAACGGAAATATTGCCCTCGTCGGCGCTTTCGAGCCCGAGGAGTATGCGAAACAGCGTCGATTTGCCGCAGCCGTTGACGCCTACAAAACCGATATGATCGCCCTCGTTCACCTCAAACGACACATTCTCGAAAAGGGTGCGGGTGACGAAAGATTTTTTTAGATTATGTACTGCCAGTAAGGGCATAAAGGTCTCCAAAACCCACCTGAAGCCCCATTAAGGGCAAGGTGTTATTGCGATTTGGGCATCAGAGCCCGCTCGT
This sequence comes from Clostridia bacterium, assembly GCA_017538255.1. GTDB lineage: Bacteria > Bacillota > Clostridia > Christensenellales > CAG-138 > PeH17. Next base: position 109,260 of record JAFYJD010000006.1, on the reverse strand, counting down.
TGTAAAGCGCTCCCAGTCGCGGTGCATATACCGCGTTATCTGCTTTATCTCGCCGATGAGCGCGGGATCGAGGTCGTTTTGCTCGGCATATGCGCGGAACTCGGAAACGATCGGCTCGCATCCGACGGTGTATTTGACGGGCAGCCCCGTTTTTTCGGATACCCGCTTCACCATCTCGTAGCCGTCGATCATCTCGACCAGCTTCGTTTCCTGCGAAAGATTGGTGTTGTTCACGAGCGCGTCCACCTTGATGCGACCCGCTTCGACAACCTTCGAGAGCATATCCAGGTTCAGTTCGAGCGTAGCGGAAAACGGTCTGCGCGCGTTTATTACATACAGCACCTCGATATTGTCGATATCCTTGAAAAAGCGCTTGTACTGCCCAAGTGCGATAGCGCCCGTCGCGTCGCCGCCGACGTCGAAGATGACCGTATCGCTGTCGTTTGAAAACACGGAGTAGATCTCAGCGGGCAGGCTCGGTATCTCAACGCCGAGCATCGCGTAGGTGGGCGAAAACAGGCGTATGCCAGCCGCCTCGAGTTCCGCACGGCGCTCCGTGGAGCGGAAATACGGATTGATTATGTCAAGGTCAACGAGCGTCACCTTTTGAGTTTTAGCGGCCTCAAAAGCAAGATTGAGCGAAAGTTCGGTCTTGCCGGAGCCGAAATTACCTATAACAACGATGTATTTCTTCATAAGCGTGATCCTTTTTTGTCAATTCGCGGCGCAGGGCTTGAACTTTGCCGCGATCCTTTCGGCGGCGCGCAGTCCGTCGACCGCCGCGCTGACGATGCCGCCAGCGTAGCCCGCGCCTTCTCCGACGGGGTAGAGCCCCCTAAGGCGCGTCGCTTCACCCGCTTCATCGCGGGAAATACGAACGGGTGCGCTCGAACGGCTTTCTATCGCGGTCAGCACAGCGTCGTACATATCAAAACCGCGTATCTGCCGCGCAAATGCGCCGAAGCCCTCGCGGATGCCCTTTGCGATGACGGGGGGCATACATTTTGTTATGTCCCTGTTTACGGTGTTCGGTCTGTACGTGGGCGAAACGCCGCCAAAGCCCGACGGAGCTTTGCCTGATAAAAAGTCACCGAGGCGCATTGCAGGGGCGGAATAGTCGCCGCCGCCGAGTCTGAACGCCGCCTGCTCGAGTTTTTCCTGAAAAACCATACCGCCGAGCGGATCCTTGCCGAAATCATCGGGGTTTACCTGAACGATCACGGCGGAGTTGGCGTTTTTGCCGTCGCGTGCGTGATAACTCATACCGTTGGTTACGACCTGCCCCTTGCCGGAAGACGATCCGACCACGACACCGCCGGGACACATACAGAATGTATAAACGCCCCTTGAGCCGCTTTTGCCGGTAAGACGGTACTCCGCCGCGCCAAGACGCGGATGCCCCGCGAACTTGCCGAACTGCGAACGGTCGATAAAACTCTGCGGGTGCTCAACGCGCACGCCGACCGCAAAAGGCTTCGGAATGAGTTCAACGCCCTTTGCGAGCAGAAGTCGATAGGTATCCCTCGCCGCCTGACCGACGGCAAGCACCGCCGCGCAGCATTCGATGCGTTCGCCGCCGTTCACGGTTACGGAGGCTATGCGCCCGTCCTTTGCCGCAAAATCGGTCATAATGCTGTTGAAGCGCACTTCGCCGCCGAGTTCCTCGACCGCGCGGCGCATATTCAGGACTATTTTGGACAGTACATCGGTGCCGATATGGGGCTTTGCGTCAACGGCGATGTTCGGCTCCGCGCCGAAGCGCACGAGCGTATCGAGCACTGTCTTGGCGCGGGGGTCTTTGATGCGCGTGGTCAGTTTGCCGTCCGAAAAAGTGCCTGCGCCGCCTTCGCCGAACATAATATTGCTGTTTTCATTGAGCGCAGCACAAGCAAAAAAACTGTCAACATCCGCTTTGCGCTCGTCGATAGGCTTTCCGCGCTCTATAACGATGACCTTATACCCAAGGCGCGCAAGTTCGTAAGCAGCGAACAGTCCCGCAGGGCCGAGCCCCACTACAACGACGGGGGAGGGCTGGGGCTCGGAGCCGAATACGGGCTCCGAAACTTCCCGCTCGGGCGCGCGCCCGATGTTTTTCAGTCCAAGCGCGGCTGCGCGCTTCAGGTTCTCTTTTGAAAGTTCAAAATTGACCGTGTAGATAAAGCGTATATCCGCTTTGTCTCTTGCGTCAAGCGAGCGCTTCACTACGCGAAGCGAGAGTATTTCATCGGAGGGTATGCGCAGATAGGACGAAAGAAGCAGCGGCAGCGCCGCTTCGTCGGCGTTAAAGGGCAGGCTGAGGTCTGTTGCCGTAAGAAGCATGGATTTCCTTTCGATCATCTGTCGGTATCGTTCTGTGTGATCGTACATACAACCAGTATGGTGCGCGAGTCGACGGTGCCGTCGGTAAGCCATTCGGGATCGTCGGCGATGCTGAGTTCCGGCTTTATCGTATGAGGACCCGCACCGAGATTCGATACGTCGATCGTAAGCGCGATGTCGTCGCTGCGTATCGCTTTTATGACGGACGAAGGACCGGTGAACTCAACATCGATTGTGTTTGTGCTGAAACTGTAGTAGTAGCGCGCCGCGTCGCGCCCGACGATCCTGACGTCGGACAGCGATATGGGGAACGAGCGCGTGATTATCTTTTCAACGACTTCGATGGAGAGTATGAAGTTATTGTCGGTCAGCATTGTCGTGCCGGCGGGCAGCCCGAGCAGGCTCAGACGCATTGTGTTCGTGCCCGTGGTAAGTCCGCTCAAAAGTATGGGCTCAAGGTATACGCTCTCGGAGAGTTCGTCAAGCGTTTCCTGCGGCGCCGCAACGGTGATGCTTCCGGGGTTTATCGCGGTGCTGACGATCTCATAATCTTCGTTGAGAGTGCCGACCATCGCGTTTGAGATATAACTTGCGATATCTATATCCACATAGGGAAGAACGGTCAGCTTGACGGTCGCATAGCGGTTGCTGACAACGAGTTGAGACGCATCGACAGGATTCTGCTGCGCGTCGAGCAGCACGAGTTCAACGGATTCGTTGATATTTTCGGTTTTGTTTTCAAGATCGATAACACAGTTCGCCTGAACGATGCTGCTTATCGCGCTCTCCGCTCCCGAAACGGAGATGCTCTGCGTCATTATCTGAGGCTCGTCGCGCCAGTAGCCGTCGGGCAGATTGTTTATAAACGAGCAGGTGACGGGTATCGAACGCGTTTGATAGTTCTCAACGGTGATGGAAACGGTGCTCGGCTCGACAGAGTACACATCGCCGATCGTAGAGGTCGCGTTGACGCGCAGATTGTATGTGCCCGGTTCGCGTATGCCGGCAAGGCTGATCGTCGCGCCGGCGATATCGCCGACGGTGTGGCTGAAGCGCGGCAGATCGTTGAGCGTGGTGTTTACGTTGACGGCAACGCTCGGCAAAAGCGTGCTGATATCGCCGTTGATAACAAGGTTTCTTGCACGAAGGTCGGCCTCGCCGCCGCCCTCGATCGTGAGGCGCACGTTGTCGATACGCTTTACGCGGGCGGGGTTTTCACGCATCAAAACATAACCCCAAAGCGATAGGGCAACGATGAGCGAAAGCAGGGCATAGCCGAGTTTGCGGATGAGGGTGCGCTTGTACCACGGCGGTTTTTCCGTCTCGACGTCGGCGCTGTCTTGGGTGCGCGTGTCCTCGCCGACGCTGACGGTGCGTCTTGCCCAGCGCTCCTGCATCTCGGAGGAAAGTTCGCTTACGGGATCGTTCACTTCCGGCGTCTGTTCTACTTCGTTATTTTCAATGATCGGGGCGTCATTTTCTGTCATTTTTATTCCACCTCTTCATAAAGGACGATAACGGTTTTTCGGGTTCTTTTACGATGAACTCAGCCTCAAGGCGTTCAGTGAGGGCGGCCTTGTCGACATAGCGCACGAGCTTGCCGTTCTCGGCATATGAGATGACGCCGGTTTCCTCGGATACCACGAGCGTCAGACAGTCGGATACCGACGAGATGCCAAGCGCGGCGCGATGCCGTGTGCCGAGTTCTCTTGAAATGCTCGGATCGTTGAACAGCGGAAGCACGCATGCGGCATAGTATATCCTGCCCTCCCGCACGATGACTGCGCCGTCATGCAGCGGGGTGTTGGGTTCGAAAATGTTTTCAACGAGCGCGCCGGAGATGCGCGCGTCAACACTTGTGCCCGTGGGCAGATATTCGTCGAGTTTGGTTTCGCGCTCGATAACGATCAGCGCGCCGACCTTGCGCTTGGAAAGTTTGATCAGCGAAGAAACGAGTTCGGAAACTATCTCGCTGCCCTCGGCTTCGCTATGCGCACCGATGTTGAATTTGAACCGTCCCAGATGCGCGAGCGCGCGGCGTAGTTCGGGCTGGAACAGCACCGCGACGATAACGATACCCGAAACGAGCAGGGTGTTTAGAAGATAACTGATCGTGTATAGGTTGAACAAGGTGCTCAAAAACATTATAATCAGGAGCACGGCAAAACCCTTCAGGAGTTGGTGCGCCCTTGTGTTGATGGAAACATCTATTATTTTGTACACCAGAAACGCGATTATGAGGATGTCCAGAAAATCCTGAAAACGAAACTCCGCAAGACCGTTTCCTATCGCGTTTACTATACTGTCAAAATGCATTACAACCTCCGTAAGTGCATCGTATTATTCAAAAATAACGGGGCGGTGCGGCGCACAAGTGCGGTCTTGTACGGCAAAAAAAGCCCACACTTGCCCACAGTACCCATATTTACCTCTATATAATAACACAGATCGCTCTCGATTTGTAGCGCTTTGAAAAAATATTTTCAAAAAAATTGATCTTTTTTTGAAAAAACCTTAAACTCCGCCGCTTTTTTTAAAAAAACGATCGGCGGCGTTGGAAAAACAAAAATATACTTGCCGACGCGCAAAAAAACAGTTGAAACCCGCGCTTTGGCGTGTTATAATTATTCGCCAACAACCTTGCGCCGTTTAGGCGCCATCAGTCCATAAGGAGGTGAATTAAGTGAAAAAGTACGAATGTCTGTATGTTATCGTGCCCGAGCTTAATGAGGAGGAGACCAATTCCGTAATCAACAAGTTCAACGGTATCATCACCGCTAACGGCGGTGAGGTCGTCAGGGTAGACGAGTGGGGCAAACGCCGCCTCGCGTATCCCATCGACTATAAGACCGAGGGCTACTACGTTCTTGCCGTATTCGAGAGTGAATCGGCTCTGCCCGCAGAACTCGAGCGCAATATGAAGAACGACGAAAAGATCATGCGTTACAAAGTCGCATGCCACCACGAATAATCAGTCAGAAATCAAGCATCGGATCGAATTTGTAATTTTGTGAGGATTTTAGAATGAACAAGATCTTTCTTATCGGCAATTTGACTGCTGATCCCGAACTGCGCACCACCGCAACGGGCGTAAGCGTATGCACTATGACCATTGCGGTCAACCGCAGGTTTGCTTCCAACAGGGAAGAGCGCCAGACCGATTTCTTCCGCGTCAGCGCGTGGAGACAACTCGGCGAGACCTGCTCCCGCTTCCTCGCCAAGGGCCGCAAAGTCGCGGTCGTAGGCGAACTCTCCGCCCGTCTTTACGAGGCGAAGGACGGCTCACCCCGCGTTTCACTCGAGGTAACGGCGGAAGAAGTCGAGTTCCTCAGCCCCAGAGAGCAGGGGCAGGGAGGCTATCAGCAGGGCGGCTACCAGCAAGGCGGTTATCAGCAGCATGGAGGCTATCAGCAGGGCTATAACAGAAACTATCCCCCGCAGGGCATGCAGCACGATCATGCGGGCAATGCTCCCGTAAACAACGGTTGGCAGGACAGCAGGGAAGCAAGCCGGGACGAATTTGCCGGAACGAGTTTTGATCCGAATCTCGGTGAACAGGGATTCACCGATACAAGCGACGAAGAACTTCCGTTCTAATAGTTATTTTGCGAAAGGAGTAAGTTTCAATGGAAGACCGCAAAATGAGACCCCGTCCCAGGAAATCCAGACGCAAAGTCTGCCAGTTCTGCGTTGACAAGGTCGAACATATCGATTACAAAGACGCGGCTAAACTCCGCAAGTTCATCACCGAGCGCGGCAAAATTATGCCCCGCAGGATGAGCGGTGTTTGCGCGGAGCACCAGAGGGCGCTCGCAACCGCGATCAAGTCCGCTCGCCAGGTAGCGCTGCTGCCCTACGTTCAGGACTAATGCTCAAGCATTCAGCCGCCGAAGTTCCGCTTCGGCGGTTTTTTTGCAAAACAAACCGCAGCGTGGCGACAAACGCGCCCGTGGCAAAATGTTAACAAATTATGACATTTGATTAAAAAACTTGATTTCCCTATTGCAATCGGTTTATTTTTACTGTATAATACTATTCGGTATTTTATGGTCTGATGCAGAGTTATGCCTTACATTGGATCCGTATTAACGATATTTGTTGTTTTGGAGGATAAAATTGACTATTCGACGAATCGCCAGTTTGTTTATTTGCGCGGTATTCATCCTCGGTGCTGCCGCGTGTTCCGACTTGAACCAAAAGGATCCGCCGATCATTTATGAGGGTCCTTCAGAACCCGTTTACAATTCGGAATCCCCCGCTACGGACAGCACGATCATCACCGTCGATCCGATGACCGTGCCGCCCACAGATACCTATATGCCAACGAGTTTTCCCGAGGATACAGAAACTCCCGATCCGACGGAAGACCCAACTGCGGTGCCCACTCAAACTGCCGTAAGTCCGACGGCAACGCCTAAGCCGACCGTTGCGCCTGTCGTTCCCAATCCATATCCCAATCAGCCGGATGAGGCGAAACTTGCCGAAGCGGGAAAGACTTTGATGGCAAAACTCAAGAATACCCCCGGCTATGAAAAACTAAACATCAAGGCGCGAGGTGGCTATCCGTATATGATCCTTGTAAATACTGCCGCCCAAAAGAACACCGTTACCGTCTACTGTGTCGATGAGGAAGGCAATTATACGAGGCCGTATCTTGCTATGGTCTGCACTGCGGGCGCGACTTCGACACCGACGCCCAAGGGCATTTTTAATACACAGCAAAGAATCAGTTGGCACGTGCTTATGGGTCCGTGCTACGGCCAGTACTGCACCAGGATCACCGGAAGCGTGCTGTTCCACTCGGTGCCGTACAACGAGATGTACCAAAAAAACAATATCGCCGTTTCTATGTATAATAAACTCGGCAGAAACGCATCCCACGGATGCGTAAGACTTGCAACGAGCGACGCAAAGTGGATATTTGACAACTGCCCCGTTGGCACGACAGTCGTTATTTATGAGGATGCGTCAAGCGCGGGTCCTTTCGGTCAGCCCAAGCCGATGAGATTGAACGCGAACGATCCTAATGTACTCCTTCGCGGCTGGGATCCCACCGATCCGGATCCAAACAACCCCTATGGCGATGAGTACAAAGCCGGTTATACGATTCGTTCCGCTCTGGCTAAGGCCGATTACGCAAAGGCACTTGCGGAAGGCAAACTAAGCAGGAATATCAGTATTTATAGGCCTGCGCCGATGCCGGATGAAACTCCTACTCCGACACCGACACCGACGCCGACATACACACCCACGCCTGAACCTACGGCAACGGTGGAACCGACCGAAACGCCTACACCGACGACAACGCCGACGATAACACCGACGATAACACCGACGATAACGCCGACGATAACACCGACGATAACGCCAACCCCGACGCCGACGCCAACCCCGACGCCGACGCCCACGCCCACGCCGACCCCTACGACCCAGCCAACGGAGTCGCCGACGGCCGACCCGACGGATGATCCTGGCAGCGTGGACTATATACCGATGAGCGTAAGGCGCTTCTTCGCAAGAGCACATAGAAACGCTTTTGGAGCATTTGCAAAATAACATATTTCAAAAGACGGAGTTTTGACTCCGTCTTTTTTTGCGCTCAAAATCAAGCGGGATGAATAGGAGTTTACAAAACGCGATTTTGGTTGTATCATAGATTGGAAAAACGCGAAAGGGGACGAAATATGTTGATCGAAAATAAGGGGAATAACGATAACGCCTGCCTCGCGGGCGAAAAATACGTGGCGGCGGTAATCGAGACCACGGGCGACGATCCTGCCTCCGACGGCATAGTGATGCTTTCAGCGGTGCGTGTAGTTCGCGGCAGGATAACGGGCAAGTTCAAATCGCTCGTCGATCCGGGCATAAAACTCACGCCCCCGGTAGCGGGGCGCATCGGCTTCACCGACGAAATGCTCGTCAGTGCGCCGCCGACGGACGATATGCTGGAGGCGTTCGTTTCGTTCATAGGCGGGGATACGATCGTCGGCGCGGATATTGACGAAAAACTCGCCTTTATAAACGCCAAGTGTACGGGTGGTCCGATCAAAAACGCCGCCGTTGACCTAAGTAAACTCAACAGGGCGCTCTTTCCGGAACTTGAGGATCACAGTTTTTCCGAACTCGCGGCTTCGCTTCTCGGCGGAACAAGATCGGAGCACGCGGCCTCAGCTTCGATACCGGAAACCGTCGCAAAATGCTACGAGGCGCTGAAGCGCTACTGCGAGGATAACGGCATCCTGCTTGAAAAAGCGCCGGCCGCAGCCGCAAAGAACGAAGCCGCCGCGCTCGTTCAAAGCATCCGCGCCGCCGAACAGGAGCAGGTCAAAGCGGCGGCGAACGAATCGAAAACCGAGGACGCAAGCACAAAAGAGCCGGAACTCGTATCGGAGATACCCGCGCCCGCCGAAACAGAAAAGCGTTCAAAAGGCTTTCGGGCGTATACCGAGATGATACTGATGCTCGTTATCGCGGCGGTGGTGTTCTGCCTGCTCATCGTCATAAAGGATAAACTCATCGGCGCGATAATCGCGGTCCTGGCGTTTGCCGTGCTCGTTGTGCTGTATCTCAAATACATAAGGCGCGAATAAAAAAGCGAAATACATAAAGCACGAATAACAAACCGCAGAATACTGCATATAAAAGCGGCACGCCCTTTTGAGGCGTGCCGCTCGGTTTTTATAACAGGTGTAGATTACGCAAAGAACTTGCCGATGATATCAACGATCTCCGCGCCGATACGCTTCTGCGCCTCAACGGTGCTTGCGCCGATATGGGGGGTGCAACTAACCATCGGGTGATTGATAAGTTCCTCGTTCTTGGAGGGCTCCTCCGCCCAAACATCAAGACCTGCGGAGCGGACCTTGCCGCTATTGAGCGCCTCAAGAAGCGCCGCCTCGTCGATATTCGCGCCGCGGCTGGTGTTGATGATGTTCACGCCGTCCTTCATCTTGGCGATTGTCTCCGCATTGATGAGGGGCTTGCCGTCGATGGCGGGGGTGTGGATGGAAATGAAGTCGGAATTTGCGAAAAGCTCGTCCATCTCAACATACTTCATATTCTCGTTCTCAAGACCGTCAACATGGTAGATGTCGAATGCAAGCACCTTCATACCGAGCGCCTGAGCCATCCTGCCGAGGCTCTGACCGATGCGGCCGTAGCCGATAACGCCGAGGGTCTTGCCGCCGACTTCGATGCCCTTTGCATAGGCTTTCTTCTCCCATTTGCCGTCGCGCATAGAATGACCCGCGTGGCTTACAAAACGGGCGCAGGAAAGCATATGTGCAAGCGCGAGTTCCGCAACCGCGTCGCTGGAAGCGCGGGGAGTGTTGCGAACTGCAATGCCCTTTTCCTCGGCATACTTATGGTCGATGTTGTCGATGCCGACGCCGCCGCGGATGATGAGGCGGAGTTTGCCGGTCTCAAGAGCCGCATCGATGATGGGCTCGCGGACCTTGGTCGCGCTCCTGACAACAAGAACGTCAAAATTCTTTACCTGCTCTGCAAGTTCAGCGGGCTCGTAGAACTGTTCAACGACCTCGTGACCCTGTGCCTGAAGTGCGGCCACCGCATTTTTCTCCATACCGTCGGATGCAAGAATACGCATAATAGTATCTCCTTTATAAATGATATTTCTTTTTATAATGTTTGGAGCGGAATCATAAAAAACCCCGCTCCGTGAAACACTTGAGTTTAGCCCTTGTAGTTCTCTTTTTCGTACTGACGCAGGAAGTCCACAAGCGCCACAACGCCCTCTTTGGGCATCGCGTTGTAGGTGGAGGCGCGGAGACCGCCGACGCTCTTGTGCCCCTTGAGGTTGTCAAAGCCCGCCTTCTTGGTGGCGGCAACCACCTCTGCGTCGAGTTCTGCGGATTCAGTGACGAAGGGGATGTTCATAAGGGAACGGAACTCCTTGTCAACGGTGCCTTTGAACATCTTGGACTCGTCGAGGAAGTCGTAAAGGACCTTGGCCTTGTCCTCGTTCATCTTGGCCATAGCCTCGAGACCGCCGATCTTTTTGAGGTACTTGAATACCTGACCGCAAACGTAGATGCTCCAGCAGTTGGGGGTGTTGTACATAGAGCCGTTGTTTGCGTGGGTAGCGTAGCTCATATAGGTGGGAACATATTCGGGCAGGTCTTCGCGGATGAGATCCTCGCGCATAATGACGATGACCATACCGGCGGGGCCGATGTTCTTCTGAACGCCTCCGTAGATCACGCCGTAATCGGATACGTTGCAGGGCTTGCTAAGGAACATGGAACTCTGGTCGGAAACGAGGATCTTGCCCTTGGTGTTGGGAAGGGTCTGATAGGTGGTGCCGTGGATGGTCTCGTTTTCGCAGATGTAAACATAGTCCGCATCCTCGCTGATCGGCAGATCCGAGCAATCGGGGATATAGCTGTAGTTGCGGTCCTTGCTGGTCGCAACAAGGTTGATCTTGCCGTACTTCTGGGCCTCTTTATAAGCCTTCTGGGACCAGCTGCCGGTGACGATGTAGTCGGCAACGCCGTTCTTCATAAGGTTCATCGGGAGCATTGCGAACTGGAGCGTAGCGCCGCCCTGAATGAACATTACCTTATAGTTGTCGGGAATGTTCATAAGATCGCGCAGATCCTGCTCGGCTTCGTCGATGATCTGCTGGAAGACCTTGGACCGATGGCTCATTTCCATTACGCACATTCCCGAACCTTCGTAGTTAAGAAGGTTGTCGCGGACGCTTTCGAGCACCTCTTCTGGAAGGATAGAGGGGCCTGCGGAGAAGTTGTAGACACGACCGTATTTCATAGCAAATACTCCTTAAAAAAGTTTACATATATTTGGAAGAGTTTTCTTCCATACCCCGATTATAACGCTAATTCGGCGCGTGTTCAACCATAAAATCTGTTTTTTGCATATATATTTTTTGATCCTTTTGTGCCGTTTTTATATCGGCGCTTTTGCATAGGCAAATGCGATTGAAAAAGCGCTCTATGTTTGTTGAAATCAAAAAGAAAATCGGTCGGTCATAGGGCAAAAATCGAAGATTTGGGCACGGAATATCCTTCGCCCATAAATAAGCCGCCGCTTGGGTCGGGCGGCGGCAATGCTTATCAGCCGTTCAATATGAATGTTGCAAGGTTGAGGTAGCCCGCAAATACGAGCCAAACGATATAGGGTATCTGCAGATATGCCGCCGTTCTGTCCGTTTTGTAAAACTCATATGTCATATATACAACGGCAATGAGAAGCAGCACGAGCAGCACGAACGCCGCAAGACGCAGATTCAGCGCAAAATACAATGGCGTCCAAAGCACATTCAAAACCAGCTGCAGCACATACAGTTTAAGCGCGAAGGGAAAATCTTCGGAAGAATTGAGATACACCCTTGCGGCTGAAACGCCCATAAGAACGAACAGTATCGTCCAAACGACGGGGAAGAGCCAGCTGGGAGGGGAGAGCGGGGGCTGCTTGAGAGCGGAGTATTCTTCCATCTTGCCCATGCTGACGAGCGACGAGATGAGCCCCGCGCCAAGCGCGATCGCGATGGAGATGATATAGGTCTTTGTAGGATTCTTGGTCTTTGATTTCATAAGTCGCCTCCTTATATCGTTTCATTATCCCCGAATCGCTAATATATATGCAAAAATAATAAAAAAAGTACTTGCAAAACGCTTTCGGTAGTGGTATAATGCGAAAGTTGAGTTGCAGTCGCCGAAAAGACGAGTTCTTTTTTTGGCGGCATATCTGTCAAGGAGGTGTATTTTAGATGGGTAAACTTTGTGAATTATGCGGCAAAGGCGCAATGAGCGGCAACCTCGTAAGCCATTCCGAAAGGAAGACCAAGCGTATTTGGGCTCCCAACGTGCAGGTATACAACACCGTTATCAACGGCACTCCCCGCAGGATAAACCTTTGCACCCGCTGCCTGCGTTCGATCAGGAACGGCAAATACAAGCTTGACTAATCATCGTATTATGAAAGCAGAATTGACAATGGATAAGATTGTAGCCTTGTGTAAAAACCGAGGCTACATTTTCGCTGGCTCGGAAATCTACGGCGGTCTCGCAAACTGCTGGGATTACGGGCCGCTTGGCGTTCTTTTTTTGAACAACGTCAAGGGTGCGTGGTGGAAGAAGTTCGTTCAGGAAAGCCCCTATAATGTAGGTATGGACAGCGCGATCCTTATGAATCCCGAGGTTTGGGTGGCAAGCGGCCACGTCGGCAATTTCAACGACCCGCTTATGGATTGCCGCGCCTGCAAGGCGAGATTCCGCGCCGATAAACTGATCGAGGACTATGCCGCAGCAAACGGCATCGAAGGCGTTCATCCCGACGGATGGGACAATGCCAAAATGGAGGAGTACATCAAGGAAAAGGGCATCGTATGTCCCGAGTGCGGCAAGGCCGATTTCACGGGCATACGAAAGTTCAATATGATGTTCAAAACTTTCCAGGGCGTCAATGAAACGACAGCAAACGAGATATACCTCCGTCCCGAAACGGCGCAGGGCATCTTTACCAACTTCCAAAACGTTCAGCGCACGATGCGCAAAAAGCTTCCGTTCGGCATCGCGCAGATCGGCAAAAGTTTTAGAAACGAGATAACCCCGGGCAACTTCATCTTCCGCACACGCGAGTTTGAACAGATGGAACTCGAGTTCTTCGTCAAACCCGGAACCGAACTCGACTGGTATCAGTACTGGCGCACATATTGCTATGACTTCCTTGTAAAACTCGGACTCAACGAAGCGAATATGCGCCGCCGCGAGCACGATCTCGAGGAACTTTCGCACTATTCCAACGGCACTACGGATATCGAGTATCTGTTCCCGTTCGGCTGGGGCGAACTCTGGGGCATCGCAAGCCGCACCGATTTCGATCTCAAGGCGCATGCCGAGCACAGCGGCAAGAGTATGGAGTATATGGACCCGTTCACCAACGAAAAGTTCGTTCCGTACTGCATCGAGCCGTCCGTAGGCGCAGGCAGGCTCCTGCTCGCGTTCCTCTGCAACGCGTACGACGAGGAGGAACTCGAAAACGGCGATATTCGCAATGTGCTGCACCTGCATCCCGCGCTCGCACCGTTCAAAGCCGCTATCCTGCCGCTTCAAAAGAAACTTTCCGATAAAGCGCAGGAAGTCTATGCCGAACTCTCCAAGTACTTTATGGTCGATTTCGACGAAACGGGCGCGATCGGCAAACGCTATCGCAGACAGGATGAGATCGGTACGCCCCTTTGCATCACGGTCGATTTCGAAACGATCGAGGGCGGCGAGGGCATCGAAAAGGATACCGTTACCGTGCGCGACCGTGATACTATGGAGCAGATCCGTCTGCCGATAACGGAGCTCCGCGCTTATATCGAGAAAAAACTCGAGTTCTGACGCGGCTTCGGCGTATTGCCGTATTCTATACCGCTATAACAGCATTTCGACCCGCGAGGCGACTGCCTCGCGGGTTTTATGATTTAATGGTTTAAGATAAAGCATTTCGCATCGAAGCCTGATATAACTATTCCGCCGCCGCTCGTTCGCCCAATAGAGAAACCGCCGCTTCTAAAAAACGCCTTATGAGGATCGAATCAGATCGATCCGACTTAACGAAGGCTCACGCTCCAAAACAGAATCTCTCCGCTTTTTTTGCCGAAACCCTTGCATTGAAACCAAATCGGTGTTATAATACCAACGCTTGGGGATGTGGCTCAGCTGGTTAGCGCGCTTCGCTCACATCGAAGAGGTCGGGGGTTCGAGTCCCTCCATCCCCACCAAACTCCGGGTTTTCTTAACCCGGTTTTATTTTTGCCTAAAGCGCCTAAAAGCCAATGATTATAAGGATTTTTTGAAGAACTCGATTTTGACTTGAGTTAACTTGAAATCGTTAAATCAGCGTTCCGTTGCACACATATTGCACACACTTTCAAGGGCGTTTTTGCTGTCACTTTACGGTTCTTAACCCATCGAAAAATCCTGTTGCACACTTTTGAGGATATTTGGAACCTTTGCTGGAAATGGGGTAATCAAACCTCCTCATTGCTTTGCCCGCGCGTATGCGGTATAATTATCACATCAAAAAACACAGGGGTCAAAACAAGCGATTATGAGGATCGATACATCGATAATCAGGGACTATCTTTCGGGCGGCACGGATCATATCGGGCATTGGATATTCAGGAGCATAACCGATGACGGCGTGCTTATGTTTGAACGACCCGCGGAGGGGCTTGAGGCGGCGGTCGAAAATGCCGCGAGGGACGCTTTGGCCGCGCTTGACGGTTTTCGGCCGCATAACGCGGAATTGTTTCGGCGCCTGTTCCCAAAATGGCGTGAGATCTGCGAAAATGTGAATGTCATTCTTGCCGTTGGCTGCCCCGCGCCGTATGACGCTATGGTGCGTGAACACGACGGAGAGGAATACATAATACTCGATCTTATAAGGCTAAACAATTACAACGCGGATATTAAAACGCTTATGACCCCATTTTTGACCCACGAGTTGGCGCATATCTGCATCCACAGCGACTATCCGCCGCCGACCGATGCGGATGACTATCATAAAACCCTTGAATACATCGTGTTTGACGAGGGCTTTGCCCATTTGCTTGCATTCAGGGACGGCATAGAGTGTTTCGATTTTGAGCCGATAATACAAAAACACCTGTTCAGGTCGCTCGAAAAACTCGGCTTTGCCGTATCGGAGACGGATATAGAAAACAGGGCGGCCCTGCTGCGCGAAGCCAATACGGGCGATTACTGGAACAAGTTCGGCGCGATATCGGGCAAACTCTATCTTGCATCGCATTTAAATGATATTGAGGCGATCTATAACGCGGGCCCGGATAATATGCTTGCTTGCATTCTCCGCGAGGCGATAACAGTCGAAGACATCACGGTTGAAAACGCGGACGAGTTTTTTGAGCGGCATATCAAATATCTTGTTGACGACGGGATAATCTGCGACGATGAGGATATCGCGTATTTTTCGGGCGACGAATACCGTGGCGTTATAAAAGCGCATATGGCGCGCGAGACCGACAGGCACCATATGGTCTATTTTGGCAAAGGCGAAAAGCAGATCGGCGCGGCGCAGTACAATACCTATCAAAGCGAGGACGGAAAATGCTTCATCCTCGATTTTTGGGTGTTTCCGGAGTTCAGGGGCGGGGGAACGGGACGTGCCTGCTTTGCGGCGCTTAAAGCCCGCGCCGAGGCGGAGGGTGCGGCGTATTACGAGATCAACAGCGAAAAGGAGGCTTCTGTCCGCTTCTGGAAGTCGCTCGGCTTTGAGGAAAACGGCAGGGACGAGTACGATATGCCGCTGTTTATCCTTCAATGAACGCGCCAAGCATTCGTCTTGTAAAAACGCATTTTACGCGGCCCGTGCTCCGCGTTTGACAAATAGGGACCGCTTTGGCGTAATTCGGTTTTACACGCGCAAAACCAACAGATCTCTACACTTGGCAAATAAAAACCCCGGCAGAGCCGGGGTTTTATCGGTTGGACTTATTATGACATTTTCTTGAGTTGGAAAGCGCCGATAATGTAAAGCACAGGGATCGCAACGCTTGTAATGATTGAAAGGATGACGTTGTCTGCGCCGCCGGAAGAGAAGAGGATGATTCCGATGATGGAGAGCGCCGCGCAAACAGCACCCCAAATAATAAGGGTCTTTGCCATCGGGGGGTTGTTCCAGTTCTTCTTGCCCTTTGCGCCGGCAATAATCTCAACGACAGCGGCAATAACAAGAATCGCAACACCGATCCACAACACGGTGATGTTCTTGTCGGCGCTGCCATCGCCATACGCGGCGTTAATTCCTGTGGCCACGCCTGCAAGAGCGGCGACCACTATGCTGCCGACAGCGGAAAGGATGCCGCCGACCATCATAATGATGCTGGCGATCTTGAGAAGAATCGAACCTTTGTTTTCCATTGTTTTACCTCCTGATACTGAACATATGGTTCCATAACTGTCTGTTTGACAGCCAAGATGTATTATAACACATTAGTAGATGTTTTGCAATATATATTTACGAAACGCCTGAGGGCGGCGCCGTCGGCGTTTGAGAGATAAAGCATAGCATCTCACGCGCATATCGATGATATGGCGCTGATCTATAACGCGGGTCCGAATAACACGCCGACGCCGTTTCCGAGTTTTTTATAATTTCAACGAAAAAAATGAATAATTTTTCCAAAACCCCTTGAAAAAATATAAGTTTTAATATACAATAGACATGATAAAGATTTTCGAAACTTTCAAGGAGGCGTACGATGTATTTTCAAGATGTGTATTTCTTCAACGGAATGGCCTATGCGGGCAAATCGACCGTCGTAAAAAAGCTTGCGGAAAAGTATGACGGCATCGCCTGCACGGAGAACTATCATAGCAGACTGCTCGGCGGTCTCGACAAAAACGAGTTTCCGTGCCTGACATATCTGCGCGATCTAAAGGATATGCACGCCTTTATCCGCAGAACGCCGGATGAGTATGAAGCGTGGTTCAAAGGCGCTGCGATGGAGAGTGAAAAACTCGAACTCAAGATGCTCGAAGATATAGCGGGCAAGGGGCGCAAGGTTTTTGTGGATACGAATATCTCCGTTGAAATGCTCAAAAAGGTCGCGGATGCAAAGAACGTTGTTATTATGCTCACTGATCCCGATACGGCTGTGGAGCGTTTTTTTGAAAGGCAGGATGACGACAAGCGCTTTTTGTACAATCTGATTATGGAGGAAAAAGACCCCGAAGCGGCGCTTGAGAACTTCAAAAACTGCCTAAGGCGCGTCAACTCCAAAGCGGCGTTTGACTCATTCCTGTTCTCTGGTTTCCAGGTTTTGATCAGGGATGATAATAGAAGCGAAGAGGAAACGCTCGCCGTGGTCGAAAAAATGCTCGATCTGGTCTAAAACCCGACAGTATAAGGCAAATAAAAAACGGCTTCCGATTCGGTGCATCTCATTATGTTGATGCGCCGCGAAGCCGTTTATTTTATTTTGTTTTATTTCAGCGTTGCAACGCAGCCCATCGGGCAGACCTTGGTGCATTCAAGACATCCGATGCACTTCTCCTGATCGACGGCACAGTGCTTGCCTATAAGGCTGATCGCTCCAGCGGGGCAGGCCTTTTCGCAGCGGCGGCAGCCGATGCAGGCATTTTTGCAGTTGTCCTTCGCCGCCTTGCCATTATCGTCGTTGCGGCAGAGGATGGCGACTTTGGCTTCAACCGGCATCAGCGTTATCGCGCCGCGGGGACATTGTTTGGCGCAGGCACCGCAGCCCGTGCATTTTGCTTTGTTAAACTGAGGAAGCCCGTTTTTGCCCATTGCGATCGCGCCGAATTTGCAGTCCTTGATACAGTCGCCCATACCGATGCACGCCCACGTGCATTTCTTGGGGCCGCCCGCAAGCCCGTTTGCAATGCGACAGTTCGGAACGCCGTCGTATTCGTATCTGACGGCGGCGGTTTCGCAGTCGCCCGTGCAGATAAGCGTTGCAACAACGGGCGCTTTCGAGGACGCTTCAACGCCCATAAGTTCGGATATGCGCGCCATCTTTTCGCCCTTTGAGGCGGGGCAGGTGTTGGGCTCCGCTTCGCCGCGCACTATCGCTTCGGCAAGCGCCGCGCAGCCGGCGTACCCGCAGGCGCCGCAGTTCGCTCCGCCGAGACATTCGGTTATCTCGGGAACGCGCGCGTCGATCTCGACGGCGAACTTTTTGTCCGCGATGCCGAGGATGATAGCAAAGATTATTGCGAGAGCGCCCATAACGGCTCCCGCTGTTAAGATCGTGGTCCAACTCATAATCAAAACCCCCTTAATTCATCAGCCACCGATTCCCGAGAAGCCGAGGAACGCGATGCTCATAAGCCCCGCGATTATCAGCGAACTCGAGAAGCCTTTGAGCGCTTCGGGCATTTTGGAGAACTCGAGCCTTTCGCGCACGCCCGCCATAAGCACGATCGCGAGCGTGAAACCGAGCGCGCCGAATACGCCGTTGGCGACGGAGAAGAGCAGGTTATAACTCTGCTCGATATTGATAAGCGTAACGCCGAGCACCGCGCAGTTGGTCGTGATAAGCGGCAGATATATGCCGAGACTGCGATAGAGCGAGGGGCTGGACTTTTTGAGGAACATCTCAACGAACTGCACAAGGCTTGCGATGACGAGTATAAAACTCATCGTTTTGAGATAGGTGAGCCCGAGCGGCAGCAGTATGAAGGTGTATACGAGCCAGGTAAACAGCGACGCGAGCGCCATAACGAAGGTAACCGCGAGACCCATACCGGCCGCCGTTTCGACTTTGTTTGATACGCCGAGGAACGGGCAGCAGCCGAGGAAGCGCGAGAATATGAAGTTGTTGGAAAGTATGCTCGTTACGAGCAGTACAAGCAGTTTGGTAAAATCGTTCATTGTGCCGCCCCCTCTTCGTGTGTAGTTTCACATTCCTTGTTTGCGGCTTTTGTGTCGCGGCTCGTGATATAGTTCACAAGCGCAAGCATCAGTCCGAATACGATGAAGCCGCCGGGCGCGAGCGCGGCGATGAGCATCGGCTCAAAGTTCGCGCCGAAAAGTCTTGCGCCGAAGATCGTACCGTTTCCGACGATCTCCCTGATCGCGCCGATAGCGGTTATCGCCGCCGTGAAGCCGATGCCCATACCGAGCCCATCTATAGCGGAGTAGATCACGCTGTTTTTGGAAGCGAACGCCTCCGCGCGGGCGAGGATGATGCAGTTTACGACTATCAGCGGTATGAAGATGCCGAGCGATTTATAGAGTTCGGGCAAAAACGCCTGCATCAGCATCTGCACCGAAGTTACGAACATACAGATGATAACGATGAACGCGGGGATGCGCACCTTATCGGGTATGAACTTGCGAAGAAGCGATATCACGATATTGCTTCCGACAAGTACGAAGGTTGCCGCAAGGCCCATTCCTATGCCGTTCATCGCCTGGGTCGTTACCGCCAGCGTCGGACAGGTGCCGAGCACGAGGCGGAATGTCGGGTTTTCGTTTAAAATACCGTTAAAAAATACTTTTCCGGCTTTACTCATACTCTCACCTCCGTCAGTCCGTAATGAGTTTATAGAGTTCGCTGCACGCCTCGTTGAACGCCGCTATCACCGCGTTTGACGAATAGGTCGCGCCGCTTACGGCGTCGGGATCCGTGCCTTCAGAGGCAACGCTTTCGACCTTGACGGAGCCGCTCGGTATGCGGAATCCGCCGCCGCCCTCGCTGTATTTAACATCGGAGCCGTCGTATTCAAGGCCTATGAACTGTTCGGCGAAAGAGGCGTCCTTGACCTTCGCGCCAAGGCCTGCCGTTTCCGAAAAATCGGTGTTGCCGCCGATGACGGCGCCTACGATCTTGCCGAGCGAATCCATACCGACAACCACTTCAACGTCGCCGCCGTAGCCCTTTGCGCGGGCCGCGCCGACATAACCGAGCAGTTCGCCGTTTGCGCCGAGCGCTTTATAGTACTCGCGCGCTTGGCCGTCGGCATCCTTGAGCTGCTCAAAACTTTTCGCACCGGGGAACGCGCCGAATCGGGCGGCGTCCGCTGCGACTGATTCCTGCTCCTCGATGGGCTTTTTTGTAACTTCATTTATAAGTCCGAGCACAAGGCCGGCAACAAGGCAGATAAGAAGCAGTTTCCATACAAGCGATAGTGCATTACGCAACGCTGTCGCCCCCTTTCTTTTTGGCGGGCTCGCCGTAGATGCGAGGTTTGATGTATTTGTCCAAAAGGGGAGTAACGATGTTCATAAACAGTATCGCATAGGTTACGCCCTCGGGATAGCCCGCAAAACAGCGGATGACGGCGGTCAAAATACCGATGCCCGCCGCGAATATCACTTGACCGAGCGCCGTCATCGGGCAGGTCGAGTAGTCGGTCGCCATAAACACCGCGCCGAACAGTATGCCGCCTTGGAGAACGGCGACGAGAGGGGTCTCGATGCCGCCGCCAGAGAACAGCCAGGTGCAAAGACCAGTCGTAACAACGATAATAACGGGCACGTGCCACGAGATGACGTGAGTGATAAGCAGATAAACAAACCCGAGCAGTATCGCCGCTTTGCAGACCTCGCCGATCGTGCCGGGGATATTGCCGAGGAACAGGTCGAGGATACTCGCGCCGCCGGCCTGCAGTTTTGCACCGTATGCGAGGGGGGTGGCGGTGGAAACGGAGTCGACGCTGCCGAGCAGGTTGGGATTCACGAACGCCGCGCCGCTCATCCTGACGGGCCAGCTTGCGAGCAGTACCGCCCTTGCGGTCAGCGCGGGGTTGAGAAAATTGTCGCCGATGCCGCCGAAGAGCTGCTTCGCAAGCAGTATCGCAACGCCGCTTCCGATCACGCACATCCACCACGGAGCGGTAACGGGGAGCGTAAGACCGAGCAGCATACCGGTTACTGCGGCGGAAAGGTCGCCTATGGTAACGGGGCGTTTTAGGATGAGTTCAAAAAGATACTCAAACAATACGCTCGAAACCACGCACACGCCGACTACGATCAGCGAGCGAAACCCGAAGAAGTAAACGCCCGCAAGCAGCGCGGGAACGAGCGCGATAAGCACGTTGCGCATAATGGAGGTCGTGCTGTCATTTGTGCGCACGTGCGGCGCGGTTGAAACATTCAGACTGAAATCGCTCATTTTTTGCCTCCGAGTCTTGAAGCAAGGGTAATCCTGTCCTTCATATTTTTGAATGCGGCGGTAAGGAAACGGTTGGCGGGGCAGGTAAAGGAGCAGCAGCCGCAGACTATGCAGTCCATAACGTTGTTCTCCTTCGCGCCCGCCATATCGTTCGCGTCGCAGTATTGTTTGATCCTCGCGGGATTGAGCCCCATCGGGCAGACGGAGGCACAGCGCGCGCAGCGGATGCAGGGCTTTTCTTCGTAGGATATGGCTTCCTTCGCGTTGAGCGCCACGATGCCGCCCATAGCCTTGGTGACGGAAAAATCGTCGTTCGGCGCGGCGGGACCGGTCATCATACCGCCCGCAACGAGTTTTGCGATGCGCCCCTCATAGCCGCCCGCGAACTCGATCATATCCTTTACTACGGTGCCGATAGGAACATATAGATTGCATGGATTTTTAACCCGTCCCGTCACGGTCGTGATGCGGTGGGTGAGGGGAAGCCCGTCCTCTATCGCGGCTTTGACGGCGGCGGCGGTTGCGACGTTTGTGACGATTACGCCGCAGTCGATCGGAAGTTTGCCCCTTGGTACCTCGCGCCCCGTCGTCACGGTGATGAGCTGCTTTTCGCTGCCCTGTGGGTATTTGGTCTTAAGTGCGACGACCTCGATGTCCTTATGTCCTTCAACGGCCTTCTTCATTGCGGCGATGGCTTCGGGTTTATTGTCCTCAATGGCGATGATGCCGTTTTCGGAATCCATCGCGCGCATAATGGCCACAAGCCCGTTTACGATATCCTCGGGCGATTCAAGCATCGTGCGAAAATCGCTCGTCAGATGCGTTTCGCACTCCGCGCCGTTGAGGATGATCGTATCGGCGTGCTTCTCGTCCTGTATCATGAGTTTTACGTGCAGCGGGAACGCCGCGCCGCCCATACCGCAGATGCCCGCCTGCTTGATGCGTTCGACGATATCCTTGGGAGCAGCGGTCGCGCAGGTGCCGATATCGGGCAGGCAGTCCTCCCGCGTGTCAAGCCCGTCGTTTTTGATCGTGATGCACATAACTTTTTTGGGACCGAGCTGCTGTTTTTCGGAGATATCAACGACCTCGCCGGAGCAGGTCGCGTGTATCGGCAGACCCAAAAACCCGACAGGCGTCGCTATGACCTGACCGAGTTTGACCGTATCGCCCTTACTTACACAGGGCTCGGACGGTGCGCCGAGATGAAGGTTCATCGGGATACATACGTATTCGGGTGAAAAGGGTTGAGATGCCTTGTTCCGTGTGAGATACTTTCCCTCGTGAGTTCTTGAAAGCGGGTGGACTCCGCCTTTGAATGAGCGCTTTAACAAACCGTCGCCTTCCTTCCTTGAAATAATGTTTGCATTAAATATCATTATAACATATTTTTTTCCCAAAGAGAACAGTTCGGCGCGGATTTTTTGGGTTTTTAGCGGGAGAAGATTCAACTTTACGATAAGTTTTTATAAATCTATTCCATTTTAAGACCGATTCATTTATAATAGATACGTTATGTAAACTCGGCGGCGCGCGCATCGCGCCGCGATAAACAAACGGAGGTCGATATGAAATACGAACGCATTCTTTTAAAGGTCAGCGGCGAGGTGCTCGGCGGTAGGACACCGATCGATTTTGACAATGTGTCGAACGCGGCTGCACATATCAAAGCCCTGCACGATCACGGCTGTAAACTCGGCGTGGTCGTAGGCGGCGGCAATATCTGGCGCGGCAGATCGGGCGGCGATATGGAACGAAACCGCGCCGACAACATCGGCATGCTAGCAACGGCCGCAAACGCGCTCGCGCTCGAGCAGGCGCTTATCGATGTAGGCGTTCCCGTGCGCGTGCTTTCGGCTGTATCTATGGAAATGTTTGCCGATACCTATTCCGCGCGCGAGGCGAATAAATCTATAGACGAGGGCACGGTAGTCATCTTTGCCTGCGGCACGGGCTGCCCGTTCTTCTCGACCGATACCGCAGCGGCGTTGAGAGCCGCGCAGATACACGCGGACGCGCTGCTGCTTGCAAAGAACGTTGACGGCATATACACCGCCGATCCGAATAAGGATCCCTCCGCAAAGCGCTATATGCGCATAAGTTATGACGAGGTGATAACCCGCAACCTCAAAGCGACCGACCTTACCGCGATCAGTTTCTGCCGCGAGTACTCGATCCCGATCGTATGCTTCGATATGCGCTCGAGCGAGAACTTCATAAAGGCGGCGGACGGTGTGAACGCAGGCACCGTTGTTGACGCGCTGGAAGGGTTTGAACTTGCGTAAGAATGACGGCGGGGCAAAAACAGCCGTTTCTTTGATCGAACTTCGCCGCTTTATCCTGCTTAAACAAGGGCTTTTGGGCGCTCACAGGTTTTCGGGCAAGCGTGGCGCGCTCGATTATGTAAGGCAGGCGGGCTGCATACAGTTCGATCCGATAAATAGTTGCGGCAGAAATGCCGAACTGACGCTGCAATCAAGGGTAAAAGGATTCAAAAAACAGGATCTTTACGATCTGCTCTATAAGGATCGAGTGCTTATAGACTATCCGGATAAGGAACTCTCCATAATTCCCGTTGAGGCTTTTCCTTACTTCTCAAGACAAAAAACGGCTGCGGCGCAAAACGCCTCCAAATTCGACGGCATCGACGAACTTGCCGAAAAGGCGCGCCATTATATCGAAAAAAACGGGCCGGTAAACTCCGCCACGCTCCCGATCGAAGGGGAGATAAGGTGGAACTCCGCGGTCCATTGGAGCGGAAATTGGCATGGCAAAACCAATGCGGCGCGCTCCGTCCTCGAGCAGATGTATACGGACGGACGGCTCGTTATCCACCATAAGGAAGGCACGCGCAAGTTTTACGACCTTGCCGAAAAACATATCCCTTCCGAGATACTGAATGCACCCGATCCGAACGTGGAACTCATCGATCATATCAAATGGTGCCTTATCCGCCGCATCGGTGCGGTAGGCGTTCTGTGGGATCGCAGATCAGATGCGCTGCTCGGCATTTGGGGAATGAATACCGCGCTTAGAAAACAGGCGTTTTCGGAACTCGAGGAGGAGGGACTCATAATCCCGATCTCCGTTTCGGAGATACTCGCCGCGCTTTATATTAAGTCGGAGGATATCCCGCTTCTTGAAGAAGCAAAAATAACCAAACGCCGAAAAAAGCGCTGCGAGTTCATTGCGCCGCTTGATCCAATGATGTGGGATCGCGGTCTTATCGAGACCGTGTTCGGCTTCAGATACCGTTGGGAGGTCTATGTTCCTGCGGAAAAAAGAAAGTATGGGTATTACGTACTGCCGAAGATCTATGCGGACGTGTTTGCCGGTAGGATCGAAGTTTCCTCGGACGGCAGAAATAAACGCTTGACCGTCAAAAATATCTGGTTTGAGAACGGCTATCGGGGTGATGCGGCGCTTGTTTCGGCGGTTTCGGATGCCTGCGAGCGGCTTGCGCGCTTCAACGGCTGCTCCGAAACGGAATACAGCGCGGAAGCTTTGCTTTCACTAAAGCAATTAGAGGTGGATAATTAAATGGAAAGAGCGTTTGTTTTATTTGTCGGCGTCAAAGAGTACGCCGCTTCACAAGGCGAAAACGGGCTCGGTGAACCGAAGGAAAACTATTTCTGCATCAACCCCGAAAATGCGGAAATGCTGGGCGATATGGCGTTTATCGACTATATCGAAGAAAACGGCGAACGCGTGGGAGTAAGGCTGCTATGCGATCCGGGCTGCGTCAACGCGGCCGGGGACGGCCCGCTCGTTGCGGAACTGAAATCGGGTCAGCGGTATAAGTTTGCGCATACCGTAAGAGCGCCCGGCGCATCGGTCGGCAGCATACGCGGCTACTCGCTCAAACTCTATGAGGCGGGGCACGAGCACCACGATGAACACGGGCACGGCTGCGATTGCGGTGAGATCAACTGCGCGACCTGCGGCGCGGAATGCGAAAAACCCGGCGAATGAGTCGAGGGCGGTTATTTAAGAAAATGCAACCGAAACCGCCGCAACTTCGTTATATGTGCGGAATGATGTAAAGCGGCGGGGTGATATTGACAAAACCGCGCTTCTACATTAAAATAATACAGTTAATACTTCACCGAAGGAGGTACAAAATGGATACCATTGAACTTGCACAGGACAAAATGAATAAAACCATTGCGGTTTTGAACGGCGAACTCGGCACCCTTCGCGCGGGCCGCGCCAATCCCAAACTCCTCGACAGGATAATGGTCGATTATTACGGCACGCCCACGCCCGTGAATCAGGTCGGCACGATCAGTTCGCCCGAGCCGAGGCTTCTTGTTATCTCGCTCTGGGATGCGTCGATGATCCCCGCCGTCGAAAAGGCGATCCAAAAATCCGATCTCGGCATCAATCCCTCAAACGACGGCAAGCTCATCCGCCTCGTTTTCCCCGAGTTGACCGAGGAAAGGCGTAAGGAACTTGTTAAACTCGTCCGCAAAAAAGCGGAGGACAGCAAGGTTGCGATCCGTTCGATCCGCCGCGACGCCAACGAAACGATCAAAAAGGACTGCAAGGACGGCACGATCACCGAGGACGATCAGAAGCGTATGGAAGACCAGATCCAAAAAGCCACCGATAACGCGATCAAAGAGATCGACCGTATCGCGGGCGAAAAGGAAAAGGAGCTGCTGTCGGTTTGATGAATGTGCTCGGTCTGCCGCTTGATATCGCCGTTTCAAGACTCGAAGCGGCGGGTTATGCGGTCGAAACCGTCGAAACGCGTTCGCTCAAAGGCGTTGAGTCACCCGATTCAAGGCGCGTTGTTCGCGCGATCGAAATACAGGGCGAAAAGCCGCTTGTAAGGCTCGTTTATGCGGAGTTCAAAACCGAAACGGAGGGCGGCTCAAACGCTCCGAAGAATTAGTTTATGGCAACGATCTATCCTAAATACACCGATGCGGAGCTCAAAGCCCTTTCGCTTGAAAGGGGCGCGCTTCCAAAGCATATCGGTATCATAATGGACGGGAACGGGCGTTGGGCAAAAAAACGCCTGCTCCCGCGCAGCGCAGGTCACCGCGCGGGTATGGAAGCCCTGCGCGGCGTCGTGCGTTTTTCACATTCCGCGGGCATTGAGGCGCTGACAGTCTATGCGTTTTCCACAGAGAACTGGCGAAGGCCCAAACTCGAGATCGACGCTCTGTTTTCTTTGCTCGTTGAATATTTTCACAAAGAGATAGAAGAACTCGACCTTAACGGCGTTCGCATCAGGATGCTTGGCGATACGAGCGCGTTTTCGCCAAAACTCCGCGAACTTATGGATAACGCCGTAGAAAGAACGAAGAACAACCATGGGCTTATGTTCAATGTTGCGCTCAACTACGGCGGCAGGGCGGAGATCGTCAACGCCGCAAAAAAACTTGTCGAGGAAGGCGTTCCGGCAGACGAGATAGACGAAGCTGCGATATCGGATAGGCTCTATACTTCGGGGCTTCCGGAGGTCGATCTGATTATCCGCACCGCGGGCGAAAAGCGGCTGTCAAACTTCCTTCTGTATCAGGCGGCGTATTCGGAGTTTTGCTTTACGGATACACTGTTTCCCGATTTTGACAGCAACGCGTACTGCGCCTGCTTAAAGGAATACGCTCTGCGCACCCGCCGTTTCGGCAGGGCGCTTTGAGGCTCGGCGGCTTTCGGACCGCCGCTATCTTGAGGCGTCAAAGGATAAGGCGCCTTTAACGGGGGAAAATACTATGAAGGACTTACCGATACGCACGCTGGTTGCGATCGTGCTTATCAGCCTGCTGACGCTTGTTATATGGCTCGGCGGGATCGTGCAGGCGGCTGTGCTCGGTCTTTTTGCCGCTATTGCCGTTTTAGAAATCAACGCGGTGTTCCGTCAAAAGGGAACAAAACCCTTTATTGTGCCGACGGTCGCGCTGGCGGCGTCGCTGTTCTTTGTACTGCTCTTTTTCGGCAAGGAATGGATGCTGCTTGAATGCTGCATAGCATTCGCCGCGATCGCATTTGAAAGGGTGATCAACAAATCCCGGACGAACGACGATCTGATCGCAGCGGTATTCTTGCTTTTGTACCCCACGGCGCTTATGAGCTGCTTTGGCTTCATCGGCTTTGAGGGCGATGTTTCACGTATCGCGTTTTTGTCCGTTTTCGCGGGCGTCGCAATGGCGGACAATACCGCTTATATGATCGGCTCGCTCATCGGCAAGCATAAACTTTGCCCGAGCATCAGCCCCAAAAAGAGCGTCGAGGGCGCGGTAGCGGGTCTCATCGGCGGCGCTGTAGGCGGGCTCATCCCGTACTTTATGCAAAGGCTCTGGGGGCTCGAACTTCCTCTTTGGCCGCTGATTGCGATATGCTTTTTCGCGGGGCTGGTGGGTCAACTCGGAGACCTGTTCGCATCGTCGTTCAAACGCTGGGCGGGCGTCAAGGATTTCGGAAAGATATTCCCGGGACACGGCGGCATCATCGACAGGCTCGACAGCGCGATGTTCGCCGTACCGTTCGTGGTGCTCGCATTTCGCATCTTATTCAAGTAAGACGGCGAGAGGTACGGTCTTATGCAAAAACTCGCGGTTTTCGGCTCCACAGGCTCGATAGGACGGCAGGCGCTCTCCGTTGCGGCGCTTCACAGCGACCGCTTTAAGGTGAGCGTTATCGCCGCAAGAAGCAACGTGGAACTCGTTTCAAAACAGATCGAGGAGTTTGTCCCCGATTATGTCGGAATGTACGACGAAGCGGCGGCACAGACGATAAAATCACGCTTTCCGCACGTCAACATAGTTGCGGGCGGGGAAGTGAACGCGCTCTGCGCCCTTGACGGGATAGACACGGTCGTAAACGGCGTCAGCGGCTTTGCGGGTCTGTTTCCGCTGATGTCCGCACTCGAAAGCGGCAAAAGGGTCGCGCTCGCAAATAAAGAAAGCATCGTTTGTGCGCATAAACTCGTCGATCGTGCGCTTAAAGAAAGCGGCGGAAGCATATTGCCGGTAGACAGCGAGCAGAGCGCCATCTTTCAATGTCTTACGGCGGGCAGAAAAGAGGACGTAAAAAGTCTTATCCTGACCGCTTCCGGCGGGATGTTCCGCGATTTTACGCGCGAACAACTCGAAACCGTCACGCCCGAGATGACCCTTGCGCACCCTACGTGGAATATGGGCAAAAAAATCACCGTCGATTCCTCATCGCTCTTCAACAAGGGGCTCGAGGTGATGGAGGCGGGGTGGCTTTTCGGCTTTGAACCGGACAGCGTGCGCGTATTCATCCATCCGCAGTCGATAGTGCATTCAATGGTCGAATACACGGACGGCGCTGTCGTAGCGCAGCTGGCAAGACCCGATATGCGTCTGGCGATACAGTACGCGCTCACATACCCGGAGCGCACGCTCTCGCATATCAGCGGCGTTTCTCCCGCAATGCTTTCGGGGCTCGAGTTCTTTGAGCCGGACAGAAACAAGTTCCCCGCGCTGGATCTCGCCTACGAAGCGTTTCGGGAAGGGGAGAGCCTGCCGATCGCGTATAACTGCGCCAACGAGGTCGCGGTGGAGCGATTCCTCGCGGGCGAAATGAAGTTTACAGACATCCCGCGCTGTGTGGAATACGCGATGCGCAGGATAACAAAAGGAAAAATCGAAACCATCGACGACATACTCTGTCTCGACAAACAGGCGCGCGTGCTGGCCGGGGAATTTGCTCCGTAAGCCGCGTCGCAAACAGGAGAAACCATGAATAATGTTTTATATGTGCTGCTCGCTATACTCGTGCTCGAACTGTTGATATTCATCCATGAACTCGGGCACTATACCGCAGGGAAACTGCTCGGATTCCGCATCCTCGGCTTCTCGCTCGGCTTTGGTCCCGCGATATTCAAATTTAAAAAAGGGGATACAGAGTACGCCTTTAGGGCGATCCCCTTCGGCGGCTCCTGCCAGTTCGACGGCGAGGACGAGGAAGCGGAGAACGATCCGCGCCGCTTTAACGCGAACCCCGTTTGGAAACGCCTTATCGTCATCTTCGCAGGCCCGTTTATGAACATACTCGCGGCGTATCTTATCGCATTCGTACTGTTTATAGCAACGCCGATGCCCGTATATGCCACAAACCCCGAAACGGGCGAGATGATACCCAAGATCGAAACGGTGAGCGAAAACAGCCCCGCCGAGCGCGCGGGTCTCAAAAGCGGTGATATCCTTGTCGCCGTTGACGGCAAAGTGCCCGAGGCCGACGGCAAAAGCGGCACTATCGAAGCGTTCGTAAGCGCAATAGGCGCTTCGGACGGCGAGTTTTCGCTCGATGTTGAGCGCGACGGCGAAATGCTGACGCTCAACTTTACCGACGCTTACGACGCAAAGGAAAAGCGCACGCTTATCGGCGTTACGATAACGGGCGCGGTCGAAGGAACGAAGCACTATAACTTTTGGCAGAGCATAACGGGCGCGGGCGAATACCTTGTCGAGATCGTAAAGATGACGGGGCAGGCTATCGGCGGTATGTTCAAAAACGGCATAAAGCGCGGCGATGTTTCGGGCGTTGTCGGTACTGTCGGCATAATGGCGAAGGAGGCGCGCGCAAGGATAGACAGCCTCGTCTATATCGCTGTCATACTCTCGCTCAGCCTCGGCATTTTCAACCTTATCCCTTTTCCGGCGCTGGACGGCGGCAGGATACTTTTCCTCATCATCGAGGGAATAATAGGACGGCCGCTCAACCGCAAGATAGAGGGTATTGTAAACGGCATAGGACTTGTGCTGCTGTTCGGTCTTATGATCGCAGTCACGATAAGCGATATAGCAAGTCTTGTGGGCAAATAAAAAAGCACGGGTCAACCGTCAAGGATGATGTCGCACCGTGCTTTTACGGCGCAGGCATCAAAATACGCTTCCTCATAAGGTATCCATTTTTCAATAAACTGGCGCAGTTTTTCTTCCCCGTTGCGAAGAAGGATGCGCCTTTTCTGCACATTTGGCTCAACGCTCAAAAACACGCGCAAGCCATAACTTTCATACAGCGCATCGTGGCAGGAGTACGAGCCTTCGATTATTGCGACAGGCGCGGGCTTCACATTTACGGGCGCGGCAAGGCGCATTTTTTCGCAGTCAAAGGGACGGTAGGAGAACTCGGCGTCATCCAAAAGCGGCGCGAGCACTTCGGAATAAAACCGCTCGTGGTCGACGTTTTCGCCGGGGGTCGCGTATCTTTTTTCGGTGCGCTGCTCGGGTCTTAGAAAGAAATCGTCCATATGAAACAGGTTCACACGTGTAGAAAATCTTTCTTCGATCGCGCGTTTAAGTTGCGCGGCGAGCGTCGTTTTACCGGAAGCACAGCGTCCGTCGATTGCGATGATAAACGGTCTGCTGCGAGAAAAAACGGAGTCGGACGGCGTATTGGCGCAAAGCCTGCCTTCCAACTCCGAAATGATCTTAAGAGTATTTTCAAACACTCTTTCGTATGCGTTCATATTTTGATATCCGCCTTTTCAAGCGCCGCGACTATCGCGGGAATCAGTACGAGCTGCGCTATGATGCCGGGCATCGCGTTTATAAACGCGCCGCCGATGAAGAGCCCCAATGTGAACGCCTCGCCCCTTAAACCGTACAATACGAGCGACGCCGCGCCCCAAACTATGCGCCCGACGATCATCGCCGCAAGCAGGGACACTATCAGCGCAGCAAAGCGGTTAAGGCGCGTTTGAAGGAGCCTTTCATAGATGAAACCTGCAAAGAATCCGTACGCCGCAAGTTCAAAAGTCATACCGACGGCGTTGGGATAGAGCGTCGGGAAGTGGAACAGCAGCGAGCGCGTTATCGGAAGCAGTAGCCCGATCGCAAGCCCGTATTTCCACCCGACGACCAGCGAACAGATCAAAACCGGTATATGCATCGGAAGCAGCATCTTGCCTATCTCGGGTATCTGACCCGTTATGAACGGGAGCACGAGCCCGATCGAATAAAACAGCGAGGCAAGAACGATCTTTTGAGTTTTTTCGTTTCTCATAGTTTACTTTTTGAGCGTTTCGTAGGCGGCGGACATATCGGACATCAGCGCGGGGATGTCGATATTTTGCGGACATTGTACGCTGCAGGCGCCGCAGCCGACGCAGTCGACCGCGCTGTGCTCGCAATTCTCAAATGCGCGCAGCGCACCCTTACCGTTTAGTTTGTACTTGTTGTAAACGGTCATCATCTCGGGTATGTTGATCCCCATCGGACAGCCGTCAACGCAGTATTTGCAGGCGGTGCAGGGCGCGGATATCTCTTTTTTGAACATTTCACATACAGAGAACAGCAGGTCGCGCTCCTCAGCCGAAAGCGCATCGTCATAGCGGAAGGTGATGATATTGTCTTCCGCCTGCTCAATGGTGCTCATGCCGCTCAAAACGACCTTTGCGTTGTCGAACCCCATAACAAAGCGAAACGCCCATGATGCGATCGAACGACAGCGGTGGACTGATTTGAGTTCCATATTGGTCTCGGGCGTTAGGCTTGCGAGCCTGCCGCCACGAACGGGCTCCATAACGACGATAGGGATATTTTTGGAAGTGATGATCTCGTACTGCGCCCTTGCGTCGAACTCAAGATAGTCGAGATAGTTGAACTGGATCTGGGCGAAATCCCATGTATGTGCGGCGAGCACCTTATGAAGCGTATCGATAGAGCCGTGGAACGAGAAACCGAGGTGGCGTATCCTGCCGAGGGATTTCTGCTCGAGGAAGTATTCGACGCAGCCGTTTGTGAGGTAGGTGTCGATGGTGCCGTCGCTGACTGCGTGGAGCAGATAAAAATCGATACGATCCATATCAAGGCGGCTGAGCTGCTCCTCGAATACGGCTTTATAGTCGGGGTTTGCACAGCAATTATACTTTGTAGCAACATAGAAACTGTCGCGTGGGTATTTTTTCAATGCTTTGCCGAGGAATGCCTCCGATTCGCCGTGATGATAAACATAGGCGGTGTCAAAGTAGTTAACGCCGGCTGAATAGAGTTTATCGATTATGGCTTCCGCCGATATGTAGTCGATGCTGCCGTCGGCAAGGGTTGGAAGACGCATATTTCCCATGCCAAGGCGGGAAACGTTTTCGCCGCAGAAAGTGTTGCGTTTCATGATTGAACTCCTCCTAAAAGATAGTTTACGGTTGGATGCTTCGGCCCATCTGATAGGCCTCGTCGTATGCGGCGCTGTGCCGCGCGTCGCCGGCTTCGGAAACGCCCGTTCCAAGGACGACGCCTGCGAGTTTTGCCCCATCTCCAAGGCATTCGATAAAGCCTTGAAGTCCTTTGATCGTGCCGTCAACGGCGCTTGAACGCGGATCGCCGCTCGTCGCGATAAGATACACTTCGCGCGCCGCGATCCTTTTATAAAACGCGATCGTGCGGTCGATAAATGTCTTCATTTGTCCGCTCATTCCGTAAAAATACACAGGCGTAGCAAACACCAGCACGTCCGCTTCGACCAGTTTTTCGCGGATGGAGTTCATAATGTCCTGCTGAAAACACTGGCCGGAATGCGACAGACAGTAATAGCAGGCTTGGCAGAAACCGGGCTCGCTGTCCGCAAGCAAGACCGTTTCAACGGAGAGACCCGCGTCTTCAGCGCCTGCTGCGAACTGCGACGCAAGCAGCGTAGAGTTGCTGCCGGAGCGTGGACTTGTACATATGATAAGTGCTTTTTTCATTTTGAGTGCCATGGTTCCGTTCTTATTATCAGCGACCGAACATAGAGCCGGGGTCGTGGCTCCAGGTCTTGTCCGTATCGTCTTTGATGTAGATCTTGATTATTGCCTTGCAGTCCAGACACAGGTCGGCATAGACCGGGCTGATACCGGTCCAAAGCGTTCCGCGGGTGAACTTGAGACCCATAGCTCCGTTGTCGTTCACCTTGCCGAAACTGACGCCTTCTTCGATGCGTTCACTGCCGCAATAGGGGCATTTCATAATGTTCCCTCCAATTTCAGTGATAGATTTCTTATATTCTAACATATTTTCGCGCCAAGTTCAACATTTTAAGCGCGGACGCCGAGGCGGAATACGCACTTTGAACCAAATGACATAAAAAATAAACATATTCTTCACTCGGTGTGTTCCATTATCGCATTTTATATGCTATAATGTATGTGTGAGGACAGGGCTTGTCCGCCGTGTCTTCTTGACCACTACATCGGAGGAACCACATTTGAAACTGCTTTTGAGTAAAATAGTTGCGGGCTTCGTCATCGGAGCAGGCGCAATCATACCCGGCCTCAGCGGCGGCATCCTTGCCGTTTCCCTTGGTCTTTATCAGTCCACAATCGAAGCCATAACGGGTTTTTTTAAGGCGCCCAAAAAGAACTTCAAGTTCCTGTTCCCGCTCGGCGTGGGCGGCGTTATCGGATTTGTGCTGTTTTTGTTCCTGATCGATAGAACATTCGCCAAACACCAGACGGCTGTCGTTTCGCTTTTCCTCGGACTTGTCGTCGGCAGCATCCCAACATTCTTCTCAGAGGCGAACAACGGTGAAAAGTTCAAAAAAACCAATCTGATCTTTACCGCGCTCGGCTTCGCGTTCGCGTTCTCGCTCGTGCTTCTGGGCCTTTTGACAGGCGATACGCAGTCGGGTTCCAAGGAACTTACGTGGTTCACGGCTATGCTCGCGGGCGGCATCATTATGATGGGTGTCGTTCTTCCGGGCGTCAGCACATCGTTCATCCTCATAAATATGAACATCTACGACAATTTTCTTGATGTTTTCGCTCACTTTCCGGACAACCCCGCGCAGAATCTCAAGTTTGCGCTCTGCGCTTTGCTCGGCATACTCATCGTTGCGGTGCCGATGCTGCTGCTCGTTCGCAAACTCCTTCTTAAATACCACTGTCAATCCTTCTATTTCCTGTTCGGTATACTGCTCGCAACTCTCGTTGGCTGCATAATCAACGAGGTCATCCGTAATTCCTCCGGCGTATCCGTATGGAGCATACTGCTGTTCGCGGCGCTTTTCGCCGTCGGCGTTGCTATCTCGTACATAATGGAGCGCGCAATGAAAAAACTCAAAATGGCGGAAGCCGAAAAGGAGAAGGAGCAGGCGCTTTCATAAAATAAAGATCAAGGGGTGTTCGTATGCTCACTAAAACCTTCGTTTTAAAGGAACATCATCCGTTCGGAGGCAGCGGCAAGGTCTTTTTCGCGGATTCCGCGGAACTTGTTCGCCGCGGCCTCGAGGAGTACGCGGGCAAGGTTCAGGTGATCTACCTCGATCCGCCGTCGTTCTCGGGCGGAGCGTTCGAGTTCAAGGACAAATATGCCTTTTCGGACAGCGTGGAGGATAGGAGCGCCGAGGAATACGTTGAATCGATCAAGCCCGTTTTGACCGCTTGCAGGGACCTTCTCTGTCCGAGCGGTTCTTTATATCTGCATACGGATTATCGACTGAGCGGCAAACTGCGCCTTATCGCGGACGAGATATTCGGCGAGGATAATCTTATGAACGAGATAATCTGGTCATATAAACTCGGAGGCAGATCCACAAGGTTCTATTCAAGAAAACACGATACGATCCTGTTTTACAGAAGATCGCGCAAGGTGTTTTTCGATATTTCGGTAACGGGTACGCCGCGCGGCAATTCCGGCAAAAACCATATGAAACGCCGTGCGGACGAGAACGGACGCATCTACTTTACCGTCAGAACGGGCGGGCGCGAGTATCGCTATTACGAGGATGATCTTGTCTATCCCACAGATGTTTGGGACGATATAGAGCATCTGCATCAGCGCGATCCCGAACGCACGGGCTTTTCGTCGCAGAAGCCGGAGACCCTGCTCAAGCGCGTCATCACGGCTTCATCGCGTGAAGGCGATATCGTTATGGACCTGTTCGGAGGCAGCGGAACGACAGCAAAGGTCGCCGCGGAAACGGGCAGGCAGTTTATAACCGCGGATATCGGCGCCGCTTCGCTTTTTGCAACACGCAGGCGTCTGATCGAGGCGGAACGCGAAACGGAACTCTTCTCGGAAAAAGCGCCGTTTGAGGTCGTTTATGACGACCCGAAAGCGCGGCAGACGCTCGATAAACCGCTTGAACTTGTCAAACTAACTCCCTCGCTTGGCGGCTTTAAGGTAGCGGTGCTCGACGTCAAAAACGCCTGCGCGTTTGCCGCTGTCGGAAGGATCGAAAAAGGCGTTTTCCACGCCGACGACTATGCCGTGCGCCCGAAGGAGGGGGAGGGGATGTTCCTCAAAAACGGCGGCGCGATAATGCTGGTTGACAGCAAACTCCGCACGGGCTTCTTTACACTGAAGGACAGATAACACGGTAAACCATCAAAAAACAAGCGTCGATTCTCGGCGCTTGTTTTCCGTTCGGGGATCTATTTTACGATATTCACGACCCATTTTTCGCTCTTGACGAGTATGTAGCCGAATACGCATTTAACTATCTCAAGCGAGGATACTATCGCAAACAACGGAAGTATGGGCATCTTGGTGAACCTGCTCAATACGAACGCAACCGGGATGCATACCGCCCACACATAGCAACTGTCAAATAACAGCGTGATCTTTGTTTGTCCGCCGGAACGCAGCGTAAAATAGCAGGCGTGCGTAAACGCCTGAAACGGCGCGAGCAGCGCGGATATCATAAGGAAGCGCGTCGCAAGCGAACGCACTTCGTCGCCGGTGTTGTACAGCCGCGGTATGTACGGCGCGGCGACGATCAAAAGCACACTGAACACCGTACAGGCGGCAAGGCTCAATGCGAGTATCTTTCGGTCGGTGTCCTTCGCCTCTTCAAGTTTGTTTGCCCCGAGCAGATTGCCTACGATTATGCCGATCGACGAGCCTATGGACATAAACGCGATATTGAACAGATGCGTCACCGTGCTTGAAATATTGTACGCTGCTACTACGGAGAGCCCGCGCGTTGAATAACTCTGCGCAAGCAGCGCGATGCCGACGGACCACATGAACTCATTGAACAGCAGGGGAAAGCCCTTTTTGACGATCTCCTTCGCAAGCGCGCCGGGTATGGCAAACGAGCGATACGCCCCCGAAAAAAACGGGAAGCGCTCCGTATGCCGATGCGACCATATCACCATTATCAAAAACTCCGCAAAACGCGATATTACGGTCGCGATCGCCGCACCTCGCACGCCGAGTGCGGGCATACCGAATTTGCCGAATATCAGCACATAGTTGAGCATCAGGTTGATTATGACAGCCGCGCCGCTTCCGATCATCGGAACAAGCGTTTCGCCCGTTTCGCGCAGCGTGGAGGCGTAGCATTGAGCAAGCGCCTGCGGTATCAGCCCTATAAGCATAATATAGAGGTATTCCTTGGCGCACAAAAGCGTCAATTCAAGATCGCCATCGGCGCTTCCGTCGTGCAGGAAGAGTTTGAGAAGCGGCGTGCAGAATACAGCGAACACCACCAGCGCGGCGACGGTTATCGCGGCGCAGATGAGCAGTTTGAATCTTAATACGCTCCGTATGCCTTCGTTGTCCTTTTTGCCGGCGAATTGCGCGCCGAATATGCCTGCGCCCGAAAGCCCGCCGAATATCGCGAGGTTGAATACGAAAAAGAGTTGGTTTGCGATCGCAACGCCGCTCATCGGCTCAGTTCCGAGCCTGCCGATCATAATATTGTCGAGCACGCCGACAAACTGCGTTATGCCGTTCTGTATGATGATCGGAACGGCAACCGCGAGCACGGTCCTGTAAAACGCTCTGTCGCCTATGTATTTTTTGATGCCGCGTTCCATTTTGACGATCCTGTCAGTTTCTGTCTTTGTGCGCTGAAAAACGCAAGCAAAAGTATAGCATATTTTGAAGGTTTTGTGAACAATCCCGATAAAACATGTGCAAATATATACAAAAGGACACTCGCGGCATATCCGTAAAAATGGATGGGGCAATTTTTTCTTGAATACGGTGTTGAGTTCGCCTGCGGAGTTGTGGTATAATATAAAACAATAAATACGAACTGATCCGAAAAGGAGGTTGGGTTGAGTGAACGATAAAAAAACAAAGGATATGAACATAGGCGATACTCAGGAGTTTGACCGTGCCAATAAAAAACAGACTGCGCACGAAGTCCTTATGACCGTGTATTCTTCGCTTCGCGAAAAGGGATACGACCCGCTTAATCAACTCGTCGGCTATCTGATCTCGGGCGATCCCACCTATGTTACCAGTTATAACAACGCAAGATACCTCATAAGGACGCTCGAAAGGGACGAACTGCTTGAGGAGATCGTACGGGCATACATCGAACAGTACGGCGGAGACGAACTTTGATCTATCACGAACTCGGCACTACCGGGATAACCGTATCCAAACTATGCTTTGGCTCGCTCACTATGGGCCCGTTCCAACGCGACCTAACGCCGGCGCAGGGAGCGGAACTGTTTGAGCGTGCCTTTTCGCTTGGCGTCAATTTTGTCGATACCGCCGAGATCTACGGCACATACCCCCACATAAAAGAAGCGATAAAACTCAAAAACGATCTGATCGTATGCTCCAAAAGTTATGCCTATGACCGCAGGAGCGCCGAGGAAAGCCTCAAAAAAGTTTTGGACGGCATCGGCAGAGATTATGTTGACGTATTTCTTATGCACGAGCAGGAGAGCGCGCATACGATAAGGGGACACCGCGAGGCGCTTGAATACTACCTCGAAATGAAGGCTAAGGGCTATATCCGCGCCGTCGGGCTTTCAACGCACTATATCGCCTGTATGGACGCCGCGATCAAAAAGCCCGAACTCGAGGTGCTGTTCCCGCTGATCAATAAGCGCGGCTTCGGCATCGCGGACGGAAGCGCGGACGAAATGCTCGAGCGCATCCGCGCGGCGCATACGCTCGGCAGGGGCATAATAGCGATGAAGCCCCTCGGAGGCGGGCATCTGATCTCCGAAAGGGAGGAGGCGCTCGACTACATTTTGGGTCTTGACGATTGCGTCGACACGATAGCAATAGGCATGCAGAGCATCAGCGAGGTCGAATACAACTGCGCGCGCTTCAGCGGTGAAACGCCGAGTCCAGAAATCTCGGATAAACTCCGCCAAACGAAGCGCCGCCTGCTCGTTCAGGAATGGTGCGAGGGCTGTGGCGTATGCGTCGATGCCTGCCATAACCACGCATTACGCATCGAAGGCGGGCGTGCCGTGGTGGATACGGACAGGTGTGCGCTTTGCAGTTATTGCGCAAGGGTCTGCCCGCAGTTTACGATAAAGGTGATCTGATAATCAGGCTCTGTCTGCCGCGTCGGTCGATGCGGCTTTTTTTGATCCAAAACGCAATGCGATTTGCCAATGCAGCGGTTTTGTGATAAACTATTTAAGATATTAGGACGATAATAGCGTTTTTTTGAAAATTTCAGAGCAGCGTGCAACCAAAACGGCGACTGCTGCGTTATATAAACGGAGAGTGTTGATTGTCTGAACGCAGTTTCGACAATATCTATACAGATTATTCGCGGCTTGTCTACTGGGCGGCTCATCGGGTCGTCGCGCATAAGGAAGCGGCGGAAGACATCACCCAGCAGGTGTTCGAAAAAGTATATCTCAATATGCACAAGATATCATCCATGGGCGATGCGCAAATCAAAAGTTGGCTTTACCGCGTTTCGACAAACCTTGCGCTCGATCACGTTCGCCGCTCGAAGAAGGAACTTTTGAGCGATGAGCCGATCGGAGCGGAGGTTGCGGACACCGAGCCGCTGCCGGAGGACGAACTCATCAAAAAGCGCAGGCGTGAAGCCGTGAAAGCGGCGATGAACGATCTTGACGAATTGAACAAAAAAATCATCACACTCCATTATTTTGCGGATATGACGGTGAGCGAGATATCGAAGGCTACGGGTATCAGTCAGGGCACGATAAAATCAAGGCTGGTCAGAGCACGAGCGCTGCTTGCCAAATCGCTGGGCGAAGAGGTGGAACCATTATGAATAAAGAACACAAAATACATCTCGTTGCGGACGAGCAGGAACTCGCGGAGGCGGCATTTTCCGCCGAGTTGAGCGACGATGGGGCTCAAATAGACCGAATCCTGCGCCTTGTAGCGGAGGAAGAAACGGCCGATATCGATTTTGACAGGATCAGATCGGCGGCTATAGAGTCGGCAAAGGCAAGAAAGGCAAAGAGCCAACGTCTGAGGCGCGCGGCAGGCTATGCGATGTGCGCCTGCGCCGCGTTTTTGATCGGCTTTTCGGTGCTGACATCGCTTGGCAAGATCCGCTTAAACGGCAACAAAAAGATCGCTTTGGGCAATTTGTCGTACGGACAGGCGGATAATGGGCCGATATCCGGCGACAGCGGCATCAAATTAAACTTCGACTATATGGAGTCATCAACGAGCCTGATGGAATCTTATGAGTTGATCATTGCAGATCCCGGCTACGGTGGCGGCAGCGTGTCCGATTCGGTCGAAGAACTCTTCCCGGATAATCTGCCAAAAACGATGGATGTCTATACGATCGATACATATTACAAGCATATCTCGGCGGAAGGCTGCGACGATTCTGGCAATAGGATCGCCTATGATTGCATAGTGACAAAGGCGCCCGAAGAATACGAGGTGGGGGATGCTTGTACGGCTGTCGATGGCGATGACATACTATATGTTTATAAACTAACAGAGGAAGAATGCCTTGCGGTACGCTTCACGGGATTTGATCGGGAATCTGCCGATAAGATGTTCGGCCCGCTCGCAAGCAAGGTGCTGAGTATTGTTCAGCCGACGGAGGAAACGAGCGATCCAGAAAGATAAAACTCAAATATAAAACAGAAAAGAAAAACAAAAAGCCCTGATATTTCAAGGCTTTTTTGTTGGAGCTGGTGATCAGATTCGAACTGACTACCTCGTCATTACCAATGACGTGCTCTACCTACTGAGCTACACCAGCGCGCCGAACGGATTGTATTATAACCAAAACGCAGCCTGTTTGCAAGCCCTTTTTGGGAAAAATTATTATATATTTGCTTTTTTGCTGCGGTTTTGCGAATGATTTCGGCATTTTTTATAAAAGCGAGTCAAATTATATTCATAAAAGAGGGGAAAACGCTATTGACAAAACACTCCATTGCTGATAAAATACGATGAATTTTAAGGAGCGCGCGGCTGCTGGTCGCGGCTGAAAGGAAACATAATGAAGTATTTTAACGCCGGACCGGGTATCGTATCGATCGATCTTTCCCACCAAAAAGCAGATGCTTTGTTTCCCGATTTTTCCGACCCCAAATTCAATAATTGCGTTATTCTTCCCGGTTTTGTTGATGTTCACGTTCATCTTCGAGAGCCGGGTTTTTCTTATAAAGAAACCGTGCTTTCGGGCACGCTCGCCGCTGCGCACGGCGGCTTTACCGCAGTCTGCCCGATGCCGAATCTCGATCCCGTTCCGGACTGCCTCGACAACCTGATTAAACAGCTCGACATCATCAACCGCGACGCTCTGATCCGCGTGATCCCGTTTGCTTCGATAACCGTCGGCGAAAAGGGTGAAGCCCTCTCCGAGATGGAAAGGATGGCGCCGTTCGTCGCGGGCTTTTCGGACGACG
The DNA here is from genome assembly GCA_017538255.1 of Clostridia bacterium. GTDB lineage: Bacteria > Bacillota > Clostridia > Christensenellales > CAG-138 > PeH17. The sequence continues at coordinate 68,800 of JAFYJD010000006.1, read as the reverse complement.
GGCGCGGCGTGCAGTCGGAGGAACTGATGCTAAAAGCGATGACGGAGGCCAAGCGCCTTGATAAGATCATCGCGGCGCATTGTGAGGATAATTCGCTCCTTTTCGGCGGATATATCCACGCGGGCGAGTACGCCAAGGCCCACGGCCACCGCGGCATCTGCTCCGAAAGCGAGTGGAAGCAGATAGAAAGGGATATCGAACTCGTAAGAAAAACCGGCTGCAAATACCATATATGCCATATCTCGACGGCGGAATCGGTCGAACTCGTGCGTCGGGCAAAACGCGAAGGGCTCGACGTTACCTGCGAGACCGCGCCGCACTACCTCGTGTTCACGGAGGACGATCTTATTGAGGACGGCAGTTTTAAGATGAATCCGCCGCTTAGAACACAGCGCGACAGGGACGCGCTGATCGAAGGAATTGTGGACGGTACGATCGACATTATCGCGACCGATCACGCGCCCCACTCCAAAGAAGAAAAATCCAAGGGTCTCGAAAAGAGCGCGTTCGGCATAGTCGGACTTGAAACCGCGTTCCCCGTACTCTACACACATCTTGTGCGCGGCGGTGTGATCGGGCTCGAACGACTGACGGAGTTGATGAGCGTAAATCCCGCAAAGCGCTTCGGCATCGACAATTCGGACGATTTCACGGTGTTCGACCTTGAAGCGATGTACCGTATCGACAATAACGATTTTCTTTCAAAGGGAAAGTCGTCGCCCTTTGTCGGGATGCAGGTCTTCGGCAAATGTATGCTGGCGGTATCCGGCGGCTCTGTGGTTTACCGCGCGCCCGAATCGAAGGGGGATGAAAGGTTCAATGCTTAAACAGGATCTTTATACGATAACAGAAAATCGCCGTATCGCCAACGGAATATTCGGGATGACGCTTTTGGGCGCGCACGGCTTCACAAAACCCGGTCAGTTCGCAAACATAAAACTCGACGGCCTCTATCTGCGCCGCCCTATCTCCGTGTGCGATTTTGACGAAAACGGCTTTTCGCTCATCTATAAGACCGTCGGCCGCGGCACGGAACTGATGTCGGAACTCCGCGAGGGGACGAGCCTTGATATACTTACAGGTCTCGGCAACGGCTACGCTATTGAAAATAGCGGCAAAAAGCCACTTCTTATCGCGGGCGGAAGCGGCGTTCCCCCGATGTACAAACTTGCCGAATCACTAATAAACGAGGGCAGGGAAGTAACCGCGATCCTCGGCTTCAACAGTAAGGAAGACGTGTATCTTGAGGACGAACTCAAAGCCCTTGGCGTGCGCGTCAGGATAACCACCGTCGACGGCAGTTATGCCGATAAGGGCTTCGTTACCGACGCTATGACGGATGAACTCGATTACAGTTTCTTTTACACCTGCGGCCCGCTCCCGATGTATAAGGCGATACGCAAGGTCGTAAAGACCGAGGGTCAGTACAGTTTTGAGGAGCGTATGGGCTGCGGCTTCGGCGCGTGTATGGGCTGCTCGATGAAAACCAGAAGCGGCGGCAAGCGCATCTGCAAGGACGGCCCGGTATTCGATTCGACCGAAATAATCTGGGGGGAAGAACTATGAATAAAAACAGCGCTCTTTCCGTTGAACTCTGCGGTCTGAAACTCGACAACCCGATCATCCCCGCAAGCGGCACATTCGGCTACGGCTATGAGTTTGCGGAACTGTACGACATAAACATTCTCGGCTCGTTCTCGTTCAAGGGTACGACCTATGAGCCGCGCTTTGGCAACCCCACGCCGCGCATCGCCGAATGCCCCGCGGGAATGCTGAACTCGATAGGGCTCCAAAACCCCGGCGTTCACGCCGTGATAAACGAGGAACTGCCCAAACTCAAAAAAGTATTCAATAAAAAAGTGATCGCCAATGTCGGCGGGTTTTCCGTCGAAGAATATGCAAGGACCGCGGCGCTTTTGGATGAGTGCGAACAGATCGGCCTGATCGAGGTCAACATCAGCTGCCCAAACGTCCATAACGGCGGTATGAGTTTCGGCACCGATCCGAAGGCGGCTGCGGAGGTGACGGCGGCGGTCAAAAAGGCGACAACAAAGCCAGTCTTTATGAAACTGAGCCCGAATGTATCGGATATCGTCGCGATTGCCAAAGCCTGCGAGGACGCTGGTGCGGACGGCATAAGCCTTATCAACACCCTGCTCGGAATGCGCATCGACCTTCGCCGAAAAAAGCCCGTGCTCGCCAACAAAATGGGCGGCTTCTCGGGCAGCGCGGTTTTCCCCGTGGCTGTAAGGATGGTCTACCAGGTGTACGAGGCGGTCAAACTGCCGATAATCGGTATGGGCGGCGTATCGAGCGCGGATGATGTTATCGAGATGATGCTCGCGGGCGCGAGCGCCGTTCAAATCGGCGCAGCCAACCTTGTCGATCCGTTCGTTTGTAAGGATATCATCGAGACCCTGCCGGCGGCAATGGCTAAATACGGTATAAACAACTTAAAGGATATAATTGGAGGTGCACACAATGGGTAAGGACGTTATCGTCGCGTGCGATTTTGCAAGCAAGGAGGAAACGCTCGCTTTTCTTGACAGATTTGAGGGCCTATCAAGAAAGCCATTCGTCAAGATCGGTATGGAACTCTACTACGCCGAGGGGCCGTCGATCGTTCGCGAGATAAAAGCGCGCGGGCATAAGATCTTCCTCGATCTGAAACTTCACGACATTCCGAACCAGGTTATGAAGGCGATGAAGGTACTTTCAAACCTCGATATCGATATGACAAACGTTCACGCGGCGGGCACGATGCCGATGATGGAGGCCGCGATAAAGGGACTCACCCGCGAGGACGGAACGCGCCCGATGCTGATCGCCGTGACCCAACTCACCTCAACGGGCGAGGAGATTATGAAAAGGGATCTGTTGATCGCCGAATCTATGGAAAACACGGTCATGCACTATGCAAAAAACGCAAAAAGCGCGGGGCTCGACGGCGTCGTATGTTCGCCCATTGAAGCGGAAAAGGTGCATAAAACCTGCGGAAGCGAGTTCGTTACGGTTACTCCGGGCGTGCGCTTTGCGGACGGCGACAAGGGCGATCAGGTGCGCGTGATGACGCCCGAACAGGCAAAACTCATCGGCTCCGACTATATCGTCGTCGGCCGACCGATAACCGCAGCGGAGGACCCGGTCGCCGCATACGAGCGCTGCGTGCGCGAGTTCATCGACAGATAACAAATGAAGGGGGATAAAAAATGGAAACAAACAGAGTAAACGAGATCAAAAAACTGATAGCGGGCGACCTGCTCTCGATCGGCGCGGTATTTCTTGACCCCGACAAGCCCTTCACCTGGGCGAGCGGCATTTTGAGCCCGATCTATTGCGACAACAGGCTCACGCTCACCGCGCCCAAAGTGCGCAACGATGTGGAGAACGCGATCGCGGAGACCGTAAAGCGCGAGTTCCCTGAGGCCGAGGTGCTGATGGGAACGTCCACCGCGGGCATCGCCCACGCCGCAATAGCCGCGCATATCCTCGGTATGCCGATGGGCTATGTGCGCTCGGGCAACAAGGATCACGGCAGACAGAACCGAATCGAGGGCAAACTCGAAGCGGGGCAGAAGGTCGTGGTCATCGAGGATCTTATCTCCACCGCGGGCAGCGCGATCGAGGTCGTGGACGCCCTGCGCGAAGCGGGCGCCGAGGTGCTCGGCATCGTCAGCATCTTCACCTACGGTATGAAGAAGGGGCTCGACCGCCTCAAAGAAGCGAACGTCAAAAACATCAGCCTTTCCGATTTCGATACGACGGTGGCGTTAGCCGCAGAGACCGGCTATATCCGCAAGGAGGATACCGAAAGGCTGATAGCGTTCAGAAACGATCCCGCGGATCAACGCTGGATAAAACGCTGAACCAACATAGATTATTTTTGAGATACGGAGGATAAATATGAAAAACCTGATCGACATCCTTGACCTTTCGGTCGAAGAGATCGACGCGATGATCGCCGTTGCAAACGACATAATCGATCATCCGGAAAACTACCGTGAAGCCTGCAAGTACAAGACCCTTGCAACGCTGTTCTTTGAGCCGTCCACAAGGACGAGACTTTCGTTCGAGGCCGCTATGCTCGAACTCGGCGGCAGGGTGCTCGGCTTCTCAGAGGCGTCCTCAAGTTCCGCGTCAAAGGGCGAGAGCGTTGCGGATACCATCGCCGTATGCTGCGGCTATGCGGACATCATCGCGATGCGCCACCCAAAGGAGGGCGCGCCGCTCGTAGCGTCGATGAAGGCGACCGTTCCGATCATCAACGCGGGCGACGGCGGACACAACCACCCCACCCAGACCCTTACCGACCTGTTGACGATCAAGCGCGAAAAGGGCAGGTTTGACAACCTGACCGTCGGTCTCTGCGGCGATCTCAAGTTCGGCCGCACCGTGCATTCGCTGATCGCCGCGATGAGCAGGTATGCGGGCATCAACTTCGTCCTTATCTCGCCCGAAGAACTCAAGGTGCCAAGTTATGTCAAAAACGCCTATATCAAGGCCAAAAACATCCCCTATGAGCAGACCACAGCGCTTGAAAACGTCATAGATAAACTGGACGTGCTGTATATGACCCGTGTTCAGCGTGAAAGGTTCTTCAACGAGGAGGACTATCTGCGGCTGAAGGACTGTTACGTGCTCACCCCCGAAAAGATGGCGATGGCAAAGAAGGATCTCATCGTGCTCCATCCGCTTCCCAGAGTCAACGAGATATCCGTTGCAGTGGACGACGATCCGAGGGCCTGCTATTTCCGCCAGGCGCGCTACGGCAAGTTCATCCGTATGGCGCTGATTATGAAACTGCTTGAGGAGGCTTCAAAATGAATATAGATTCCATCATCAACGGCATTGTAATCGATCATATCACCGCCGGCAAGGCGATGCAGATCTACACCAAACTCAATCTCGACGCGCTCGACTGCCAGGTCGCGATAATCAAAAACGCGTCCAGCAACAAGAACGGCAGGAAGGACATCATCAAGATCGCGGACGAGATCGATATCGACCTCGGCGCGCTTGCCGTCATCTGCCCGACCGCGACCGTCAACATCATCCGCGACAGCAAGGTCATTGAAAAGCGCGCTCTCAAACTGCCCGAGCGCATCGAAAACGTTATGCGCTGCAAAAATCCCCGCTGCATAACCACGACCGAGCAGGAGATAAGGCATATCTTCATCCTGACCAACCCCGAGACAGCCGAGTACCGCTGTATGTACTGCGATACCAAGGCAAATAACTGACACGGCATAAATAATACCGCACGGATGATCCGTGCGGTATTTTTTTGCGATGGTAGGGCGACATACCAAAAGGCAAAGCCTGATTCACCAATAATCGGGATACGGAATAAAGCAGAAAAAGCCTTTGCGCCTCATAGTGGGGTGCTCGGTGATGTACGCATTTGAAAGCCGCTCGACCTTTTGCCAGCACGCTTCGTCAAAAAGTGAGGTGCGCGCGCGTATTTCTTCGTCGTTTTTTGAAAGAAACAACTGTACGACGGGTGTGAAGTCGATGTACATATTCGAGTATTCAATACCCGGGAATATGTCGAACAAAACCGCCTTGCCAAGCGAATAAACATTCGCCGTAACGAGCCGATCGCCCGTTTTTAGCGTGTATTCTTCGGCGAGGGCACTCGGAAACTCGAGCATAATCACCGCGTCCATATCGAACGAATAACAGGAAACAATGAGCGGAGCTGTGCTCATAACGAGTGCGGGATTGGTATCTCCGCTGCGAAGGATGTCGGAAACATACTTGATGCGAAGATCGGCGTGGAGCTTGAGCGCGATCCCCTTGAGCGCCGATCGGCGAATATAACGGTATTTTTTGAAGGAAAACTCCGCGTTCCCGGGCAAGGTTGCCCAAGAGTTCTTGTCTACTCGCTTCATAGGGCTAACTCAGGTCAGTTTTGCGATATCCGCGCTCTTGCCGAAAACGAGCAGATGCTCGTCGGAGCGGAACTCATACTCGGCGCTCGGAAGTTCGATTGCGCCGCTGCGCATTTTGACCGCGATGATGTTCACATTGTATCTGCGGCGCACATCCATTTGGATGACGGTATGCCCGATCCACTTCTTCGGCGGGACTATCTCATAGATACCCTGATCGTTCGAGAGTTTGAGAAAATCGAATATGCTGTCGTTTGATATGCTGACGGCAAGCCGTTCGGACATATCGCGGTCGGGGAATATCACGCTGTCCGCGCCGTTCTTGGAAAGGAATTTCGCCTGTATCTCGGTGGAGGCGACTGCGGTGATCTTCTTTGCTCCGCAGTCCTTGAGCAGATCGACTATCTGCAAACTGTTCTGAAAACTTTCGGGAATGCAGACGACGGCCTCGTCAAAATCTTCAACGCCAAGCGAAGAAACCACGTCGCGCCGCGTACAGTCGCCGACCTTTGCGCTTGAAACATATGCGAGCATATCGGAGAGTTTGTTCTCGTCCGCGTCAACGATCATTACCTCGGTATTCTGTTTTGAAAGAAACTTGCAGAAATAGTGCCCAAACTTTCCTGCGCCGATAACGATAAACGATTTCATATTTACCTCCAACGGCATTTTCAGCCTATGATTATCTTTTCAACTGGGTCAACGATCCGCGGCGGCTCGCGCCTTTCGGCAAGTGCACCCGCAAAACTCAAACTGCCGACACGCCCGAGGAACATAAGCAGTATTATCACAACGCGCGATGCACTCGACAGTTCACGGGTGATGCCCGTGCTCATACCGACGGTCGCAACGGCGGAAGTCGTTTCAAACAGCGTATCGACAAGCGGAAGCGAATCGAATGAAACTATGATAAGCGTTGCCGTGAGCATAAGCAGGAGATTTGTAAAGAACACGGTCGCAGCCCTGTCGAGCGCGCCGTCCTCGAGCCGTCTGCCGTATAGACCGAAACTCCTGTTGCCGCGTATATAACTGAATGTGAATATCAAAAGCGTAAAAACGGTCGTTGTTTTGATACCGCCCGCTGTGGAGCCGGGGGAGCCGCCGACGAACATCAGCATTATCGTCGTCAGTTTTCCACCGTCGCTCATCGCGGCGATATCGATAGTGTTGAAGCCCGCCGTGCGCGCCGTAACGGAGCCGAACAGCGCCGTCATAATCCTTTCACCGATTCCCATCCCGGCGCAGGCGGCGTGCTTTTCGGTAAAGAACAGAACTACAGCGCCGAACAGAAGCAGTACGCCGGTCGCCGTCAAAACTATCTTGCTGTGCAGACGGTATTTTTTTATGCGAACGCCGTGACGCAGCATATCGTCCCAAACGAGGAAACCGAGACCGCCTATGACTATCAGAAGCATAAGCGTGATATTCACGAGCGCATCAGCGGAGTACGGCACAAAAGAGCCGAATTTTTCAATCCCGCCCAACAGGTCGAAGCCCGCGTTGCAAAACGCGGAAACGGAATGGAATACGCTCATAAATATTCCCCGCTTGAGCCCGAACTGAGGGCAGAAGCGGAGCGCAAGCAGCACGGCGCCCGTTATCTCGGCAGCCGCCGTCACCGCAATGATGCGCTTTGCGAGTTTAAGTATGCCGCCGAGTTCGAGCGTGCTGATGCTCTCGCTCAAAAGTTCGCGGTTCCTAAGCCCGATGCGCTTATTGACGATGATGAAGAAGAACGTGGCGATGGTCATAAACCCCAGACCGCCGAGTTGGATCATAATGAGTATGACGCATTTGCCGAACAGCGACCAGTGCGTCGCGGTATCGACCGTTACGAGCCCCGTTACGCAGGTCGCGCTCGTCGCGGTAAAGAGCGAATCAAGAAACGGCGTCGCATCTCCGCTCGCGGACGAAACGGGGAGCATAAGCAATAGCGTACCCAGCGTTATAACAATAAAAAAGCCGAGCGAAATGATCTGAGTTCGCGTCAGTCTCGGCTTTGCGGCTCGCTTGCCGTCCTTCAAGGTTGTTACGGCGCCTTTTTCGTCCATATCATCAATACTTCGCGCGCTCGCCGCCGATGAGTTTGGGGCGGGTGCGTGCCATCGTGATGTTGGCGCAGCCGATCGCGGTGTTCTCGTTATGGATCGGAACGACGACGGGACGAAGATGCATCCCGATGAAAACGCCGCCGATATCGATGCCGGCACGGGCGCGGGCGCGGATATCCTCCACGACGACGGGATCGTCAAACCGCTGCGTAGCCTGCACGCTCCACGCGCCGCCCGCGTGCAGTTGGGGTTTTACGGAAACCTCGGTAAGGTCGTATTTTTCCATACATTCGCGCTCAACAACAAGTGCCCTGTTCAGGTGCTCGCAGCACTGGCAGGCAAGATACAGTCCGCGCGCGTTCACCTGCGGCAGAACGGCGTCCATAATGGTTTTTGCCACGTCCTCGGTCGAGTGCTGCCCCATATGATAGCCCATAACGCGGCTCGTGCTGCAGCCGATGACGAGGATGTCGCCGGGGCGCAGCGCATAATGCCCCTCCGAGCAGTTCTCAAACAATTCGTTCATAACGGCGTTCACTTCCGCCTTGATGGTATCTATCGTCAATGCGCCGCGATTCTGTTCCATAATAAGCCTCCGATAAAGAAAACTCAAAAATGCCGCGGAAAGCAAAACCGTGTTCCGCATCCGCAGCATAATTATACTACTTTTATATGTGCTTTTCAAGAACGGAGAGGGGTCAAACAACTTAAAGCGGGTAATTCTCGCGTATCAGAGAAATAAGTTCATCCTTTGTAAGTTCAAGTTGTTTGAGCGAAGCAAAACTCTCCCGCAGCTCGTCAAGCGCGAGCGCGTTTCGCCTTTGCCGCCTTTCTTCGTCCGTCAGGTCGGAAACAAAGCAGCCGCGCCCGACCATAGTGGTGATGAATCCGTCCTTTTCGAGGTCGTCCCAGGCGCGCTTGATAGATATAACGCTGATGCCGAGCGCGGACGCGACAGAACGGATCGGGGGCAGGCAGTACCCGCCCCTCAGTTTTCCGACGACTATCGAAAACGCTATCTGATCGTAGAGTTGACGATAGATGGGTTTGTCGGATGTATTCAATATAGACAGTTGAATATCCATAGGTCTATTTCGGAAAGGCGCACTTTATATATCGGTTTTTTTATAGTTGTTTCTCGCGCGGATATACGCTATGCAGTTTATGACACAGTACAGTATAAGCGCGCCGATGAGTATCGGCGTCTGCAAAAGAAGATCGTGTCCGCTCGTGCCGTTCAAGAACAGGATTCCGCCGCTCGGCCTGCAAATAAGGTTTTCGGTTATCGTTGCGCCGACTATGAAGACGAACAGACCGATTATGCTTCTCAGGCTGACCTTGAACTGCTTTTTGTATGCGCCCGGCAGCACAATAAGATTGAATATGCCGTAAAATACGAGGATGATCGCATAGGATACGATGTTCGTATTCATGCCTGCAGGATTATTGGCGGCGTCCCATCTGTCAAGCAGATAGTTGGATAAGATCGCAAAAGGCGCTGTGAATACGAGCAGCAGTATTTGAAGCAGCATCATCGCCGCAAGCCGCGCCAAGACCGATTCCTTCTTTTTGACAGGAAGAAGTCCGCTGAACTCGTGATCCTTGCCCATAAGATCAAACGAGAACATATTCATAATGGAAACAAGCAGATAGAACATCGTCGCCGGCCGCGGATAGGCGGGGATGAACAGCATAAGCGCGGGAATTATGTAGAAAATGATAACGACGGGGCCGGTCAAAAGGCTCAGGTCTTTCAAAACAAGGTTTTTGATGTTCCTTACAGACATTTTATTCTCCTTTCAGCTCTCGTGATGCTCGTATTTTTCGGTATAGATCATGATCGACTCGATATCGGCCTTGGCGGTTTGCAGCCCGTCGGCGATATGCGCGTCCTCGGCGCGGATAAGCCCGGAGAATCCGAACGGCGTTTCTTTGACGCCGATCAGCGATTCCGAAAGCGCCCTGTTTCCGCTAAGCGCGTCGAGCCCGCCCTGAACGAGCAGAAAACTGCCCATTATCTCCTCGCGGTCGCCGCTCATCACGATCTCGCCGTCCTTTATATAGACGATGTGATCCGCGCATTTGTCAAGATCGGAAGTGATGTGCGTCGAGAACAGGATGCTCCTTTCGCCGTCCGAAACAAAATCGCGGAACATATCCATTATCTCGTCGCGTGAAACGGGGTCAAGTCCGCTTGTGGGCTCGTCCAGTATCAACAGTTTAGCGCCGTGCGAAAGCGCGAGCGCGAGCGAGTATTTGACCTTCATACCCGCCGAAAGTTCCTTAACGCGCTTTTGCTCGTCAAGGTCGAATCGCTTCAGGTATTCGGCGTATTTTTCGTCGTCCCAGTTCGTGTAAAAACGCTTGTAGGCCTTTGTGACGGTCTTTAGCCGCTTTGTTTCGTAATAGCCGAACGCGCCGAATACAACGCCGATATCCTGCTTGCATTCGGATTCGTGATCGGGCATCCGCTTATCAAACAGCATAACCTCGCCGGATTCCGGAGCGGAAAGACCGAGGATGAGTTTAAATGTCGTGGTCTTGCCGGCGCCGTTGCGCCCGATAAAACCGGTGATATAGCCGCGTTTAACGCTCAAACTGACGTCTTTGAGCCTAAAACCGCTCGGAAAGGTTTTGTTGAGATTTCTTGCCTCAATGACTGCACTCATAGTATTGCTCCTTTTTCGATATTGTGCATATTGGATATACACAATATAACACGCTTCGCCGCTAATGTCAACCCATTGACAAAAAAATAACCGCAGTTGACCTTTCACACATCAAATATTGCGAAAAAATCAAAAAAATGCTATACTCCGCTACGAGGATCGGCTGTCGCTGTGTAAACTCAGTCAGCGCGACCTGAGAAGAAAGCGCGCTACGCGGGTGAGAAAAAAGCGTATGAACGGTAAACAAATGAAAAACAAGACCGTTATCTGCATATTTAAATACGATCAAAACTTCGATACCGAAGCCTATTTGCGGTTGTATTCGCCTTTGCGGAGGGAAAAACTCGCGTCGATAACCGATCCCGAGGCAAAAAAACAGTCAGCCGCAGCGGAACTTGCGTATATCGCCGCGGTAAAGGCGGCAATGAAGGCAAAAATCATAGGCTGCAACCGCCCGAGCGATATAGGCACGCTGTTCAACTACGCCTATGACAAAAACGGAAAACCGACGGTGGACGGCGCGTTCATAGGCATATCGCATACACCGGGCGCGGCGGCGGCATTTGTTTCGACCGCCACCGCCGGTATAGACATAGAGCGCGTCAGAAAAACGGATGAGCGCATCGCAAGAAGAATAATGTGCAACGAGGAGTTCATAGCATTTGAGGCCGCCGCAAACAAGGACAGGCATCTTATAACCGTCTGGACGGTAAAGGAAGCCTTTTTGAAGATGACGGGGGAGGGGCTTGGGGGCTCTATGAACAGGATAAGAATAAAAAACGCCAGATGCGTCGTAAAAATCGATACGGATACGTTCGGTGCAGTACGCACAAAAACCGTGCGCTTGGACGGGGGCGAGGCGGTGCTTTCGCTCGTGAGTAAAGAAAAAAACGTGTTCAAACTCAAAACCTTTTCGTCCGCAGAGCGCATAATTAGCTTTATAGAAACGCAATAACCGTCATTTTTTTGCACATAGTGATGACAAATACCGCGGAATATGTTATAATGTGCGTATGAAAAAACGCTTTGACAGACGATCGGCAAGAAGACGGCGTAATGCGTCGGGCTTCAATAAGGGCAATGCGGGACCGATACTCAAACTAATCGGCGCCGTTTTGGGCTCACTTGCGGCGCTCACGCTGACGGCGTTTGCGGTTATGCTCGCGCTTCAGTTTTTGTTCAAGATCGACACTCCGATAAAACCTTTGGTCGTGCGCGACGCAAAGACCGAGACCGCCGCGCCGGATCCGCATACAAGCACCGCGCCGGACGCGGGACCCACACCCGTGCCGACGCCGCATCCCATGGCGGCGTTCGATGCGGAAAATGCTGAAAAAGAACTTGTTTTTCCGTCCGAGATGAACTATGGCTACCTTGGCGATCCATACTGCCATAACGGCAAGATAATCTGTTCGGCCGGCAAACTCGCGGACGGCAAGGTGCGCCTTGGCAAACTGATAATCTACGATATTATGACCGCTGAAGTGAGCGAAGTTATGATAGAGCCCGTCAACGATCATCTGCTTTCACCCGTTTTCAACGACAGGTACCTAGTTTATTTCGACGCAAACAATACGATCGGCGGCGGCTTTATACGTATGGTAGATCTTACAAAGCAGCCGATATCGCCAATCACGATCAAGGCCGTCTATATCGGTCAACCCGAGATCAAACTCTACGAAAACTATATAACTTGGATTGAACGCACGGGCAGCGACAGGGATAAACTATTTGTCTGCGATCTAAAAACGCAGGAGACCACGGTCGTGCAGTATTTCGATCGCCGCAGTTACGGAACGAGCATCCCCGATTTTGGCGGCGGCAAACTCGTTTGGGCGGATGAAGGCGGTGCGGCGGACAATAATTCGTCGATCTGCACGATAGATATTGAAACGGCGGAGATGACGAGTTTTAATCCGGGCAGTTATGTGCACGATCCCGAGTTCAACGGAAGCGTGTACGTTTGGATCGACTCCCACCACGCGCCGGGCGCAAGACTGATGTTCTCCGACGGCGTGAACCCCGCGTCGGTGATCGCGGAAAACGTTGCCGAGTTTGGACTTTCCGATAAGTTCGTTGCCTACGGTATGGACGAGGCCGTCTACGTCTACGTGTTCGCAACGGGCGAGAGTTATCGCGTCAACCCGAGTTGGCAAAAGGCGCAGTTCCTAGGCACGTCAAACGGCGTAGTTATGTGGATGGACGTTACCTCAAGGGAGAGGGATATCATAAAATTCGTTATCCCGCCGATGTAAGATCATGGCTTCAAACAAAGAAAAAACCAAGTTTGTATGCGGCGAATGCGGCTACGAAACGGGCAAGTGGCTCGGCTGCTGCCCCGGCTGCGGCGGGTGGAACACGCTCGTCGAGGTCAAGTCCGTCGCCCCGTCCAAACAGCATCGCTCGGCGGTGGGCGGCTCGCGCAGCGTAAGCCTCGCTTCCGTCGATCTTTCGGAAACAGAGCGCATATCAACCGGCATATCGGAGTTCGACCGCGTGCTCGGAGGCGGCATCGTCGCCGGCTCAACGGTGCTTGTCGGAGGCGATCCCGGCATCGGCAAAAGCACGCTTTTGATGCAGATGGCGGGCAATCTGATCGACAAGGGCACCGCGATCTATATCTCGGGAGAGGAATCCAAAGCCCAACTTAAACTCCGTGCCGCGCGCTGCGGGGTGGACGACAGGCTGCTCGTTATGAGCGAGACCAGCGTGGAAGCGATAGAGGATGAGGTCGAAAGGCTGAAGCCCGCTTTTTTGATCGTGGACTCCATCCAAACTATGCTCAATGTCGAACTTTCCAACGCCACAGGCAGCGTTACGCAGATACGCGAATCCACCACGGTACTTACGCGCATTGCAAAAAACTACGCCTGCGCCGTGTTTATCGTCGGACACGTTACCAAGGAAGGCTCGCTCGCAGGGCCGAGGATGCTCGAACATATGGTGGATACCGTGCTGTATTTTGAGGGCGACAGGCACGATTCGCTCCGTCTGCTTCGCGCGGTAAAAAACCGCTTCGGCTCAACAAACGAGATCGGCATCTTCGAAATGCGCCAGGAAGGACTGTGCGAGGTGGAAAACACCGCGTCGCTCTTCGTAACGGGGGGCAACGACACGGGCTGCGCCGTTACCTGCATAATGGAGGGCAACCGACCGATACTCGTTGAGGTGCAGTCGCTATTGAATCCTTCGCTGTTTGCCAACCCCCGCAGGGTCTCAACGGGTATGGACACAAGCAGGTTGATGCTGCTTATCGCCGTGCTTGAAAGGCGCGGAGGGCTCCGCATAAGCGATAAGGACGTTTACACGAACGCCGTCGGCGGCATCAGGATCGACGACCGCGGAGCGGATCTTGCGACCGCGCTCGCCGTCGCGGGCTCGGTGTTCGACCGCGCGCTGCCAAACGGCACGGTCGTGATAGGCGAGATCAGCCTGACGGGCGAGATACGCACGGTCGACCGCATCTATAACCGCGTTGCGGAATGCGCGCGCCTCGGCTACAAAAACGCGATCGTGCCCAAAGGCGCAAAGCTCGACGGCATAAAGGATATCAACCTTATAAAGGTAAAATACCTGCGGGATGCTTTTTTGGCTTTTGCAGAATAAATAAAAAGGACACAGAACGATGCAAAAAGAAATCAAACTGACGGACAAAGCAAATACCGTATGCCTCTATAAGATCCTCGAAAAGTATTCGGACCCGGAGCATATCATAATGATGAGCGAGATCATAGAGCGCTTCAAAGAGGATTACGGTATGACCATCGACAGGCGCACCGTTTACAGTTCGATAGATACGCTGCGCAATCTCGGCTACGAGATATCGCAATACGACAGGAGCAGTCAGGGCTACTATCTTATGTCGCGCCTTTTCGAGCCTTCGGAGATACGCCTTATGATGGACGCCGTCTATTCGCAAAAATCGATCCCGAACAAACAGACCGGCTATCTTATAGAAAAACTTCAGTCCTGTTTGAGCATCCACCAAAAACGCCAGTACAGGCATCTTTTTACTGCCGATCCCGACAAAAAAACACCCAATCGCTCGGTGTTCTTCAATATCGACTCGCTTGACGAGGCGATCGCCCGTCGCCAAAAGGTCGCGTTCGTCTATCAGCAGTACGGGCTCGACAAGCGGCTGCATCCGCGCCGCAAAGAAAAATACGTCGTCAGCCCATACAGTATGGTTTGCGACAATCAACGATATTATCTGCTCTGCATAAAGGAAGGCAAGGATGATATCAGCCATTACAGGATCGACCTTATGGACGAGATCGTCATCCTTGATAAGCCCGTGGATGTCGCGCCGTCAAAGGTCGACATCAATTCCGCAAGAAAGACCGTCTACGCCTTTGCGGGTCAGCCCGTCGAGATCAAACTCCGCTGCAAAAACGATGTCATCGGCGGCGTTATCGACGAGTTTGGCACGGGAGTGAATATAGTTCCAGACACGGACGGACATTTCATTGCAAAACTCAAGTCCGCGCCGCAGGGCGTGCTCTACTGGTCGATGCAGTACATAAACGATGTTGAGATCGTCGAACCCGCCGATCTCCGCGAAAAGGCGATCGCACTTATAAAAAACAACCTCTACGGAGTGTGAACAAAAAAACGAATAAACGAACAAAAGGACGGGGTTTCCCGTCCTTTTTGGCAGATTGAACTTTATTCGCGCTCATCATTCGCGCCGCTGACCGAAATTCGCCTCAACATAGCCTCAGCAAGCACTGGGTCTGTTTTCAGCCTTGCGACGGCATCGCGGCTCATAAGGCTGTTCGTGCCCAAACAGGCGGTGCAGCGTTTGCCGCATTCGGGGCAAACACAGCCGAGGTGCGAATCCTCGGATTGCGCCATATACGCGCCGCAGTCAATGCAGCTGCATCTCATAAAAAACGCTCCTTTGAATACAATATTTACTACATTATAACCGAATCGCGCAAAAATGCAAGCGGTGCATTCTTTGCGCGCTTTCGTGAAAGCGGAACTATGCCTAAAACGCCGAATATCACAATAAAAAAGCTGCGTTCGGGCGCGTATACGCTCATTTTTTCGCTGACGATGATCGCACTTTCGGTATTGGCATCGAGGCGCGATACCGCAATCCCCGCGTCGGCAGGGGCACAGGAAAAAGATTTGACTCTGTACGCGATATCTTACCGGGACGCGGGCATAACGACGGATTTTGACCACATATCAAAAGACGTCGACCGAATACGCGATTTGGGCTATGATACGGTACTTCCGACCGAACTCGATCCGCTCAAGAAAAGCGCGGTGATATTGATATTCGAGGGCGTGTTAAACGCACAAGCCCTTATACGCTTCATAAATGAGAAAAGCATTTCGGCGGTCGTCGTTTTGAACGAGGAAACGGATCGAAGCGACATCGATAAACTTATATCGGCGGCTGACGCAGGCGGGATCGAACTCGCGCTCGCGATAGGTGTTACGGAGCGCCGTGATGAACTGTTCTCTATGATAGCAGATGCGGCGCTTAAATACTTTTTGACTTTCGGCAAAAACTGCCGAGTGTTTGTCGAAACGGTCGACGACCCTGCGGCGGAATGCTTTAATGGGTGTTCAGAAAAGAGCCCCTTTACAGTATTTGCTTACGGTAACGGCGTAAACACAGCGACAAACGGCAGACTGCCTTGGCTTTTGACGCGCATCGAAAAACTGCCCGAATGGAGCATAG
Organism: Clostridia bacterium; assembly: GCA_017538255.1. Classification (GTDB taxonomy): domain Bacteria; phylum Bacillota; class Clostridia; order Christensenellales; family CAG-138; genus PeH17. Next base: position 52,494 of record JAFYJD010000006.1, on the reverse strand, counting down.
ACGAGTATTTTTCAAGCATAGTGCCGCATTAGCGCGCATCGATTCTTGAAACGGATAAAAGCGCATAGACTCTATTATGAAAGTAAGCGATAAACGAAAACTAAAAGCGCGTTTGGCGAATGACTGCGCCGCGGTAAGGCGGGGCGCGGCGGTGTTCCGTGCGCTCGATCTGCCGGAAAACGCCTATACGCGCCAGCCCTGCGTGCATCTTTGTGGCGACAGCCGCATCAATATCGAAAACCATATCGGCGTTCTCGAGGTCGGTGAAACCATAATACGGCTTTATACGGAACTCGGCATTCTCCGCATCGAGGGCATGGGGCTCGAGATACGCGGCGCGGACGGCGCGAACGTGCTGATTGACGGAAATATACGCGCTTTATGCTATGAAACACGCGAATAAATCGAAAAAAAAGGAAAAAAAGAATGTTTTTATGGAAATTGCCACGCGGATATGCTAAAATAGAATCGGAGAATGTTAGACCCGAGCGGATCATCAATGCCGCGCTCGTCCGCGGGATAGCGCTGCATAACATAAAAAGACTCGGCAGAACATCATTCAGGGCGATAGTGCTTTTAAAGCAGCTCGACGCGCTTATGGAACTTGCTGCGGAATGCGGCGTACAGATAAGGCTCATACGCCGCGGAGGTATGCCCGTCAAGGCGGCGGCGCTTCTTGCAAGACCCGCGCTGATCGCTTCCGTATTCATCGCGGCAGGGGCGCTCGCGTTTTTGTCAACTCGCGTGCTTGCCATAGATGTAAAGGGGTGGGATTCGCTGATCGAGGCGGAAGCGGAGCGGTTTTTGAAGCAGAACGGCGTTAGCCTGTTTATGCCGCTTTCCGCAGTTTCAAAAAGCGAGATAAGCGAAAAACTGAGCGCTTTTGACGGGCGCATCGGCTCATCGACCGTATGGACGGACGGAGTTGTGCTGAAAGTCGAACTGCATTCGGGGCTCCCGAACGCCGCCGCGCCGAGCGGAGCGCCGTCAAACATCTTTGCCGACAAGGACTGCGTTATATTAAAACTCGCCGCGCTTGAAGGCAGGCCGCTTGTAAAAGCTGGCGACGCAGTAAAGAAAGGACAACTGCTCGTAAGCGGCAACATAACGCCGGAAGCATCAACGGAAACGCTCCTCACGCATTCTTCCGCCGAGATACTCGGCCAGGTCGCCTACAGGTTTTCCGTGGTCGTTGATAGGACGGAACTCGCTCCCGCAAAGAGCGGCAACACGGAAAAGGCTATACGGCTGAAACTTTTCTCGTTTACATTCGACTCAAACTCCGCTTTTCCCGATGAGCAGCGAACGTTTGATTCGCGCTATGCGCTGACGGCCTCCTTCCTTCCGGTGTTCGTGTTCTCGGGGCGCGCCGAGGAACTTGTGCTCAAACCGAGCCAAAGGGACGCGGACGCAATGATAGCAGAAGCGCTTAAGGCGGGGGAGATGCTGATAAATCAAAAAATACCCGACGGAGCAAGGATGATATCACGGGATACCGAACTGGTCTGGAACGCCGACGGTTCGCTTGAAGCCGTGTTCAGCATCCAAACCGTCGAAACAATAGGTTATACGGAGTTAATATGACACAAACCGAACAAATGACAAATACCGAGGTCGAAACGCACGAACAGACCGCTTCGGATACAGCAACAAACCTGATCCCTATCGAATCGATGGACGAGGTCATACGCCTTTTCGGCGTTTTTGATGAGAATCTGCGCATCATCGAAGCAGAAACAGGCGCGCACATAACATCGGATTCCGAAAACATCAGGATCACGGGCACAGAGGAAGCTACCGGTTCCGCAGCGGGCGTCATAAAGAATATGCTCGAACTCATCAAGCGGGGAGAAAAGATCGACAGAAGCCGCATCCGCTATGCCGTAGATCTTGCGCGCGAGGGCAATGCCGAACTCATACTTGAACTTGCGGACGATGTGGTCGCCTTCACGAGCCGCGGCAAGCAGATAAAATGCAAGACGATGGGTCAAAAAAAGTATGTTAAGGCGCTTAAAAACAATACTGTCGTCTTCGGCGTGGGCCCGGCCGGAACAGGCAAGACCTATCTCGCCGTCGCGATGGCGGTGCTCGCCTATAAAAACAAAGAGGTGAGCCGCATCATCCTGACCCGCCCCGCGGTGGAAGCGGGCGAAAAACTCGGCTTTTTGCCGGGCGACCTTCAAAACAAGGTGAATCCGTACCTTAGACCGCTCTATGACGCACTGTATGATTTTCTCGGCTCCGAGGGTTTTAAGACCCTGTCGGAACGCGGCGTTATCGAGGTCGCGCCGCTCGCGTATATGCGCGGCCGCACCTTGAACGACGCTTATATCATACTCGATGAGGCGCAGAACTGCACCATTGAGCAGATGAAGATGTTTCTAACGCGCTTCGGCGAGGGCTCAAGGGTCGTCGTAACGGGCGATATAACCCAGATAGACCTGCCGCAGGAAAAAAAGAGCGGTCTTATCAACGCATTGAATGTGTTGAAAGGAGTTGACGATATAACGACCGTTTACCTGACGGCAAGGGATGTTGTAAGGCACGAACTCGTTCAGCGCATCGTACAGGCGTACGAAACCGCCGCGGAGCGCACCGCCTCCAGACCTTCCGAACGAAAAGGAGAATGACCTTAGATGCGAAAGATCAAAATCAAAGTCGAAAAAGACAAAATTGCGGGCGAAACGCCGCATAAAAAGACCAAGGGCGAAAAGAAGGCCAACGGCTTTATTAAGCGCAGCATTCTCGTTTTCGCGCTTGTCGCCGTTGCGGTTTTCAGCATAACCTACACCAGAATGAGCGTGTTCTTCGGCGTAAGCGAGCCGATAACGGGTGCGTGGCCTATACTCATCTGCGCGATAGGCTCGGTGATAATGGCGCTCCTTTTTGAGGCGTATCTCTATTTTGAGGAGAGGGAGATCCTCAAAAGCAACAAAAAACTGCTTGCGCTTGGCGCGCTGATGTTGCTTTCAACGCTACTTACGGCATTCACGACGCTTATATCATATGCGTTCACCGCCGTATTCATCGCCGTGATACTCTGTGGTCTGCTCGTGTCAAAACGCACAAGTTATACTATGGCGATACTTATGGCGTTTGTGTGTATGCTCCTTTCCGCGGAAAAGATTGGCACGGGCGCGCTGGACAAGCCGTCGGCGGTTGCGATAGCGGTGCTCGTCGGCGGAGTCGTTTCGGTGCTGATGCTCAACGTTTCAAGCGGCAGAATGCTTCCGATAATAGCGGGAATGGCGGGAGGATTCGCCGCCGCGCTCATACTCGTCGGAGTGCTTGCTTTTTGCGGAGAATCAACGCGTGCGATCGCCAAAGCTGCTTCGTGGATGTTCGCCGGAGGCGTGCTCTGCGGGATACTGGCAACGGGACTTCTGCCCGTGTTTGAAGGCGTGTTCGATGTTGTAACGGACGCAAGGCTGAACGAACTTATGAACAACAACAACCCGCTTCTCAAACGCCTTATGCTGGAAGCCCCGGGAACCTATCACCATTCGCTGATAGTCGGCGTGCTTGCCGAGGGCGCGGCGGAGATCGTCGGCGCGAACGCGCTTTTGTGCAAGACGGCGGCTTACTATCACGACGTAGGCAAACTAACAAGCCCCAGATATTTCAAAGAAAACCAGGGCGAATACAATATCCACGATGACCTCACGCCAAATGAGAGTGCCAGGCGCATAATCGCCCACCAACGCGACGGTGCGGCTCTGCTCGAAAAAAAGCATTTTCCGTCCGAACTCATCGAGATCGCGAGCCAGCATCACGGCGATTCGTTGATGACCTATTTCTACACAAAGGCGCAGGAAATGGAGGGGGATGCCACGCTCGTCCGCAGGGAGGATTTTTGCTATACGGGGCGCAAGCCGCACACCAAAGAAGGCGCTATATTGATGCTCGCCGACTGCTGCGAAGCGGCGGTGCGGGCGCTCAAACGCCCGACGGCGGAATCGATAGAGGAGCGTGTGCGCGCGATCATCCGCGGACTCTGGCAGCCCGACGACGCTCAGCTCAGCGAGAGCCCTCTGACAGCAAACGATATCCGCCTCATCGAAAAGAGTTTCATACAAAATCTCATAGCGCAGTATCACGAGCGTATCGAATACCCCGCAGCAAAGCCCGAGATCGCGCAAACATCCGCCTATGATGAAAAACAGTAACGCTAACACGCACGTTTGGACGACGGTGGACGGCATCGATCACGCTGTATCGGAAGCGGAACTTCAAACCGTTTTGGCGGCGGTCGAAGCGGTGCTGCAAACGGAAAACGCGCAAGGCAGATACGCCTCGATCGTATTGACGAACGATGAGGTGATTCACGAATACAACCGCGATTATCGCTCGATCGACCGCGCGACCGATGTTTTGAGTTTCCCCTGCGACGAAGGCGACGCGCTCTTTGCTCCGCCCGACGGGTTTTTGGGCGATATTATGATATCCATACCGACTGCGGAGCGTCAGGCGAATGAACTCGGGCATTCCACGGAGCGCGAACTCGCGTTTTTGACCGTTCACGGTATGCTGCATCTTTTGGGGTACGACCATATCGTAAAAGCGGAGGAAGAGATTATGCTTGCGCGCCAGCGCCTGATAATGAACGAAACAAAACTAAAAGAACTATGAATATAAGTGAGATCAAACAACTTGTTGACGAAGCACTCAAAGCGCGCGAAAGGGCGTACTGCCCGTATTCCGGCTTCCGAGTCGGCGCCTGTTTGGTGAGCAAAAACGGGGCGCATTATCTTGGCTGCAATATCGAAAACGCCGCATATTCGCCATCTAACTGCGCGGAAAGAACGGCGGTATTCAAGGCGGTATCCGAGGGTGAAGCGGAGTTCACGGCGATTGCGATTGCTTCCGACAGCGAAAATGCGACTTACCCATGCGGCGTTTGCAGGCAGGTGCTTGCGGAGTTTTGCGGCAAGGATATGCCCGTTATATGCGCTAACAGAAACGGCGAATACACGCTGACCACGCTCGGCGCGCTGCTTCCCGAGGCTTTTACAAAAGAGGACTTTATAAATGGAATATAGATCCGGTTTCATTTCGATCATCGGCTCGCCGAATGTCGGCAAATCAACGCTTATGAACCGCCTCGTCGGGCAAAAGATAAGCATCGTTTCCGATCGCGCTCAAACAACGCGCAACAGGATAACCGGAGTTGTTTCACGCGAAAACTATCAACTTATCTTTCTCGATACACCGGGCGTTAACGCGCCCAAAAGCCGCTTAGGCGAGTATATGCTGAAGGTCGCCTACGATACGATAAGCGAGGTCGACGCGGTGCTGTTAATGATCGACGCCGCCGTCGGAATACGAGATAAGGACGAAAAACTGATAACGGAACTTGGCGCACGCATAGGAAAGACTCCCGTCGTTGCGGCGATAAACAAAACGGACCTTGTGAGCCTCGGCACGATCGACGAATTGACCGAGCGCCTCGAAAAAGAAAACTACATCAAGGCGATAGTTCCGATAAGCGCCGAAACGGGCAGGGGAGTGGACAAACTCGAAGCGGCGCTCATCGAATACCTCGTGCCCGGTCCGCAGTATTATCCGGACGATATGGTTACGGATCAGCCGATGTGGTCGATATGCGCCGAGATGATACGTGAAACTGCGCTCAAACTGCTGCGCGACGAGATACCCCACGGCATCGGCGTCGGCATAGATAAAATACAGCAGCGCGAGGACGGCCTGCACGATGTTTTTGCGACGATCTACTGCGAAAGGGATTCCCATAAGGGCATAGTGATAGGCAAGGGCGCAAGTATGCTAAAGCGCATAGGCTCAACGGCGCGCACAGAAATAGAATGGCTGTTCGGCACAAAGGTCAACCTTCAACTCTATGTCAAGGTGCGATCCGACTGGCGCAACAGCGCGTCCGCCCTTCGTGAGTTCGGCTTCGACCCGAACTTTTGACGGATCATTCCTCGGGCGGTCCGCTTACGTCGCTTCTTTCGCGCTCGCGTGCAAAACTCAGGTAATCCTCTACCTTGCCGCTTGACGCGAATCGGCTCCATAGCCGCGCTTTTTCGCTCCTTTTAAGGGTGATAGGCGCTTTGTTATCGGACTTTTTCATAACGGTACCTCACAGGTCTTTTTGCCTATTATGCCTTAAAACGCGCTTAAAAAGCCGAGGCAAAATGCGGCATTGACGGAAAATAACGGAAGTCTTTACGGAATGGATTATGTCGTTTGAAACGCTGTCGGGAATAGTGCTTCGTTATACCGATTACCGGGATAACGACAGGATACTGACCCTTCTCACAAAGGAGCGGGGGCTTGTTTCCGTTACCGCCCGCGCCGTGCGAGCAAAGAGCAAGTCGGATCAAGGGCTCGTAAAGGACGCCTACTGCTACGGTGAGTTCGTTGTCTACGAGCGAAACGGCATCGAATATGTTTCCGCTTCGAGCGTGATCGAGGCGTTTTATCCTATACGCGAGGATTACGACAGGCTCGTCGCCGCGGCGCAGACAGCGAATATAGCGCACATCGTTGCGGACGGGCATTCAAGCGGCGAACTCTTTTCGCTCCTATATCACACATTGAGTTTTATCGCCTATACGGAAACCGATCCGCACGATCTGGTTCTCTGCTTTTTGGCAAAAAGTCTTTCCGCTGCGGGCTACGAGCCGCTCATAACGCGCTGCGCGGGCTGCGGCAAAAGCGTTTTGGACGAACACAGTATCGCGTTTTCAAACACGCAGGGCGGCTCGCTCTGCGCGAACTGCCGCGGCGGCGAAAAAACATACTCGCCGCTCGCGCTCGAACTGATTCGCCGTATGCTGATACTGCCCGATTACAGTATGCACAAGGTGCGCCTTAAAAAGCCTGCCGGCGACGAGATAGACAAACTCCTTTTCTCGTACGCTGAGTTCGTGCTCGAACGCTCCGTACGCCTCAAAAACTCTGCCCGAACGGAATAACACAAAAAAACGCCTGAATATCAGGCGCTTTTAATTAGTTAAGATAATTCTGCGCTCAACTGTTCGGCTTTACGCCTGTTGAAGCGTCGAAGGTAAGTTCAAAGTTTTTGTCGGTCAAAAGCGTATCGGTCAGGACTCGTGCATAGAGTGAGGTCGTGCCGTTATCGAGCGCAAGCAAAAACGATCCGTCGGGCATCTGCAGGCTTCCTGAGGCGATTATACCGCCGTCCGCGGAGTAAAAAGTAATGTTGACGGCGCAAAGAAGCAACTCGGGGTAGGCGTTTTCAGCCTTTAGGTCAACAAAAGTGCCGCCGTCCTCTTCGTAAACAAGGATATCCTTAAATGTGATATAGCGCTCGTAATGGTCGCTTCCGTAAATGATATTGCCGCAGGCGTCCCGCGTTTCGGTCGCATCGGGTCCGGACGGCTCCGTAGGCTGAGCGGTGATCTCGGGCGTTTTGGACGGAACGGCGGAAGCAACAGGCCCCTCCGTTGAAGGCGGCGGGGGCGGTGTGATCGAATCGACCGTCTTCGGCGAAACGTCTACGCATCCGAAGTTAAACCCGATCAAAAGCAGTATAAGGGTCAGTAAAAGCGTTCTTTTGGTCATCTTGGGATCAGTCCTCGGCGATATTGCGTTTTTTGTATTCCTCAAAAACGCGGTCAAGCAGATCGCCGTCCTCTATGCCGCAGAGCGATTCGTTGCCGTCATCACGCAGGATGACATACTCTATTTCATCGTCATCGTAGTCAACGGGCAAAAGCACAAAATAGTTCGCGCCATCAAACTCGAATCGGTCCATAATATCGAACTCTATCTCGTTTTCATCCTCGTCAACAAGCACGAGGCTCTCGATTTCTTTGCTTGTTTCCATAGCATTCTCTCCTGTCAATTGCCCGCGGCAAAAGCCGCGGGCAACGTTAATGATTTAATTATGCCTTGCCGTTGCAGCCGAGAACGTTGATAAGTTTATGGCGTACCATCTCCTTGATGGCGGCGCGGGCGGGCTTGAGGTACTGGCGGGGGTCGAAGTGGGCGGGATTCTCGTCAAAATACTTGCGGATAGTGCCGGTCATCGCAAGGCGCAGGTCGCTGTCGATGTTGATCTTGCAAACGGCCATGCTTGCGGCTTTGCGGAGCATATCCTCAGGAACGCCGATCGCATCGGGCATATTGCCGCCGTGCTCGTTGATCATTTTGACAAACTCAGGTATAACGGAACTTGCGCCGTGCAGAACGATCGGGAAGCCGGGCAGCAGACGCTCGACCTCTTCAAGGATGTCGAATCGGAGCTGCGGCTTGGTGCCGGGCTTGAACTTATACGCGCCGTGGCTGGTGCCGATAGCGATGGCAAGGCTGTCAACGCCGGTGCGCTGAACAAACTCCTGTACCTGCTCGGGGTTGGTATAACTCGCGTCCTCCGCGGAAACGTTGACGTCGTCCTCAACGCCCTCGAGCCTGCCGAGTTCGCCCTCGACTACAACGTCGTGATCGTGCGCGTATTCAACGACTTGGCGGGTGAGTGCGATATTGTCTTCAAACGAATGATGCGAGCCGTCGATCATAACGGAGGTAAAGCCGCCGTCGATGCAGCTTTTGCACAGTTCAAAGGTGTCGCCGTGGTCAAGATGCACACAGATCGGAAGATCGGTCTCGATGATCGCGGCTTCGATCAGTTTCATAAGATAGGTGTGGTTGGCGTACTTCCTTGCGCCCGCGCTGACCTGAAGGATCAGTGGTGCGTTTTCTTCCTTTGCGGCCTCGGTGATGCCCTGGATGATTTCCATATTGTTTACGTTGAACGCACCGATGGAGTAGCCGCCTTCATAGGCCTTTTTGAACATTTCTGTACTGGTAACGAGTGGCATAGAATACTCCTCCTCAAAACTTATAGTGATAAGCGCAGCGGAAGGACCCGTTTCGCTTCTTACATTATAAACCAGCCCGTGAATTAAATCAACCGCAAAAATCGCGTTTGTTCGCGATAAAAACGCTTGATTCAGCCAAAAATTAATATATTGCTCTTTTGGTTGCATATTGCGTAAAATTATGCTAAAATCTATGGATAATTCCTTTGTATGAGGTGCAGTATGGTAAAACTGTTTGAACTCAATAACGATCCGTCGGCGTTTGTCGGAAAGATAGAGGTTTCCGGCTGGATCAAGACAGCGCGTCAGTCCAAAACCGTCGGCTTCATCGAACTCGGCGACGGCTCGAGTTTCAGAAGCGTCCAGATCGTTTATGAGACCGACGCGATAGCGGACGATGTAAAGCGCCTGCTCGATACCGGCGCGGCGATAACCGCCCGCGGCGAACTTTGCCTCACGCCCGAAGCAAAACAGCCCTTCGAAATAAGAGCGACCGAGATCGTCATCGACGGCCAATGCCCGAACGACTATCCGCTCCAAAAGAAAAGGCATTCGCTCGAGTATCTGCGCACCATCCAGCATCTTCGTCCCCGCACCAATACCTTCCAGGCCGTATTCCGTATCAGGAGTGTCGTCGCGCAGGCGATCCACCGCTTCTTCGACGAGCGCGGCTTCATCTACGTGCATACCCCGATATTCACCGGCAGCGACTGCGAGGGCGCGGGCGAGATGTTCCGCGTTACCACGCTCGATATGGAGAATCCCCCGAGGACGGAGGACGGCAAGGTCGATTATTCCGAGGACTTCTTCGGCAAGACCTGCAATCTGACCGTCAGCGGCCAGCTCCACGGCGAAGCGTTCGCGCTCGCGTTCCGCGATATCTACACCTTCGGCCCCACCTTCCGCGCCGAAAACAGCAACACCGTTCGCCACGCGGCGGAGTTCTGGCAGATCGAGCCCGAAATGGCGTTTTGCGACCTTGCGGGCTATATGGATACCGCTGAAGCGATGATCAAATACATCATCAAAACCGTTTTGGAGCGCTGCCCGGACGAGATGGCGTTCTTCAATCAGTTTATGGATAACGGCCTGATCGATAGGCTCAGCCACGTGCTCAATTCCGATTTCGTCCGTTGCAGTTATACAAAGGCGGTCGAACTCTTGCTCGCTTCCGGGCAGGAGTTCCAGTACCCCGTATACTGGGGCTGCGATCTTAAGACCGAGCACGAGCGCTATATCTGCGAACAGATCTATAACTCGCCCGTGTTTCTGACCGACTATCCGGCGGAGATCAAGTCCTTCTATATGCGCCTTAACGACGACGGCAAGACCGTTGCCGCGGCGGACCTGCTCGTTCCCGCGGTCGGCGAGATCATCGGCGGCAGCCAGCGCGAGGAACGCTACGACGTCCTCAAAAAGAAGATAGAGGATCTCGGTATGGATATGCGCTATTACGACTGGTATCTCGATCTTCGAAAATACGGCGGCGTAAAGCACGCGGGCTTCGGCCTCGGTTTCGAGCGCATCCTTATGTACCTCACCGGTGTTGAGAATATCCGCGACGTCGTCCCGTTCCCCAGAACCACCGGCAGTATGGAGTTCTAAACATAACTTTCATAACATATCAAAACCCGGATCTGACACGATCCGGGTTTTTGTATGGTCTAAGGCGGCAACTTGTTCAGCTGGTCAAAAACGCAGCATGGCAGTTGTTTTCTGTATTTCAAGCAGATGCGCGATTTACACCATACAACAAGTACAACAGTTTTTTTATCCCGATTGAAAACCGCCCGCAAAATGTGATATAATGTTTTTTACCAAAATGCATACCCGCATAAAGGAGATCGTTTATGAAATGCAGATACTGCTCCTGTCTTGACAGCCGAGTTGTGGATTCCCGCCCGTCCGAGGACGGCACGGCGATACGCCGCCGCAGAGAATGCACCTGCTGCGGAAAAAGGTTTACCACCTACGAAAAGATAGAGGAGATCCCGATGATGGTCGTCAAGAGGGACGGCACGCGCCAGGAGTTCAGCCCCGAAAAGATACTTTCGGGCGTTCGCAAAGCGTGCGAAAAGCGCCCCGTTTCCACCGCCGAAATGAACGAACTGGTGGAAAACGTTACGAAGGAAGTTTATAACTCGCTCGATCAGGAAGTTACCACGATCACGATCGGCGAACTTGTTATGAAATACCTGCTCGAACTCGACGAGGTCGCCTACGTGCGCTTCGCGTCCGTCTATCGCTCGTTCAAGGATATAAACACCTTTATGCAGGAACTCAAAAACCTGCTCGGCGACGACGCGAAAAAGATCAAAAAAACCACGCAAAAGAATAACGATGACTGATAAAAAATATGCGCTCGGTTCGATCGGGCGCGGAAACAGAATAGTCACAAGCCGTGGACTCAAACTTGTGCGCGCGGATAATCTTTCGCGCGAGGCGGGCATCGTTCACGGTTTTTCAACGTGCGTCGGCGGCGTCAGCCCCGCGCCATACGAGTCGCTTAACTTCAGCTTTTCGCGCGACGACAAAAGGGAAAACATACTTCGCAATTTCTCCATTTTCTGCGCGGCGTTCGAGCTTGACGAAGCCTCGCTCGTTGCCGTAAACCACGAGCATGGCGCAAACGTCGAGTGCGTTTCGGGCGCTGATTTCGGCAGAGGCATTTACCGCGAAAGCCTGCCGTTTTGTGACGGCATCATCACGAACGATCCCGCCGTTACGCTGATTACGCTCCACGCGGACTGCGGATGCGTCTATCTGTACGACAAAAAACGCCGCGCGATCGGGCTGGCTCACGCGGGCTGGAAGGGCGCGTACAGGCGTGTCGGGCAGCGCATGGCGGAAAAGATGGCGTTGGAGTTCGGCTCCGACCCCGCGGAACTCATCGCGGCGATCGGCCCGCTTATAAGTTTTGACCGCTTTGAGGTGGACGCAGATATCGGCGCGGATTTTGAAATGGAGTTCGGCTATCCGCCGATACAAAAACCGGGCAAAAAGGGAAAGGCGTATGTTGATATCGCCGCCGCGCTGACGATACAGCTGCTTGACGCGGGCATCGGGCGCGAAAACATCTGCCTTATGGATATCTGCACATACGAAAGGGACGATCTTTTCTATTCGTATCGGCGCGACAAAACGCAAACGGGCGCGATGATAGGCTATCTTAAACTCGTTTGATAAAACCGCAAAAACAAAGTTATTATTTTCTCCGTTCTGCAAAGAATAACAAAAGCATTCTTGTATAACGGAGATTTTTTATGCCGCTTTCATCAATGGCGGAAATGATGCTCATCATCGCCGCGCTCACAGGGCTGATGCCCAAAATGCTTGACGGGATCGCTCGTGGGGAACTCAAACTCGCGGTGCTTCTTTTGGCGCCGCTTGCCCTCGGGCAGTTCGACGTTCGCGTTTCGCAGGAGTTCACGCTCAACGCCGCTTCCGCGCTCTACGCGCTCTCGGCGACGGTGATGATCGCCAAATACGGTGCTCGCGCCTCGCGCACCTCATTACTGTTTTTCGTGGTCGCCGTGCTGCAGTTCGGCGCGCTGAACCTCCTCTCGGGGGATGCCGCGCTCCTTGCGGCGGGGTTAGCCGCAGTCATCTTAGCCGTTTATAAACTGCCGATAAAGGAAGCGTTCGCCGTTGCCGCGCTCGCGCCGCTTGCCGCCGCGCTTGCGGAGTTTTTGATAATGAACGCGGTTCGTGGTTACGGAGTGCTGGAGATCTCAAAGCGCGTTCACGACGTGCAGGCGCTCGGCGCGCTGTTTATCGCATTCGCTGCGGAACTTGCGCATTTCAACGCGAAAAAGGCGGGTGAAACGGGCGCTTGAGCGATACCGTTTCGCACCGATACGGTAAGAAAAACACAAACAATACGACAAAAATCGAAGCCGCGCACAGCCGCGGCTTTTGTTATACTCAAGAGGGTTTGTACATATAGTTTGATGAATCATCTTTAAACAAAAGGAGAAACGCCGTGGAACTGAACTTCGTTTCAAATAAAGGCCGAAACGAAACGGCGATGAGCCGCGCCGCGGTCGAGACCGCGCTTGAGACCCGTATGACCGACGCTGTCGTGAGCGCGCTTCCCAAGCGCATGCAAAATGCCGTGCTTGAACTGTTTGCCGAAGAAAAAGGCATCGAGGAACTGCGCTTTCGAGTCAATTCGCCCGTTCAGGCGGTGATGGGCACGGCACGCGAGAAACTGCTGTTTGAGGACTCGCCGTTCACGTTGGGCGAAGCGGAGGAACTGCTCGAAAACATCTGCGCGCATTCGGTCTACGCCAAGGAAACGGAACTCGCGGGCGGTTTCGTTTCGCTCGAAAACGGCATTCGAGTCGGCGTTTCCGGCGCGCCGCTCTTCACTTCGGGGGTAATAGGCAATCTGACAGCCGTAACATCGTTCAATTTTCGCTTCCCACGTGAAGTAAAGGGATGTGCAAGACGATTTCTCGGGCGCGTTTTTGCTGGGCGCGATCCGTATTCGCTTATCGTCGCCGCACCGCCGCGCGAGGGCAAGACCACATTTCTGCGCGACGCGGCGCGCTGCCTGTCGGACGGGATCGGCGTTAAAAGGCCCTATAAGATCGCGCTTGCGGACGAAAGGGGCGAACTTTCGGGCGGTATGCGCGGAGTGGCCGCGCTCGACGTCGGCAAACGGACGGATATTATGTGCGGCGTGCCGAAAACACTAAGCATACCTCTTTTATTGCGCAGTATGTCGCCGGAGGTGATAATAACCGACGAACTCGCGTCAAGCGCCGAGATGCGCGCCTTGTACGAGGCGGCAAAATACGGCGCGGCGGTGCTTGCGAGCGTGCACGCGGGCTCACCCGAGGACGTGCTGAAAAAGCCGTGGCTCAAAAGGGCTGTGGAAAACGGCGATATAGCCGCGTTTTTTCTGAAACGGCAAATGGGTGAGTCGCGGCTTTATGAGATCTTGCCGTCAAAACGCAGCACGGCGCATAGCGAAAAACTATGCTGAGGCTCTTTTCGGCTTCCGCGCTGATCGCGCTGTCGCTCGCCGTCAGTTTTGCCATAAAGAATGTTTTGCGCAAAAATCTGGGTGCGCTTCAAATGCTTGTTTCGGATATGAATCTCATCATAAACACCCTGCGCTACGAAACCCCGGAAGTGGGCGGTATAGTCGCCTCGCTCGCATCTGGCGGCGCGTATACCGAACTGTGGTCGGCGCTTGAAACAAGGATGCGTGCGGGCAATACGCTTTATGAGGCGTGGTCGCTCGAAAAGGAAAAAGTGATGCTCGGTACGCGCGAAAAGTACGAAGTGGACACCTTTATGCTCAATTTCGGCAAAAAGGACAGGGAAACGGAGATATCAAAACTGGAACTCGTGAGGCAGAAACTTGCTTCAATGGAAGCGTGCGCGGCGGGCGAGCACGAAAAACGTATGAAACTCGCCTCAACGCTGCCGCTGTTTTTGGGGCTTGCGCTGGCGCTTGCGATACTCTGAAAACCAATACGAAAGGCATAATAATGGGGTAGACATCATTTTCAAAATCGCGGGCATCGGCATCATAGTTGCGGTCGTCTGCCAACTCCTCAAACAGACGGGAAGGGACGATATCGCAATGCTGACGGCGCTCGCGGGGCTCGTTGTCGTTTTGAGTATGGTGATAGGGCTGATCGCAACGCTTTTCAACAGCATCAAAAGCGTTTTCGATATCTACTGACGCTATGGATCTGTACTCGCTTATCGGATTTTCCGCCGTTGCGGCTATCGCGGGCTTTACGGTAAAGCAGTTTGAAAAGCGCATCGGCACGCTTATCACAGCAGGCGCCTGCGCCTTTATGCTGACCGCGCTCATAGGCGCGTCGAGCGGCGTCATATCCGACCTCAAAGCGCTCGGCGAGATGGGCGGCGTAAGCCCGGAAACTCTGGGTACGGTTTTGAAAGCCGTAGGCACGGCGTATCTGATGCATTTTGCACGCTCGCTATGCACGGATCTTGGCGAAACGGGGCTCGCCTCGGCGGTGGAACTGACGGGTCGCGTCCTGCTTCTTGTTATAGCGTTGCCGGCTATACGCTCCACCGCAGAAACGGTGATAAAACTTGTTGCGTACTCGGTTGGATAACTAAAATATGTGCTCAAAGAAAAAACGCTTTATCGCGCTTATCGCGATCGCGGTGCTCGGTCTTGCTTTTAATTTTGCAGGACGACCGTCGATCGCGGAAACGGGCGGCGAGAGCGACGCAAAGCCGGAAGTCGATTATTCGGACTGGGACGAGTATTTTGAAAAAATACGCGCCGTTTCGCCGCAGATGAACGAGAACAGCGCCGAAGAACTTGTGGGATCGATCGCGGAAGGCGAACACGCGGATATCGAAGAGATGCTCGGCGCACTTTTGAAGATATTTGTTCCGACGCTGAAAAGGTCGCTTGAACGGATCGCTGGCGTGTTTGCACTTGCTGTTTTGACGGGCGTCGTTTCAACGGCGTTTGGCGGTGATGACGGCATCGGAAAAACACTTGTTGTGATTTTGACCGTGGCTGCGGCGGCTGCGATGGCCGCGGAGTTCGCGAGCCTTGCAAAAAGCGCGTCGGATGCGGCTTCGTCGCTCTCGGCGTTCACCGAAACGGTATCGCCTACGCTGACGATCCTGCTCCTCGGCACCGGGTACACGGGCTCGTCGGCGCTGCTCTCGTCAAGGTTTGCCATGCTTGCAAACGGTATAAGCATAATTATGCGCTCGATAATACTGCCGCTCAGCGTACTGTCGGGCGTGCTCTCGGCGGTCAACGGAGTTTCAGATCTTATGAACTTTGAACGCGCGATAAAACTTATCGCAAGAAGCATCAAATGGATAATAGGACTGATAACAACGGTATTCACGGCGGCGGTGGTATTGGGCGGCGCGGCGTCGGGCACGTCGGACGGCGTTTCCGTGCGCGCGGCACGCTACGCCGTGGACAGGATGCTTCCGGCGGGCGGCGCGCTGATAACGGGCACCGTCCAAACGGCGGGGGCAGGCGCGCTTGCCGTCAAAAACGCCGCAGGCATAACCGCGATAGTGCTTTTGGTCGGAATACTTATCACGCCGCTTACCGAACTTGCGGGTGGGATGGCCGCTTTCAGGCTCGCCGCTGCGTTCTGCGAGCCGTTTTCGGACGAAAAACTCCCGCGAATGCTGGACGGCGCCGCGGATTCCGTTGGGTATATGCTTTCCGCGCTCGCAGCCGGCGCCGCAATGTTCACGCTCTCTGCGGTGATGGTGATACTGCTTGGAAGCGCGGTGATATAAAACGATTATGAAAAGGATAAGTGTATTCGTAATAAAGGCCGTTTCGCTGTCTATGATCGCGCTCGTCGCAGAGACCATACTCCCAAAGGACGGGGATAAAAAAAGCGCTTTCAGCGCGAAACGGGTTATCGAACTGACGCTTTTGAGCGCGCTTATTTCGGAGACATTTTAACGATGAACGGTGAAAGACAAGGTGCTGGTGCAGTCCTTACAAGGCTTGTGAATGCAGCGGCAACAAACAAAAAAATACGCTATGCGCTGTATATCGCACTTGCGGTTATCCTGCTCGCGATCCTCGTTGGAACGGGCAAAAAAACGGCTCTGACATATAACTCTCTTGCGTCAAAGCCGGAATCCGGGGGGAAGGACGAAAGTTTGAACGCGAAGAGCGTGGAAAAGCGGCTTGAGGAGATACTCTCGTGCATCGAAGGCGCGGGGCGCGTCAAGGTGATGCTGACATACTCGGAGGGCGACGGGGCAGAGGCGTCATCGCGCGGGGTCTGCGGCGTGATAGTCGTTGCCGAGGGCGGAGCGAACTTCGCAGTCAGACAAAGCCTGATCTCCGCCGTCAGCACGGTGCTCGGGGTCGACGAAAAATGCGTGGAGGTATTTGTAATGAGCGGATGAAAAAGCGAATAAACTTTAAAGAACTTATAAACCGCAAGGAGGGACGAAAGTTGAAATCGAAGGTATCAAAACTCAAACTGACAAAAAAAGGCATAATCGCGCTTGCGCTGCTTGCGGCGCTCTTGGTCGGCGCCGTGTATCTCAACATACAACTAAACAGCAGACCTGAAGATGGCGGCGAACAGAACAGGGATGCACTGAACAAGGAAAGCGGCGAGGCGAAGCCTGTCAACGCCGATGTCTACTCGGGGTATTTTTCAAGTTTCCGAAACGAAAGGAACGTAGTTCGCGCACAGGAGATAGAGTATCTCAGGATGATTATCGATGAGGAGACCAGCGACGCGGAGACAATCAAGGGTGCGCAGGATAGGCTTATGGAACTTGTTTCCAATATGGAAAAGGAGTTCGCGATTGAATCGCAGATCAGGTCAAAGGGCTTTCTTGACGCCGCCGTTACGTTCAGAAACGATGCGATAACCGTTGTGATCGACGGAGCGTCCTTGAGCGATGAAGAGGTCGCGCGCATCCTCGATATCGTAAAATCGGAAACGGGAGCGTCCGCAAGCGCCGTCAGGATATCCCTAAGCCGCGCCTCGGCATAGCCGAAACCCTATTAAAACCGCATAAAAGCCGCGTAAAAAGCGGCCGAACACGGTAAAAGACGCGCTTTTAAGAATGATTTTAACAAAAAAACAACAATTTCTTCCTTGGAATGTTTACATCTGAAAACATATTTGATATAATGGTAGCAGATAAAACAACAAGGAGGTGTCCATTATGGATAACGAGAACCAGGTCATTACCGACATTCAAGTCAATGAAAACGGCAAAGTCGTTTTTGCACCGGATGTGGTCGCAACCATTGCAAATCTCGCCGCGACGGAAGTCAAAGGCGTAACCGGCCTTGGCGGCGGCTTTGCGGACAGCATCACCGGCATTCTCGGTGGAAAGAAGAGCTACACCAAGGGCGTGCGCGTTGAGGTCGGAAGCGAAGAGGTCGCGGTAGATCTCAGCATCAACGTCAAGTACGGCAGCAAGATCCAGGATGTCAGCAGCGAAGTTCAGATCGAAGTCAAAAAGGCTATCGAAATGATGACGGGACTTCGCGTCGTGGAAGTCAATGTTTTCGTGCAGTCGGTCACCTTTGAAGACGAAAAACCCGAGAAACCCGAAAGAAAAAAGACCGACGAACCCCGCGTAAAGTGACCAATGAGCCTTTGAGCCGGCAAAACGCTTTGCCGGCTCAGACTTAGTTTCAACACAAGTTCATTTAAAGCGGTCTGCGCCATTGGCGGCGCAATGAGGTATTCTATGAAATCCGACAAACTCAGAAAAACAATCGTTTCCTTTGCGCTCATCGTCTTTGCGGCGATCCTGTTGCTTTTTGCGGCATGCTGCTGGGGCATTGTCGAACTCGGCGGTGTTATCGAGTACTTTGAATCGGGCAACATCGCTGTGCGCGTTCTCATCGGCATGCTGTTTGTGCTGCTCGCCGTTTGCGTGTTCTATGCCGTGATCCAAACGGTAAAACTCGGCAAAAAGAAAAACCCCGCAGAGATGAACACACTTATGCAGAACAACGCGGGCACTTCATACATCAGCAGCGACGCAGTTGCGGGTATGATACAGCGCATCCTTAAGCGCAACAATAAGATCAAGTCCGCAAACTGCACCGTAAACCCCGTTGAGGACGGGATCGTCAGCGATGTACAACTCGTTGTTTTCTCAGGCGGCGATCTTACAAAACTCTGTTCCGACATTCAGCACCAGATCAAATCCGAGGTGGAGACCGCAACGGGTATCCCTGTACGCAATGTTTCCGTTTCGATAGTGCAGACAGTCGAGGGGAACACGCCCGTTGAAAAGAGGGTGAACTGATGACTTTCAACAGTTTGCTTGCCATTTTGAAAAAGCACAAATGGAAGATATCCCTGTCGCTCATCGCGCTGATCGTTGCAATACTGATGCTGACGATAGGCTTCTTCAGAACGCTTCTGATAATAGTTCTGACGGTACCGTGCTTTTTGTACGGCTATTTGCTCGACAGGCTCGGTTTTGTGGGCGCAAACAAGGCGATAGCCAACTTTTTCAGGCGCAAATAAATCATCCTTTTGCGACCGTCTGCGGAGCGGTATGCTCCGCGGTACGGTCTTGTTCGCCAAAAGGCAAAAAATAAACTTACCGCCGCTTTTGCGGCATCGGAACCACTATGAGCAGAAAAACCGCACGAGAGGTCGCAATGAAGCAGACCTACGAAAAACTCTTCGGTTGTGACGACACATACGCGGAGATACTTGAAAAATCAGGAATAGACGAAACGCCGACGAGCGCCGATATCGAGTTCGCGCAGTCGATCGTATCGGGCGTTCAAAACAACCTCGAAGCGATCGATGAGATCATTGCATCCGCTTCGGTCGGCTGGAGCGTCGAGCGTATGCCGAGGGTCGATCTTTCCATAATCCGCAACGCGGTCTACGAGATTTGCTTCGATACCGCGGTGCCACACGCCGTCGCCGCAAACGAGGCTGTGGAACTCGCAAAGACCTATTGCGACGCAAAATCCCCGAAGTTTGTCAACGGGCTTCTCGGCAAGGTCATACGCTCCCGCGGGAGCGTCATAGATTGAGCGCAGAGGCAAAAAAAAGCATATTCATCGGCATAGATACAAGTTGCTATACTTCGTCGGCAACTTGTGTTTGCGTTGATGGGATCATTCGCGACGGGCGGCGTATGCTTGATGTTCCCGCAGGCGAGCGTGGGCTCAGACAGAGCGACGCCGTGTTTCAGCACACGAGAAACTTGACCGAACTCGTACCCCAAATGCTTGAAACGATCGAACCCGATTCGGTTGCAGCGATAGGAGTGAGTGTATGCCCGAGCGGGCGCGAAAACAGTTATATGCCCGTTTTCCTTGTCGGAAAACTCGTTGCCGAAACGCTCGGCGCCTCGCTCAAAGTGCCCGTTTACAGCTTCACGCATCAGCAGGGGCATATCCGTGCCGCGCTCCATAAAAATGAGGATATACTCTCAAAACCGTTTCTCGCGTTCCATCTGAGCGGCGGAACGAGCGAACTCCTCGGCGTTGATACCGCATTGAATGCGGAGCGTATCGGCGGCTCGACAGACATCAACGCGGGGCAGCTCGTGGACAGGATAGGCGTAAAACTCGGTCTCGGCTTCCCGGCGGGCAAAGCACTCGAACGCCTTGCGCGCGGCGCGTCGGCACGCGGAGTGCTTCTTAAATCGAGCGTAAAGGGATTGGAGTTCTCACTTTCAGGCGCGGAAACAAAGGCGCTTCAGGCGATTGAAGCGGGCGACAGCGCGGAAAGCATCGCTTTTTCCGTGTACGACGTCATCGCGAGAACGCTCGCAAAGGTCGTAAAAAACGCTGCGGAAAGCGACAAATACGCTTTTTGGCCGTTCGTTTTTGCGGGTGGAGTCGCTTCAAGCGAGCTTTTAAGAGGACTGCTTCTGTCCCGCATAGACGCCGAAAAAACGTGTATAAGGTTTGCGCAGCCCGCGCTTTCAAGCGATAATGCAGTCGGCGTCGCATACCTTGCGATGGACAGATATTTGAATCGATTTTCGAAATAAACATTACGAAAGGATAACGATGGCACAGATAATCGACGGAAAGAAACTCGCCATAGAATTGCAGGATGAATGCATCAGGCGTTCGGAAGCGCTCAAAGCAAGCGGCATCGTGCCCAGGCTCGACGTCGTCATAGTCGGAAACGACCCCGCGTCGCATCAGTATGTCAACAGCCGAGGAAAGGATTGTGAGGCGGTCGGCATCGAAAGCCGCGTGCACACCATTGACGAAGGGGCGGACGAAGCGGAACTCATACGTGTTCTTGATGAACTGTCCGCAGACCGCAGCGTTCACGGAATACTGCTGCAGTTGCCGCTTCCGAAGCATATGAACACGGAAAAAGTCATTACACATATCGCTCCCGAAAAGGACGTGGATGGGCTGACGGTCGCGAACCAAGGCGCGCTCTACGCGGGCAGCGGTGGTTTTGCGCCGTGTACGCCGAGTTCGATAATGCATCTTATCAAAAGCACCGGCGTTTCGATAAAGGGCAAAAACGCAGTCGTTGTCGGCAGGAGCATCGTCGTTGGAAAACCCGCCGCTATGCTGCTCTTAAGCGAACACGCAACGGTAACGGTGTGCCATTCGCGCACAGCCGACCTTGCGGCGCATACCAAAAACGCCGATATCGTCATCGCCGCGGTGGGCGTGCCGGAACTCATTAAGGGCGATATGCTTAAAGAGGGCGCGATCGTGGTCGACGCGGGCATCAACCGAGTGGACGGAAGAACGGTTGGCGACGTGCATTTCGATTCAGCGGAAAAGGTCGCGGGCTACATATCGCCGGTACCGGGCGGAGTAGGCCCTGTTACGCGCAAAATACTGCTCAAAAACACTTTGTCAGCCGCGGAGAAAACAGATGCCGGAGAATAATCCAATCAGCGTATCAACGCTCAACGAGTATGTAAAGCGCCTGCTCGACAACGACGCAAGGCTTGCTTCCGTGAGCGTCGAAGGCGAGATAAGCGGATTCAAAATATCAAAGGGCGGGCACGTGTTCTTCTCTTTGAAGGACAAAAACGCGCTGCTTCGCTGCGTTATGTTTTCAAGCCGTGTCGCCGCGCTTAAAACGCAGCTTGAGGACGGTAAGAAGATCGTCGCAAACGGCAGCGTTTCTATCTATTCTGCGGAAGGCAACTACCAGATGTATGTCAACTCCGTGCGCGAAACAGGCGTTGGCGACCTCTACAAACAGTTTGTCGAACTTCAGCAAAAACTCCAAAACGAGGGCCTTTTTTCAAGAAAACGCCCGATCCCGTTTCTGCCAAGATGCGTAGGCATCATTACGAGCGAACAGGGGGCCGTGCTGCACGACATCAAAAGCGTCATCTCACGCCGTTTTCCGTCGATGAATATGCTGTTTGTTCCCGCCAAGGTGCAGGGGAGCGACGCGCCGCGTGATCTGATCCGTGCGCTCGAGGAGATGAACTCGCATCAGGAGCCCGACGTTATCATAATCGGCAGAGGCGGCGGCAGTTTTGAGGAACTTGCCTGCTTCAACGACGAAGCGCTCGCAAGGGCGATATTCGCAAGCAGGATACCGGTCATCAGCGCTGTCGGGCACGAGGTGGATTTCACCATCGCCGATTTCGCGGCCGATGTACGCGCCGCAACGCCGTCGATAGCGGCCGAGATCAGCGTGCCAGAACTTCATAAACTAAAAAGCGAGATCGCCGGCAAACTCGATGCGATAAGGGCAAAAACGTACGCAAAACTTGCGGAAGCAAAAAAGCATATCGCCTTTATAATGCATGATTCGATGCTCGCAAACCCGAAACTTAAACTGGAGATGAAGCGCGCCGAAACGGATAAAAAACGGGACCTGATACTGCGGGATACGCAAGCGGCGATAGCCGCCGCCTATGCTCGGCTCGATAACGCCTCGGCAAGCCTTTCCGCGCTTGATCCTTTCGCCGTTTTAAAGCGCGGCTACGCGATAGTATCCGATCAAGACGGAAAAACGATCACCTCCTCCGATATGACAAGCTCCGGCGAAAGCGTGAATATTCGTTTCGCGCAGGGCGCAATATCGGCGGTCGTTAAGGATAAAAACAAATAAAAACGGATATCCGAGAGGAACCAATATGAAAAAATCATCCGAAACAGAAACAAAACTTGATCTCACCTTTGAGCAGGCGGCAGCCGAACTCGACGGCATAGTCGCAAAACTCGGCGACGGCAGCGTTACGCTTGATGAAACGATCAAACTCTACGAAAAGGGCGTTGAACTCTCAAACCATTGCACAAAACTGCTGAACGACTATGACGGCAGGATCGAGCAAGCAATGAAAAAAAAGATCAAGGTCGGAGAGGAGTAAACCGTGCCGCGCCGCGAAGAACTCTTAAAATATCTGCCGCTTATCGAGGAGGAACTCACAGCAGCGCTTGATATGTGCCAAGCCTCGGAGCCCCTGCTGTCCGCGATGCGGTACAGCCTTCTCGCGGGCGGAAAGCGCCTGCGCCCGAGCCTTGCGCTCGGTGTTTGCGATATGCTCGGCGGGAAAACGGAGATTGCGCTTCGCCTCGGCTGCGCGATAGAACTCATACATACCTATTCGCTTATACACGACGACCTGCCCTGTATGGACGACGACGATATGCGAAGGGGAAGGCCGTCAAACCACAAGGTCTACGGCGAGGCGCAGGCGTTGCTTGCGGGCGACGCGCTTTTGACCTACGCCTTTGAGCGTATGCTGAGCGCGGCACAGATCGCAAACGAGGCATATTACCGCGGCGTTTTGGAGATCGCAAAGCGCGCCTTCGGTATGGTCGCGGGTCAGTCGATGGATCTTATCGCCGAAAACGATCCCGAAGCGGGCGAGGAGGAACTTAACTACATCCACCGCCATAAGACCGCCGATCTTTTGACGGCGAGCGTGCTTGCGGGCGCATACAGCGCGTCCGCCGATGAAGATACGATAAAACGGCTCGAAGCGTTTTCCGAGAAGATGGGCTTGCTTTTTCAGATCACAGATGATATCCTTGATCGCGAGGGCGACCCGGCGCTTATGGGCAAAACGCTCGGCAAAGACGAAAAAGAGAATAAACTCACCTTCGTCAGCCTCTACGGGCTCGAAAAAGCCAAAACCCTTGCCGAAGGCCTGCAAAAGGAATGCCACGCAATGCTTGACGGCGCGTTCGCCAAGCGCGCTGGGTATCTGCATCTTGTGATAGATTACATTGTTGAAAGAAACAACTGATGACGGAATACGAAGACCTGAAAATACTGAATACTATATCCGGCCCCGAGGATCTGAAGAATCTCTCTAAAGAGGAACTCAAACTTCTTGCGGATGAGATGCGCCGCTACATCATAACCACCGTATCCAGAAACGGGGGGCATCTTTCATCCAATCTCGGAGTTATCGAACTTACGATCGCGCTGCATCTTTGTTTCGACTTCAAAAAGGACAGGCTCCTTTTTGACGTGGGGCATCAAAGCTATCCGCATAAACTGCTGACGGGCAGGGTAAAGGAGTTCACAACGCTTCGCATGAAGGACGGGCTCTCGGGCTTTCCCAAGACCGAAGAGAGCGAGTACGATGCGTTCAACGTCGGGCATTCAAGCACCGCCCCGTCCGCCGCGCTCGGCATATTGCGCGCGATGCGCCTCAACGGAAACTATACCGACCGCGTAGTCGCAGTGATCGGCGACGGCGCGCTGACGGGGGGGCTTGCATACGAAGCGCTTGACGATGCGGGCGAAACGGAGATACCGTTCATAGTTATTTTGAACGACAACGAGATGAGCATCTCGGGCAACGTCGGCGGAATGAGCGCGCATCTTTCCAAACTCAGAACGAGCAAAAACTACAAACGCTTCAAACGCGGCTTCTCGGGCAGGCTCAAGCGCATTCCAAAACTCGGAAAGGGCATCAGCGACGGGCTTGAAAGGCTTAAAAACCGCATCAAATACTTCGTGCTCCCGAACGTGCTGTTCGAGGAACTCGGCTACACCTATGCGGGTCCGTTCGACGGGCACGATATAGATGAACTTACGACGATATTCGAGCACGCCAAACTCAACGTAACGGACAAGCCGATGCTCATACATATCGTAACCCAAAAGGGCAAGGGCTATCTGCCTGCCGAAAATGACCCTGAACGCTTCCACGGCATTGGCAAGTTCGACGAAGAAACGGGTGAGTCCGTTTCGGGCGAGAGCAATTCAAACGTATTCGCAAACGCACTCTGCCGCCTTGCCGAACAGGACGCGCGGATCGTCGCGATAACAGCCGCGATGCCGATGGGCACGGGGCTTTCCGTATTCCGAGACAGATTTCCCGACAGATTCTTTGACGTCGGCATCGCCGAACAGCACGGCGTAACGATGTCAGGCGGTATGGCAATGGCGGGGCTGAAACCAGTTTTTGCCGTGTACTCAACATTTTTGCAGCGCGGCTACGACCAATTGCTGCACGATATCTGCCTGCAAAAACTGCCGGTCGTATTCGGTGTGGACAGGGCGGGCCTCGTCGGAGCGGACGGCGAAACGCATCAGGGCGTATACGATATCGCGTATTTTTCCACCCTGCCGAACGGGATAAAACTGTTCTCACCCTCGTCGAGGGAAGAACTCGAACTTATGCTCGATCACGCGCTCAAACTCAATGAGCCCTGCGCGATACGCTACAGCCGCGGACTTCTGCCGTCAAGACAGGTGCGCGGGAGCGATATGGAGGCGTGGGAGATAATAAAGCCCGTTCGACCCGTTACGGTCGTCGCCACCGGCAGGCTCCTCGCTTCCGCGATGCAAGCCGCGGAAGGGCTGGATGCAGGACTTGTAAACGCAAGGCTCGTCTGCCCGATAAGCAAAAATGAACTTGACCGTCTGAATGGCGCTTCTGTGATAATCACCGTTGAGGACGGAAGCCGCGATTCGGGTTTCGGCGCAAACTTCGCAAGGCTTGCCGCCGCCGAAAACAGGATGCGCGTCATCAATCTAGGCGTTCCGAATGTTTCTATAAGCGCGGCAAGCGTAGTCGAGCAGGACGAACTCTGCGGCATATCCCCCGAAAAAATAGAGCAAACTATCAAAAAATACTTGTAAAACGGAGAACAACTTGGCGGAAAGGGTCGATAACAAACTGGTGGAACTCGGGCTTGCGCAGAGCCGTGAGAGGGCAAAGGCGCTTATCATCGAGGGCGTCGTGCTCCTTGACGGCGTTCGTGTTATGAAGCCGAGCGATACATATAAGGACGGGCAGACGCTCTCTCTAAAAGAGGATCCGATACCGTTCGTCAGCCGAGGAGGACTTAAACTCCAAAAGGCGATGGACAGATTCAACATCGACCTTGAATCAAAGGTCTGCGTTGATGTAGGCGCCTCGACAGGCGGGTTTACGGACTGTATGCTCAAAAGCGGCGCAAAAAAAGTATTCTCGGTCGACGTCGGCTACGGGCAACTTGATTGGCGGCTCCGAAACGACGAAAGGGTCGTATGTATGGAGCGGCACAACGCAAGGCTTATGGAGCCGTCGTGGTTCGACGAAGCGCCGTCGTTCGCCACGATCGATGTTTCGTTCATATCCGTAAAACTCATCCTTCCCGCGCTCAAAAACGTGCTTCAAAAGGGCTCCGACTGCGTTGCTCTCGTTAAGCCGCAGTTTGAGGCGGGCAGGGGCAAGG
The DNA here is from genome assembly GCA_017538255.1 of Clostridia bacterium. Taxonomy (GTDB): domain Bacteria; phylum Bacillota; class Clostridia; order Christensenellales; family CAG-138; genus PeH17. The sequence goes on along the minus strand of JAFYJD010000006.1, from coordinate 26,574 downwards.
TCGGCAAAAACGGCGTCGTTCGCGACAAAAACACACATATTGAGGTGCTCGAGGAAACGGCAAGATTTGCCGCATCTGCGGGCTTCGAGGTCAGGGGCGCGGACTTTTCACCGATAACCGGACCAAAGGGCAATATCGAGTTTCTGCTCCATCTGCATCTTTCTTTAGCCGAGGGCGAAGCGGAACGGACGGGCGAACTGCCGATATCGGCGCGCGATGTGGTCGAAAACGCGCACGCTGCGTTCAAAGACTGATTTTTTGTAAGGAAACGGTATGAAAACAAAAAGCGTATTCATAATTGCAAACATAACAAAGCCCGATTATCTCTCGGCGCTTGAACGCGCGAAAAAGGTTGTCGAAAACGCGGGTATCGCCGCAAGGACATTTACCGACCCGACCGCTCTTTTTACCGAAGCCGAAAAGGGAAAACCGCTCTGCATTATAATAATCGGCGGCGACGGCACGGTGCTTTCCGCCGTTTCGTCCGCCGTCAATAACGGGCTTTCTGTCGATACTCCGATACTTGGCGTAAATCTCGGCAAGATCGGCTTTTTCAGCGAGACCGATGTCGACGGGCTTGAAGCCGCGTTTTCGCGCTTCCTGGCGGGGGAGTATCGTTTGGAGGAATCGGCGATGCTCAAAGCTACCGCAGGCGAAAACGAGTTCGTATGCCTCAACGACTTTATGGTCGCCAAAAAAGGCTTTTCGTCCGTCGCCCACTTCGAGGTGCTGATCGACGGCTACTCGATGGGCGTAATCCATAGCGACGGCGTGATAATTTCGTCGTCGACTGGTTCAACGGGCTACTCGATATCGGCGGGAGGGCCGGTCATCGGGCCCAATCTCGATGTCATACTAGTTACGCCGATCTGCCCACATTCGCTTACGGTGCGCCCCGTCGTCGTATCGTTCGATTCGCGCGTAGAGGTCGTTATGCGCAGCGACTGCGTGCTTCATTCGGACGGCGCTCAACTCGCGGATCTGCCCGAGGGCGACAGGATAACCGTTCAAAAGGCGCATACCCGCGTCAAATTCATTCGCGTTACGGACAGGAACGTTTTTAAACTTATCCGCGAAAAACTCGCCTGACATCTTGGAGAAAAGACTATGCTTCGAAGACTGATAATAAACGATATTGCCTTGATAAACAAACTCGACATCGAACTCGCCCGGGGCTTTAACGTGCTCACGGGCGAAACAGGCGCGGGCAAATCGATAATTATCGACAGCGTGAACCTTGTTCTCGGCGAGCGTGCAAACAAAGAGATAATCGCTTCGGGAAAGCAAAAAGCGCGTGTCGAAGCATTCTTCGATATAGGCACGGAGCCAACCGAGGATACCGCGAGGCTGTTTGAACTGCTCGATGAGATGGGGATAGACTGCTCCGAGGGCGAACTCGTGATAGTGCGCGAGATAACTACGGCGGGCAAGAGCCTCGTAAGGCTCAACGGCGAGATCATAACTCTGAACGCGCTAAAAAGCATAACCGAAACGCTCGTGGACGTGCACGGCCAGCACGAACACCAATCGTTGCTCGACTCCAAAAAACATATAAAGATACTCGACGCGTTTGCGGCCGAAACCGTTGAGCCGTTAAAGCAAAAGGTCGCGCATCTGTCGGAAGAATACCGCGATATAACAAAAAAACTGAACGCGGGCTTTGTTTCCGCCGAGGAGCGGGAAAGGCGGCTCGACATAATCGCCTATCAGATGCGCGAGATCGATGCCGCGGAGCCGAAAGCGGGCGAGGAAGAGGCGATAGAGGAGGAAGTCAAACTTCTCTCAAACGCCGAAAAAATCAACTCCGCGCTTGAAAACGCGTCCGTCAAACTTTCAGCGGACGGCGGCGCGCTCGATAAACTTCGCGCCTGCGTAGACGCGCTCGGAGATATCTCCGAACTTTCGGAGCAGTATTCGGAACTTTACGAGCGTATGAACAACGCCTTTTACGAGATAGAGGACGCGTCGTATCAACTCCGCGAACAGCGCTTTGCCTTTGAGTATTCGCCGGACAGGCTCAACGAACTCGAAACAAGGCTCGATCTCATTGCTTCGCTCAAACGCAAATACGGCGGCTCTGTCGAAAAGGTGCTCGAGTTCCGAGCCGAACTGCAATCCGAGTTCGACGCTCTGACGGGCGCGGATGAACTTCGCACAGCGCTTGAAAAACAAAAAGCGCACATAATTGCCGAATACGCGCTTGAAGCGAACGCGCTTACCGAGGCAAGAAAATCAGCTGCAAAGCGGCTTGAAGCGGGCGTGGACGGCGAACTCAAACAACTCGGTATGCCGAACGCCGTTTTCAAAACCGCGTTCAACACCGTTTCGGAAATCAGGCATGGCGGCGCGGACGAGGTCGAATTTATGTTCACCGCCAACGCGGGCGAGGATATAAAACCCCTTTCAAAGGTGGCTTCCGGCGGCGAAACGGCGCGCGTTATGCTTGCGATAAAGACCGTATGCGCCGCATACGACAGTATACCGACGCTGATATTCGATGAGGTGGACGCCGGCATCAGCGGGACGACGGCGACCAAGGTCGGCGAGCGCCTCAGCATCGTTTCGCGTTCAAAACAGGTGCTCTCCGTTACGCATCTTCCGCAGATCGCGGCATTTGCTGACGAGCATCTCTTTGTTGAAAAGAACGTTTCGGACGGCAGGACCACGACCGCTCTTCGCACGCTCGACCCGAACGAAAGGGGAGCGGAACTTGCACGCATCATGGGCGACGCAGATTCCGACGGTACCGCCGCCAAATACGCTTCGGAGATGATCTCCCGCGCGAACGCTTTCAAAAAAAACTGTAACCGGCGCTATCCGTTCATAAGTTCCTTCATCCAATAGGCATAGATTCCGTAGCCCTTGAGCGAATCGTTTACAAACACATGCGTTATCACGCCGACGAGTTTGCCGTCCTGTATTATCGGACTGCCGCTCATACCCTGAACTATGCCGCCCGTGGCTTCGATGAGTCTTTTATCGGTTATCTTTATAACAAGCCCTTTTTGCGCGGGCTTGTTTTGTTTTACAGTACGCAGTATCTTGCAGGAATACTCCTCGACAGGCCCTGAGCCGACCTGCGCGAGGATAACCGCGCCGCCTTCCTTCACCTCGTTTGGAAACGCTATCGGTATGAACGCGTCTGCGTCTATATCAAGCGCGCCGCCTTCGTCAAATCTGCCGAAAACGCCGAGTTCGGTATTAACTTCGATGCTGCCTATGCGCTCGTTATCGGAAGTAAAGGTGCCTTTCAGTTCACCGGGTCTGCCGGCGCTTCCTTTGGATACTCCGATTATCTCGGCTTTGACCATCTCGCCGTCGTGCACGGGCAAGAGTTTGCCCGTATCCGCATCGACCACCGCGTGTCCAAGCGCCGCGGTCATCAGACCGTCCTTGGAAACGAAAGAAAGCGTGCCGATGCCGATCGTGCTGTCGCGCACCCATAGACCGATCAGCGCGCGGCCCGCGCCGTCGACGGCGGGGGAAATGCTTAACTCAACCGTTCTGCCCTCCCGCTCAAGCGTTATCCTGGTGTTTTCCTTATCGATATCCAGCGCCTCGCGCAATTTCGCGCTCGTCAAAACCTTTTGCCCGTTGACGCTTTTTATGATATCGCCCGCCTTGACGCCGGCTTCACGCGCAGGGCAGACGCTTTTGCCGCCAGATGTTATGATATCGCCAAAGCCGACGACTGCTACACCGTCGGTGCGTATCGATATGCCGACGGCGTTGCCGCAGGGCAGGTACTCCGTTCGGTCGGATTCATATACGTATACTCTTGCAAGTTCGATAAGATCGAACAGCCTGTATGTGATCCTGCGTGCGCTGAGGGTTTCGTCCATACCGCTGCCGGCGGCAACGGCGCGCGATGACGTACGGAAGTTTTCAAATATCGGTGAAGGTGTTCCACGCTCGATGAACACTACTTCCGGCAGCGCGCGTACAGCGCACATATCATCGGTGAAGTTGAACACGGCAACTGCGGACGCGAGTATGAATCCGAAAAGGCGTATGAACTTTTTTTGTATCGCATTTTTTGATTTTTTCATAGTGCGCTCCGATTTTTTCTGGATTCATTTATTATTTTCGCTTGAAGCTGTTTTGATTCGGCAAACTCTTTCACAAGCGGAAAAATGTGTCATCGCGCATAATCATTGACAATTAGAATCCGTGCGTATATAATAGAAACGAAGAAAACCGCTTAAGTGTCTTTATCTGCCGTTTGGCGCGATAAGAGGGATGCTGATTATGAAAAATATTCATTATAATAACGATAAAAAATTCGATGTGAAAAAGGTTCCGATAAAGACCTGGCGCATCCTGCTTCTCATCCTCATAGATATAATCGTATTGAACGCTGTTTCATTCCTCGCACTTGTTGTGGCGCAGGATCTCGATTTTATTGCGGTTGCAAAAAGCGATTACCTCGCAAGTCTGATCAAGTTCGCAGTTCCTTATACCGTTATCGGGCTCGGAGTATTTGCTCTATTCAGGATATACGCCAGCCTTTGGGAATACGCTTCGCTCGACGAAGCGCTAAGGATCGTCGCAGCCTGTCTTGTCATCGATTCGCTCAGTTTTATAATTATGAAATTCCTTCTGCTTAAAATGCCGATGAGTTTTCATGTGCTTAACGGCATTTTCCTTGCGGGATTTGTGCTTTTGACGCGCTTTTCCTACAGGCTTTTAAGGCGCAACTGGCTGCATATAAGCCGCGGCGGCAAGCGCACCCTGCTTGTCGGGGCAGGCCGTTCGGGTATGCTGACGATCAGCGATATTCAGGCAAGCAAAAACGCAACAAACCGCATAGTCTGCGTCGTTGACGACGACAAGAACAAATGGGGTCAGCGCATGTACGGCGTAACGGTAATCGGCGGCAGGGAAAAGATCGTCGAAGCCGTAAAGAAGTACTCGATCGAGGAGATAATCCTCGCTGTCCCGTCCGCGACAAACGCGCAGCGCAGGGAGATAATCGAGATCTGTCACAATACCGACTGCAATTTGAGGATACTTCCGAGTTTGCTTCAACTGTCAAGCGGTCAGGTCAGCATCAGCCAGATACGAAACGTCCAGATAGAGGACTTGCTCGGAAGGGACTCCGTTAACGTCGATCTTTCCGATATCATCGGCTATGTTAAGGGCAGCACGATCATCGTAACGGGCGGCGGCGGCTCGATAGGCAGCGAACTTTGCAGGCAGATCGCCGCAAACTCGCCCAAAACGCTGATAATCTTCGATATCTACGAAAACAATGCCTACGATATCCAGCTCGAACTCAAACGCAAATATCCCGAACTCGATATAGTTGCGCTCATCGGCTCCGTGCGTGATGAAGAGCGTCTTGACGCGATATTTGAAGAGTTTCGACCCGACTATGTGTTCCACGCCGCGGCGCATAAGCACGTGCCTCTTATGGAAACGAGCCCGAACGAGGCGATAAAGAACAATGTCTTCGGTACGCTCAATGTTGCCCGGGCGGCGGACAAGTACAAAGCAAAGCGGATGCTCCTCATCAGCACCGACAAGGCGGTCAACCCGACCAACGTTATGGGCGCGAGCAAGCGCATATGCGAGATGATCGTACAAACGATGAACAACCATTCCGATACCGAATATGTCGCGGTGCGCTTCGGCAACGTGCTTGGCTCCAACGGTTCGGTGATCCCGCTTTTCAAAAAGCAGATTGAGCAGGGAGGCCCCGTAACAGTAACACATCGGGACATTATACGCTATTTTATGACCATACCCGAGGCGGTATCGCTCGTTTTGCAGGCGGGCGCATACGCAAAGGGCGGCGAGATATTTGTGCTCGATATGGGCAAGCCTGTCCGCATAGACGATCTTGCGCGCAATATGATAAAACTCTCAGGATTTGAGCCGGATGTAGATATCCAGATACAGTACACAGGCCTTAGGCCGGGAGAAAAACTTTACGAAGAACTGCTTATGTGCGAGGAAGGTATGGAACGCACGGCGAACGAACTCATCTATATCGGGCACCCGATAGAGATGGACGAAAAGGAGTTCGTCGCGTCGCTCAGATCGCTCAAAACCCTCTGCGATCAGAATTCGCCCGATATCCGCAAGGCAGTCGGCAAGATAGTGAACACCTATCATCCAACGGGCGCGTGATGGCGCGCACGTTAGCCGGATCAAACAAAAGCGGCGGTTTTTAAATAAAACCGCCGCTTTTTCTTGCAACATAACGGATTATGAAGTATAATTATAATCGGAGAGTTATAATGAGTCGGGCGTGTCGACGCTTGATGATCGGAAAGATGGTTTTTAACAAACTATGATGGAACTTTTGGCGCCAGCGGGCAGCAGGGAAGCACTCGTTGCCGCGGTACAAAACGGAGCGGATGCCGTATACTTCGGCGGAAGTATTCTGAATGCGAGGCGCTTTGCCGACAATTTTGAGGGCGAAGGGCTTGTGAATGCGCTCGACTATTGCCACGAGCGCGGCGTTCGCGCATACATCACGCTGAACACGCTCGTTTTCGACCGTGAACTCGACACGGCGCTCGCCTTTGCGGGCGAACTGTATAAATACGGCGCCGACGCGGTTCTCGTTCAGGATCTCGGGCTTGCCGCGCGCATCAAAAACGAGTATCCGTCGCTCAAAATCCACGCGAGCACGCAGATGGGCATACACGATATCGGCGGTCTTGAATACTGCAAAAGTATGGGGATCGAGCGTGCGGTGCTTGCAAGGGAAGTGTCGCTTGAGGACATAAGGCTGCTTAAAACCGCATCCGATATCGAACTCGAAGCGTTCGGACACGGCGCGCTCTGTATGAGTTTTTCGGGCGGATGTCTGTATTCGTCGATGGCGGGCGAGCGCAGCGGAAATCGCGGCACGTGCGCCCAACCGTGCAGAAAATGCGCGAGCGTAAGCGGATTGCCAAAGGAAACTGACCGATGCCTTTCGCCGAACGACATATGTATGATAGAGCATTTGCAGGCGCTTGAGGATGCGGGCGTATGCTGCATAAAACTCGAAGGCAGGATGAAAAAACCGGAGTACGTTGCGACGGTCACAAGGTGCTACCGCGCCGCGCTTGACGGCGCGGATAAGGCGCAGATCAATGCAATGAAGAAGGAACTTTATGACTTTTTCAACAGGGGCGATTTCAGTACATCGCATTTCTTCTTCGACAGCGTGAAGACCGACAGGGTCGGAAGCAGCAAGCCCGAAACAAAAGCCGTCAAGGACGCAAAGCTGAGTTTTGACGGCGAACAGAGAAAACTGCCCGCTGACGCACTTCTGAAATTGCGCGTAGGCTCGCCCGCGCGCCTTGATATGACCTGCCGCAACAAGCACGTTAGCGTTCTCGGCGCGGCAGTTCAGCCGTCCCAAAAGCCGCAGAGCGAGGAAACCTATCTGTCCCGCCTCGCAAAACTCGGCGATACGCCGTTTTGTTTGGTAAACAGCGCGGTCGAGATGGACTCTGATTGCTATATCTCAGCCGCCGAACTGAACGCCATGAGGCGTGACGCTTCAAGCGCGCTCGCCGAAGCGTTCCATATAAGAAACACCTCGGAAACAAGCGGCACGCCCTTTGTTAAGACCGCGCCCAAGCGATATAGCGCCGACGCACGAAAAAAAACCGTTTACTGCGTTGTGAACACGACCTATAAAGCACGCATCGCATTTGAAAACGGCGCCGATACAGTTGGCATTGTGCCGTGCGGCTTTACGCTTGATGAAATAAGAACGCTGAAGCGCGGACTCCCGCAGGACAAAAAACTCTTTCTTGCCCTTCCGAATGTGCTGATTACCGCAAAACAGCGCGAGTATGTAAAGAAACTCGTCGATTCCGGGCTTTTTGACGGTGCGGAAGCGAACAATATCGGACAGTTGACGCTCATACGAGATATGAAAACCAAGTTCGCCGGCATCGGACTTAACGCGCTCAACTCCTATACCGTGAGCGAACTTTTGCGGCTCGGTTTTGACGCCGTCATACCGTCCGCTGAACTTGCCAAGGCGCAACTCGAAGCGCTCGCTGCCGAGTACGGTCAAAGCCTGATACTGAGCGTTCACGCGCGCACGCCCGTTATGCAGTTCGTACATTGCCCCGTAAAGGAGCACCGTGGCTGTCAAAACTGCGCTCACGACGCCGGTGCGATAACGGACGAAGCGGGGCGTGTGTTCCCGCTCGATACCGTCAGATTCGATGATAAATGCCTCGTCAGGATGATGAACTGCCGGCAGAGCGACCTCATCGACATCCTTCATGAACTCCCACGCTGCGCCGTGTACGGGCTCGATTTCACAGCCGCCGACGATAGAACGATAGAGGGCAGGCTCTCGGCGTTTTTTGCCGCCGTTTCCGGCCAAAGAGTCGAAAAACTCCAAGGTGCCACGCGCGGACATTACAACAGAAAGATCGATTAACAGGATAGTATTATGATAACAAAACGAGTATTGAAAGCACTTGAATACGACACCGTTGTCAACTCGCTCAACGCGCACTGCTGCTGCTGCGTGAGCAGGGAACTCGCGCTCGAACTTGAGCCGGAGGTCGAAGAGGACGAGGTCAAGCACCAGCTTAAACTGACCCGCGAAGCGGAGACATATTTTTTGAGGACGGGTTATTCGCCCGTGGACGATTTCCCGGATATGCGCGCCGCTCTGAAACGCGTTAACGCCGCGCTGTTTCTTAACTGCGAAGAACTGCTCAATATCGGTAAATGCCTTAAAGCCGTTCGTATAGCAAGGGAGCAGCTCGTAACCGCCGAGGCGCTTGAAGGGGACGGCGCGATAGCAAGCCTCGCTTCGGGGCTGATAGCGCATCGCTCGATCGAGGAAGAGATCGACAGATGCATCCTAAACGAGGAGGAACTCTTCGACGGCGCGTCCGCCGCGCTTGCAAGGATCAGGCGCGAAAAACGCATAGCGAACGAGCGAGTGAGGGAAAAACTCAATTCGATAATCCGCTCGCAGACCCAGTCCAAATATCTGCAGGACGCGTTGATCACCATCCGCAACGGTCGATTTGTAGTGCCCGTAAAACAGGAATACCGCCAGCAGATACCCGGGCTCATACACGACCAGTCCGGCAGCGGACAGACGCTGTTCATAGAGCCGGCAGCAGTTGTGGAACTCGGAAACGAATACAAAAAACTCTGCATCGAGGAGCAGGCCGAGATCGAACGCATCCTGACCGATCTGACGGCGCAGATAAAACCCTTTGCAAACGATATCCTGGTCGACCTTATGCTGCTCGGCAGGATCGACATCAACTTTGCAAAGGCAAAACTCGCCAAAGAGATGCGCGCGATCGAGCCGAAGATCAATAGCTTAGGCAGGATAAACATAGTTCGCGGCAGGCATCCGCTCATAAAGGAGAACGCCGTCGTGCCGATAGACGTGCGCCTAGGGACCGACTTTACGACGCTGATCGTAACGGGGCCGAATACGGGCGGCAAGACCGTAACGCTCAAAACCACGGGTCTTTTCACGCTTATGGCGCAGGCGGGTATGTTCGTTCCCGCGAACGAGGGCACGGAACTTTCCGTATTCGAGAGCATATTTGCGGACATTGGCGACGAGCAGAGTATAGAGCAGTCCCTCTCCACTTTTTCGAGCCATATGAAGAACATCGTAAACATCCTCGAAAACGCGGATGACAGATCGCTGATACTGCTCGACGAACTCGGCGCCGGCACCGACCCTGTGGAGGGCGCTGCGCTTGCGATGAGTATCCTCGAAGAACTGCACTCTCGCGGCTCGATAACAGCGTCGACTACGCATTACAGCGAGATAAAGGCATTCGCCCTCACGACGGAGGGGATGGAGAATGCATCTATGGAGTTCGATGTGGACAAACTCTGCCCAACGTACAGGCTGTTTATCGGAATACCTGGCAAATCGAACGCCTTTGAGATAAGCAAACGCCTCGGCCTCGACGAACGTATGATCGAAAACGCACGCGCGCGCATCAATAAGGAGGATACCGATTTTGAGGCGATCCTCTCCGACGCCGAGGCAAAGAAGCGCCGCGCCGAGGAGGAGACCGAACTGCTTGAAAAGGCGAGGGCGGAACAGGAAAGGCTCGTTAAGCAGCTCAATGCCGAAAGGGAAAAGTTCGAAGCGGAACGCGCAACCCTAAAACTCAAGGCACGCGAAGAAGCGCGTAAGATAGTCGAATCGACGAGGCACGAGATGGAACAGCTCATCGTGAATATCCGCGCGATAAAGAGCATCGATCAGCGCGCTGCAGACAGGATAATCCAGCAGCAGCGCGACGCGCTCAGAAAGGCGGAGGGTGAACTCGCGGAGGATATGAGCCTGCTGCGTACTGCGGACGGCAAGCCACCAAAGACCGTGAATCTCGGAGATACAGTTACGGTGGTCAGCCTCGGAAAGAATGCGACCGTGCTCTCAATACCTCAACGCAACGGCGAGGTGCAGGTGCAGATAGGCATAATCAAAATGTCAGTAAATCTAAACGATATCCGCCTTGCAAAGGCCGAGGAGCAGAAGAGTTCCCTAAAGGTGGAATACGACCCGTCCAACACCGTAGGGCTTGAACTCGACATACGCGGCAAACTCGTTGACGAGGCAACGCCGCTTGTGGATAAATATCTTTACTCAGCGCACAGAAACGGGCTCAAGGAAGTGAACATAATACACGGCAAGGGTACGGGCGCTTTGAGAGCGGGTATTCAGGAATATCTTAAGACCCACGCGCGCGTAAAATCGTTCCGCAACGGAAACTACGGCGAGGGCGATTACGGCGTAACGGTCGTTACGCTCAAATAATGCGGGTTTTCACGCAAAATGACATATTCTGTTAACAATTAGGTGTTATAATGATTATCGTTTCAAGCTGCCTTGCGGGTATCCCGTGCAGATACAACGCCGCCCATTCAGAAGCCGCCGAGGTCGCCGCCCTCGTTAAAGAGGGAAAGGCGATACCCGTTTGTCCCGAATGCCTCGCCGGCCTGCCCGTTCCGCGCCCAAGCTCCGAGATAGTAGGAGGAAGCGGCGAGGACGTGCTTTTGGGAAAGGCAAAGGTGCTTGCAAAGACCGATGCGGGGCTATTGGATGCGACGGACGCTTTTGTTTACGGAGCAGAAGCGGCGCTTGAGATCGCGCTGCGCGTTGGCGCAAAGGTTGCCGTTCTGAAACAAAACAGCCCATCCTGCGGCGCGGGAAGCATATATGACGGCACATTCTGCGGCAAAAAGCGCATCGGAAACGGCGTTGCCGCCGCGCTGCTCATCAAAAACGGAGTCGAGGTGATATCGCGCTGATCGCGCCGCGTCTCGGCGAAAGGAGCAAAGATGGATAACGAAAAAATACTGGTTGTTGACGATGACGAAAAGATATGCCAAATACTCTCGCTGTATCTTCGCAGCAAGGGCTACGATGTCGTTACATGCCGCAACGGCTCAAACGCGATTACACTCTTTGAAACGGAAAAGCCCGATCTCGTATTGCTTGACGTTATGCTGCCCGGTATGGACGGTTGGGAGATACTCGCAAAACTGCGCGCCTTCAGCCGCGTGCCGGTGATAATGCTGACTGCAAAGGGCGAGACTACGGACAGGATCCACGGCCTCGATCACGGCGCGGACGACTATATCGTAAAGCCGTTTGACTCAAAGGAACTTGTGGCAAGGATACGCGCCGTGTTCAGGCGTGCGGGCGCCGCCAAAAAGGAAGGCGATTCCAACAGTATGCTGTTGGTAGGCGATATGGCGATAGATGTCGAAAACTATACTATGACTGTCAACGGACGTTCCGTAGAACTCAAAAACAGGGAGTTTGAATTGCTCGTCTATCTCGCGCGTCATAAGGATCAAGTGCTCTCAAGAGGTCAAATACTGGACGCGGTATGGGGATATGCCTTCAGCGGCGACAGCAGAACGATCGACGTTCATATAAAGCGTTTGCGTGCGCATCTCGGCGAAAGCGACGCTTGGCAGATAATCACGATCTGGGGCATCGGCTATAAACTTGCGGAATTGATACCGCCAAAAGAATAAAGAATAAGGTTTGTTTATGCGAAAAAAACTGTTCTACAGAATGCTCATCGCTCTTCTCTCCGCATTTATCGGAGTGATAGGTCTGTTGACATTCGCGGCGGGCGGCATAATCAAACATCACTATCTCAACGCCGTCGAGGAATCACTTTCAAGGGAGGGGCGCGAACTCAACAGGCTCGTTTACGACGGCTATCTCGATCCTGACAAACGCTTAATCGTCAGGGAACAGATGCTCGCCGTCGTAAGGCAGTTCAACGGTCTTGTTAAGATATATTTCGACGATCCCGCATTCGGTACGGTCGGTTTTTACGACTATGTATCGGGTGGAAAATGGTCCGCCTGTGCCGAAACGGATTTCTTTGAACTGACGGGAGCAGAGAAGGGCGACGATGTCGAAGGCTATTATTACGACCTTGTACGGGGTTATACGAGTGTGCGAACTCTGACCTACGCAAGGACGATCGCCGCAGTGGACGATGAAACGGGAGAGGAGTATCCCGCGAGCGATAAAACGGGCATAATCGTTATCCATTACGATCTCAGCGATATCTATTCGACGTTGAAAGAACTGTACATTGACATTTTTTGGACAACGGTCGCTGCCGTATTGATAATAATCGTAACGACTGCTATAATAACAAAAATGATAACAAAGCCGATAACCCAAATGACGGATGTGGTTCACTCGATAACGCGCGGCTCGTACGATGCGAGGATGAACCTTAACAGGCAGGACGAGATCGGTGAACTCGCCCAAAGTTTCGACGAGATGGCGGATAGGGTTGCGGGCCTTGAACAAACCCGGCGCGAGTTCGTTGCAAATGTTTCGCACGAACTGAGGTCGCCGCTGACGTCGATGCGCGGCTTTCTGCAGGCTATGGAGGAGGGCGTTATCCCGCCTGAGGAGCACAAAAAATACATTGGCGTTGTGATCGACGAAACAAAACGAATGTCAATGATCGTAAACGATCTGCTCGACCTTGCGCGCATAGAATCGGGGCAGTACAGTATGGTCAGGTCGGTATTCGATCTTGCCGAACTTATCGGAAGAACGCTGCTGTCGTTCGAGGAACGCATCAAGAACGCGAACATAGAGGTTATGACCGACGTGCCCGATCAGATTCTGCTCGTGGACGCGGATCCGGAGCGTATCGCTCAGGTAATGCATAACCTGATAGATAACGCGATCAAGTTTATGCCGGAAACGGGCGGCGTTTTGACGGTCCAGATCAATGCGGACAGACGCAAAGCGACCGTCCGCGTCAAGGACAACGGGCGTGGGATACCAAAGGAGGATATCCCGAAGATATTCGACCGCTTCTATAAGGCGGAAAAGGCGCACACCTATTATTCGGGCTCGGGTACGGGGCTTGGGCTTGCGATAGTAAAAAGCATAATAGACAGGCACAACGAGGATATCTCCGTCAGATCCGAAGTCGGCCTTACGGAGTTTGTATTCACTCTAAAAAGGGTGTTGAACGCAAAACCTCAGCAGATATCTGAAGGACAGGAGGCACATTATGAAAAGAACCAACAATGAGCCGGTGATCGATATGTTGACAGACACTATCACCACAGTAAATGAAAACGGCGATAAGGAGAATACCGTCATCTGGAGCGAGAGCGACGGAGTGATGCGCACGCAGACGACCATAATCCACAAAAAAGTACCGTCGGTGGGGGTGATCCTTTTGACGGCGCTCGTGTTTACGATCGTCGGTGCGCTGATCGCGAGTATGATCTTCTTTACAAAGTTCTCAAAACCTTTGTTCTACGGGGACAACGGTTCCGGCATACACGCCCGCTCGCAGAACGGGGACGGCAATAAAAAGGATTCCCATACCTCGAGCGGCGGCGACGACGGCACCACGCTTCCTACGCCGCAAAAGCGCGGCGATGAGCCCGAGGGCGGTTTTTCCAGCCTTGGCGATATATATGAGGAAAATGTTGACGGCGTTGTGATCGTTTACAGTTATAACGGCAACCCCGCACGTTCGTCGAATCTTGTCGGAACGGGCACCGGCTTCTTTGTAACGGAAGACGGCTATATTTTCACAAACGCACACGTTGTTGATGACGCAACAAATGTACGAATCACCACACATGATGACAGAATATTCGACGCCAAGATAGTGGGGAAGGACGTCAGAACGGATATCGCGGTGCTCAAAGTCGAGATGGGATCCGTTCCCAAAGTGCTTGTTTTCGGCGATTCATCCGAAGTGCGCACGGGCGATTTCATACTGGCGATCGGTCATCCGACGGGCGATGAACTCAGTTTCACCGCAACATTCGGTATGGTAGGCGCGGTGGATAGAACCGTCAATATAGACGGCGTGCGCAACTCCTATATACAGATCGACGCGGCGATAAACCCCGGCAACAGCGGCGGTCCGCTCTTTGATTTGTCAGGCAGGGTTATAGGCGTCAACTCGGCAAAGACCGTTATCGCAAGTTACGACGAAAACGGCGACCCTATAAGCGCCGAAGGCCTCGGCTTTGCGCTGCCGATAAATATGGTAGTTGAAACCGCACAGGGCATAATCGAGCAGGGCGGCATAAAGCGTCCCGGCATCGGCATCTCAACGATATTCATAGATATTGAAACGGCGGATAAAAACAGCATCCCTGTCGGCGGACTTGTATACACCGTTACCGAGGGCGGTCCGGCGGACGAAGCGGGGCTCTATGCGGACGATATCATAGTGCAGGTTGACGGCATCGCGATCACGAGCACCGACACGCTCGGCAATTATGTCGGCGGCAAGACCATAGGCGATAAAGTCGAGATAAAATACTGGCGCGACGGAGAATACCGCACCTGTACGCTGACGATAGGTGACTTAAACTCGCTGTCTGGCAAGATATTGGACGACGCTTACGGCGGCAAAAAGTACGGTATCAGATGATCGCCTTATAAACTTCATACACCTCTTTGCGACGCGTTTATCGCGTCGCTTTTTGATTCAATGCCGCGCTTAAAACAAAATAACGGGCTGATTATAGTATATTGCACAAAAACTATTGACAAAAAGCGCAAAAAATGATTAAATATCGCTGCTGTTTAATGTTGCTAAACACAAAGTTTAGCATACAGCGTTTGCGGGCTTTGCGGCGCTAAACACGGCGTTTAGCGTTTTTAAACCGCTTGTTATGGCTCATTAAACGCGCTGTTTAGGAACACTTACCCTCTCTAAGATGTTCGGCGGCGCACCTGATAACGGAGGAGACCAATGGTCGAAATCGGAGCAAGAATAAAAAAACTGCGCCTTAAACTCGGACTGACTCAGGAAGAATTGGCGGCAAGAACGGAACTTTCCAAGGGCTTCATCTCGCAGCTCGAGCGTGATCTGACATCGCCGTCGATCGCAACGCTTGTGGATATCCTCGATGCGCTCGGTACGGACACCGCCGCGTTCTTCGCCTCGGACACCGCCAACGAAAAAATCGTTTTTTCGCCTGACGATATGTTTGAAAGTTTCGATGAAACGCTCGCTTCAAAGATATGCTGGCTCGTGCCGAACGCGCAAAAAAACGCGCTTGAGCCGATCCTCGTATCCGTTGAGCCAGGCGGAAGAACGGCGCAGGACGCTCCGCACGAAGGAGAGGAGTTCGGCTATATTCTCGCAGGCGGCGTTACGCTGATGCTGGGAGACAGAAAACTCAAACTCAAAAAGGGCGACAGTTTTTGCTTTAAGCCTACCGAGCCACATTGCATTGTTAATGCGTCCAAACGCGAAGCAAAGCTCATATGGGTGGCAACGCCGCCATCATTCTGATAACTAACGGGGTATACAGTTATGGAAAACAAACGCTTGATCGAACTAAAAAACGTCACAAAGGAGTATGACGGAGACCTCGCCCTCAAGGATATCAACCTCTATATCAGGGACGGCGAGTTCCTGACCCTGCTCGGACCTTCGGGCTGCGGCAAGACCACGCTTCTGCGTCTGATCGCGGGCTTCATTATGCCCACGTCGGGTAGTATCACTATGGACGGTAAGGATCTTTGCTCCATACCTCCGTATAAGCGCAGGGTAAACACCGTATTCCAAAAATACGCGCTGTTCCCGCACCTCAATGTTTTCGATAACGTCGCTTTTGGCCCCAATCTCAAAAAGAACAAGCCCTCAAAGGCCGAGATCAAAAAGAAAGTAACCGAAATGCTCGAACTTGTCAACCTTTCCGGCTACGAAAAACGCTATATCGAGCAGCTCTCGGGCGGACAGCAGCAGCGTGTAGCGATCGCGCGCGCGCTTTGCAACGAGCCGGAAGTCCTGCTTCTTGACGAGCCACTCGGCGCTCTTGACCTCAAACTTCGCAAGGGGATGCAGATCGAACTAAAAAAGATGCAGAAAAAACTCGGCATCACCTTCGTCTATGTCACCCACGATCAGGAAGAGGCGCTTACGATGAGCGATACTATCGTGGTTATGAACAAGGGCGTTATCCAGCAGATCGGCACACCGACCGATGTTTACAACGAGCCCAAAAACCGCTTCGTCGCACGATTCATCGGCGAGAGCAATATCTTCGAGGGTACGATGCGAAGGGACTTGCTTGTAAATATTCACGGCATCGACTATGAATGCGTGGACACCGGTTTTGGCGAGGAACAACCCGTCGACGTGGTTATCCGTCCCGAGGACGTTGACTTCGTTCCGATCGGCAAGACCGCGCTTCACGGCGTCGTCACAAACGTCATATTTATGGGCGTTCATTATGAGTTCAGCGTGGACTGCAACGGCGTTAACTGGAAGGTGCATTCCACGGACTATGTGCCTGTTGGCGAAAAAGTCGGCATCGAAGTTGTGCCGGATGCGATCCACATTATGCATCCCGACCGCGACTCCGATATAGGCGCAACGGGCGAGATCAAACTCGACGAGGCCGGTGAGGCGGTGAGTGAGAATTGAAACGAGTAAGGCTTTCATATCCCTATATCTCTGTATGGATGCCGCTGTTCATAATAGCGCCTATGCTTTTTGTGCTCTATTATGCAACATTCAAAGACGGCGCCTTTACGCTTGAATACGTAAAGCAGGTGTTTACAACCACCAATTATTTGCCCGCGCTTTGGACATCGATCTGGATCGCGCTCGTGACTACTGCGGTATGCCTTATCATAGGCTATCCGGTCGCATACATCCTTTCGACTATGAACAAGCGCGTTGCGGCGCTCGTATCGATACTCTTCATAATGCCGATGTGGATGAATATGCTGCTTCGCACCTTCGCGTGGAAGATGGTGCTCGACGATACAGGCGTGCTTGCAAGCGTAATTAACGCGCTTACAGGCAATTCGCCCAAACTGCTCTACACGCCGGCGGCAGTGCTGATAGCGACGATCTACGACTTTCTTCCGTTTATGATACTGCCGCTTTATACAACACTTATGAAGATGGACCGCTCCCATATCGAGGCGGCGCGCGATCTTGGTGCAACCGGCGTTCAGACCTTTACGAAGGTGATTCTTCCGCTTTCGGTGCCGGGCATAATATCCGGTATAACCATGGTCTTCGTTCCGGCTATGTCTACGTTTGCGATATCGAGGATGCTTGGCGGCGGCAAGGTGAAGATGATCGGCGAGGTCATCGAGCGCAAAATAATGGAACAAAACGATCCGGCCGTCGGCTCAACGCTTGCGATACTGCTCATAATCCTCGTCATTATCTCAATGGCGATAATGAACAAGGTCGACAAGGAGAACGGCAGCGCAGGAGGTACGCTTTGGTGAAGAAGTTTTTAGCCTTTATAAAGGGTGCATACCTCGGTATAGTTGTCCTGTTTATGTATCTGCCGATTGCGATAATGATGTTTATGTCCCTTACGCAGTCAAGGTCGGCAACGCGCTGGAACGGATTCTCATTCGGCGCTTATCAAAAACTGTTTTCGCCTGAGGTTGGCATTATAGACCCGCTGATCACCACGTTCGTGGTCGCGGTCATATCGAGTCTTGCGGCAACGCTTATCGGTACTATGACCGCAATAGGGCTTCATTCTATGAAAAAGCGGCCGCGCGCCGTTGTGGAATCGATCACGCAGTTGCCGATGGTCAATCCCGATCTCGTCACCGGCGTTTCGATGATGCTCCTGTTCGCCTTCATTGGC
Organism: Clostridia bacterium; assembly: GCA_017538255.1. Lineage (GTDB taxonomy): Bacteria > Bacillota > Clostridia > Christensenellales > CAG-138 > PeH17. The sequence continues at coordinate 8,463 of JAFYJD010000006.1, read as the reverse complement.
ATCAAACAGGAACTCGGTCTTTTTAGGCTGATCATCGCGCACACCACGTTCAACATCCCATACGTGATCTTCTCGGTAATGCCAAAACTCCGCCAGTCGAGCGATACGCTGTATGAGGCGGCGATGGATCTGGGATGCAGTCCGTTCCAGGCGTTGACCAAGGTCGTTATCCCGGACATCATGCCGGGCATCGTTTCGGGGTTGATCCTCGCTTTCACGCTGAGCCTTGATGATTTTACGATCAGCTACTTCGTCGGCGGAACAAAGACCAATCTCTCTATGCTTCTTTATTCAAAGACGGCAAAGGGCGGCGTGGGAACGGAGTTCTGCGCGCTGTCGACGCTGATGTTCCTTGTAGTCGGCATACTGCTCCTTATCGTCAATCTCAGGAGCATCCGCCAGGAAAAGGAACAGGCGGAGCAGAGAAAAAAAGTAATGCGTAAGGCATAGCAGCCACGCTTAAGATACTATCTGACTTTACAAAAAAGCCATTAACGGAGGTAAAAATGAAAAAGATCCTTTCGGTCATCCTTGCAGCCGCAATGCTCGCAGCGCTCGTTCCCGCGCTCGTATCCTGCGACTCATCCAAAACGCTGAATATGCTCAACTGGGGCGAGTACCTCGATCCCGAACTCAAGACCGAGTTCAAAAAGAGGACCGGCATCACGATCAACGAAAAGACCGTCACCAGCAACGAAGAGATGCTTAAACTCCTCGAGGCGAATGACTGCCCGTACGATCTCTGCATACCCTCGGACTACGCAGTTCAGCGTCTTATCAAGGGCGGCAAACTGGCTGAGATCAATTACGATAACATTCCAAACATCAAACATATCGATGAGAGATTCATCAAGATCTCCGCGGGTTTCGACCCCGACAACAAGCATTCCGTTCCCTATACATGGGGCGTGCTTGGAATTATGTACAACACCACCATGGTCGATGAGGCGGATATCGGCTCCTGGGATCTGCTCTGGAACGAGAAGTACTCCGGTCAGATCTTTATGTACGACAGCATCCGCGACGCTATGGCAGCCGCACTTTGCAGGAAGGGCTACAGCATCAATACCGTCAATGCGGACGAGATCAACGAAGCCGCCAATGACATCATCGCGATGAATCCACATTACAGAGGATGGGTCACCGATCAGGTCAAGGACGATATGATCGATGGCAAGGGCGCGATCGCTCTTGTTTACTCCGGCGACGCCGTTTGGTCCATGGAGCCCAATGAGGGCAACGAGGATCTTGCGTTCTTCGTTCCCGAGGAGGGCAGCAACATCTACTTTGACAATATGGTTATCCCCGTGAACAGCAAAAAGAAGGATATGGCCGAGCAGTTCATCAACTTCCTGCTTGATCCCGAGATCGCTGCGCAGAACACCGAGTTTGTCTACTACACATCGCCCAATACCGGCGTTCCCGCGCTGCTCGGCGAGTTCCTCAGCAATTGCAGTGCATACAATATCACCGATGACGAAGTTAAACGCTGCGAGATATTCAAGGATCTTGGCGACAGCATCAAACTCTATAACGATGCGTGGGACAGGATCCAGGCAGCAATCGCCAAATAACCGCTTCAACGGATAACGCAAACAGAAGGCCGGTCATTATGCCCGGCCTTTTTCGTTTATACAACAGGATTATTTATCTGCTTTTATTTAATATAGACCCTTGACGTGCGTTTGGTCACAAGACAGGCGAGTTCATAGTTTATAGTGCCGACGATCTGCGATACTTCTTCAAGGCTCATACCGCCCTTGCCGAACAGTATGGCGGTATCTCCGACCTTGACGTCGCCGCCGGAAACGTTGACCATACTCGCGTCCATACAGATGCGGCCGATCTGCGGATAGAAATTGCCGTTGATCGCAACGCGAGCGTTGTTTGAAAGCCGCCGCGGATAGCCGTCGGCGTACCCCGCGCTGATTATAGCGCTCGTGATCGGCGTTTCGGCGCGGTAGGTCCTGCCGTAGCCGACAGTCACGCCGGATGGCAGGCAGCGCACCTGCGTGACGCGCGTTTTAAGCGTCATAACGGGCTCAAGCACGCCGTACTCGACAGGCTTTGAGTTCGGATAAAGCCCGTAAAGGATGATGCCCTCACGTATGGAATCGAAGTGTATCGGGCTTGACAGGATCGCGGCGGAGTTTGAAACGTGGCAGTTGGGTATCCTGATGCCGCGCTCGGCAAGTCCGGTGTAAACGCGCGAATAGTTCCTGTACTGGAACGCCGTGAACTCATACTCGGACGGATCGTCCGCCGCCGCGAAATGCGTGTACATACCGACCACGTCGAGATTGCTCATATTGCAGATGTTCTCAACTGCGATTATCGCGGACATATGATCGCTTTGAGCAAATATGCCGATGCGCGTCATACCCGTATCAAGGCTTACGTGCACCTTTACGGTGACGCCCTTTTCTTTTGCCGCTTTGTTTAGAAGATATGCGTGCTCCTCGTCAACAACGGTCTGCTCAAGATCGAGTTTTGAGATGATCTCAGCGTGCTCGGGCGCGGTGTAGCCGAGGATCAGTATGGGCAGTTTGATCCCGTTTTCGCGCAGTTCGAGCGCCTCGGAGAGCGCGGCGACGGCAAACATATCGGCGCCGTTCGCTTCAAGAAACCTGCCGCATTCAACGGCGCCGTGTCCGTAGGCGTCCGCTTTGATAACGCAGATGACTTTGCGACCTATGTTGCGCTTTGCGTAATCGAGATTATGCTTGAGCGCGTTCAGGTCGATCTCGACCCAGCTCCTTGCGGTATTGTCCAGTTTATACAAGACTGTGCCCCCTGTTTATAGGTTTATTTTCGTTATTATCTGTACGAGCGCGGAATGCGCGTGCTCGTGATCTTCGGAGAACGCCGTGATAACAAGGTAGATCGCGATGCAAAGTATGATGATACCAAGCACGATACGGATGATATTGCTGATGCGCTCGTATTTGGGGCTGTTCATGAGTTTTTGAACAAAGCCGACGCTCGTTCCTGCGACGACGGAAAGCACCGCATGCCCGATGGAGAACAGCATTAGAAGCACGAACCCATACAGCAAGCCGCCGCCCGATGCGTTCGCTACGACGGCCATAAGCGCAACGACGACGGGTATCGCACAATGCGACGCGAAGAGCCCCGCGAGCAATCCAGCCACAAACGCGCCGAAGCCGCCCTTTAACTTGCTCTTTGCGAGCACGGAATTGCCTGATGGGATCATGTTGATAAAACCCCACATCTGAAACGCCATAAGAACAAGCAGCGCTGCCATAACAAAATGCATTACTGTCTCGGATTCTTCAAGCAGTTCGCCGATCGCGGACGCAGCAAGACCGAGCGTGCAGAATATCAGCGTCGAGCCAAGCGCAAACAAAAGGCTGAGTATAAGCGCACGGCGCGTATGCTTTTCATCGCCGGCGGCACCACCAACATAACCAATTATAAGAGGTATGCCGGAGAGTGAGCAGGGCATAAGCGACGTCAAAAAACCGGATACGACTGCGATGAGCGGCGCGAGCCAGGATGCTTCGGCAATTCTGCTTGCAAGGTCTGAAAGAAAATGTTCCATATTAAATCGCCTGTTTATTCCTATCGGATTTTGAACATAAGCCCGCAACTGCGAAAAACAGAGTTGCGGACACGACCACACCGAGGGTATTCATAACTATGTCCGTTAGCGCAAATGCTCTTGAAAAGAACGGTTGCAGCAGTTCGATCGAGCAAACAAGGATGAAGCCTGCAAGGACGGTCGTTTTCCATGAACGCTTTTTGCACGATAACGGAAAGAGTGCGCCGAACGGCAAAAACATCAAAAGGTTGAACAGCGTTTCGGCGTTCGGACGGAATCTCAACGAAAAATCATATATCCAGGAATTGGAATAACCGGGACCGGGATCCTGACGGTAGAGCAGCCGATACCACACGTCGCTAACGATATCGAATAAAAGCGTGAGGCAGACGAGCCCGACAAGGTAGCACACAAGAAGCGCACTGAAGACCTTAATGCTTGACTTCGTCTGTTTATCGCGGTTAAATCTGATAACGAAGCAGATTATCCCTGCGATAAGCGCGATCGGGAGCACTTGCAGAAAAAAGCCTGGATAAGTATTGAAAAAGAAGTATTGAAAGTTCATATCGGCAGGAAAAAACATAGACCATCCTTTCTGATCCGAAAATATGTCTTACATTTCTTGTTCGTCATGCTGCGCCTTATTCTTATTGAACTCCTTTATGCGCTGCTCCTTTGTAAGGTGGCGCTTTCTCATACGAATGCTCTTGGGCGTTACTTCAACCAGTTCATCGTCGCGGATGAACTCAAGGCATTGTTCAAGGCTGAACTCAAGCGGGGGAGTGAGCCTTAGCGCCTCGTCGGAGCCGGATGCGCGCATATTGGTAACATGCTTCTTTTTGCAGACATTGACGGTTATATCCTCGTTCCTCGAGCATTCGCCGACGATCTGTCCCTCGTAGATAGGGTCGCCGGGACGCACGAACAGCCTGCCGCGATCCTGCGTGTTGAAGAGACCGTATGAGTTTGCCTCACCCGTTTCGGAAGCGATCAGCGAGCCGCGAGTGCGCTCGGTTATCTCGCCGGTGTAGGGCTCATAGCCCTTGAAGATATGGCTCATAACGCCGTTGCCGCGGGTATCGGTCAAAAGTTCGCTGCGATAGCCCATAAGCCCGCGTGCGGGGATATCGAAAACAAGGCGAACGCTGCCCTCGTTCTCGTTTATCATATTGTTCATAACCGCTCGCCTAGTGCCGAGTTTTTCCATAACCGTGCCCATATATTCCTGAGGCACGTCGACCGTGAGTTCCTCGATGGGCTCGAGCAGATGACCCTGTGCGTCGCGTTTCATAATAACGCGGGGGCGCGATACGGCAAACTCATAGTCTTGGCGGCGCATGGTTTCGATCAGTATCGACAGATGCAGTTCGCCACGGCCGCTGACCTTGAACGCGTCGGTGGAAGAAGTTTCCTCAACGCGCATGGAAACGTTGGTTTCCACCTCTTTGAAGAGGCGGTCGCGCAGATTGCGCGAAGTAACGTATTTGCCCTCGCGGCCCGCAAAGGGGCTGGTGTTTACGATAAAGTCCATACTGACCGTGGGCTCGTCGATATGCACAAAGGGAAGGGGCTCGACTTTTGAAGTGTCGCAGACGGTCTCGCCGATCGATATCTCGGATATGCCCGCAACTGCAACGATATCGCCGGCGCCGACCGACTCGACTTCAACGCGTTTAAGTCCTTCAAAGCGGTAAAGGCGCGACAGTTTCGCTTCGCGCGGGGGCTGACCTTCCATACATACCGTAACGGCGCGGTTGCGCACCGCAACGCCGCGCTCGATGCGGCCGATGCCGATCCTGCCCACGTAGTCGTCATAGTCGATCGTTGAGATGAGCAGCTGAAGCGGCTCGTCCTCCTCGCCGCCCGGGGCGGGAACGGAGGATATGATCATATCGAACAGCGGCTTCATATTGTCCTCGAGTGCGTCGGGGGAGGTGCCAGATACGCCGTTTTTCGCGGAAGCGAAGATGATGGGGAAGTCGAGTTGCTCATCGTTCGCGCCGAGTTCGATAAATAGATCGAAGGTCTCGTCAACGACCTCGAGCGGTCTCGAGCCCGGTCTGTCGACCTTGTTTATCACGACTACCGGCACCTTGCCGAGTTCAAGCGCCTTTCTCAAAACGAAGCGCGTCTGCGGCATACAGCCCTCAAAAGCGTCAACAAGCAAAAGCACGCCGTCGACCATCTTCAAAATGCGCTCGACCTCGCCTCCGAAATCGGCGTGGCCGGGGGTGTCAACGATATTTATACGGTATCCGTCGTAGTTGACGGCGGTATTCTTGGAAAGAATGGTTATTCCGCGTTCGCGTTCAAGATCGTTGGAGTCCATAACGCGCTCCTGTACCTGCTCGTTTGCGCGAAATACGCCGCTTTGACGAAGCAACTGATCAACGAGCGTGGTCTTGCCGTGGTCAACATGGGCGATTATAGCAATATTACGGATTTTTTCGTTCATTTTGTTCACCTTCAGATTGAATAAAGAAAAGCATCGCGCTTTTTCACAAATATTTATTTTAACAAAAAAACCGAACTATTTCAAGCATTTGTTGGAAATATATCGCGTGCTTATCGATGCAAAAAGGCGCAAAGCATAACGCTTCACGCCAAGACAGGAAGGGGACTTGCATCAATTGTCGGACAGATCGAATACCGCCGTAAATACAGTTCCCGTATGTTTGTCGCTCACGGCTTCGATCTCGGCGCCGATGAGTTCGGCGGTGCGTTTGAGGATCGGAAGCCCGAGTCCGTGCCCGCTCTTCGTGCGAGCCTTGTCGCCGCGGTAGAATCGTTCAAAGATGTGCTCAAGATCCTCGCTCGGTATAAAACTTCCGTTGTTCTTTACGGAAAAACGCGCCTTTCTGCGCACCGCGGCAAGCCTGATCTCAACAAGCCCGCCCTCGGGCTCGTATTTCAGTGCGTTTTCGATAAGTCCGCCGAGTATCTTTTCAGCGTATTCGGGCTCCGCAAGCGCAAACACGCCATCATCGAGTTCGCTTTCAAGCGCGATCCTGCGGTCATAGGCGATCGACTCCATTTGAAGAACGCTCTTTTCGGCGATCTGCGTCAGGTTTACGCTTTTGCGTTCAACACGCTTTTTTTCTTCAAGCGCCGACAGCGTCAACATCCCGTCAACGAGCGAGATCATATTTTTTGCGGCGTTATCGGTACTGTTGATCCATTGCATCTGCTCGCCGACCTTCGCTTCGGGGTTGGAGCGGAGTATGCTGTTGTTTGCAAGCACTATCGTAACGGGCGTTTTAAGATCGTGCGATATGTCCGCAACGAACTGCCTTTCAAGCGCGGTCGCCCTCTCAAGCGGTTTGACCGCGAGTTTTGAAAGCCAAAGGCTGATCAGGAAGAAAAGCACTATCGAAAAAGCGAATCCCGCAAACAGCAGAAGGGCGTTGCGCGCCATCCTCGAAAGGATGTAGGCCTTGTCCGCAAGAGCGATCTTATAGTTGCTGCCAACATTTTCACGGCGGTAGATATAGCCCGAACTCTTGAGCGTGCCAAAATCCTGCTTTGCGGAGATTATCTGCTCAACAGCCTCGATTATATCATCGGGATCGATCGAAAAACCGTTGTTGAGTATAAATATAACGCCCGTTTGCGCGTCGACGAACACGGTTAGGATGCCTTCGTTCGAGAGTCGCCTCAAGTTTGTATCGCGCAGATGTTCGTCCGTTCCGTCGTCGTATAGGAGTGGAGGGCGGCCGTCTATGGGCATAAAGTTGCCGTTCGGCTCATCCCAAGGCACACCGACGAGGCTCATCGTCTTTTCAAGTTCCTTCATCTCGGTGCGGTACATAAACACGCCTATGGCAAAGAACACGGCAGCGAGTACGAAAACTATCAGCGTCATTGTATAGATAACGAATCGTTGGCGATACTGCTGCATTACTCGCTCACCTCCAAACGGTAGCCGATCTTATGTATTTTTCGTATGGATATTGCCGAGCCGAGGTATTTGAGTTTTTTTCTAATGAACGAGATATAGACCTCAACATTGTTGTCCGTAGCTTCGGAGTCAAGGCCCCACGCGTTTATCAGAAGCGTTTCGGTCGGTATGGTCATAGTGGGGTTGGTCAAAAAGGTTTTAAGCACCTCGAACTCCTTGTGGCTGAGCTGAACGGATTCGCCTCCGGACGAGAGCATAGCGGACGAGAGGTCGAGTTCAAGATCGTTGTACTTGATGCTGTTGACGATAACTTCGCCCTTGCGCCTTGTAAGTGCGCCCACACGCGCAAGCAGTTCTTCGGGCTCGAAGGGTTTGGTCATATAATCGTCCGCGCCGCCGTTAAGTCCAGCCACCTTATCGCTCGTGGAAGTCCGCGCGGTAAGCATAAGGATGGGCGTGTTGACGCCGTCCATTCGCAATATGCGCACGACCTCAAACCCGTCGAGTTGCGGGAGCATGACATCAAGTATGATAAGGTTGTACTCCATACCCTTTGCATAGTCTATCGCAGAGAGTCCGTCCTCAACGGTGTCCACAAAATAGCCCTGATGCTCAAGTATGCGTTTGAGCGCCTTTGCAAGGTTTAATTCGTCTTCGACAACAAGTATTTGCATAGAGGTTCCTTTTCCAAATCGTATCGCTTTGATTTATTATACCATAATATAGCACCGAATGTTGAAAATAAACTTAAAAGTATGATTTGCGTTTTTAAAAGATTTTTAAGCAATATGCGTATAATAGCGATCAAGATATGTAGCGTGATAAAAAGCCTTGCCATAGCGGGCAAAAAGGATTAGAATATAAAAGACTAACTATTAAAAGTCAACCCTTATTTTAGTAGTTGTGTCGATAACGCTCTCCGATTACCGCCGCCATTGACAAACAGCATTCAAATGCTGAAAAAAAGGATGCGAGGGCGACGGGAGAACAGGAAACAAGGTCC
>JAFYJD010000005.1 GCA_017538255.1 Clostridia bacterium | reverse complement strand
CAATACTGCAAAGGGCTGTGGTCGGAGCCTTTCTTAAACCGTCATGCGGTAGGAGGATTTAACCGATCCACAGCATCCCAAACAGTGTAGCACATGTCCTTGGAGAGGGACAATAAAAACTACTACATCATTATACGAGGAAATATAAAATGAACAACAAAACCGTATCGGCAAAAAGAGCATTCGAGCTTATGGAGAAACTCGGCTATGAACGCGTGAGCTGCACCGAGGAAGAAAAGCGCGCCGCGGAGGAACTGAAACAAGAGGCCGCTTCGTTCGGGCTGGACTGCACGATCGAGGAGTTTGAAGTCGAGGCGGGCGCGGTCAAAAAGGCGGTATTCAAGGTCGTCGAGCCCTATGAACAGGAATACGAGATAACGGGCTTCATCCGCTCCGCTTCCACCCCCGAAAACGGCGTCGATCTCGACTTCGTTTATGCGGAAAACGCGCTCGAAGCTAATCTTGTCGGCGTTGAGGGCAAGGCGATCCTCATCAACGGCAGGTTCACGCTCGATGCCTATGAGCGCATTCAAAAGGCAAAGCCCGCGGCGATAATCACCTTCTCGGGCACGCTGATAGACGAACTCGACAAGACCGATCTCGACATCAGAAAGATCCGCGAGATATACACCGAGCGCCACGGCGAGAACGTGCTTGTAAATATGCGCGCGTTCGACGCGCTCGACATCGTAAAGCGCGGCGCAAAAAAAGTGCATATCGAACTCGTCAGCGAGCAGCAGACGGGCATTTCACGGAATGTCTGCGGCGAGATCAGGGGCACGGAATATCCGGACGAGATAGTATCCTTTGGCGCGCATTTTGACAGCGTTTATTTCTCCACGGGCGTTTACGACAATATGTCCGGCTCCGTGATAATTATGGAACTTGCGCGCTACTTTATGGCAAATCCGCCCAAGCGCACGCTCAAGTTCAACTGGTACGGCTCAGAGGAGCAGGGTCTGCTCGGCAGCAAGGCCTATGTCAAGGCGCACGAGGAGGAACTCAAAAACCATCGCCTTATGATAAACGTAGACGTTGCCGCGCCGATACTCGGCAAGGAACTCATCTTCACGATGGGCACGGAGCAGCTCAAGCACTATGCCGATACAATGATGAAGGAACTCGGCAGGGCGGCTGTTGTTGAGGACGACACCTATTCGAGCGACAGCATCCCGTTTGCGGACAACGGCGTTCCCGCGATCAACTTCTGCCGTTTCGGCGCACCGGGCACCGCGTTCATACACGACCGCTACGATAACCTCAAATACGGCTATATGTCCGCAGAGGCGCTCGATATCACGCTGCAAAACGCGCTCGAGTTCTCAAAGCGCGTGATCAACGCCCCCGTTTTCCCGATCGAAAGAAAGATCTCCGACTCTATGAAGGAAAAGGTCGATAAGTATCTGTGCAAGAAAAAAGACTGACGAATTACCCATATCAATAATGATTGACAAGCGGTTGAACGGTTAAAGTTGCAATCAACACTTGACAAGCGATATACAATCGGGTAGAATATTATGGTTAAAAAATACGCACAGGAATAGGAACAGGAGGATTGTGCAATGAAAAAACGAAACATCAGAATATTGGCGGCGATCATGGCTGCATTGATGTTGCTTTCGCTTATGCCGATAACCGGTTTGGCAATCGGCGCACAGCGCGAACGTGCTTTTAAGAACAGCAAAGACGCCGTGCCGGAGTCCGAAATCGCGCTGCCTGCCGCGGAAGGGGCAAAGGCGCCGCCAAACAACAAAGACGGCTCAAGAGGATCGGGCTCGTACAACGGGCTTGAATACGAATGGGGCATCGTATGGGGCACGGCGGCGGACGGCACCGAAATCAGTTATGACGAAGACGGGGTTCTTATGCTCCATCCGACCAATTTGACTCTGACCGGTATAAGCCTGCTTCTCACATTTACTGTGCGTTCGGTGGATACCAATGCTTATATTCCCGCCGAAGCGGTCAAGTTCAAAATACCGGAACATATTGTGAAGTCTTGGGACGGAACGCTTATCGGAACCCTAACTTCGGATATCAAAACCGAGCCGACGGACGATAGCGATTTCATAATGAGCGCTGCGCCGAGCGAAGGCTACTATCTGGTCTATAACTACAGGGCCATCCGCGACAGCAGCAAGAGCTTCAGCGGCTATGTAAACTGGACCTTCAATCCGCTGGATGTAAACGGCGGCTATCCGGACGACGAGAATCCTTCGACTCCGTGGTGGCAGAACTGGAAGAATCCGTACAGGGACACGATCGAAGCTTTTTTGACGATGAACGATACCGAGCTCGGTTATCATAAGTTCACCGTTGATATAAGGACTCGTGCCGAAACGTACACTACTATAACAGCCTTCCCTCCGGCGGCAGGAAACACGGCGGGCAATGCCGTATGGCTTGCGTGGGACGAGATTTGGGGTCCGAAGCCCGACGATGCGGACGATTACTTCTATATTGTATGGAAGGTCTATAACTCCCGCTATTACAGAAATACCACGCAGCCGTGGAAGAGCGCTATACAGATGCTGCCCGAAGATAACAAGATCAGTTTCGTTGACAACGCTGGGGTGGAACACGTCTGGATGGGTGAACCCGTAGGCATCACCAAGCAGCCGACGGATTGGAACGCGGCAAGGGGCAGCGGCGACATATTCGAGTCTCTCGCCTCTTTGGCAGGCATCGCGGGGAAGAACAATACTGAAAAACGCCTTGTCTATTCACAGTACGGAACCTACACTCCGCACAGAACGGGATATGTGTCCTGGGGCGGCGTAGTGGCGACGCCGAATAACACTTCAGATCGATACAACGGCGTCGGCTGGGGTGTGTTGATGCGCTACCCAAAGGACGTCATCTATATGGCAAGGACTATCTACGGCGAGACGGCTTTGGAAACCGACGGCTTTGCGGTATCCGGCACCGTGCGTATGAAGGAAACATGGGACAGCGGATATGAGAGGGACGTTGTAAAGTCCGCAAATACCAGGGTCTATATAAAGGAACCCGACCCAGGAGTGATCGAATTCGAAAAATGGGTCGAAACAAATTCCGAATTATTCAGAACCCATCCCTTGGGACAGATCATGCTGCTTGGGGATATCCCGGTCACTATACGCGACAGCAGCAGCGCCACTTCGGCCCATGTTGCGGGATGGATAATCGATTATGGACGCGTAGCCCCAAGAACAAGCGAAGGTCAATCAAGGGGACAGCACGTGGAAATACAGGATACAGGTCTGTTTTTTACCCCGGGCAACTATACGACCTCCTGGACAAACGTAAAGAACAATACGGAAATGCTGACGGATGACGACTACGAGCTGCCGGGATTCAAACTCGGTTACTGGGAGGAATACCGCGCTCAGTCTGTTATGGGCGCTGTCCAGATCGATCCGGTCGCCTCAAAAGTTAAGGAGGACTATGGAACGGTCTATATCTCCGTCCGAACGAGGGGCGAGACCGATTTCGTGCCCTACTGCGCCGTGGTCAAGGGCAGCAGTCTGAACAATATTGTCTGCAGTTGGGACGGCAGCACGGTCGATACCGATAACCTTATCCCGTTCACATGGGGTCGGTATGTATTCCCGGAGGGAACGGTGGAGTTTAGACTGGTCTATGATTCGACCAGTTATAAACTGCGCCTCAGATACGGCGTGGACGCAAAACTGCTGCCTACGGAGCATGTCAAAAACACTATCCTCAAGCATCAGAGCAACACAAGTTCCACCGCCGCTTCATACACAAATGTATGGAACGGTATGACCTTGAAGACGCATCCTCTCGTTGATCCCAATTATGAGACGGAAACGGTGATGATCGACCATACTGCCGGCAGCGATGTAAGATACGCCTACCACCAGCTGCAAAGACCCAGCATCGCTACGAGTCTTTCCAAGGCCAGTCATACCCCGGACAATACAAACCCGACGCAGGCCGAGGCTGCTCAGCAGGGCAAGCGTCTTTCCTGGGTGGTGCTGAGTTCAAGCCTGACAACAAGGATATCCCGTTCGGATACCGCTGGAACAGGTCTCACGGATCAGTATAAACTGCTCAAAGGAACCTTTTACGAGCTGCTGCCTCTCGGCACGACGATCAGGCCGGACAGTCTGCGTTTGATCTATACGGAGTCAGACGACAGCACGTGCCTTTTGAGTGCCGAAAGATATGCCAACAACCATAAGATGTCAAAACCGAGCAAAGACCAAAGTTATCAAACATGGGGTCCCGAGGCGCTGGATCTGGAAAGTTATGTGGATCCGGCAACGGGCCAGACCATGGTGAAGATCAGTTTTGATATCACGGATCCGGGGTTCACAAATCCGTTCCAGACGCCGCAGTTCTACAGCAAGGTACAGGTCGCATTCCAGCTTGAGAATCCGTTTGACAATATCAACGCCAACGGGGAACTGACCTTAAACAATGTGGGCTTGGTTTTGGACGGCTGCGGAAACGGGCAGTATGTTAATGCAAACAATACCTTCGACAAAGTGGGTCCCTATATGGAAGGCCGCGACGCCGCCTTTACCGATATAAACGATGCGGCGCTTGCCGACGGAAAACTGGTGCTCTTTGCCCAGAATACCATCAACTGGCCCAAGAGCGGCGTTGTTGAATCGGGCTTCAGCAAGCACGTTATGGCGGAAGAAACGTTGAACGGGCTTCCCTACGAAGACAGTTTCGGTCCGTCGGCGGAGGTGACCGTGGGCAACGGCTACCGGTATCGCCTGAGGTACAGCAGCCAGGTCAACATCGAGAGTTATGGCATCTGCTTCTATGATATTCTGGAGTCGGGAGTAGAAGGTCAAGATCAGGAAAGCGCGTGGCGCGGACTCTTTGAGTCCGTAGATGTGGCGCAGATCAGAAAGCAGAAAAACGCTTCCGACCTATCCAGCGCCTACTGTGCGCCGGTCGTCTATTATTCCACCACATTGACGAGCAAGATGGAACCGACCATGTCGGAGTTCGATACTGAGTTGTACTCCGATATCTGGAGTACCGAGCTGCCGGAAGATCCGAGCACGGTCACCGCAATAGCCATTGACTGCCGTTATGACGCCGATGGATTTCCGTTTGTTCTGGCTGCGGGACAGACGATGCAGGTCATAATCAAAATGAAGGCGCCGGACGTTTACCGGGACGGCAGCGCTATCAACGCTTCAGCGTTTCAGTTTGCCCACACTTTAACCGACGAAACTGTTCGGCAGGAAGCACTCATTGGCAGCGCCTATGTGACGCTGAAGGATATCGATGTGGGTATCACCAAAACCTCCGATCCGGAGACAGGCACAAGTGCGGAACCCCGAGTGGTTGATTGGGACGGAACAGGCACCATCGACTACACCCTTGAGGTGAAGAACGGCGGCACTACCGATCTGCACAACGTGGTCGTGGAGGACCCGATCCCTGCGGGACTTACCGTCAGAAACATTCTGGTTGGGCTGAACGGGAACAGCCCCGTGCCCATTGCGGACGTGAGCGGCATTTCCTGTGATGTTGACGGTCAAAGACTCCTCTTTACCATCGCAAAGCAGGAGCCGGGCGCGGATAAAAAAACCGTGATCGTTATTAAAACGGACGTGGATGCGCTGACCGAAGCCGGCGTGAAACGCTATGAAAACACGGCAAGGATCACCGCGGCCAATAATGTGGAACTCAGTCAGCCGATAGAAACGGAAACTATGTACCATATGGCGGGCTGCGTAGATGTTTTTGTGAGAAAGATGTGGGTTTCTTATGAGGTTTTGGTTGAAATCCCGCAAGAGGTTCGGATCCAACTTTTTGCGGACGGACAGAAGGTTGGAGAGCCGCAAGTTCTGGGGATAAACAATATATGGCAGCATACGTTTGGGCTTCTTGATAAATATCGCACAAACGCCGACGGCATCCTGACGGGTGAAGAGATACTGTATACAGTAGAGGAATTACCGTTGGGCATTCCCGGCTGGACGGTTGAGATTAGAGAGAATCCTTCGGAAACCGGGTTCTCCTACACGGTTTTCAATGTCTTCGTGCAGGCAACATTTAACCTGCAGGCCGATAAAAAGCTCACAGGCCGCCCCTGGAACGCGAATGATAAATTTGTGTTCGTTCTGGAGGACGAAAACGGCGTGGAGCTTGATCGCAAAGTGGTTACTCAAAAACGGCAGTTTGCATATTTTGACATGATCACTGTAACGGACATCGGCACGTACACCTATTATATTAGAGAGGAAGCCGGAAGTGCGGGCGGAGTCAGCTATGACACGACGAGGCACAAGGTCGTCGTTACGGTTGTAACGAATGAAGCCAATGGACTGATCGTTGAGAGCGTGCTCTATGACGGACAGGAAAACTTGATCGTTGAGAATGTATATAACTCAACGGGTCAGGTCGTTCTTGAAGCGCAGAAACTGCTTGAGAACATGACGTTGGAAGCGGGCGCGTTCAGTTTTGAACTCGCAGACGAGAACGGCGTTATCCAGACTGTTACCAACAACGATGACGGCAGCATCGTATTCGATCCCATCGTTTACGACAGGAGCCTGTTCGTGAATGAGGACGGCAGTTACGCTGACAAAGTCGTTTTGGTCTACACCATCACCGAGGTAAACGGCGGCGCGTCGGGCTACACCTACGACGAT
>JAFYJD010000001.1 GCA_017538255.1 Clostridia bacterium | reverse complement strand
GGACCTTGTTTCCTGTTCTCCCGTCGCCCTCGCATCCTTTTTTTCAGCATTTGAATGCTGTTTGTCAATGGCGGCGGTAATCGGAGAGCGTTATCGACACAACTACTAAAATAAGGGTTGACTTTTAATAGTTAGTCTTTCTGTTTATTGATCTATTGCAAAAAGCGACAGCGCATCACGCGCCGCGCTTTTTAAGCATCTTTTCTTCCTTGCGCTCAAAATTGTGCATCCAGTCCGCCTTGAAAAAGTACAGCGTGAACGCGATTGTGCTGAGCGCCCAAGTGAGCGGATACGCCCAGAATATTACTGTGATATCCTTTATGTAATGCGTGATGGCGGTGATATAGGATACCCTTATCACACACCAGCATATCAGCATAACGAGCATCGGCACGGTGGTCTTGCCCGAGCCGCGGATGATGCCCGCCATACAATGCGAGAACGAGAGCAGGCAGTAAAACAGCGCTTCCGTCCGCGCCTGACGAACGCCGAACGCTATGACCTCGGGGGTGTGTTCACGGTCGAATATGCCTATCAGTATCGGCGCGAGTATGAAGAAGATAAGGCCGATGATCTCCGCGATTGCAACACCCGAAGCAAGCCCGAACGCCGCGCCTTTTTTTACGCGGTCGTATTTTTTCGCGCCGAGATTTTGGCTTGTGAAGGTCGTCAGCGCAACGCTGAAACTCGTAACGGGCAAAAACGCGAAGCCTTCGAGTTTGGAGTACGAGCCGCAGCCCGCCATCGCGTCCGAGCCGAATACGTTGATGTTTGACTGCACGATGACGTTCGCAAAACCGATCACGGAGTTTTGAACGCCCGTCGGCAGACCCGTTGCAAGTATTTCTTTAAGAAGATGCAGATCGAAGCGGATATCCTTGACGGTGATCCGATGCACGTCGTCCACGCGGGTGAGTTTAAAAAACGATATGCCCGCGCTCAAAAACTGCGAGATCGCCGTCGCTATCGCCGCGCCCTTTATGCCGAAGCCGAGGTATTTGACGAAAAGAATGTCCAAAAAAACATTGGTTATCGAAGCGATCATCAGATAGTACAGCGGGTGCCTGCTGTCGCCCCGCGCCTGATAGATGCCGTTGAATGAATTGTAAAGCACGCTGCCTATCGAGCCCGCAAAATAGAATCGAAAATAGATTATCGACTTATCGATAACATCTTCGGGAGTGTTCATAAGTTTAAGGATATGCGGTGTGAAGATGATGCCGAAAACGGTTAAAAACAGGCCCGCCGCAAGCCCGAACGCGACCGTTGTGTGCACCGCTCGGTGCACCATATCATAGCGCTGCGCTCCGTAATAGCGCCCTATGACGACGCCCGCGCCGACGAATACGCCGTAGATGAAGCCGACAATGAGAAATATCAGGCTGCCCGATGAAGTGACCGCCGCAAGGGCCTGCTTGCCAAGCACGTTGCCAACAACGAGCGAATCGGCAACATTGTACATCTGTTGAAACAACTGCCCGATGAATATCGGCAGCGCGAATAGCGCGATGCGTTTTGATATTTTGCCCTCTGTCAATTCTTTCCTCATAATAAGTATATGTTTGATTAGATTATAGCCTTGCCGCGCGCATTTGTCAACCGCCGTGCGGCAGAAAGAGGACGGAATAAAAAACCTGCTTCACTTTTGCGAAAGCGCCTCGCACGCCGCCTCGACGATCGATTTCAACGCCGCGCGGTCGTTCGTTTCGGTTATCAAAAGCATAGGCTTTGCGCCCGGGTACGGCAGTTCAAAACGCGCTTCGCCCATAATATCCACGGCGGCTTTGACGGGTTTTATCAAAAGTCTGCCGTCATAGACGCCGCCAAACAGCGTGCCGTCCTTATATAGCAGGTACTCCCCCATCATTCGTTTATAGGTGATGCCCTGCGTTTCACCGAGGCGGTCGAGAATGTATAAAAGTTGATCCTTTGTTGTTGCCATAGTTTTTCCTCAATTTGCAAACTCGCCGAGGATGAGCCTGTATTTTTGATAGAACGCATCAAAAGTGCCGTTTTCGATCTCCGTGCGCATACGCGCCGTCAACTCGTTGTAAAAATACAGATTGTGCAATAGGCACAGGCGCATACCGAGTCGCTCGTCCGCTTTTAATAGATGCCGTATGTACGCCCTTGAATAATGCGTGCAGGCGGGACAGCCGCAGTTTTCGTCGATCGGGCGGCCGTCCTCGATATAGCGTTTGTGGAGCAGGCGCATCTTGCCGTTCCACGTGAACAGATTGCCGTGCTGGGCGTTTCGTATCGGAAGCACGCAGTCGAAAAAGTCTATGCCGCGATGCACCGCTTCGAGGATGTTCAGCGGCGTTCCCACTCCCATAAGATAGCGCGGCTTGTCCGCAGGCATCTCGGGCGCGACCGCGTCGATCACGGTATACATCTCCTCCGCCGTTTCTCCGACGGAGAGCCCGCCTATCGCAAACCCGTCCACGGGGATATCGCGTATGGTTTTCATATGCCTGACGCGAAGGTCGGTATGGACGCCGCCCTGGTTTATGCCAAAGAGTAGTTGATCCCGATTCAGCGTGTCCTCAAGCGCATTGAGCCGCGTCATCTCCGCGCGGCAGCGTTCGAGCCAGCGCGTCGTTCTGTCGATCGACGCTGCGACATAATCGTACGGTGCGGGATTCTCTATGCACTCGTCAAAAGCCATCGCGATCGTCGAGGCGAGGTTTGACTGGATGCGTATGGACTCCTCCGGCCCTATGAACACGCTCCTGCCGTCGATATAGGACGAAAAGCGCACGCCCTGCTCGGTTATCTTGCGCCTGTGCGCGAGCGAAAACACCTGAAACCCGCCGCTGTCGGTCAAAACGGGACCGTCCCAATTCATAAAGCGCCGTATACCCCCGAGCCGCTTTATCAGTTCGTCGCCCGGGCGCAGATGCAGGTGGTAGGTGTTGGACAGTTCCACGGTGCAGCCGATGCGCTTAAGGTCGTCGCTTCCCGCGCCGCCGCGTATCGCCGCGGCCGTTCCGACATTCATAAACACGGGCGTTTCGATAACGCCGTGCACCGTTGAAAGCCTTGTGCGCCTTGCGCTGCCCTCCGTTTTTATAACCTCAAAACCGCTCATACACTCCCCCTCGGGACTTAACTTCACGCATATTCTATCAGTTTTTGCGCCTTAATTCAACACCTCAAAACGCGCCTTGCGCTTGAAATGGAGCGCGGAATATGTTATTCTAAATTAAACAAAAGTTTAAGGAGAGAGTTATGATCTATTTTCGTTCCGATTACAGTCAAGGCGCGCATCCCGATGTTTTGAGCGCGATAGTTAGTACGAACCTTGAGCATACCGACGGCTATGGGCTCGACCCGCATTGCGAGCGTGCCGGCGCGATGATAAAGGAACTCATCGGCGACGAAAGCGTA
Source organism: Clostridia bacterium (assembly GCA_017538255.1). Taxonomy (GTDB): domain Bacteria; phylum Bacillota; class Clostridia; order Christensenellales; family CAG-138; genus PeH17. Next base: position 43,791 of record JAFYJD010000001.1, on the reverse strand, counting down.
AGCGTACATTTTATGGTCGGCGGCACGCCCTGCAACGTTACCTTTGCCGCATCGGTTTTAAGACCCTATCAGTCGGTCATCGCCGCACGCACGGGACATATCTATTTTCACGAAACTGGCGCGCTCGAGGGCACGGGGCATCGTATCGTAACTGTTGAGGCGGAAAACGGAAAACTCACGCCCGCGCTTATAGACCGCGCACTTGAGGAGTATCAGGACGAGCATACGCCCGAACCGGGGCTTGTTTATATCTCCCAGCCCACCGAACTCGGCACGATCTACCAAAAGGATGAACTCGAAACCCTCTATGCGAAATGCCAAGAAAAAGGGCTATTGCTCTATATAGACGGCGCGCGCCTCGGCTCCGCGCTGACCTGCCGTCAAAACGACGCGAGCATACGTGATATAGCGCGCTGCTGCGACGCATTCTACATCGGCGGAACGAAGAACGGCGCGCTCCTCGGCGAAGCGCTGATTATAAAAAAGGGGCTTGACGATCATTTTCGCTTTATGATAAAGCGCCAATGCGGAATGCTCGCCAAAGGGCGGCTGATCGGCGTACAGTTTGAGGCGCTGCTCGATGGCGGTGAAAACAGTCTTTATTACCGCCTCGCTGCAAAGGCGAACGAACTTGCGGACATACTGCGCGACGGGCTTAGCGCGCGGGGTATCCCCTTCGTCGGCGCGTCCTGCACCAATCAACTTTTCCCGATACTGCCCGCAGGAGTTGTGCGCGAACTTGAAAAGGAGTTCTTCTTCTATGAATGGTCGCCCGAGAAGGACGGGCTGATACCGATAAGGCTCGTAACGGCGTGGGGCACGGAGCGGAGCGACATCGACGCGTTCCTCACACGGCTTGACGAACTGCTGCAATAAGCGGGCAAGCCCAAATCGAATACGAAAAAACGCCGCCGGATGAAAGGCGGAGCGGATAAGGGATAATTCAAAAACCATTGTCCATTCGTCTTCAAGCGGGTAAAAAGCAAGACCACTTCTTAGGATTGTTTTCCTTTGAAGTGGTCTTTTTTTGTGCCTTTTCTCAATCGTTTTTCTTTCCGTACTCTGCAGGAGGTTCAGCTACCATCTGCATCGGCGCAGGACCGATATCATAAACCGTGGCAGCTTCCGGCTTCTTTGCAAAACTGGAATCACCGATACCAAAGAATCGTTCAAAGAAGGCTTTCAGCTTATCGATTACCGTCTGCTTCTTCTGCGCACGATTACCGCCGCCGAATCGAGAAACCGGAGGCAGGATTTTCTCAATGTCCGTGCCTGTGGTCTTGATTTCACCATTACGGAAGGAGTCTTCCATGAACTTCCGGGTCTCGTCCTCTTTCAGTTTTTCTTCGGTAATAATCTGAATCAACTGCTTTTCACGTTCCTCCGCCACGAACGAACGCCATTCGAGCATAACGTCATCCACGTCATTGATTCCGGCGATGAAGGTCTCAATCAGTGCCTTTTTGCTACGCAGCTCTGGTGAAGCTTCAACTGCCTTCCGGATTGTGATAAGCACTTCCTTGTCTTGGCAGTGGCTGTCATGGTATTTCTTTACGAGCAGGAGGATGTAGTCGATATTGATTTCGATCTGGCGGATGAGTTCCACCTCAAAAACGACATCATCCGTAATATCTTCTTTATCGCCGCCGGGTTTACGGTTACGCCATTCGTCACGCAGGTCCTGATAGCGACCGAGATAATCCTGCAGGTCGCGCTCGGAAATGATTTCTTTTCCGGCAAAATCGTCAAAGGATACGAGCAGATTCCGCATACGAAGAATTGAGCCGAACAGGGCGATGAAGTCTTTCTGATTCTGTTCACCGATGATCTGCGGCACAGACAACGGGAACCTGTCCGTCAGCTCTTCTATCATATCCACATAGCCGGGATGATGCTTGTCATCGGGACCGATGAAGCCGTAGTAATAATCTTTGAACGTCTGCATCAGCACGATGCCGGTCGCGTTTTTATCGCCAAACAGCGAAATGGCGTCATCTACACGTTTCTGCAGATTGCGGAAACAGACGATATTGCCGAAGGTCTTGATGCTGTTCAGGATTCGGTTGGTACGGCTGAATGCTTGAATCAGGCCGTGCATCTTCAGATTTTTATCCACCCACAGCGTGTTGAGCGTGGTGGCATCGAAGCCTGTAAGGAACATATTGACCACGATCAGCAGGTCAAGTTCCTTGTTTTTCATACGGAGGGACACGTCTTTATAGTAATTCTGGAAACGGTCTCCGTCCGTAGAATAGTTCGTGTGGAACATCCCGTTGTAATCACGGATGCAGGCTTCAAGAAAATCACGGGAGGACTGATCCAGTGCGGAGGTGTCCTCGGAATTCTCCTCATCGAGAATGCCGTCAGCCTCTTCCTCGTTCGCGCCGTAACTGTAAATGGTCGCAATACGCAGGGAACGCGCAGGATCGGCGGCCATCTGCTTTTTGAACTCTTCGTAGTAGAGTTTTGCCATCTGGACGGATGCCACGCAGAAGATGCTGTTGAAGCCGCTGACACGCTGCTTCTGCTTGATCTCCTCCACGGTGCCGCGCCCGGAAGATGCCACTTCCGAAATATTGGTCAGCGCGTTGAAGAGGTAGGTCTTATCGCCGCGATAGGTCTTCTGGTCAAAATGCTCCAGTATATACCGTGTGACAAGCTCGATACGCTTCGGAGCCATGAACGCCTTTTCGCGGTCGATATCCCAGACGTCCTTGTCATCGATATCCGGGTCGGTATCCATCGTTTTGATGTAGTCCACGCGGAACGGCAGGACGTTTTTATCGTTGATGGCGTCAACGATGGTATAGGTATGAAGCTGATCTCCGAAGGTCTGCTCCGTTGTGAAGAAGTGTGGATTGCGGACCGCTCCTGCATTCGCCGCGAAAATCGGTGTGCCGGTGAATCCGAACAGATGGTATTTTTTGAAATTCTTAACGATAGCCGTGTGCATATCACCGAACTGGCTGCGGTGGCATTCGTCAAAGATAATAACCACGTGGCTCTGATAAACGGGATGGCCCGGATTCTTTTTTACAAATGTAGACAGCTTCTGAATGGTGGTGATGATAATATGGGCATTCGGGTCCTCAAGCTGCCGTTTCAAAATTGCCGTGGACGTGTTGCTGTTGGCCGCGCCTTTCTCGAAGCGGTCATATTCCTTCATGGTCTGGTAGTCGAGGTCCTTACGGTCGACCACGAAAAGCACTTTGTCGATATACGGCAGATTGGACGCAAGCCGCGCCGTCTTGAACGAGGTCAGCGTCTTGCCGAAGCCTGTGGTATGCCAGATATAGCCGCCACCGGCCACACTGCCGTACTTTTTATAATTGGTAGCGATCTCTATGCGGTTGAGGATACGCTCCGTTGCCGTGATCTGATACGGACGCATGACCATCAGCATATTCTCGGATGTGAAGATGCAGTATTTCGTCAGCACGTTCAGAATCGTATGCCGCGCGAAGAAGGTACGCGTAAAATCGATCAGATCCGGGATCACCACATTGTTGCTGTCCGCCCAATAGGAAGTGAACTCAAAGCTGTTAGATGTCTTTTCCTTTTTCGCCTTGGAGGAATTCGAGTCCTTGATAGCGTTGAAGCGTGTGGAATTGGAGTAATACTTGGTATTCGTACCGTTGCTGATAACGAAAATCTGCACGTACTCGAACAGACCGCATCCTGCCCAGAAGGAATCACGCTGATAGCGGTTGATCTGGTTGAACGCCTCTCGGATGGCAACACCACGCCGTTTCAGCTCGATATGCACAAGCGGCAGACCATTGACGAGAACGGAAACATCGTAGCGGTTGTCGTGCTTCGCGCCGTCCCCTTGGCTGACGGTGTACTGATTGATGACCTGCAGGAAATTGTTGTGCACGTTTTTCTTGTCGATCAGAAGGATATTTTTGCTGCTGCCGTCATCGCGGCGGAGCACCTGCACGAAGTCCTCCTGTATTTTCCGGGTCTTCTCCACAATATGCTCATTGGGATTTGCCACGCACTCTTTGAGGAAACGGTCCCATTCGGAATCGGAAAAAGTGTATCCGTTCAACTTTTCAAGCTGTGTGCGCAGATTGGCGACAAGCTCCGCCTCCGTGTGGATGGTCAGATACTCATAGCCCTGCTCCGTGAGCATACGGATAAACTCCCGTTCAAGCTCCGCCTCGCTCTGATAGCTGTCGGAACGGGCCTTGACGGGTTCATATTCCGTTACAACGGTGTTTTCTGTGGTCTGTGCTACGATATTGAAATACGGCACAACAGCACCTCCTCGGGTTTATACTTCCTTAAATGTCAGCAGTTTATCTCTGTAATACTCGTACTGCTGTCTACGAGCCTCGATCTCGGCGGGTAACCCCTCCGTGATGTCATTGCAGAGGGTGTCAAAACGGTCGAGGACATCCGCTATTTCTCTTTGTTTGCCAATCGGCGGTAGTGAGAAAAGAAATTCTCCAAATTTTGACATATCGACCGAAGCAAAATTCCCTTGATTCAGATGCTCCTTGCAATATTCATCCAGCTTGAAACAATAGTAGAATATGTACTTCGTATCAATCATCGCAGCGTATTCTGGCTTGCACATCAGATATGTAAAACGCTGATTCGCAAGCGAGGGAACCGTAATCAATGCGTGCTCTCCGATTGTTGCGGACGTGGCAATAATGAAGGAGTTGGAAGGAAACGGACTTCCCTTTACGGCTTCCGGAGTAACGTGCTGTGTGGCATCGTTAAGAATCCGACCGTTTTCACGGATATCCTCCATTCTGAACCACGGGATGCAGGTATTGCCTTCCCAATATGCGGAGTTGCTTTTTGAAGGGGTGTAGCCATTCCTTGTTTCAAACAGTTCTTCAAGCCGCACATTCGCATATCCGAATACATACTGCAGCAGCTTTATCTCGTCACTGCGCCGCGCTCCTGCTCTCTCTCTCTCTCTCTCTACGTTAACAATCTGTGAACTGAAATCAAGGAGGAGATCCCGGTAGTATTCGTACTGCTTTCTCCGGGCTTCGATTTCAGCCGGGAGACCGATGTTGAGGTCAGAGCAGATGGCATCAAAGTTGTCGAGAACTGTTGCTATGCGCTCTTGAACTGAAAGCGGTGGAATTAATAATTTCAGTTTCAGCAATTCATCTCGTGAAAGCCGTGGAATGCTTGAACGGCGAACTTTTGAATAAATTAGGGATTGCTGATTTGAGAGACAGTGGTAAAGGAATCTATTATTTACTGTCTCAGGACAAATAAACGTGTAGCAATCGTCCGCAGCCCAAAAATCCACATCACTATATCCTATGTCACCAGCTGCTCCAGCACCAATCAAATAGGTCTGACCACCCTTACGGTTGCTTTCCGTATGATATCCAAGAGGTGTAAGGCTGTTTTGATAGACTGGATACCCTTCGTCTTCTGATAGCTGATCTCGCACCACACGGACACCGCGCTCAACTGAAATGATATCCCCAAGGCTTACCTCGGTTGACTCGGACATCTTTCGCACATCCAACAGTGTATCCCTATAGTATTCATACTGTTTCTTCCTCGCTGTAAGCTCCGCTGTAAGCTCCGCTGTAAGCTCCGTGAAATTGTCCAATATACGGACAATTTCACTCTGTACCTCTATGGGAGGTACAGGAACAGTAACACGCGCCATAACATTACTCATTAACTTGGGGTTGCCCATACCGCTATTGACATATTTCGGAGCTTCCACACTCAACGTGTAGTAAAGATAGCGTGTTAATAGATTTTCTATATTAACCTTAAGAAGGCCACAAACGTTTGTGACACTGAACTTACCTGTGCGGTAAAAAACAGTGCCGGCATTAGCTCCATCCGTAGTCCATGTTAAGTATTCTCCCTCAAAATCATATGTTGAAATGCGACCAAGCTCCCCATAATTCTCAGTCTGGGAGGAATATACAGGATATTCACCGGCATTTGCTGCAATATAATCCTTCGATAAAACTCGGCCACGGGTTATCGCACAAATTTCGTCTATACGAAATCTTTTTACACCATCAGGGCAGTATTCTTTTATAAGTTCGTTTATTTTACTCATCTTTAATACCTGCCTCTTCCGCTATGCGCTTGATTTCCTCTAAAGCAGATTCACTTAACCCTTCAATCGGGACAGGACGTCCATACGTATCTATCATTCCGAGTTTTGTCCATTTCTCTACAACTGCAAAATTCTCAGAATTTACAGAGCACCATATATTTTGCCCATAAAGAACGTTAACCAGAATACAACTATCCTGTCGATTTTGAATACCTTCATACTGATTAATCCCATTTTCAAATACAACGGCATAATCAGATTTTTCCGATTCCGGTATTTTTCTTATATCCTCAGTGTCATGAAATATCCTTTTACTAAATCCTGCACTGATCGTGATTGGAGTATTACGTAGTGGATATTTTGTTTTATTGATTATTTCTTCAGCATTGCTGTTGACTCCATTTACCAAGCGAAACAGTTCACGGTCATGTGGCACAAAATCAAGCGTAATGCAATCTGGAAGCGATTCGGCACACACCTTCCTAACTTTTATAATTTGCGCCTTCATTTCATCAGCAATCTCATATATTGAAGTATACTCCTTGGGCTGATAATCCTCGTCTTTGTGCGCTCCATTTTTATCTCTTTCACGATAAATGGAATCTATCACCTTATCAGAAGCACAGATTTCTTTCTTCTTTACTGATTTATCCAGTACCACGCAGCAGTTAATGAAAAATGACCTTCTGATGTTGTTTATTTTGTCCCGAAGATTAATATTTGAAAGTTCCTGCCCGTGCTCACTAATGTACAGGACACTATCAACATTCTTTTTAGCATCAATGAGGTAGCGTGCAAGTTCCCACTTTGTCATATCTCACACCTCAATCTCTGCAATTATCGTTTCTATCTCATTCCGAAGCATCTGTTCACGAGCAACGATTTCTTTGATATCTGCATTCAGCTTTCTGATATCGATCTTTTCACGGGTATCCTCTGCCTCCACGTAGGTGGAAACGGAAAGGTTATACGCGTTCTCGACCACCTCGTCATACGGCGCGAGATGAGAGAAATGCTCGATCTCGCTGTGGTCGGCTACCGCTTTTACGATATGCGCGATGTTGTCATCCGAAAGACGGTTGTTTTTCGTAACTTTGACGCATTCGCCGGAGGCGTCCACGAACAGGACCTTATTGTCCTTTTTATTCTTCCGCAAGACCATGATATCAACGGAGATGGTCACGTTGAGGAACAGGTTCGCCGGGAGCTGGATCACAGCGTCCACGAAGTTGTTGTCAATGAGATATTTGCGTATCTTCTGCTCCGCGCCGCCGCGATACATGATGCCGGGGAAACAAACGATGGCTGCTGCGCCGTCAGCCGAAAGCCATGACAGGCAGTGCATGACGAAAGCAAGGTCGCCCTTGGAGTCTGGAGCCAGAACGCCCGCCGGAGCGAATCGCGGATCGTTGATAAGAACGGGATTGCTTGAAGCCTTCCACGGCCTTGAGAACGGCGGATTGCAGACGATAAGGTCAAACGGCTCGTCGTCCCAATGCTGCGGAGCCATGAGCGTATCCTCGCGGACGATGTTGAACTTATCGAATTCGATATTATGCAGGAACATATTGATACGGCACAGGTTATAGGTCGTAAGGTCGATCTCCTGTCCGAAGAAGCCCTGACGGATGTGTCCCTTGCCGAGGACGCGCTCTGCCTTGAGCAGCAGAGAGCCGGAACCGCACGCCGGATCATATACCTTGTTTACTGTGGTTTTGCCGATGGTGCCGAGACGCGCCAGCAGCTCCGACACGTCCGCCGGGGTGAAGTACTGACCGCCTTTCTTTCCTGCGTTTGCGGCGTACATACCCATGAGGTACTCATATGCGTCACCGAACAGGTCGGCATTCAGACCCTCGGAACTGTACAGAGGCATCCTGTTCACGCCTTCAAGCAGGTCGACAAGCACCTCGTTCCTTTTTGCCACGGTCTCGCCGATGGATTTGCTGTTGACGTCAAAATCGTCAAAAAGCCCGGTGAAGCTGCTTTCGGAATCGCTGCCTTTCGCGGACTCCTCGATATGACGGAATACGCTCTCTATCGTTTCGTTGAGATTTTCGTTGTTTCTCGCATTCTTCAGCACGTTGCAGAAAAGTTCAGACGGAAGGATGAAAAAGCCTTTTTCCTGAATAAGACCGTCACGCGCACCCTCGGCATCGGCGTCAGCCATTTTCGCATAATCAAAAGCCGTATCACCGGCGGCGCGTTCACCCGCGTTGATATAGGCGGTCAGATTCTCGGAGATATAGCGGTAGAACATCGTCACAAACACATATGACTTGAAATCCCATTCCGAGACGTGACCGGCGTGCACCAGATCGGTGGCCATTTTATATATCGTGCTGAACAGGGCGTCCTGTTCTTTTTTTATATCTGCCATTACCGTCAGACCTCCTTGCCCATTTCATACCATTCTCTTTCGAGATTGGAGAAATCGATGTTATGCGCCTCGCAAAACGCTTTTATATTCTTCATGGCGTTGAGATTCGGTTTCGCTCTGCCGCCTTCCCAGCGGTTGACGGATGAGAACGAAACATTCAGCTCACGGGCAAAAGCCTCCTGAGACAGGAAGGAGTGCTGCCGGATACTCTTCAGTTCTTCTGAAAAACTCATATCTGTTGTCTCCTTTGCTTCGACTGGTCAAAGATATAGCATAATTATATCAAATAATTCCGTAAAAATCAATGACGGGATTGTGAACAATACGCCTCCGGGATTTTCTCGGAGGTTTTTTCATTTTCTTTCGTTCAAAACGGCTTCTCATGTCCGTTGAGAAGTAGAGAGAAAAAAGTTTCAAAACTTTTTGGCCAAACGGCGATTTTTGTCAAGGGAAGATTGAGGGAAAGAAAATTTGAAAATCTTTCGTTCAAAACCTGCAAAACCCTCCAGTGGGTATTGAGAAAAGAAATTTTCCGAAACCGTCAGTTTTGGCCCTCCGCCAAGGCTACCTGTTGAGGGAACGAAAATTTTCTCCAGAAAAGCGGACCACTTGAGCCATTACCCTCCAGTGGGTAGTGAGGACGGGATAAAGCCCTCCGGAAAGGATGATTACAGATATGTACGAAAAGCTGCCGCAGGAACTGAAAACACGAGGCTCGTTCTGCCTCTGGAAATACGAAGAACGAAACGGGGACAGGACAAAGGTGCCGTATCAATTGAACGGATTCAGGGCTGATTCAACGAACAAGGCCACCTTCACCGATTACGCTGCCGCCGTCAGCCGCCGAAACGGATATGACGGGATAGGCATCGGTGTGTTCGGTGACATCTGCGCCATCGATATTGACCACTGCGTCACGGACGGAGCACTGTCGGATATGGCGCAGGACATCATTGCCCGGATGGACACCTATACCGAATACAGTCCGTCCGGGACCGGTGTCCGCATTCTCTTCAAAGCATCGCTCCCGGCCTATGACAAAGACCGCTATTACATCAATAACCGTCAGAACAAGCTGGAGATCTATGTGGCAGGATACACGAACCGCTTCGTCACCGTCACGGGAAACGCCATCAGCGGCACCGACCTTGAGGAGCGTTCCGAGGCTCTGACAGCTGTGCTGGAACAGTACATGAAAAGACCGGAAAAGGCGAAAACCCATGTGACCGCTCCGGGCAGCTATCTCTCCGATGAATCCGTTCTTCAGAAAGCCTTCTCATATAAAAACGGGGAGAACTTCAAAGCCATGTGGAACGGCGTAATCCCAGACGGAATGTCACACAGCGAAGTGGACTTATCCGTCTGCTGCCGACTTGCATTTTTCTGCGGCGGCGATACCGGGCAAATGGACCGGCTGTTCAGGCAATCGGCTCTGATGCGCGACAAATGGGAACGGGAAGATTACCGGATCGGCACTCTAAGCAAGGCTGTGGCGATGTGTACGGAGTTCTACAAGCCCGTGCGGAAATCCTCGGCGGCGGACGATTTCAACGATTTGCAGCAGACGGTGAGTGCGCTCAATCCGGCAGAGAATGACCGCTACCCTTGGAACGACATCGGCAACGGCAGATTGTACGCAGATGTTTACAAGAGCATCATCCGTTTCGTGCCGGAGCGTAAGCAGTGGTACTGCTTTGACGGCACGCACTGGGTACCCGATCCCGGCTCCCTGAAAGCGATGGAGCTGTGCAAGGCTCTGGCAAACGCGCTCATGCGGTATGCGCTGGATATCCACGATGAGCATAAACGCAAAAGCTATATCGATTTCTGCCGGAAATGGCAGAGCCGCCATATGCGTCTTACGATCCTGTCCGATGCCCAGAGCGTGTATCCCATTCCTATGCAGGAATTCGATAACGACCGGTTCCTGTTCAACTGCGCCAACGGCACCCTCGATCTTCGCACAAACGAATTCCGGGAACACAATGCCGAGGACCGGCTGACAAAGATCACGCCCGTGGAATACGTCCCCGGTGCCCGGAGTGAACGGTACAGCCGCTTCATCACCGAGATCATGAGCGGTGATATGGAAAAGGCCCGGTTCCTGCAAAAGGCTCTCGGCTACTCCGTCAGCGGCGATACCCGTTTCGAGTGTATGTTCTTCCTCTACGGCGAGACCACTCGTAACGGCAAAGGAACACTCATGGAAAGCATCCTGCGCGTCATGGGCGATTATGGCAGAGCGGTAAGACCGGAGACGATCGCGCTCAAGCACAGCGTCAACAGCCAGAATCCCAGCGAGGATATCGCCCGTCTTGCCGGTATCCGTCTGGCAAATATCTCTGAGCCGAGCCGGGGCCTTCTGCTCAATGCCGCTCAGGTCAAGAGCATGACCGGCAACGATACTCTCAACGCCCGTTTCCTGCACGAGAACAGCTTCGATTTCCAGCCGCAGTTCAAGCTCTATGTCAACACCAACTATCTGCCGGTCATCACGGATACCACGCTTTTCACCAGCGGCCGTGTGCTGATCATCCCCTTCGACAAGCATTTCGAGGAATGGGAGCAGGACAAAGGACTGAAAGCGGAGTTTGGCAAACCGGAGGTGCAGAGCGCAATCCTGAACTGGATGCTGGAGGGATACCGACTCCTGCAGATCGAGGGATTTACCCCTCCGCAATCGGTTATTGATGCCACCAACGCTTACTACCACGACAGCGACAAGATCGCTCAGTTTGCGGAGGACTGCCTTGTAGTCGATGCCGGTGCTGAGACCAAGACCTCGGAAATCTATGAAGCCTACCGCACGTGGTGCGCCGGGAACGGCTGCTATGTGGAAAACAACAAGAACTTCATTGCAGAGCTGCGGAAGTTCGATGTGGGCAAGGTCATACGAAAACGTCCGAAATCCGGTGGAGAGAAAACCACAGTCCTCATGGGATACGCACTCCGTGAGGCAGTGGAGTTCTTGAAATAACTCTCTGTGGCACATGGGGCAGCTGACTATGGTTTTTTCTATAGAAAATCGTTCTTACGAAATAACCATAATTGCTTGCCCCATCTGCCCCAAGCGAAAGGTGGTGACGATATGAGAGATAGCTGTTCTCCCCGTGGACCGTAGGGCGGTCTGAATCTCTGTGACCTTTCCAGCCGGACAGCGGCGTGGGGTCTCGTGCGTAAAAACGCGAAATCAAAAGGGTAATTAACCCCGGCTAATTTTTTCAAAAAATCAAGGAGGAAACGTTTATGTTTCACAGACTTATCTATCAGAAAAAAGCAGCGTTCACGCAGGACGATGTGAGATTCTTCTCCACCAAGGACTACACCTGCGTGAAGCTGATGCGTACCAAGCGAGGCAGGCCCGTGGCGATCCTCGAAAGCAACGACAATAAAAACTGGCACTGGCGTGTTCAGTACGGCTTCTCCTGCGTGGCGTTCCCGTCCTATGCCGAAGCCATGCAATTCTGCCGTGGCCGCTTCGAGGAACTGGACGGAGGCAACTCATGAGGCCGAAAGACGAATACGGGCTGCCTATCCCACGGTATTTTCCGGTAATCGATATTGACGATTCCGGCAAACACAAAGTGGCCATGTTCCCGGCACTGTCGGATTCCCGTCTCAAGGACAGCGGTAATCCGTATCTCGAAGAAATCATGGACCACATCTATCATCTTCACAGCAGTAGGGATTCCGGCGAAATCGCCTGTCCGTGCTGCGGCAAGAAGATGGAACACTACTACACACCAAATAATACGGCGGTATACCTTTGCCGCTACTGTCTGTAAGGAGGACAACGAAATGAATAAATTCTTCAACAACAATTACACTTCCATCGGCACATCCAGCTACAACGACAGCTTCTGGAAGGGCCTGCACGGTGATGACAAAGCCTTCGGAGATCTGATCGACGGCAAGCACTCTCTCACCAACACCTATCTGCTCCCGGAGAGCACCGGTAACAAGTATTCTGCGGCTCTGAAGGCGCATAACCTCTTCCGCAGGATCGGCACTGTTATGAACGCCACCAAGAACGATCACACCATCCGTCTGTCCGATGCCGAGGACCTTCCTGTTTGGGTACCGGAAGGCGGCTCCACTCCCACCGCCGTTGACAGTTTCCCGGACAAGGCTGTGGCTACTCACAAGCTGGCGATCATCACCGCTATCGAGAACGATTTCATCAGCGACAAAAGTTTCGATCTGGAGACCTACCTTGTCGGCCAGTTTTCCAAGCGTTTCGGCAGAGCCGAGGAAAACGCCTTCATCAACGGCACCGGTGTGAATATGCCCAAGGGTATCCTGTCCGATGCCGAGACCGGCATCAACGTCACCGGCGATATAACCTTTGATGATGTTCTGGCTCTGTACTTCTCCGTGGACAAGCAGTACCGTTCCGGCGGCGCATGGCTCATGAACGATGAAACGGCTCTGAAGCTGAAAACGCTCAAGGACCAGAACGGGCAGTACCTCTGGAATCAGAACAGCGACACCGTTCTCGGTAAGCCTGTCCACATTTCCGAGTTCATGCCCTCTGACGGCAAACCCATCGCCTTCGGTGATTTCTCCTACTACACCATCATCGACCGTGTGCCTCTGACCGTGCGTACCCTTTACGAAAAGTTCGCTCTGGAGCAGAAAATCGGGTATCTCGGTGTCGAGCATCTCGATGGGCTGCTTATCCGTCCGGAGGCTGTAAAGGTTCTGGCGGTGACGGCATGACGGAAAACACCCTCTCAACCTATAACGGCAAGCCCTGCCGCAGCACGGAAATGACCATCGGTAATACGCTTTTTACGGTCATCTCCGTGCAGGGCGATGCGGCAAAGGAAACGGCCTATGACAAGGTCAAAAAGCTGATACTGGACGGCGTGGAAACAGCGCAGAAAAGTTATCAGTTTGGACACAACAATATTGCCTGAATGACTTGCATTTTCTGCGATAGTACGGTGTAATACACTACCGCTTGAAGACGGTCGGAAAGGAGGATTTTTATGAATATGACAACTACATATAGACCGTCTTCCTCTATCGCAGGAGACAAAATAACGGCCCTGTACTGCAGGCTCTCACAGGAGGATGACCTTCACGGGGAGAGTAACTCCATTGTGAATCAGAAGGCTATCCTCAAAAAGTACGCTGATGACCAGAATTTCCCGAATACAATGTATTTCGTGGACGATGGTTACAGTGGGACCAATTTCAACAGACCGGACTGGCAGCGGCTCATAGGCATGATCAACGAGGACAAAATCGGCATCATTATCGTCAAGGATATGAGCCGTCTCGGAAGGGACTACCTGCAGGTCGGTATGTATACGGAAATGCTTTTTCCGGCCCACGATATCCGCTTCATCGCCATCAATAACGGCGTAGACAGTATCAACGGCACGGAAAACGACATGACGCCCTTCATCAATATTTTCAATGAATTCTACGCCAAGGATACCAGCCGGAAGATAAAGGCCGTGTTCAAGGCAAAGGGGAACTCCGGCAAGCCGCTCTGCACAAATCCGCCATATGGCTATCTGAAGGACCCGGAGGACAAAAACCACTGGATCGTGGACGAAGAAGCCGCAGAGGTGGTCCGGGAGATATTCCGTTTGTGCATCGCCGGATATGGGCCTTCACAAATCGCGTCAATTCTGGAGAAACGGCAGATCGAAATCCCCATCTATCATGCAAAGCGGCTCGGCTTCACGCTGCCAGCTCGGTCGGACGGCCACAGCCCCTACGGGTGGGATGACACCACGATCACGCGCATCTTCACCCGGCAGGAGTATCTTGGCCATACGGTAAATTTCAAAACACGCACAAAGTCCTTTCGGGACAAGAAGAAGCTGGAAAACGATCCGTCCGAATGGGCCGTGTTTGAGAACACACACGAAGCCATCATCGATCAGGAGAGCTTCGATATTGTCCAGCGCATCCGTGAAGGCAGACGGCGTGTTACACCGATGGGCGAAATGCCGATCCTGTCCGGAATGCTATTCTGCGCCGATTGCGGTTCCAAACTGTATCAGGTCCGGCACCGGGGATGGACACACGAGCAGGAGATTTTCGTCTGCGCCAAATACCGCAAGCACAAAGGAATGTGTACTCCCCACCAGATCCATAATGTTCAGGTCGAGGAAATTCTGCTCCGGGAGCTGCGGCTCATAACCGCTTACGCCCGTGATCATGAGGACGATTTCATTCAGCTTGTGACCCGGCACAGCGAAAAAGAGCTGAATCGGCAGCTTCGTGACAGCACACGTGAGCTTGCACAGGCCGAGGAGCGTATCGGAAAACTGGACGGCATCATACAGCGTCTTTACGAGGACAACGTGGAGGGCAAGATCAGCGATGAGCGTTTTGCCAAACTGTCCGCTTCGTATGAGGCAGAGCAGAAACAGCTGGAAAGCCGTAAGGCTGAACTCTCGGATTTCATTTCAGCCTCGAAAGAACAGCGGCTGAATGTGGATTCTTTCCTCGGCATGGTCCGGAAGTATACTGACATTACAGAATTGACCGCTGAAATCATCCGCTCCTTCGTAGAGAAGATTGAGGTCAAAAAGCCGGAAAAGGTTCCCGGCACACGGACGAAAAAGCAAACGGTAGTTATCTACTGGAATTTCATCGGGGCTATTGAGATACCCGGTATAGCACAAGAAAAGACGGCATAGCCTACATTTCTGTAAACTATGCCGTCTTCCTTTTTAGAGATTTACATTTTCCCTAATCCGCACGGACAAACCGGCGGCGAATTTTATTAGGTGAAGAGCAACAGTACTGCGATCGCTACGATAATCAGTGCTGCCAAGCAAGGCAGTCCGACCATCAGCAGACCCGCAAGCCATAGGGCAAGACCGTCGTTCTTTTCGAGTTTGATCTTCTCTTCACTCTCCTCGTTGAGTTCTTCGAGAAACTCCAATCTTTCGCGTTCAGACTGGCGCATATTATTCCTTCTCGGTCTTCGTGGTCTTTACATCGAAGAGGAAGTTCTTGTTCTCGTCGATCTTGCGCTCGGGATAGTGGCAGGCACAGAAGTGGCCCGGAGTGATCTCCTGAAGCTGGGGCGCTACGCGGGAGCACTTTTCGGTCGCCATATAGCAGCGCGTCCTAAACTTACAACCGGACGGAGGATTGACGGGACTGGGGATACTACCCTCGAGGATAATACGCTCCTTATCCGCCGAGCCTTCCTCGGTGGTCGGGATGGACGAGAGCAGCGCAACGGTGTACGGATGGCGAGGATCGTCAAAGATCGTCTTTTTGTCGGCAAGTTCTACGACGTTACCGAGGTACATAACCGCGATACGGTCGGAGATAAACTTAACAACGCTGAGGTCGTGCGAAATGAACATATAGGTCAACTTCTGCTTTTCCTTCAGTTCCTGCAGCAGGTTGATGATCTGCGACTGAATGGACACGTCAAGCGCGGATACGCATTCGTCGCAAACAACGAACTTTGGCTGTACTGCGAGCGCGCGAGCGATACAGATACGCTGACGCTGACCGCCGGAGAACTGATGTGGGAATCTGTGAAGCATATATTCCTGCAGACCGCACTTTTCCATCGTATCAACGATGTGCTCACGGAGTTTGGATGACCCGTGTTTGTAGAACTTGTGGGTAACAAGACCTTCCTCGATCGCCTGACCGACGGTGAAACGCGGGTTCAAACTGGAGTAGGGATCCTGGAAGATGATCTGAAGCTGCTTCCTGAGATCGCGCATCTCGTTGTAGGTAAGACGGGCAAGGTCGATACCGTTATCGCGCATCGCTTCGTACTCTTCAAACTCGGCGTCGCCGGCATACTTTGCCTTGACTTCGTCGAGTTTCTTCTGGGCGTTTCCAACAACAGCCTCAGCCTGATCGAGTTTTTCGGTCTCGATCTTGAGGGAGTTTTGAAGTTTCTCGAGTTTGGCCTTGAGTTTGTCGGCCTTTTTGACCTCGGGATTCTGAAGATCGTACTGGATATCGTCGATATCGGTCTTAAGTTCCTTGCATACACTCTCAACGGCATTGCGCTTTTTATACGCTTCGTTGAGTTCGAGCATCGCCTTCGTACCGGCGTCATCGGGACGGGCATAAAAACCGCCGATGATCTTGATCAGATTGCTCTTATGAGTCTGAACTTCACAGTCCGCGATGTTGGTCTCCTGCAGGAGATAGAAGTCCGCGTTGTCCTCGCCCACTTCTTCGACCTTCTTGTGAAGGGCTTCTGCGCGGGCAACTGCCTTGTTGATCTTGCCGCGGTACTTATTGTTGTTCCTGATCGTATCGTTGACATAACCGGGGGTCAACTTATCAAGAGTGGTACCGTAGTACAGCGTGCAGCCTGCGGTCTGCGGATAGAGTTGCAGAAGAACACGGCCGAGGGTAGATTTACCGCAGCCGGATTCACCGACTATACCGAGCGTTTCACCCTCATAGATATCGAGGGTGATGTCTTCGTTCGCGCGAACATACAGTCTCTTGCGCTGGAAGATCGAAGACTTCGCGACCGGGAAATACTTCTTAAGATTAGTAATTGACAGTAATTTGTTTGTGTTCGGCACTGTTCCGTTCCTCCTTGTTAGGATAGAAGCACCTGATCTTCTGCGTATCGCTTACAGCGACGAGTTCCGGCTCTTCTTCGATGCACTTCTTGGTGCAGTATTTGCAGCGCGGCGCGAACTTGCAGCCCTTGGGCAGTGCCAACGGATGCGGAACAACGCCGGGGATCGGGTCGAGACGGTCGCTGTCGTTCTCAAGACGCGGGATCGAAAGCATCAGACCCTCGGTGTAGGGGTGGCTCATCGTGTTCTGACCGAAGATGACCCTTGCGGGCGCATGTTCTACGACCTGGCCGCAGTACATAACCGCAACATCGTCCGCCATCTCGTTGATAACGCCGAGATCGTGGGTGATGAAGATGATCGCGGTGCCGGTCGACTCCTTCAGTTCGTTCATCAGTTTGAGAATCTGCGCCTGGATCGTAACGTCAAGCGCGGTGGTCGGCTCGTCGGCGATCAGGATCTTCGGCTTACAGGCAAGCGCCATAGCGATCATAACGCGCTGACGCATACCGCCGGAGAGCTGGTGCGGATACTGTTTGATAACGACTTCGGGGTTCGGGATCTGAACATCGTACAGCATCTTCAGAGCCTGTTCGTGAGCCTGCTTTTTGTTCATTCCCTGATGGATCATAAACGGCTCGCTGAGCTGCCTATCAACCGAATAAACGGGGTTAAGGCTGGTCATAGGCTCCTGGAAGATAACGGAGATATCGTTACCGCGGATATGGTACATCTCCTTTAGACTGAGTTTGGTAAGGTCGCGGCCTTCGAGGATGATCTCACCGCTGTCGATGAAGCCGTTGCCGTCGAGGAGCTGAAGGATGCTCATCGCAGACACGGATTTACCGGAGCCGGATTCACCCACGATGCCGATGGTCTTACCGGCTTCAAGGGAGTAGGAAACATCGTTAACCGCTTTTACGATTCCTTTCTTTGTGTTAAAGAAAGTATGCAGATTTTTTACTTCAAGCAAAGGCATAGTCTGTTTCCTCCTTACTTATCGTTGCTGGACTTGGGATCCATAACGTCTCTAAGCGTGTCGCCGATGGTGTTGATACATACGACGGTTAAGATGAGGATCGCCGAGGTAAACAGCCACTGCCACCAGAAGTTGATAGCCGCAGTAGCGTTGGATGCGCGTGAGAGCATATTGCCCCAACTGGGCTGCGGGTAGATAACGCCGAAACCGAGGTAGGACAGCGTGGTCTCGGTACCCATCGAGCCCGCGAAAGCAAGGGTGATGTTAACGAGGATGACCGAGAATACGTTGGGCAGGATGTGCTTGAACGCGATCCTGGTTTCCTTAACGCCCATGGACTGCGCCGCTGTTACGTATTCGCTCTCTCGGGCAAGAAGTATCTGCGCACGTGTGATGCGCGCAAATCCCGTCCAGCCGAGAACACCCATTATGAACATCAGCATATACAGTTTTTGGTTCGTTGTCATCGCCGACTGCGCGAGCAGGGACGAGAGTATGAGCATAAACGGTATCAGCGGGACCGAGGCAACGACCTCACATACACGCATTATGAGCATATCGACCCAGCCGCCGAAGTAGCCGGACAGAACGCCGAGGGAAACGCCGATGATGATCTCGATGATAACCGCGACAGCGCCGACCGTCATTGTAACTTTACCGCCCGCGATAACACGCTCTGCAATGTTGGCGCCCGATCCGTCCGTACCGAACAGGTAGCCTTTAAGACCCCATTTGCCGACGAGATCGTCGTTGTCGTTGACGGCATAGCTCTGATATGCGCCTGCAAAGACCTTGGTAACGTTCTTGGATGAGAGATTCTTCGGCACCCTATCCTGATTATAGTGGTTGCCGGCGAAGGTGTAAACATTGCCTTCCTCGGTCAGACCGGTGTAGTGGTAGGAGCCGCCGACGACGCTGACGAACTTCTCGTTCTTTGCGGCTGCGGGCACGTCTACATTATCACGTCCAAAGTCGCCGACGAAAGCAAGGGAGCCGTCGTCAAGAAGCAGACAGATGTTGTTGAGAGTTGCGGTGATATGCTCTATCTTGCGGCCGCCAAGGTAGTCGCTTGCGGGAACAGCTCTCTCGGATGGATCCGCGCTTGAGCGAATGTACTTATAGAGGTCGCTCTTCTTATAGCCGGTATAAACGGCGTCGCGTTTCTTGTCGAGCGCAACGACATAGTTGAGGGTAAAGTCGACCTCCTCGATGTTGGTCTTGCCGACAAACTTCTCGAGGTTTGCGTAGGCCTGGGTGTTGCCCCAGATGTACAGGGTGCCGTCGTCCATAAGGATGGCGGTCGCCTGGAAACCTGCGCTCACCTGCTTGATGTGGTTGACGTCGAGTTCGCCGTTGAGGACCTCATCGGGAACGGGGATGAGGGTATCGTTTTTAAGGATTTCATCCGTAACGGCGTACTGACCGAAGCGGTTGCTGCCCCAGCCGTAGAACTTGCCGTTTTCGTCGATCGCAACGCAGTGGTCTTGGCCTGCGGCAACGAACTTGATGTTTGCGTTCTTGACTTCCTCGGGGATGTGCTTTACATCAAAGCCGGTAGCACCGATCTTGGTAACGCCCCATATATAGACCTTGCCCGCATTGGAAAGGCCTACGGAGAACGCACCGTAGCAGTCGATCATATTGATGTCGTTCTTAAGTTCCTTCGGCACCGCCATAAAGCTCATAGTCGGCGGAAGGTCCTTTTGGGTAGACTCCGTGAATGCATCGTAGTACTTTGGCATAAAGTAGGGCCCCACGAATACCAGGATGAACATAAAGACAACCACAAGCACCGCAAATACAGCGAACTTCCTTGCAATAAAGCGCTGGAATACCTGCTTTGCCGGGCTTACGATAAGTTCGGAATCATCAGGAACACCGTTTTTGTAGGTGATTTCACCGGAACCGAGTTCCTTATTTCCAAACCACTTTTGCTCGTATTTTTGACCGAGGAAAGTACGAGTCGACCAACGGGCGAGTTTGGAGAAGATGCCTTCTTTTTTGTTGTTAGCCATAATTCTTCCTCCTTACTTGCTGATCCTGACTCGCGGATCGACTATACCGTAGGTCAAGTCGGTAACGAGGTTGGAGAACAGACCGATGAAAGTGTAGATAACCTGAATGAACATAATCATATCATAGTCGGCCGTGCGAACGGAACTTAGGTACAGTAGACCCATTCCCTTGAAGCCGAACATCGTTTCAAGGATCATCGCACCGCTGATGATGCCGAAGAAGCCGCCTACGATGATGCCGACCATCGGGATGATCGCGTTGCGCCAAGCGTGGCTGTAAACGACGACCTTTTCGTTGAGACCCTTTGCGCGAGCGGTGCGGACACAGTCAAGGCTGAGGGCGTCGATCATCGAAGCGCGGGTAACGCGGGTGATACCTGCAAGGGAACCGAACACAAGACAGATCGTGGGCAGCGTAACGTGGTAGAGAACGTCCAGCACGTTCTTCATGCCCGTATAGGAACTGCCCGGCGTCTTCATACCGCTGACCGGGAATATCTTCAGTATCGAACAGAACAGAAGGATAAATACGATGTACGTTATGAAACTCGGCGTCGAGAATCCGATCAGCGAGAATAACTGTACGCCATGATCGAACTTGCTGCCTTTTTTGACCGCCTGCTTTATGCCAAGCGGTATCGTTATGCCAAGAACGGCGATCTCGGTGATCAGACCGATGATCATCGAGTTTTTGAGGTGTGGCGCAACGACTTTGACAACTTCGTCGCTATGCTCGTAGGACCATCCGAAGTAGCCGGTGAACATACCCTTGTAAGTTCCGTCATAGAAGGGCACAACGCCGAGCCAGCGTCCGTAAAGTTTCAGTTTGTTGTTGGTATCCGTACCATACATACGCTGATACTTCAGGTACAGTTCATCGAATAATGTCTTCTTTTCTTCCTCTGTCAAGTTCTTGTACGTCTTGAGTTCGGTTTGTGCGTCAGTGAAAGCACGGTTTGCCGGCATCAACTGATAGATGACGAACAGAAGGAAAGTCAGAAGAAAGAAGACGAGGACCAAATACACTAACCTTTTGAGTATGTATTTTCCCATTGGCTTCACTCCTTTTTTGCGCAATGAGCGCATTTTTCTATACTTAACACATCACGCGGCGTATCCGCATATTAAATGTGAATGCCGCAGATATGCAGCCTTCCAAATTGAAATGCGATTAAATAGTTCCGGATTTGAGAAAGCATCCGGCGGCGATCATCGCCGCCGGATGCCGGTGTGCATCATTCAAATGCGTTAGACTGATTACTTAAGGAAGTAAACGTCCGCTGCGTCCTTGATGAAGTAGCTGTTGTACAGGTCGTTGTACATATCAGGATCGATGGTGAGGTTCCAGGAGAAATCGTAGACCGCGCTGCTGAAGCCGGTTGCGAAGTTGAAGCAGGTATACATCGGGGTGCCCTGATAGTAACCGTACGCAGCAGTCTGATAGAGTTCGTCGAGCATGGGGTAGAAGTCACCAATGGTGTTGTAAACCTTCATACCTGCGGTCTCGATGTTGGGATTCTCACGGAAGCCGGTCTGGAGAAGATCGGTGAACTCATTGTCAACGGTGCCGAACCAGTTGAGTACGAGAGGCATATAGTAGTCATCGCCGACCTTGGTGGTCTTGTACATACCGTCAACACTCTGATACTTAGCGTCGTTCTCGTTGATCTTATCACCGGGGATCTTCTTGTAGCGAACGCCGCTGGTGTACTCGCCGCCTTCTGCGTTGTAGACCCAGCCGCCGGCCTCGAGGACCTGGATAGCGGAGTCAGCGCTGGTTGCGTAAGTGTCAAGATCCATACCCTGCGCCATAGCAGCCTTGTACATCCAAGAACCCTTGTAGTACGGGCCGTCAACAACACCGCCGTAACCGCCGGTGAAGTCCTTAGCGAACTTAGCGCGATCCATGCAGTATGCGATAGCCTGACGGACTTCGAGGAACTGAACGGGACCGTAGTCGCAGCGCATACCGAGCTTACCGTAGCCTGCGCGGCTGTAGTGGCTGTAGGTGTAAGCGCCGTTGGATTCTTCAACCGCTTTCAGCGCTTCGTCGGTCTCTTTACCGCCGGTGATAGCGGAGATAACGTCAAGACCGCCGGACTTGAAGTCTTCGAGCTGGGTCGAAGCAACGATCTTCCTGTAAACGACCTTCTCGATCTTCGGGGTTGTGCCTTCGTAGTTACCCTTGAAGTAGGGGTTCTTGAGGAGAACGGCGGTGCCGTCTACCTGGTCGAAGCTGGATACGTAGTAGGGGCCGGACCAGGGGTACTTGGCGTAGTCTTCCGCTTTGGTGCTGGTGCACTGCTGGAAGATAGCCTTGGCCTGCTCATACTTGCCCTCGCCGTCCTTCGCATAGAAGTCGTCGGAGAGGTAGCAGCCGTTGCCGTCATCCTGGATGGTGGCGTTGCCGATGTATGCGGCCTTGGGAACTGCGCTAAAGGAAGCGTAGGTGATGTCATAGAAGTAGGGGAGCTGGCTCTTATCTACGATAAAGCCGAAGGTGTACTCGTCATACAGACGGAAACCTGCGAGCTCCTTGACGCCCTTTTCGCTGCCGGGGCCGGTGTAGAGCTGGAATGCATCCTTCCAACCAACCACGCTGCGGCCGCTGGTCTCCTTGCTTGCCGCCTCGGTGTAAACCGGGGTAAGGCTTGCAACAGAAGCGGCAACGTAGTCAGCCGCGGTGACGGGGGTGCCGTCGGAGAACTTCATGTCATCATAGATGGTGATCTTGAACTCTTTGTTGCCTTCGGCGTCCATGATCTCTTCGTGGGCCTTAACAACGGTCTTGTTCCACTCGTAGCCGCCCTCTTTGGTCTTGGTAACGGTGGTGAGGCCGGTTGCGAGGCCGTTGACATCGTTATCCGAGGAACCTGCGGAGTTCTTACCGAACGAAGGTGCGCGGAAGTGGCCGGAAAGGTCGGTGCTGCTGCCGATGATGATGCCCTTGTCATCCTTTTCGGAGGACCAGTCGATCAGAGCGTCTGCAACATTCCAGAAGGGGTTGGTGGTGTGCTCGGTAACGCCCTTGATCTTGGAGTTGTAGAGATCGTAGTACTCGTTGCTGTAGAGCGGGATCTCGGGAAGGAGATAGTTCCAACGGGTGATGTAGTACCTCCACCAAGCAGCGTAGACGTCGTCCGCGGTCTCATACTCGCTGCCTTCGGGATCGTTGTTGTAAACCATCGCCATGGAGAGGAAGTCGAGGCCCAAGGGATAGAGCATGCCGTCTACTTCGGTGTAAGCAAAGCCGTCTTCGCCTTCGACAACGTCTTTGATCATAAAGCCTTCACCAATGTGCTCATACAGGGACTTATAGTCCTCGTTATAGGTGAGGCTGCCCAGAGTCATCGAGGTGAACTCGTCGAGTTCGCGCACGGGAAGTTCGGGCTTCTCGCTGGGTTGCTCGGTCTCGGGATTCTGGGTCTCGTTGCCCTGAGTCTGGGGAACCTGGGATTCGGAACCGGTGGGTGCGGGGGTGGTGTCGCTGTTCTTATCGGTGCAAGCGGCAACCATACCAACTACCATTACCAGTGCCAAAAGCAGTGCCAATAGTTTTTTCATATTGTACTCCTCCTATTGATTTATAATGTGGGCGCCGCATACGATTATATACGCAATGCCTCTACACTACTCGATAATTATACGGGTTGTTGATGATTTTGTCAAGATATTTTTTCCGATTTTTCGCAAATCGGATATTTTTTGTTTGAATTGCGCCGTTTTCTTGCCCCGCCTATATTTTTTCGGGCTTGTATTCATTGTTCTGAAGTTCCGTTATATCTATCGAATACAGTATCCATATCACGGCGATCAAAGCTGTTATGAGCACCGCCGCAAGCACCGGCGAAAGCCATTCCGTACGCATAAACAGCCAATTTTTATTTACGATCCTGTAGATAAGTTCGACTATCTGGGATATGGCGACGAACGCGATCACGGCAACGCTCGAACGCGATATGCGGATAAAACTGTGATAGTACTTGGCCCTGTGCATAGGTTTGAGCCTGTACGGAAGCTCCGAAACGCCCATAAGCAGGTACAGCATCGGGAACAGCGCCGCTGCCTTCGGGATCACGACGGTATACCAAGTATCGGCGACGTTCCAGTTGAGGAGCATACCGATCAGGCACCCCGGCGCGATAAGGCTCAGGCCGAGCACGGTAAACAGTTTTGCGCGCTCCTTCCTGCCCGCGTTCTTGATTGCGTACCATACGCCGATATAAACCACCCTGCGGCGCGTTTTGCCGCGTTCGTTCGTTACGAGTTCGTTCTTGTAGTCATCCACATATTTGAGGCTGTCCGAAAAATTGAGTTTTCGACCGGAATTGTTTCCCTGATCGAGGTTTGAGCCTCTGTTTTGATTGTTTCCGAATAATGCCATTATGTGCTCCTTTCCTGTCGGACGGGGTGCGCCCGTACGCTTTTCTTACCTATTTATATTATAAAGCAGAGTTATTCTGCAAGCATCGCGCCGAGTTCTTTCACGCTTTTTGCAAGCATATCGGCACCCGCTTCCGTCAGTTCACGCTTGCTGCCGTACCCGTACAGCACGCCTATAGTCTGGATGCCGATCTGTTTTGCGGCGAGCGCGTCGTAACTCCTGTCCCCCACCATCACGGCGTTATCCGTGCTGATATCCGGGTAATTTTCGAGGATGTGGCGAAGCACCTGTATCTTTTCGGGGCGCGCCTCGTCCAAGGTATTGCCCGCGACAAAATCGAAGTATTTCAGCAGTCCGAAATGCTCGAGTATTGGCGCTGCAAACTCCTCCGGTTTGGATGTCGCAAGTA
Organism: Clostridia bacterium; assembly: GCA_017538255.1. Lineage (GTDB taxonomy): Bacteria > Bacillota > Clostridia > Christensenellales > CAG-138 > PeH17. Next base: position 19,026 of record JAFYJD010000001.1, on the reverse strand, counting down.
TCACCCTTCCCCCGCCCGCTTTGATGCTTTTTAGCACTTCGTCGATGCCCGGGTACATCTTGTTTTCGTAAAGCCCGCCCGCAGCGAAACGTTCGCGGTAGAGTCGGAGCGCCGTCTTGGCTTCCTCGCCCTCGATGCCGCAATAGACTTTGAACGAATGCACGAGCGGCGGCCCGATGAAGCGCTTCAGCGTTTCCGTATCCGGCACGGGTCTTGAGAGTTTTTCAAGCGCATAGGCGACGGACGCCGTTATGCCCGGAGCGGGATCGGTCAGCGTGCCGTCAAGATCGAATAGATTGTATAAGAATCTTGCATTTTTCATATCAGGGCATCACCTCGTCGGGATCCGCGAGGGTCTCCGTCGATCTGGCTTCGAGCCTTGAGAAATAGTACGTCATAATATCCTCTATCGCGCCTGCGGTGCTGGAGCCCGAAAAGCCGTTGGGTATGCATACGCAGATTGCAACATCGGGCTCGTCGTTAGGCGCGAAGGATACGAACCAGCCCGTGTTCTGGATATCGACCGTAACATTGCCGATCTGCGCGGAACCCGTTTTGCCGCTTATCTTGGCAAGGTAGCCGCGGCTTGAAAACTCGGTGCTGAACGCCTCGCCCGCCGTTCCTCCGTCCTCGGGCGAAACAACACCCGCCATACCCTTGCGGATCGCTTCCCAGTACTCGTGCGGCGCGTCGATGCGATTGAACAGCGTCGGCTCGACCGTCAGCAGATTTTCGCCCGACGCGGATTTGACGCTCTTTACGATATGCGCGTCGTAAACGAGACCGCCGTTTGCGATCGCGGCGGTGTAGCGCGCGGCGGCGATGGGCGTAACGAGCAGTATGCTCTGCCCTATGCCCGTTCTGACCGTAAGTGTGGGTTTCCATTGGATCTCGTTGAGCAAGGACATTATCTCGTTGACCCAGTTTTTCGAGCGCGAGATGCCGTCCGGTATGCCGAGTTCTTCGCTGAGTATCCTGCGAACATCTGCGCCCTTGCCCGCAAGCGAGCCGTCCTGGAGCTGCATAAGCCTCTCGGCACAGGTCGTTATCCTGTCCTCGTCGATTTCAACGCCGCGAGTGTTCTGGTAGCCGCGCAGCAGTTCGGAAAGCGAGCGATGAACTAAAAGCGGCATACTGGTTGCCTGTTTATCGTATGGTTTTGTGTTGTCGTAGAGCGCCTGCTGACCGCCGATCGTGCCGATCGCCTCGCCCGTCAGTTCAACGCCCGTCTTATCCGCAAGACCGAGCTGCTTTGTCCATTTATCCAGTCTTTCGATGCCGAGGCGGCTTGCGACCTCGCAAAAATAGTAGTTGCACGAGTTTTTGAGCGCGTCCGCGACCGTTTGACCGCTATGACGTTCCGGGAACGAAGTCCAGCATTTGACCGGGTTCTGGTTGATGATCTCACCCGTATCGGGATCCTTTACATAGTACGGGGACTCGTCGTCGATGCGCTCGTCGATGCTGATAACGCCCTCCATAAGCCCCGCGATGCCCGTACACATCTTGAAGATCGAGCCCGGCGCGAGTTTCATCGAAATCGCCTTGTTCCTCGTCGGGGTGGTCGCCGCGGCGTCATCACTCGAATAGAGGTACTCCGCCTGTTCCTTGGTAAGCCCGTTTATGAACCAGTTCGGATCGAACGTCGGGTATGATGCAAGCGCGAGTATCTCGCCCGTGTTGACGTCTATAACGACGACCGCGCCCGTTCGGGCGAGTTCGAGTTTGTCGTATTCCGCATACTTGCCGTCGTAAACGCCGTCGCCGTCCGGGTCGATCCTGTCAAGCTGCTTTTGATGGATGCTTGCTACAACATCGGCAAGCGCTTTTTCGGCTACAGTTTGAAGAGAAAGGTCGAGCGTGAGCGTAACGTTGCCGCCGTCGGTCGGCGGGGTAACGGAAAGCACCTCGATTATCGATTTATTGGCGTTTGTTTTGACTACCGTAGTGCCCTGATGCTCCTTCGTGCAGCCCGAGAGATAACTCTCCATCGTGGCTTCAACGCCCGAAACTCCGATATAGTCCTCGTAGTCGTAGCCGAGGTTCAGATATTCCTCCGCGTTCTCCTCCGTCATACGCTGGCAGTAGCCGATGATATGGGCCGCGGTTTGGCCGTATGGGTAGACGCGCCGTGTGCTCTGCTCCGTCTTGATGCCGGGAAGCGCCGCCATCTCGAGTTTTGCTACTATCTCATCGTTCACATCACGCGCTATGGTTATCGGCTCATAACTTCGATAGTCGTTCAAAAGCACCTCTTGGCGGATCGAGATTATCTTTACCGCCTCATCAAACGGCAGTTCCTCGGGGATGAACCAATAATTGCGCAGTTTAAGATACGCATCCCCGGCGCTTATCCAAGTGGACATATCGTTTTCGTTCTTGATGTTGAAGCCGCATGCGTCGCAGAAGTTCTTGTAGCGCGCCTTGATCGTACGCTCGTTGACGCTGCCGAAATCGTAATAGAGTTCGCCCGCTTCGTTCATACGGATATAAGAGGTGTCGATCGTTTCGCATCCCCCTTCGTTGATGATCGCTATGGCTTTTATCAGCGCCTCGGTATAGACCGCGCTGTAATAATCCGTTCTGTTGTCGCCGTCGCGCATGAAGCATACGTTAAAGCAGGTCTCATCAAACGCCAAAACAAGACCGTTGCGGTCGTAGATCGTGCCGCGCCTGCCCTTTGTTATCATCGTGTTCGTGGCTTCGCTGCTCGCCTTGATGGACAACGCCTCTCCTTTGACGATCGTAAGATCGTACAGACTCTTTATAAGGTAGCCCATCATAAGCGTCAATACGAGCGCATATATGATAAGTCTGAATCTCGGTTTTTTTTGAGCCTTTTCGCCCATAGGTTGCCTCTTTCGCCCGTTTGGCGCCGATCAGCGCAGATGATCTATATCCCTGCGCCACTCCGCCGTAAAAAGGGTCTTTTTCAATACAAAGTGGATGAATAAACACAATACGCCCGTAAGCACCGACGCAGGCAGTATGTGTTTAATAAGGATCGAAAAATAGTCCGTTACCCTTCCGCCCGCAATCAGCACTACGACGAGTACGATATGCTCCTTTACGAACATAAGCGCCGCGGCGATCAGCGACGGGATTATCGCGTTGTCCGCATAGAATCTGTTATAGAACAACGCGCCGACTACAACGGCCAGAAACAGCGTTCCCGAACTTATGCCGAGGATGCCGTTGAACATAATGTCCTCGATCGCGCCGACTATGACGGCAGCGAGCGCCATAGGCGCGACGCCTGTCAAAACGCCGAACGAAACGAACAGCGCCGTCAGCGCCTCGGGCATAAACGAGCGCACCGCGCCCGTTTCGGTAAAGACGAACGCATCTAGCAGGAACGCCGCGAGTATTGCAAGAAAAGCAACGGTTTTTCGCATCAATTATCCCCGTTTCCCGTTAAGATGTAAACTTCCTCGATATGCACGAGATCACAGGCAGGCACGACCAGCGCGTTTACGCCGTTTTTAGCGGTTGTCATAACCTCGGACACCGTGCCGACTCTTAGGCCCTTGGGAAACACACCGCCGATGCCGCTTGTTATGACAACGTCGCCCGGAGCGAGATCCGTCCTGTCGGCCGGCAGATAGTAAAGTTCCATCCTGTCGTCCGTATTTGTGGCGTTCATAACGCCGCGCAGCATACAGATGTCCCTCGTGCGCTCAACCATAATGGGTATGGACATAGTGGAATCCACGCAGGCCGTAACCTTGCACCAGTTCGCGCCGACCTGGGATACGACACCGATCAGTCCGTCCGCACCGATAACGGGCATATCCACGTCAACACCCTGCATCCTGCCCGCGTTCACGGTGAATACTCGGAAATAGACCTCGGTGCTCCTGCCCGTAATGCGCGCGGCAACACCGCCCTTTATCCCCGTTGATTCCACATATGAAAGCAGGCCCCTCAATCTTTCGTTTTCGAGTTTGAGTTCCTCAAGTTCCTGCAGACTGCGGTTTTTGGTCGCAAGTTCGTTGGTTAGTTTTGCAAGCTGCTTATCCGCGTCCGTTGATTTGAAGATATTGGAAAAGAAGCCGCCTATCGCGCCCGAGACCTTGGACGCAAACCCCTGCACGGGCGTAAGCACGGTGGCGACCGCGTCCTGCGCGGCACAGGTACGCCTTGAACCCGCACCGATCAGGATCAGCGCAACGAGCAGGGCGACGGATATCAGCGTTATGACGACCGGCTTGCGGTTGTTTTTTGAGGATAGTTTTTTCATATCGGAGCGCGCGTGAGCGCATTTTGCCTTTCGTTGATGTCGGCTGCATACAATACAGCCATTTTCCCGTATACATTATAACCGCAAGCGCGGCTTATTTCAAGAGTTCGGAGAATGTGTGCGCGCGATTTTTGGCCGCACAACGCCGCCAAAGGTGCGATTTTCGGCTCGAAAACGCGCGATTTTGAAAAAATAGGCTCGGAATCCGCCCAAATCCAAAAATACCGCTTGCCTTTTTCAAATTATTTGGTAAAATATAATCAATAGTATATACTCGCGGCGTGTTTTTTGGCGCGCCCGATCAATGGGGAGGTATGTTTATGCCCGGAAAACAGATAGTTGCAATGCTGCTCGCGGGCGGACAGGGCAGCCGTTTGGGCGAACTCACAAAGAGCATGGCAAAACCGGCGGTGCCGTTCGGCGGCAAGTACAGGATCATCGATTTTCCGCTTTCCAACTGCGTCAACTCGAATATCGACACCGTCGGCGTGCTAACGCAGTACGAGCCACTTGCTCTCAACGCCTACCTCGGCAGCGGTCAGGCGTGGGATCTTGACCGCAACAACGGCGGTGTGTTCGTTCTGCCGCCGTATATGAGCATCGACAGCGGACGCTGGTACTCCGGCACTGCCAACGCAATCTATCAAAACCTGCCGTTCATCGAGCAGTACGATCCCGACTACGTGCTTATACTCTCCGGCGACCATATCTATAAGATGGACTACGCAAAGATGCTCGATCACCATATCAGGATGGGCGCCGACGCGACGATCGCCGTGCTCAATGTGCCCCTTGATGAAGCGCACCGCTTCGGCATTATGAACACGGATGATGACGGTATGATAATCGAGTTTGAAGAAAAGCCATCGGAGCCCAAGAGCACCAAGGCTTCTATGGGCATATACATATTCAACCGCGAACTTTTGAGGGACTACCTAATACGCGACGCTGCGGACGCTTTCTCCGAGCACGATTTCGGCAAAAACGTCATCCCCGCGATGATCGGCGGCGGTCAGCGCGTTTTCGCGTGGGAGTTTTCGGGCTACTGGCGCGACGTCGGCACCATAGCCAGCCTTTGGGAGGCGAATATGGATCTTTTGGGCGCTTCGCCGCGCTTTGACCTGTATCAAAAGGATTGGCGCATCTATTCACGATCCCCCGTCCTCCCGCCGCACTATATCGGAGGCGACGCGAGCGTTGAAGACAGTCTTATAACCGAGGGCTGCATCGTTCACGGAAGTATCCGCCACAGCGTGCTGTTTGCGGGCGTCAGCATCGCGCCGGGCGCGATCGTCGAGGATTCCGTCGTTATGCCCAACACCGTTATCGGACCCGGCGCCGTTATCAAAAAGGCGATAATCGGAGAAGGCGTTCAGATCGGCGGCGGCGCCAAGATCGGCTGCGAACGCCGTGAAAGCGACGCGCCATACGATACGGCGTTGACGGGCGACATCACCCTCGTTGCAAGTTCGATGCATATATTGGACGGCGAGCGCGTTCCGAGCGGCAAGGTCGTAAGCCGCAAAAAAGCCTGACCGAAAGGAGATCAAAAACTATGACAAACGATGCATTCGGGCTTATCTATACGGGAGAGGCAAACGCGCAGCTTCGCGAACTCACCTTCACTCGATCCGTTGCGGCCGTGCCGTTTGGCGGCAGATACCGCGCGATCGACTTCGTGCTTTCAAACATCGTGAACACCGGCATCACGAGCGTCGGCTTGATCGCTCAACGCAACTATCATTCGCTTATGGATCACCTCGGCAGCGGCAAGGAATGGGATCTTCACCGCAAGCGCGACGGGCTTTTTATCCTGCCGCCCTTTGTAACGAAGGATAATACCGGCGTTTACCGCGGCACGGTGGACGCGATACGCTCGGTGCTTGGGTTCGTGCGCCGCAACAAACAGCGCTACGCCATTCTGACCGGCAGTCATACCATCTATAATTCGACGTTCGACGCGATGCTCAAACAGCATATCGCAACCGGCGCGGATATCACCATTATGTACAGCGACGAAAGCTGCAATCGGTTCGACAAAAGCGAGCAGTACGACGATCTTCGCCTAAAAGTGGATAAAACGGGCCGCGTTACGGAACTGACCTTCAATCCGTTAGATCCGTCGAGCAGTTTGACCGGCTGCGACGCCTACATAATGGACAAATCTTTGCTTGAATACCTTGTGGACGACGCGGCTTCGCGCGGTGAATACGACTTTATGCAGGATGTGCTCGTCAAAAACCAGTTCAAATACAAGGTCTACGGCTACGAGTACAAGGGGTATGTGGCAAGGCTCAACTCGCTCGCGCAGTACTATCAGCACAATATGAACCTTTTGCGGGCCGAGGTCGCTGCGGATCTGTTCAACCCCGCCCACCCGATCTACACCAAGGTCAAGGATGAGGTGCCCGCGTGCTATGTGGGCAGCGGCAGGGCGCTCAACAGTTTCGTTGCGGACGGCTGCATCATCGAAGGCGAGGTGGAATCGTCCATACTCTTCCGCGGTGTACGCATCGAAAAGGGCGCGCGCGTCAAAAACAGCATCATTATGCAATCCGCGACCGTCTGTTCGGACTGCGATCTTGACTATATGGTGCTCGACAAAGGCGTTACCGTGAACAGCGGCAGGCGGCTCGCGGGCTACAAAACATACCCCGTGATACTCAGAAAGGGCACCACGGTCTGATATGAAAAAGCAGTTCGATCTTAACGCATACTTTGCGGCGGTATTACATAAGGACGCCGCCGCTTTATGTGCCTTTTTTGCCGAAGACGCCGAGATCCTCTGGCATAACACGGGCGAAAGGTTCTCCTGTTCGGACTTCATACGCGCCAACTGCGATTACCCCGGCGAGTGGCTGGGCGAAATCGAGCGCGAATACCGCGTCGGCTGTACCGTGATCGCGGCGGCAAGGGTATGGGCGAAGGACGAGCCCTCGCAGTCGTTTCATTGTTGTTCGTTCATCACGCTCCGCGACGAAACGGTGATACGCATCGATGAATATTGGGGCGACGACGGCGAACCGCCCGAGTGGAGGAGGCAAGCAAGCACCCTTTAACCGCGCTTGACTTCCGGCTGCGCATATGTTATAATTATTTTGCCGCACCGAAGGGGCAAAAGCGTCGAAACGCTTCCCCAACGGCAGGCATAGAATAAAACTCGGTTTCCCGACATAAAGATCCCTCGTTTGGGGTGTTCTGATTAAAGGGGCTAACGGAATAAACCGTCCTAAAAGGGCGGCGTTTGGGCATCTGATTTCCGCGCTTCTTTAACGGGAGCGCGGTTTTTATTTGCAAAATAAATATAAAAGGAGAACCAACTATGTCCCACACCGAAACTCGTGTCGCTCAACTCGGCATCGTTGTCGAAAACCCCGATTCCGTTGAAAAACTCAACGCCATACTCCATAAATACGGCGAGTATGTCATCGGCCGTATGGGCATCCCCTACCACAAGCGCGGTATAAACATCATCTCGGTCGTTCTCGACGCGCCCGCCGATGTTGTTTCGACTCTCTCCGGCAGGATCGGTATGCTTGACGGCGTATCCACATCCGCCGTCTATTCCAAGATCAATGGCTGATCTGTTTGAACAAAATGCATTCGCACTTGCGGATGAACTGATCGCAGGACGCGCCCTTTCAAAAGAGGAGTTTACCGTTCTTATCCGCGCGGAGCGTGAACTGTCCGAAGAAAAGAGCTCTGAACTGCGCAAAAAACTCTCGGAGCGCGCGCTTGAACTCAAAAACATGCACTACGGCAACGCCGTGTATATCCGCGGGCTCATCGAGATATCGAACTACTGCAAAAACAACTGCCTTTACTGCGGCATAAGGCGATCGAATCCGACTACCGAAAGGTACAGGCTTTCAAAGGACGATATTCTCTCCTGCTGCAAGGACGGCTATGCACTCGGATTCCGCACCTTCGTTATGCAGGGCGGTGAGGATCCGTATTTCACGCCCGAATTAATAGCCCGGATCGTGCGCGAGATAAAGCAAAACTATCCCGACTGCGCCGTTACGCTTTCGCTCGGCGAGCACACAAGGGAAGTCTACGCGTTCTGGCGCGAAGCGGGCGCTGACAGGTATCTTTTGCGCCACGAAACCGCGAATGAGGAACACTACAATAAACTCCACCCCGCCGAGATGAAGTTTAAGGCGCGTATGGAATGCCTCAAAAACCTGCGTGAACTCGGCTATCAGGTCGGTTGCGGAATGATGATCGGCGCTCCCTTCCAAACCTATGAAACGCTTGCTGACGATCTTGTTTTCATCCGTGATTTTCGCCCGCATATGGTCGGCATCGGTCCTTTTATCCCCGCGCACGACACACCATTTGCAAACGAAAAGGCCGGCACTCTCGATCAAACGCTTTTCATTTTGAGCATAGTCCGCATACTGTTGCCCGAAGCGCTGCTCCCCTCTACCACCGCGCTCGGCACGATACACCCGCGCGGGCGCGAACTTGGAGTCCTCGCAGGGGGCAACGTATGTATGCCCAATCTCTCCCCCGTTGCCGTCAGGAGCAAATATGCCCTTTACGACAACAAGATCTGCACCGGCGACGAAGCGGCGCAGTGCAAAAACTGCCTTGCAGGACGTATGCGCTCGATAGGGCATGAGGTCGTGACCGCAAGAGGCGACAGCAAATTGACCGAGCAGAAATAGTGCTGCAATAAAACAAAGAATACGCTAAGGGGCAAGGTTCGCCCTCACCCCAAAGAAAGGAAAAACCATGTATAACATCAAATCACAAAATGCGACCGAGTTCATCGACCACAGCGAGATACTCGAAACCCTGAAATACGCCGACGAGAACGCCTCAAACGCCGAACTCATCGACGCGATCCTCGAAAAAGCGGAACTTCGCAAGGGGCTCTCCCACCGCGAGGCGAGCGTGCTTCTTGCGTGCACGCTTCCCGACAGGGTCGAGCGGATGTACCGCCTTGCCGAGCAGATAAAAAAAGATTTTTACGGCAGCCGCATCGTTATGTTCGCGCCGCTGTATCTGTCCAACTACTGCGTAAACGGCTGCGTATACTGCCCCTACCACCATCAAAACAAGCATATTGCGCGCAAAAAACTCTCGCAGGAAGACATAGTCCGCGAAGTGACCGCGCTTCAGGATATGGGGCACAAGCGCCTTGCGCTCGAAGCGGGCGAGGATCCTGTCAACAATCCCATCGAATACATACTCGACTGCGTCAAAACGATCTATTCGATCAAGCACAAAAACGGCGCGATCCGCAGGGTCAACGTAAACATCGCCGCGACCACCGTTGAAAATTACAAAAAACTCCACGACGCAGGCATCGGCACCTATATCCTTTTCCAAGAAACGTATCACAAGGAGAGTTATGAAAAACTGCATCCGACCGGTCCCAAGCACAACTATCGCTATCATACCGAAGCGATGGACAGAGCGATGCAGGGCGGTATCGATGACGTCGGTCTCGGCGTTCTTTTCGGGCTGGAACTCTACCGCTATGAATTCGCGGGGCTTTTGATGCACGCAGAGCACCTTGAGGCGACCTACGGCGTCGGTCCTCATACGATCAGCGTCCCGCGCATCAAAAAAGCGGACGATATCGATCCCGCCGTATTCGATAACGGCATCGACGACGACACCTTTGCAAAGATCGTTGCCTGTATCCGTATCGCCGTGCCCTATACCGGTATGATTATCTCCACCAGAGAGAGCAAAAAAGTACGCGAAAGACTTCTGCATCTCGGCATATCGCAGATAAGCGGCGCTTCAAAAACGAGCGTGGGAGGCTATGCGGAGCCCGAGCCCGACGATGAGAAGAGCGAGCAGTTCGACGTCAGCGACAACCGAACTCTCGACGAGGTCGTGCGCTGGCTTATGGAACTCGGGTACATTCCCTCGTTCTGCACCGCCTGCTACCGCGAAGGCCGCACGGGCGATCGGTTTATGAGCCTATGCAAGAGCGGACAGATACAGAACTGTTGCCAGCCCAATGCGCTTATGACGCTAAAGGAATATCTTATGGACTACGCTTCGCCCGAAACGCGCAGGATCGGTGAGAAGTTGATCGAAAAAGAGATGGCGCTCGTTGCGAGCGACAAGGTGCGCGCGATCGCAGCCGAAAGGCTTGTTAAGATCGAAAACGGCGACCGTGATTTTAGATTCTGAGCCCGATAATAAGCGCTTAAAAAGGAGGAACACAATGACCGATCAAAACAGCACGCCCTCTGCCAACCGTTTGACGATAGGCTTTTTCGGCGCAAGAAACAGCGGCAAATCAACGCTCGTCAACCTGCTTGCGGGACAGGACGTAGCGATCGTTTCGGACGTAAAGGGCACCACGACCGATCCCGTCAGCAAGGCGATCGAACTCGGCAAACTCGGCCCCTGCGTTCTCATCGACACCGCAGGCTACGACGACGAGGGCGAACTCGGCAAACTCCGCGTTGAAAAAACCGAACTCGCCGCCGAAAAATCGGATATAGCGGTTTTGGTATTCTCCGATCTCGACGAGGAAAACGACTTTAAATGGCTCGCTCGGTTCAAAGCAAAAAAAACGCCCGTGCTGCCCGTAATCGGGCGCACGCTCGGCGACGGCGCCGCCGTTAAAAAGCGCGTTGAAGCAAGGCTCGGCGCGCCCGCCGTGAAGATCGAGCCGAACGAGTCTTCCGCGCGAGAGACCCTGCTGCGCGAACTGGCGCGTCTTGTCCCCGAGGGATTTGAACTTCCAAGCATCACCGCCTCGCTCGTTGCCGAGGGCGATACGGTGCTGCTCGTTATGCCGCAGGACGCTTCGGCGCCGAAGGGCAGGCTTATTTTGCCGCAGGTGCAGACGATACGCGATCTGTTGGACAACCGCTGCACCGCGATCTGCTGCACTCCCGCCGGTATGGAAAGCGCGCTTTCGGCTTTAAAGGAGCCGCCGTCGCTTATCATAACCGATTCGCAGGCGTTCGCCGAGGTGTATGAAAAAAAGCCCGAAAAGAGCCGCCCGACCTCGTTTTCGGTGCTGTTCGCGGCACTCAAGGGCGATATGGACTACTATATGGAGGGCGCGAAGATCATTCCCCTGCTCACCGAGCATTCGCGCGTTCTGATCGCGGAATGCTGTTCCCACGCTCCGCAGGGCGAGGACATCGGCAGGGTAAAGCTGCCCAAACTCCTTAAAAAGATCGCGGGCGAAGGGATCGCGATAGACATACTCGGCGGAACGGATTTTCCCGAGGATCTGACGCCATACAGCCTCGTTATCCAATGCGGCGCGTGTATGTTCAACCGCAAATACGTGCTTTCGCGCATAGACCGCGCGAAGGAGCAGGGCGTTCCGATGACGAATTACGGCGTGTTTTTGGCGTATGCAAACGGGATTCTCGATAAGATATCCGTTTAAAAGCCGGAGGTTTTGGCATAACACCGGCGAATGATTATGCAAAACGGATTGGGCGTATCGCGGCGGCGCGGGTGTGGGCGAAGGACGCCCCCTCGCAGTCGTTTCATTGCTGTTCATCCTGCTGTTCGATCTTGTTTTCGGAGACATTTCACCGTTCGATCCGCAGATCTGTCTGCAGGGGGCGGCGTTCTTTGCGGGCGTGTTCTTCGCGCTCGGCGGCGCCGTTTTCACCGTCCTGTTTTATATTGAGGACCGTAAGGATCGCCTTTGATCTCTGTTTGAAGTCAACTGCCGCCTCGTAGGCTCAAAAATCGCTTATTTTCAAAGTATATTTTTGAATAACTGTTGACTTTGCAGCATTCCGGATTTATCATACTAATTGGGTCGGTAATGCCGTTTGAGCGGCTACCCGCCAAGCCGGCATATCGGCAAAAAACATTATATCTCACTTGGAGGATTTTCAAATGAACGCCTACATCGAAAGAGTGATCGAAAAGGTCCGCGCACGCGATGCACACGAGCCCGAGTTTATCCAGACCGTTGAAGAGGTCCTGCGCTCCCTCGAACCTATGGTGGAGAAGCATCCCGAATACGAAGAGAACGGTCTTCTCGAGCGCCTCGTTGAACCCGAGCGCGTTATCGAGTTCCGCGTACCCTGGGTCGACCGCGACGGCAAAGTTCAGGTAAACCGCGGTTTCCGCGTACAGTTCAACAGCGCTATCGGTCCCTACAAGGGCGGTCTGCGCTTCGCATCCCACGTTAATCTCTCCGTTATGAAGTTCCTCGGCTTCGAGCAAACCTTCAAAAACAGCCTCACCTCCCTGCCCATGGGCGGCGGCAAGGGCGGCTCCGACTTCGATCCCAACGGCAAGACCGACGCTGAGATCATGCGTTTCTGCCAGAGCTTTATGACCGAGCTCCAGCGCCACATCGGCCCCAATGTTGACGTTCCCGCAGGCGACATCGGCGTAGGCGGCCGTGAAATCGGCTTCCTCTTCGGTCAGTACAAGAAGATCCGCGGCGCTTACGAGAACGGCGTTCTCACCGGCAAGGGCATCAGCTACGGCGGATCCCTCATCCGTCCCGAAGCGACCGGTTTCGGCGCTGTTTATTATCTCTGCGAAGTGCTTGCTCATCAGAACGACACCATCAAGGGCAAGACCATCGCGATCTCCGGTTTCGGCAACGTTTCCTGGGGCGTTTGCACCAAGGCTATGCAGCTTGGCGCAAAGGTCGTTACCCTCGCGGGTCCCGACGGCTACATCTACGATCCCGACGGCGTTTGCACCCAGGAGAAACTCGACTATATGCTCGAGATGCGCAACTCCGGCCGCAACAAGGTCCAGGATTATGCCGATAAGTTCGGTGTTCAGTTCATCCCCGGCAAGAAGCCCTGGGGTCAGAAGGCCGACATCTGCATGCCCTGCGCATTCCAGAACGAAATCCGTATGGAAGAAGCCAACGAGATCATCGCAAACGGCACCAAGTACTACATCGAGGTCGCCAATATGCCCACCACCAACGAGGCTCTGTTCCATATGATGGCTCAGCCCGGTATGATCGTTGCTCCCTCCAAGGCAGTTAACGCGGGCGGCGTTGCGGTTTCCGGTCTTGAGATGAGCCAGAACTCCGAGCGTCTTGCTTGGACCGCAGAAGAAGTCGACGGAAAACTCGTCAACATCATGAAGAACATCCACAAGGCTTCCGTTGAAGCGGCTGAAGAAGCGGGCCTCGGCTACAACCTCGTTGCCGGCGCAAACCTCGCGGGCTTCAAGAAGGTTGCCGATGCTATGATGGCTCAGGGCATCGTCTGATCGATACCCCAGCAATACTGAATATGCGTTAGCACGGGATCGGCGTTAAACCGCCGATCCCTTTTTTTGTCGCCCGAAAACCCCGCCACTATGGCGGGGTTTTCGGTGTACAAAAAGCGGGTTGCCCGTATCGGGCGACCCGCCGTAATTTGATCGTATCAGTCCTCGGAACTCAGATAGTTTTCAATATCCTTGATAAAATGCCTGATACCGTCCCTGCTGGCGCGATAATAGGTCTTGCCGCTTTCAAAATAGCATTCGGTAAAGCCCGCGATGTTAAGTTTGCGCAGATGGTACGATACCGTCGGTGCTGATATGTTGAAATCCTCGGCGATCTCAAGACCGTACATTTCGCGTTTGCATATCGCCTGCAGTATCTCGAGCCTGGTTTCATCCGAGAGCATCTTAAACATATTTGAGATTTTGAGATTCTCCCTGTCGGAGTTGCGAAGCGCGATAATCTCCTTGATCGATACACCGATAAAGGTACCGTTGTTTTCCATTATGCCGTCGCGCACGCTGACGGTATGCGGCGCCAAAACCAAAATATGTATGTAGTAGCTTTCGCCGCTTAGCTTCATAGTGTAGTTATGCTCTTTTTTCATATAGCCGGCAACGCCGCCGCATTCATAGAGCAATTCTTCCAGTTTTAGGACGAGTTCCGCATAGAGATCCTCGTTTTCGGTGATTATGTCAACGGCTGGTTTGATCGTTTCCATGATCCTGTCAACGTACTCGTTGAAGTTGGCGTATATATCGATCAGTTTGTTGCGGGTGGATGGTTCGAGCGCGCAGCCGCGCAGTATCGTAAACAGATTGCCGCAGTTTTCCTCGCTGATGTCGCAGTACAGTTCCTTTGTCGCTTCCGCCACTTCGAGGTCGTGGAGGTAGTTCACAAACATCCTGTCGATCTCGTGCTGCGGCATTCTGCGAAGCCTTTCTATCAGGCTTTCGAGGGTCGGTCTGCGATCCGTTTCCGCAAACGATCCAAACAGCATCCACGCGGGGTTTATGATGCGATGCGTATCGCCGTTTACGGTTTTATCGTATCGGAAGAAGAACTCGGCGTCGGGCTCGATCTCAGTTATCGCTTCATTCAGTTTTCGTTCAAGTTCCAGACTGGGGCGAAGCAGTTTCCTGAACTGTTTTTCAATCGTAGGATGGCGCGCACAGATCGATTCCACATAGTCCGTCAATCTTACTCCATTGTTTATGCGATCGGTAAAATAGGTGATCGCATCGTCTACCGCACAATAATATTTGAACATACTCCTCCTGTGGTTCCTTTGGGGGACTCTCTATTCCGGCGCACAACTCGGCAAATCCCCGCTATTTCAGCATTGTATACACTTTTTATTATACACCGGGTCTAAATCGTTGTCAATATTTTATAGCAAATATAGCATTTTTCGGTCGGATTCAATGTTCGTCTAATCACCGGCGCAGCCAAAACGGCCCGCCCGAGTATCGGGCGGACCGCTTTAACCGTTATGCACACTTCCGTCAGTTTTATTGGTTGTTTAAATACTCCTCTATATCTTTTATAAAGTGCCTTATCCCATCCCTGTTGGCACGGTAATAGGTCTTTCCGCTATCGAAATAACTCTCGGTAAAACCGCCCCTGTTTAGTTTTCGCATATGGTAGGATACCGTCGATGCGGAGATATTGAACTGCTCCGCTATCTCAAGACCGTACATCGCGCGCTTGCATATCGCCTGCAGTATCTCAAGCCTCGTTTCATCGGAGAGCATCTTGAACATATTGGATAGTTTGAGATTTTCTCTGCTCGAATTGCGCAGCGCGATTATCTCGTCGATCCCGACGCCGATATAGGTATCAAGGTTTTCTATGATGCCGTCGCGCAGGCTGATCGAATACGGCATCAGCACGCAAAGATGCGCACGATGCGCTCCTCCGACGCTCATTGCGTACTTATGGCGTTTAAGCATATAGCCGCTGATACCGCCGCATTCGTCGATCGTTTCCGCACACTTTTTTACGCTTTCCTCATAGAGTTCTGCGTTCTCGATGATGATGTCTACGGCAGGCCTAATTATCGTTTCGAGTCTGTCGACGTATTCATCGAAGTTGGCGTACAGGTCGATAAGTCTGCCGCGCGTGAACTGTTCGAGCGCGCAGCCGCG
Organism: Clostridia bacterium; assembly: GCA_017538255.1. GTDB lineage: Bacteria > Bacillota > Clostridia > Christensenellales > CAG-138 > PeH17. The sequence continues at coordinate 3,449 of JAFYJD010000001.1, read as the reverse complement.
CAGTACCGTGAACAGATTGCCGCAGTTATCCTCCGTGATGTCGTAATAGAGTTCCTTTGTGGCTTCTTCGGCCTCGAGATCCCTCAAATAGTTGATAAAGAGGATATCCCTCTCGCATTGGCTCATCCTGCGAAGCCTTGCTATAATCGTTTCAAGGGTCGGCTGTTCCTCAAGTCCCGCGAACGAACCGAGGAGCATCCATGCGGGATTTAACAGGCGATGCTTTTCGCCGTTTACCGTATGATCCAGTTTGAAGAAGACCTCGGCGTCGGGCGCCGTCCCCTTGATGGATTCGTTAAGTTTTCTTTCAAGTTCCACACACGGACGCAGCACCCTTTTGAACTGCTTTTCAAGCGCGGGATGCCTTTTGTACAGCCGTTCGGCATAGTCCGAAAGAACCATTAGTTTGTTTACCCTGTCTGTATAATAGGTAATAGCGTCGTCTACCACACAATAATATTTTAACATAGAGCACCCTTTCCCTATCAGCAAAACGGTATACTGTGCCGATGCGCATCCCGATACCGTCCGCCAAACAGCCCTGTATATTATTTAATTATACATCGAGATTTTCGTGTTGTCAAGTTTTTTATCGCAAATATCGGTATTTTTTCGGTATGTTTTATATGCATCTAATCGGATTTGGGTAAAACAGCCCAAAAACAGCATCCGTGAGCCGTATTTTTCATGGACGCTAAAACGCGCAAGCCATAATAAAAGCGACCCGAGGATACGCATTCGCATCATCGGATCGCCCGTTTGTTTTTATAAGATTTTTGCGCCTTATGCGTTTCAGCCGTCGGAATGCGGTTTTGACAGCACTTCCGACCAGATGAGCCCCTGCACGATCGCGGGCTTATCCGCTATCGCGGCTTTGAGCCTATCCGCGCCGAGTTCGGTCTTCGCGTGGGACGCGGCGATTTCCGCACCGGCATTCACGTTTGCGGACGTGTCGGTTTTCATAGCCTGCGCACGCTGTCTTGCCGCGGCCGCCGCGCCGCCCATAGCAACGCCCTGGCTGCCCGCTTTGCCTTCCGCGCTGGACGCGGGTGCAGGACGCCTTACGGTGCCCTCGTGATAGCCGTCGTGGATACTTCCGCCCGCGCAGTCGTCATACACGGGATCGTAGATGGGTTTTCCCCGTTCTTCGGTGTACCTCTCCCGCATCGCGGGCTCCCTTTTTGAGGGCGCTTCCTTATTGATGCCGAGCCGCGCCTCCCTAAGCCTTCTCAACTCTTCGAGTTGCTCGTTGACGGTCATACTTTTGATGCGTGCATTATGCTCGGCGCTTCTTGCCGCGGTATCCTTTATGTCGCCGATGAGTTCCTTCATCGAAAACCGCTGGATCTGCGGGTTGTTTACGTCGCTGCCTCTTGCGGCGTTCCTTCCGTTTTTATAGTATCCGCCAAACAGGCTCACGATACCTCCCACGACGCACGCCACCATAATTATCCCGAAAAAGTCCATTCAGTTCACCCCTTTCGGATGGCGCCGGGGATCATTTATTCTCCTGATTGCCGCCGGTGGTCTTGCCGATGGATTCGCGCATCTCGGTATCGGCCATCATATTCTTCATCTTATAGTAGTCCATAACACCGAGATTGCCGCTTCTGAAAGCCTCCGCCATTGCAAGAGGAACCTGCGCTTCGGCCTCGATAACGCGTGCGCGCATACCCTGGACCTCCGCCTTGTTCTCCTGCTCCTGAGCGACCGCCATTGCGCGGCGCTCTTCCGCCTTCGCCTGAGCGATGCGCTTGTCGGCCTCCGCTTGGTCGATCTGGAGTTTTGCGCCGACGTTCACGCCGACGTCAACGTCCGCGATATCGATCGAAAGGATCTCGAACGCGGTGCCGCTGTCAAGGCCCTTGCCGAGCACGGTCTGGGAGATGGAATCGGGGTTTTCAAGAACGTCCTTATGGCTGTGGGATGAACCGATGGTGGTTACGATGCCCTCGCCTACGCGGGCGATGATGGTCTCCTCTCCGGCGCCGCCGACGAGCCTGTCGATATTGACGCGAACGGTTACCTTTGCCTTTGCTCGAAGTTCGATGCCGTCCTTTGCGATAGCCGCGATAACGGGGGTCTCTATGACCTTGGGGCTGACGCTCATCTGTACCGCCGTCAGAACGTCGCGGCCTGCGAGGTCGATCGCGCAGCTCTTTTCAAAGTCGATCGGGATACCCGCGCGCTGAGCGGCGATGAGGGCGTTTACGACCCTGTCAACATTACCGCCCGCCATATAGTGGGCTTCCATTTTATTGATATTGAGATCAAGACCCGCTTTGGTCGCTTTGATGAGCGGCTCAACGATGTGCTTTGGGCTGACCTTACGGATGCGCATACCGATCAACTGGAACAGTCCTACGCGAACGCCGGACGCTCTTGCCGAGATGGCGAGCCCGACGGGCACAAAGCTGAAGAAGAAGATCAAAAGTATGATCGCAGCGATGATGATTCCGATAATCATGATAGGTGGCATTGGGTTTACCTCTCTTTCTTTTTGTTGGTTATCGGCCCTTGCCGCCGAACAGCATTATAATAACATACATCAGCGCGATAAACAAGGGTATGCCGATAATTAAAAACAGCCAGTCGCGCTTAACGCGCTTTTTCAGTTCCTCGCCGCCGAGTTCTCTGTCGTAGGCGGTCTTTGCCGCCTCGTCAACATCGCTCGTATCGTAGTAGCCTGAGCGAAGGAACCTCTTTTTTGTGGTATTATCCGTATTTTCGGTGTTGTTATCCACGTTTTTTACTCACGCTTATCCTAAGTCCGTGTACATCGCAAACAACGACCTCATCGCCCTTTTGGATGTATTCGCCGTCCGAAAGCACGTCAAGACGCTTGCCGTCTATCATCGCAACACCCGACGGATGGAGCGTTGAAAGGGCGACGCCCTCTTTGCCGACGAGTTCCGAAGGATCTATGTCCGCAAGACTCGTCGCGTCGCTCTCAATGCGGTCTTCAAGCGTCAATCGCGATATGCCCTTCCGTTTGCCGAATATGAATTTGAAGATGATAATTGCCGCTATACATAGGATTATTACCACTATCGCGAGTGTGAACATCGCCGCGCCAAAGGTCTTTGAACTTACGATCAGACCTGCGACTATCGCGGCAAATCCCGATATGCCCGCAACGCCGAAGCCCGGGATCACCATCTCGATTATAACGAGCGCGATGCCGATCACGAGCAGGATAACACCTCCCACATTAAGGCCCGAAAGCCAAGTTTCAAAGAAGCCCACTTCCGCGGTCTCGCCAAGCGTATGCGCTGCATCAGCCATAAGATTAAACAGCATCATCACTTCCTCCTCGTATAATGATGTAGTAGTTTTTATTGTCCCTCTCCAAGGACATGTGCTACACTGTTTGGGATGCTGTGGATCGGTTAAATCCTCCTACCGCATGACGGTTTAAGAAAGGCTCCGACCACAGCCCTTTGCAGTAT
>JAFYJD010000004.1 GCA_017538255.1 Clostridia bacterium | reverse complement strand
GCACTTGACTTTTAATCAAGGTGTCCGGAGTTCGAATCTCCGACGGGTCACCATCCTTTTTAAAAGGATCTCATTGCGGGCGTGGCGGAATTGGCAGACGCGCCGGATTTAGGTTCCGGTGCCCTCGGGTGTATGAGTTCAAATCTCTTCGCCCGCACCATTTGAAAGCAGAACAGTACGATACGCGGGAATAGCTCATTTGGTAGAGCGCCGCCTTGCCAAGGCGGAGGTGGCGGGTTCGAGCCCCGTTTCCCGCTCCACTATGCGGGTATAGTGTAATGGTAACACATTAGCCTTCCAAGCTGAGATAGTGGGTTCGAGTCCCATTACCCGCTCCATTGAAAAATATCCATACAATGGGTGTTTTTCAATGGTTTGAGTTCAGAGGGACTCGAAGCCGCGTTAAGAAATCGCGCCGGTGACGCGATTTCAGCGGCCGGCTTTTTCGGCTCAGGCCGAGTGCGAAGCGATTTTAGCGAGCACGCAGAGCCGATGAGCGAAAAAGGAGTCCCATTACCCGCTCCATTCTGCAAGCATTCCCAAGGAGTGTTTGCAGAATGGGTCCGAGTTTCAAAAGAACTCAAGCGGAAAACGAAGTTCCATTACCCCATCAAAAACTTAATACGCGGGAATAGCTCATTTGGTAGAGCGCCGCCTTGCCAAGGCGGAGGTGGCGGGTTCGAGCCCCGTTTCCCGCTCCAAACATAAAACACCCCACCGGGGTGTTTTGTGTTTGCTGTTTAATCATAGGGGGCTCGAAGCCGCGTTAAGAAATCGCGCCGAAAGCGCAACCCGCAAAAGAGTGGCAGCGACAGCGAGCCGTCGTAAGCGCGCTTGCAAGCGAACAGGCGATTATCTCCTTATCATTGCAAAATCACGCAAAATACTGTATAATATTTTTTAGAATATCAAAAAAGGAGCGACTGTGTTGTTTTTTCACAATTCTACCGTAGTTCGCCGAACGCTTTTAATCAGCGTCGTCCTTGCCGCGCTTACTCTCGGCATCCTTATTTGCGGCTGCAGATGGGGCGTTAGACCCGCAGACCCCTCGCCCGCCGCCGAAACGCCCGAACCCACGCCGACGCCCGATCCGATCGACGAAACCGTCGAGTTCGTTTCATCCTCGTTTGAGGAAGCGTTCCGCGATTATTCGGGTCTTCGCGGCAAGATCACCGTTTCCGATCTTCTCAAATACACCGCGCTCGACCTTTCATACTCGGAACTTACTGATATCCGCGACGTCGCAATGTTCAAAAACCTAGTCTTTCTCGACCTTTCGGGCAACGAGATCAACGAGATTTCGCCTCTTAGCGAACTCACGGGGCTGACCGAACTCTATCTCGAAGTCAACTGCATCAGCGACATCAGCCCCATCGCGGGTCTGACCGGGCTTATCGCGCTTTGGCTCTATGACAACAGCATCACCGATATTTCGGCGCTGAAAGGCTTTACGGAACTGACCGAACTTCCTTTGCACAACAACAGGATAAGCGACCTTGCCCCGATCAAGGATCTTAAGGGCCTTGTCTACATTTCTCTCAACAACAATAGAATTAAAGACGTTTCCCCGCTCTGCGGGCTCGACAGCCTTGAGGAGTTGTACCTTGACAACAACGCGATCGAAAACATCGACGTGCTTTCGTCCCTGCCGTCGCTCAAAACGCTGTCGCTTTCCAAATGCAAGGTCAGCGACGTTTCAATGCTCGCGGCGTTCACAAAACTCGATTCACTTACGCTCGACAACAACTATATCACGGACTTAACGCCCCTTGCTTCGCTCGAAAGGCTGACCGTGCTTTCGATCATGAACAACGGTTTTTCCGACATATCTGCGCTTGCGAAGATGAACCGCTTGACGAGGCTTTCGCTGTATCAAAACAAGATCAAAGACATATCGCCGCTTAAGAACCTTACGCGGCTTGAGTATCTCGATATAGGAAATAACCAAATATCCGACATCGCGCCCCTTGAAAAACTGACCGATCTGAGCGTGCTTTCGATCATGCAGAACGATATCGAGGATATCTCCGTGCTTGTAAACCTCAAGTATCTCAACTATCTTTACATAAACAGTAACCGCATCTCCGACGCATCCGTGCTTTTTGAACTGCCGAATCTTCTCGAACTCTGCGTTTCGGGCAACAAGATACTCAAAACCACGGTCGACGAACTGCACGCGGCGCTTCCGAAATGCGCGTTCCCGAATTATTGATAAAGACGCAAAAAGGGGGCATATCCCCCTTTTTTTATACAATCGATAAAACTCTTATTCGGGCATATCCGATGGCGCAACGCGCTCGGGCACGACGGAGTTGCGCCAAAAGCCCATTTTGATATAGACCTTCGCGCAAACGAGGGTTTCCTCTGGCGAAAGGGTGAAGGTGATATCCTTGCATTTTTTGGACATACCCGCCGATCTGCAATGCAGTTTATAGGTGCCGTAGGGCAGCGGGATGCACACGGTTTCTTTGTTGCCGATATGTCCGATGGGCTGATCGTTGAGATAGAGTCCGAAGCCGACCGCAACGCCCACTACGTTGCCCATACGGTAGACCTTGAGCATACCGGGCTGATCGATGTTTACATCCGCGCCGCATTTCGCGCATTTGCCGGACTCGTTCACATTCATAACCGCACCGCAAGAAGCGCATTTGATCCTGTAAGTCATAGTGTTCCCCCCGTGTATCAAATTATTTGGATAATAATATTTTAGCCGATACCCTCGACGATGTCAACACCGTGCCCAACACAAATCAACTCGGGCGCGTTCTTGCGGCGGCAACGCGTTTTTTTATTATGGGACCGATCAGCGCCGCCAGCAGCGTTTTGGCAAGATCGAACGGTATGAACGGCAGCACCGCCGTTTTTACGGCAGAAGCGATGTTGAGTTTGAGATGAAAACACAGCCACGCCGTACCGAAAACGTACAAAACGACGAGCGCGGCGGCAAATCCGATGATATGCATCCATCGTTTTTCGCTCCTTTGCACAAAGAAGCCGCCGATCGCGGCGAGCGGGATATAGCCGATCAAAAAGCCGCCCGTCGGGCCGACGAGTTTTTGCACGCCCCCCTCATAGCCCGAAAACACGGGGAGCCCCATCGCGCCGATGACAAGATAAACAACAACGCCGAGCACCGTCGGTTTTGCGCCCGAGATGTACGGGAAAATGCAGATGACAAACACCGCAAGCGTTATCGGAACCGGACCTATGGGTATCGCTGCCGGCGCGAGCGCGGCGAGCGCGGCTGCCAAGAGCGCCGTCATCGCCATCGTGTTTGTTCCCTGCCTTCTAAACATTCATCCCTCCTGCTTCCGTTTTCTGTCGGCGCGTGTTATTATACCGTTTTTTCGTTTCCGCTTCAAGCGCCGCATAAAAACCACCAAATACGCGCTAAAGCATTGACAAAACGGTGTTTTTTTGTTATACTTGTCCCAGTTGAATAGTACGATACGGTCCCAAAGTCTGTTTTTTGCACCCGTCGTCTGATAACGGCGCGGTTTTTGTGCAAAAATCGCGCATTGGGTTAATAGGGAATGCGGTTAAATGCCGCAGCAGACCCCGCTACTGTATCCGGCGACGAACGCCCCATCACCGCCACTTTGCTTTGTGCTTGGGAAGGCGGGGCAAGTAGGCTGACCCGGGAGCCAGGAGACCTGCCGTATCCGTATTCATCGCGGTTCACGGGCGTTTTGGCTGCAAAAAACGCGATCTGTGCTTTTGCACAGACCGTTCGCGTTTTAGGTGTAATATCTCCGTGTTCCGCACCAAGGGTATGTAGAGCCCAAAAAATTACACGGAGGTATTGTAAAATGAAGATCTACAAAAAACTCTTCGCGGCTCTGATCGCCGTATGCCTGTTAGTCAGCGCATTCAGCGGCGTTTCAACCGCAGCAGCGGACACCCGCACTCTCGAAGGCAACGAGATCCCCGACGGTTATGTCGTCGTTTCCTTTGAGGCGTTCGTGCTCGGCTACGGCTACATTATCGAGCCCACCTATGTTCCCTATACCGAAGGTGAATCCGTCGCCGACGTTACGATCCGTCTTCTTGATGAGGCCGGCGTTGAAGCGGTTTACAGCTTTGGCGGATTCGGCTTCTACCTTTCCGGCGTTGCGAGTGAAAAACTTGCAAACGACACCCCGATAAACGTTCCCGCGCACCTTGCCGCCGAACTCATAAACAACTACTGCTACGACGAAGAGGACGGCTGGAGCAATCCCGAAAACGGCGACGGCATACTCTCCGAGATGGAGTTCACCTACTATTCCGGTTGGATGTATACCGACAACAACGCTTCCGCTCCCGTTGGCGCAAGCGAATTGAAAGCCGAGTCCGGCCACTCCTACCGCTGGATGTACTCGATCTACGGTTTCGGTATGGACGTCGGCATCAGCGACGGCTTCGGTATGTTCCCCGAGTTCGACAACCCCGCTATGGGCGTTGACCGCGACGAAGCGCACGCGCTGTACGCCGTTTGTATGGATGATATTGCAACCAACAGCCTCGTAAGCGAGGGCGGCGCCTGCTGCGACGCTTTTGCGGAGTTTGAGGCGATCATCACCGACCTTGCCTCCACCCAGGAGGATATCGACGCCGCGATCGCCGCGCTTGAAGAGGCGCTGCTCGCCGCAGTCGTTCCCGGTGATACGGACTGCGACGGCAATGTCGATATTGCCGATACCATCAGGGCCGCACGCCACTCGCTCGGCATCAAATTGCTCCGCGCTGTCGGCGCTGCCGCTGCGGATTACAACGGCGACGGCAACATTGACATCACCGATGTCAATCTCATCGCCCGCGTTTCGCTCGGGCTTCCCGCCAACGACTGATCTATCCGTTACGCTCCCGCTCCGCACGGAGCGGGAGCGTAAAACATACCCCGACTTATCGTCGGGAATAAACTTGCAGAGGTTAGAATATTGAAACAGACTTTTTCGCATATTCGCTCAGGCGTACTGCGCGCTGTTGCCGCAGTTGTCGCCGTTTTAACGCTCATACTGCCTGTCGGTGCTCTTAAAGCCGCGCAATCGGAGGCGTATCCCGCCGCCGTATCCTATGTTGCGCAGTATTCGGGCGTTCTTAACTACCTGTATAACGCCGGCGCTCCCTCTTCCGGCAGTTTAGGCGGCGAGTGGAAAGCCCTTGCGCTTTCAAGAAGCGGCAGGATGTCCGCGTCGAGCAATTATGCAAAGCAGTACTACAAGGCCGTTGTAAACGTGGTGGAAAAAGCGGGCTCCGCCAAACTCCATTCGACCAAATCGACCGAGAACTCGCGCCTTATCATCGGGCTCACCTCGGCAGGCTACGATGCTCGAAAGGTCGCGGGCTACGATCTCACCGCCCCTCTTTCCGATTTCGACTTCGTCAAAAAGCAGGGCATCAACGGGCCCATATTCGCGCTCATCGCGCTCAATACCAACAGCGCTTACGGAATGAGTTCAATCAAGAACCGCTGCATCGACTACATCCTCGAAAAAGAGATCTCGGGCGGCGGCTGGGCGCTTGGCGGCAACAATGCCGACCCCGACATCACCGCGATGGCGCTGACCGCGCTTTCATCCTATACTTCCAACAGCAAGGTCAAGTCGGCAATCGACCGCGGCGTAAGCAAACTATCGGCTATACAGGCCGACGACGGTTCGTTCATATGCTACGGCGATAAGAACGCCGAAAGCTGCGCGCAGGTGGTCGTCGCTTTGAGCACGCTCAAGATCGATGCGGGCAGCGATTCGCGCTTTACCAAAAACAACAAATCCGTCCTGGCCGCGCTTTTGACATTCTACAAGGGCTCCGGCTTTGCGCACGTTGCAGGCGGCTCTATCAACGTGATGGCGACCGAGCAGGCCGCGTATGCGCTCTGCGCGTACGATCGCTATAAGAACTCCAAAAACACGCTCTATAACATGAACGACACCGTGCTCAGCGTCGGCCCGGGCGAGGCTCCTATCACGGACGCTCCGACTGAAGTGCCCGCCACGGATACTCCCGCTCCGACGAACACGCCTACGCCTGTGCCCACGGCAACGCCTGTTCCTGTAACGAATCCGCCTACGGCGACCCCGACGCCCACGCCAACCGCAACGCCCACGCCGAGACCCGTTACAAATCCGCCTACGGCGACCCCGACGCCCGCACCCACGGCGACGCCCACTCCTGCCGTTACGCCTTCGTCCACCCCCACCGCGGTACCCGCGACCGATGCGATAACGGACGATCCGTCTGCAACGCCCGAAGGGCTTTTGACCGACGAGCCGACAGCCGAAATAACCGATGAACCCACCGCTGAAATAACCGACGAGCCCACGCCCGAGCCGACCGAGGAAGTGCACGAACCCGCCGTTACGCCCGTGCCGATACCGATCTCGCACGGCGAGTGGAACGGTGTAAACAACAAACTCAAATGGATCATCCCCCTCGTCTGCGGCGGCGTGCTTATTATTGCGGGCATCGTACTGCTTATATACTTATTAAAGAAAAGAAAATGACAGTTACCACCAATAACATAAACAGTAATTCCATCGTGCGGAAGCCGGCACTTCGCCGGTTTTCCGCCGTTCTTTTTGCGCTCGTTTTTGCCTGTACTTCGATTTTTTTTGCCGCCTGCAAAAAAAAGGTCGAAACGAATGAGACCTTCACCTGCACGCTTTCCATCGAATGCATCACGATCCTGTCCAATATGGACGATTTCAACAAGGACAAGCTCGAGGTGCTCCCTGCGGACGGCATACTGATCGCGCCCTGCGAGGTCGTTTTCAGCAAGGGCGAAACCGTTTACGACGTGCTCGTGCGCGAAACAAAGGCGCGCAAAATGCATATGGAGTCCAAGTACACGCCCGTTTACGACAGCGCATACGTTATGGGCATCAACAATATCTATGAGTTCGACTGCGGATCGCTGAGCGGCTGGATGTATTCGGTCAACGGCGTTTATCCGAACTACGGCTGCAGCGCCTATAAACTCGAGCCAGGCGACAAGATCGAGTGGCGCTACACCTGTGATCTCGGCACCGATATCGGCGGCAGTTTCATCACCGCGCCGGAGAGTTCACAGCCCGACGACTGAAAGGTACCCTGAATGCGCGACGCATTTGATAACGTCAACCCCGTAGTTGCGTTTGTATTTTTTGTTTTTGCGCTTTTGATGCCGATGCTGCTTCTGCATCCGGTTATGCTCGGCATCTCTCTTTTTTGTGCCGTCGTTTGGCTTTTTTTCATAAAGGGTCGCGGCGCTTTTATGTATCTTGTCAAATTCGTTATCCCAATAACCATTCTGACCGCGATACTCAATCCCGTTTTCAATCACGCGGGCGTAACAATCCTGTTTTACATACGCGATAATCCCGTTACTCGTGAGTCTATCATCTACGGTGCGGCATCCGCCGTTATGCTCGCGTCGGTCGTTACCTGGTTCGCCTGCTTCAACCATATCTTCACAAGCGATAAAACCGTGTACCTGCTCGGGCGTTTTGCGCCGGGTCTGTCGCTGATACTTTCGATGTCGCTCCGCTTTGTGCCGCTGTTCACGGCGCAGGCAAAGCGCATCGCGCTCGCACAGCGCGGCGCGGGAATGGGCACGGGCGGCGGCAATATCATCGCGCGTGCAAAAAGCGGTTTGAGCATCATCTCGTCGCTCATCACATGGAGCCTTGAAAGTTCGGTAACGACGGCTGATTCCATGCGCGCAAGGGGCTACGGGCTGCATCCGAGGCGTAGTTTTGCCAACTACCGCTTTGATAAGCGCGACGCTCTCATCGGCTCGGCGCTCACGCTCGGCATAGTCGCGACAGGGCTTGCGGCGTACCTGAAACTCATCAGCGTGCGCTACTTCCCGTCTATAAAACTCAACGAAGCATCCCCCCTGTTCTTGGCGTTCTGCGCGGTCTACGCGCTGACGCTCCTCATCCCCGTAACAATGAATCTTAGCGAGGCTTTAAAATGGCGTTCATTGAGATCAAAAATCTGAGTTTTTTATATCCCGGCGCAGAAAAGGCCGCGCTCAACGGCATAAACCTTACCGTCGAAGAAGGCGAGTTCGTGTTGATCGCCGGGGCTTCCGGTTGCGGCAAATCCACCCTGCTTCGCAGGCTCAAGCCCGTGATAAGCGCTTACGGCGCCGTAGAGGGCGGCGTGTTCATCGGCGGCGAGCCCGTCGAGGCGCTGTCGTTTAGGCGACAGAGCGCCGAGATAGGCTTTGTTATGCAGGATCCCGAGATGCAGATCGCGACGGACAAGGTTTGGCACGAACTCGCGTTCGGGCTCGAAAGCCTCGGTATTGATCAGCGCACTATGCGCGTGCGCGTTGCCGAAATGGCGAGTTTTTTCGGTATACAGGAACTGTTCAATATGCCGGTTAACAAACTCTCGGGTGGGCAAAAGCAACTCGTTTGCCTTGCGAGCGTGATGGTGATGCAGCCGAAACTCCTTCTGCTGGACGAGCCCACTTCGCAGCTCGATCCCATCGCCGCGGCGGACTTTTTCGATACGCTTAAGCGCATCAACAGCGAACTCGGCACCACGATAATCATAACCGAACACCGCGTCGAGAGCCTGTTCCCGATCGTTGACAAGTTCGTGTTTATGGACGGGGGCAGCGTGCGTTACTGCGGCGAGCCCCGAGCCTGCGCGCCGCTTCTCGGCAAAGACGAGCGGCTCAAAAAGGTGCTTCCGACCGCGATGACGGTGTTCTACGCCACAAACGGCGGGCAGAACAACAACGCTGCTCCGCTTACCGTGCGCGAGGGGCGCGAATATGTAAAAACGCTCGTTGCCAACAGCAAGCCCGCCGAGTCTGCATACGACAAAAAGGCGGCAAAGCCCCGCCGAAAAGCCGTCAAACAGCGCGGCGAAAAGCCCGTTGTCTCGATGCGCGACTGCTGGTACCGCTATGATCGCGCGGGCGAAGACATATTAAAGGGCGTTTCGCTCGATATTTACGCCGGCGAACTCGTATGCATAGTCGGTGGCAACGGCACGGGCAAGACCACCTGCATTATGACCGCTTCCGGTATGTATAAGCCCTACCGCGGCAAGGTGGTTTTGGACGGCAAACCCATCTCGAAATACGGCGACGGCGAACTCTTCGGCAAGCGCGTCGGCGTGCTTATGCAGAACCCGATCCTCTCCTTTGTAAAGGACAGCGTGCGCGAGGAACTTATCTACACCGCCAAGACGCACGGCGTCGATAAATCTCGCGTCGACGAGGTCGCCGCCGAGATGGAGATCGAAACCATCCTCGACAGCAATCCATACGATATCAGCGGCGGCGAACTTCAGCGCGCCGCCATCGCAAAACTGCTCATCTTTGCGCCGCCTGTCATCTTTCTTGATGAAGCGACCAAGGGTATGGACGTGTTCTTTAAATCAAAGTTCGGCGCGCTGCTTCGCGGCCTTGCCGAGCGCGGAACGGCGATAGTGCTCGTTTCGCACGATATAGAGTTCTGCGCCGAATACGCCGACCGCCTTATGATGTTCTTCGACGGCGGCGTGATCGCGGACGGCTTGCCCGAGGCGACGCTGCTTGGGAACAATTTCTACACGACCGTCGCGGCGCGCATCTCAAACGGCATCGTGGACGGCGCGATCACCGCATCCGCGCTGATCGACTCATTAAGCGGCGAAAGAATCTGAACCGAGCCTATATGAACGAGCATCCCGAAAAACCGAATATCGCTATTGAAAAGGACGAGCGGATACTCCGTGCCGAACGCCTTCGTGCGCGCGAAGAAAAGTCGGATAAACGGGCGCGCCTTATTCGGCGCATCGTTTCCGCCGTGCTGATACTCGTATTCGTTCCGAGCGCGATCCTCGTCGGTATGCTTGAATGGAACGACCGCAAATACTACATCGTTTCTGCGCTCATAATCCTGTTTTCGATGCTTCCGTTCTTTCTTATGTTCGAAAAGCGCCGCCCTATGGCCAGGGAATTGACGCTGATCGCGGTTATGACGGCGCTCGGCGTTGCGGGGCGCGCGGCGTTCTATATGCTCCCTCACTTCAAGCCCATCGCGGCGATTGTGATAATAACGGGCGTTTCGCTCGGAAGCGAAGCGGGCTTCATCACGGGCGCGCTGACGGCGTTCGTTTCCAATATGTTTTTCGGTCAGGGTCCCTGGACGCCGTGGCAGATGTTCGCGCTCGGGCTGATCGGGTTTTTAGCGGGCATACTGTTTAACGACAGCATAAAAACGCACCTCAAACTCGTTTTATTGTGCGCGTTCGGCGTTTTTGCGACTGTCGGCATCTACGGGCAGATCATGGATACGGCCTTTGTGTTTATGGCGGGTCAGAAGGTAACGCGCGAGATGTTCCTTGCGGCGTACGCTTCCGGGCTGCCCGTCAACCTCGTTTTCGCGCTGGCGACCGTGGTGTTCCTTGTGGTGCTCGCAAAACCGCTGCTAAACAAACTGCGCCGCATAAAACAAAAGCACGGCGTATTCAGATAGCCCCCGCCGCCGTTATTCCGTTTTTTAAATAAATATATTGCTGTTTTTCTCTTAATTTGCTTGCATTTCCCGTTTTGTTTGTGATAGAATAGCGTTTGCCTTGATGATGCTGTTACATCGTCAAGAGTTCGGAGGCGGAGTGAACCGATGATCTCTGCCCAACAAACAGGAGAAAACAATGAAAAAGGACATCCATCCTTCCTACGGCGAGAGCATCGTCCGTTGCGCTTGCGGCGAGACCTTCAAGAGCGGTTCCGTTAAGGGCGAACTCAAGGTCGAAATCTGCTCCAAATGCCACCCCTTCTACACCGGCCGCCAGAAGTTGGTCGACAGCGGCGGACGCGTTGACAAGTTCAAGAAGCGCTACGGTATGAACTAATCATTCAAAAAAGAGCAGGGATCTTTCGATCCCTGTTTTTGTTTTTAATAAAAATATCTTGACTCTCACGCTGCGTTAGGGTTTATAATAACGTTATAAGGAGGTGAACGGCCTTGAAAACGGTAAAGCAAATCAGCAAAGCGACCGGCATAAGCGTTCGCGCGCTCCATCATTACGACGCTATAGGGCTTTTGCCCCCAACGGCGGTCACGGAAGCGGGATACAGGCTGTACGATGACGCGGCTTTGAAAAGGCTTGGAACGATAATGCTTTTTCGTGAACTTGAGATGCCGCTCGGCGAGATAAAGACGCTTCTTGATTCGCCCGAATTCAATGAAAAGGCTGCGCTTCGCGATCAGCACGAACTGTTAAAACTCAAGGCGCGGCGGCTTGACAGGCTTATTGCGCTGACGGACAAACTTATAAAAGGAGACGGTATTATGGACTTTTCGGCATTTGACAACAGCGAAACAAAAGAGTACGCGGCGGAAGCGCGGCGGCGCTGGGGCGATACGGACGCCTACCGCGAATTTGAACTAACGGAATCAGCACGCGATCCCGCGGAACGCGCAAGTGCGGCGGACGGGCTTATGCGCATATTTACCGAGTTCGGAGAACTCAAACGCCGCGGCGAATCGGAGTCCGGCGAAGGCGCGCGTGCCGCCGTTTTGCGTTTGCAGGCATATATCTCGAAAAACTATTATTCCTGCACAGACACGATGCTCGGCTCGCTTGGAGAGATGTATGTTTCCGACGCGCGCTTCAAAGCGAATATAGA
Organism: Clostridia bacterium; assembly: GCA_017538255.1. Lineage (GTDB taxonomy): Bacteria > Bacillota > Clostridia > Christensenellales > CAG-138 > PeH17. The sequence goes on along the minus strand of JAFYJD010000004.1, from coordinate 13,277 downwards.
TTCCGTCGGCGGCGAGGGCACGGCGGAGTATGTAAACGAAGCCATCCTTGCCCATATAAACGGGCTCTGAACAGCAACAAGCGTTATCCGCGCTCAAAAAGCGATCCGAAAACAGCCTTTATGCGTTCTCGGATCGCTTTTGCTTTTGCTTTTTCTTTTCTGTTTCCGCTCCCGCGCTTCAGATATTGCCCGTTACTGTCAGCACAGCGCTTCCGGGTTCAGCGGTCCATTCACCCGTGGTCTGATCCTGCGTGAACTCCGCCGCCGGCACCGTGATCGCCCCCGGCACTGTGGAAAATGCGCCGCTCGTTTCGTCGTAGTTATACTCGGTGCCCTCGCTCCAAACGGTGCCGTTGAAACTGACCTCGATATTTGACAAAATCGGCGCAAAGGTATCCTCGACCGAAACGGCGTCGGCTGCGCCCGCTTCCGCTCCGCCGCTGTTGGTGATGACAAAAACATAGGTAACCTCGCCGTTCTCCGGCACAGTGGTCGGCGATACGGATTTGGTGATGTCCAGTTCTGATTCCGTCGCCGCGCCGACGGTCTCGCTCGCTGTGATCTCGCTCAATCCCCCGCCGGTTACGCTAGCCGTGTTGGTGATCGTTCCGCCTGCGCCCGGCGGCGCATAGGTGTTCGCCTTTGCGGCGTAAACGAGCATACTTGTGCCGCCCGCGGGTACGGAGATGCCGCCGACTGTCAGCGGTGAAGTTGCCGAAACCGTCGGAGCCGTTTGCAATACGCCGTTTTTGAAGTACTTGATCGAGCCCGCCGTATAGGTGAGCGGCACAAGTGAATCGCTGCCGAACGCGTACTCGCCCAGATCATCCGTAACCGTCAGATCGGTCAGATCTGCGGCACCCGAATTGGTGAGCGTGACGATGTAGACCAGTTCCCCGCCCTGCGAATAAACATCCGTAACGGCGTTTTTTGTTGCGGACAGCACTGAAACGATCTCGCCCGCAGCGATATTGGAACTGACGCTCCTGCCCTTGTATGATAGCGTCGCCTGATTATAAAATGTTGCCATATTTACCTCCCGATTATTTTTTGAGGTGAACGCCCCAACCGGGCTGTCCATCCCCCATTCCATAGTATGCAAAACAGCGTGATACGGACAGCGGGAAAAGAAAAATTGGAAATGATGCCAATTCATAAGTGAGCGCCCGCCTGTTTCCGCAGACCACACACAAGCAGCATTATCTTTCAATCAAAATCCACACCTCTTGCGGTGAAACAATATATATCTTCCCTTTATCTGTTTTACGGGCCTTTCCCCCTTGAAAGTCGAGTCGATTTATAGGATAATAAGGGATAATCATTTCGGGGCGCGGCAGGCTCGCGCAGATGTTTTTTTGGAGGTGCTTGCTTTGAAAATGCTGGAGGAGCGCATTCGGGCGGAGGGCAAACTGATGCCCGGAAACATCGTCAAGGTGGACGGATTTTTGAATCACCGTGTGGATGTCGCTCTTTTGAGGGCGCTTGCGCGTGAGTTCAAAGCGCATTTCAAAGATCGCCGTCCAACGCTCATTATGACGGTCGAAGCCAGCGGCATCCCGCTCGCTACGGTCTGCGCCGAGGAGTTCGGCGTTCCGCTTTTGTTTGCCAAAAAAGCCAAGAGCGACAATATCGAGGGCGGGCTTTTGACAAGCGAGATAATGAGTTATACCTACAACAAAAAGGTGAAACTCATTGTTTCGGGCGAATGGCTGAGCGCGAAAGACCGCGTACTGATAATCGATGATTTTATGGCGCGCGGCGAGGCTATGCGCGGTCTTAAAAAGATAATCGCGCAGGCGGGTGCGGAACTCGTCGGCATCGGCATCGCGATCGAAAAGGGCTATCAGGGCGGCGGCGACGGATTGCGTGCCGATGGCATAGACTGCTACTCGCTTGCGATAATCGAGGAATCTTGCGGCGAGAGTATCCGTTTCAGGTAATAAAGCAAAATGAATAAAAAGAAGTGGAAATTTATCCTTGCCTTGGACTTGTTCTGTATGATTGTATGGATTTTCTATATGATAATTCTGTACTCAATAAAAGACTTTAAATTACTAACAATTCTATCCGGTATTGCAGCGCTTGCTTGGATCGGACGAACTGTTTACGATATCTGCAAGTATTCTGCTGAATCGAAAGAATGGAAAACCAAACGAAAGGTGAATGAATGGAAAGAATCGTAATTTTGGACTTCGGCGCACAGTACAATCAGCTTATCGCGCGCTCAGTGCGCGAATGCGGTGTTTACAGCGAACTTTTGCCGCCGACCGCCACCGCCGAGCGGATACGCGGCGAGGGGCTTTCGGGCCTTATCCTCTCCGGCAGTTACGACAGCGTCTACAAAGAGGGTTCGCGCACCTGCACCGATGGGATATTCTCGCTCGGCGTGCCGATACTCGGCATCTGCTACGGAATGCAGCTCATCTCCCACAAACTCGGCGGCAAGGTCGAGCCCGCTCCCGTAAAGGAGTTCGGCCGCACCTTCGTCCGATTTAAGAACGATCGCCTGTTCGACGGCGTCCCCGATTCGATCATGTGGATGAATCACAACGATTGGGTCTGCACCCTTCCCGAAGGGTTCGTCTGCACCGCCGAAACGGACGAGTGCGCACACGGCGCAATGAGTTGTCCCGAAAAAAACATCTACGCCGTGCAGTTCCACCCCGAGGTGAAGCACAGCGAATATCGCCTCAAACTTTTCGACAATTTCGTTCACGGCATCTGCGGCTGCAAGGGCGGCTGGTCTATGGACAACCTCGCGTGCGAACTGATCGAACAGGTCCGCGCACAGGTCGGCTCGAGCCGCGTTGTTGCGGGACTTTCCGGCGGCGTTGACTCGTCCGTCGCGGCAACGCTCGTACACCGCGCGATCGGCGACAAACTGACCTGCATCTTCGTTGACCACGGTCTTTTGAGAGAAAACGAAGCCGAAGAGGTTATGGATCATTACCGCGATATCGGGCTCAACGTCATTCAGGTCGACGCGAAAAAGCGCTTCCTCGACCGCCTTGCGGGCATCACCGAGCCCGAGGCAAAGCGCAAGATCATCGGCGAGGAGTTCATCCGCGTATTTGAAGAAGAAGCAAAAAAGATCGGCGCCGAGTACCTGCTCCAGGGCACGATCTACCCCGATGTCATCGAGAGCGGCGAAGGCGGCGCGGCCGTGATAAAGAGCCACCACAATGTCGGCGGTCTGCCGAAGGATATCGGCTTTAAGGGCCTCGTCGAGCCGCTGCGCTCGCTCTTTAAGGACGAGGTGCGCGAACTCGGCGAAAAACTCGGTATGCCGTCGGAACTCGTTTGGCGTCAGCCGTTCCCGGGCCCCGGCCTCGGCATCCGCGTGATCGGCGATATCACCGAAGAAAAACTCGATATCCTGCGCAAGTCCGACTTCATCCTGCGCGATGAGATCAAAAAAGCGGGGCTCGACCGCGCTATTTGGCAGTATTTTACCGTATTCACGGGTGTGCGCTCCGTGGGCGTGCAGGGCGATGACCGCACCTATCACAACGTGATCGCTGTCCGCGCCGTTACCTCGACCGATGCTATGACCGTCGAGTTCTCCGAGATCCCGTTTGATGTGCTACGCAGGATCAGTTCGAGGATAATTGCCGAAACGCCCGGAGTCAATCGCGTGGTCTATGATATAACTGATAAACCGCCGGGAACGATAGAGTGGGAGTGAGACATTGAGCCCTAAAAAGTCAATTGAAATAAGGCTTTTTCAAAGGTATGGACCGTCTTTGATAACGAATTGATAACAAGTCTCTGATCGGTCATCATTCCGATTCCGATCGGTTATGGGGTAAATGAATGAGCCCAAGAGACTTGCCCAATAAGGATCCGTATTATAAAGCCCTTCGCTGTGGATATGCAGCGGAGGGCTATTTATGTTCAAAACTATTCTGTTGAATGAAAATGTATCAGTCGGTTTCAAGTTTATCCTTGAAAGTTTCAGCGAGCACATCGCTCAATTCCTTGGAGGGTACTCTCGCCCAATTCTGAGTGGTATCCTACTTGGGATAGTTGTAGCGCCATCGGCCATAGTCTTCCTTGCTCATTTCTCCACTGTGGTATTTGTCGGACTTGGCAGCCCAAGCGAGTGCCATCCGGGAGATGCTTACAACACCCGTTCCCTTGCGAAGGTCGAATCTCAAAACATCATCACCATCGCGGTTTTCAACAGTAAGGTCTTTCGGATATCAGCGGTCTATTTACATGCACGTCAACGCCAAACAGATGCATTTAACTGCTCCCTGTCAGTTCCTGATACCGTGTTTTTGCACACGAGTCCGTCATTCCGCAAAATACTCGGAAATCTTATGTTTAAAATATAAAGGAACTGAAATCAAGAATCAAGTCTTTTTCATGTTTTGACAGGTTATCTTCATAAAGATTCTTGAAAAAAGTGCGGGCATTTATTATAATATAAACTGATTATTATGCCTATCATATCCTCGTCGGATGACGGCAGATTAAGCAACCGCTATATTTTTATAAATTTCGCCTCACCACCACGAATTTTGGGCCGTAACTCTGCGCGCGGAGCACGGCGGAAACGATTTAAAAAATCTTGAGAATAAAGAGGTAGTGTTATGAAACAAAAAGCGAAAAAGTGGATTAGTTTCCTGCTCGCGATCGTACTGATCGCGGGACTCGTGCCCAACGTGCGTCTGCCCGCGCGGGCAGCGTCGACCGGCGAAAGCGTGTGGTGGATGTATGACGAGCAGACCAAGAGCCTCCATATTCGGGATTTCGCTTGGGACGGCTATCAAGAATTCACGGCAGCTGACCAGAAGGATGTTGCCACGGGTCAGAAACCGCGCCCCTGGGCGGCGTACCGTAATGACTGCACGCTGGTCAAGATCGAGAACAACCTCGCCCCGGCGGAAACAGGAAGGTGGTTCGAGAACTTCTCCATGCTCACCAAAATCTTAAATCTCGATCATCTCGACACGTCGGCGGTAACTAATATGGGGGGCATGTTCTCAAACTGCACTTCGCTGACGAGCCTGGACCTGTCCTCCTTTGACACCGCGCAGGTCAAGGTGATGACTGCCATGTTCTACGAATGCACTTCGCTGGCGAGCCTGGATCTGTCCTCCTTTGACACCGCGCAGGTCGAGACGATGTTCTGTATGTTCTACCACTGCACTTCGCTGACGAGTCTGGACCTGAGATCCTTTGATGTTCGCTCCGACGCGGATATAGCGAGCATGTTCGCCGAGTGCGCGGACCTGACCACGATCTACACCGCCCCGTATGCGGACTGGTCCGGCTGCGCGAACACGGACGGTATGTTCTATGATTGCTACAGTCTGGAGGGCGGCATGGGCACGCACTATCTCCCTGCATTCAAAAACGGCGATTACGCCAGGGTGGATCAGGGAGTCTCCTGCCCCGGCTATTTCACCCCCTCTGCGGCGATCCAGCTCGGCACGGGCAGGCTGGCGACAAAAGTCAACACGGCGAAGGCCGCGACGGTGTACTTCGGCACGTATAACACGACGCCCATCGCGTGGCGCGTCATCGGCTATGACGGGGAAGGCGCGGCGGGCAAGTTCGACGGCATTACACTGCTTGCCGCGGGAGGTCTCGACAGCAGCAGTTTTGCTGTCGACGCGTCCATCAACGGGTATGGCGCACTCCACAACTATCTCAGGCCCGCGGTGGAAAAGATCGCGGATAAACTGACTAACGCGGAAATGCTCGCGGTCCAAAAGCGGACGCTCTCGCCGGGCCATGACGAGATGGATGGCGACACAGTGTATGACGCCCTGATGTGGCCGCTGTCCGTGGGGGAGGCGGAAAGGCTCGACCAGACCCTGCGCGCAACCGGCAGCGAGTGGTGGCTCCGCACTGCGGGCGATTCTATTTATGTGGCGGCATACGTCGACATCGACGGTGGAGTTAACACCCATTATTCCTCAAACAACAACCTCACGGACGTCAAGGACGTCCGTCCGGCGGTCAGTCTGCGGCTCGGTTCCGTGCTTTTCATCTCCGCGGCGAAGGACGGCAAGACGGCCGACGGCGCGCTTCTGCCGGTGGAGCATAACTATACCGACGATTGGAAACTCACCGTGCTCGACGGCGAGGAAAACGAGTTTAACGCCAGGTCAACCATCAGCGGCAACGATGTGGTCATCACGTGTAATGACGGCAAACCCGGCTCCTCCGAAACACGGTATATATCGGCGATCATCAAAAACGGCGCGGGCGCCGTAACCTATTACGGCAGACTGAAATCGTACAACGGTCCCGGCTCGCAAACCGTTACCGTGAAGAACGTGAACGAGAAGCTGGGCCCTGGCGACACGCTCTACGTGTTCCGTGAGGTCTATAACGGCGACTATATGACCGACTACGCCTCCGCCCTCGTTCCGGTGCTCTCCCCGGGTTTGCAGTTTGGCACCGACGCGCTGGAGACTACCCTCAACACCGCGACCGCCCCGACAGTGGAGTACATGGCGACTATCAACGGCAATGTGCAGGTGATCAACTGGCGGGTCATCGGCTGCGGCAACCGAGGCGGCAGCGTCCGCCAGCTGTACTGGAATGGCGACACCCCCAGCGGCATGTCGAACGGGGCGCTGACCCTGCTGGCGGATCAGGGGCTGGGCAGCTCGCAGTTTTCAAAAGATGCAATGTCATACTACGGGCACATTTACTCAAGCAGCGAATTGCTGCCATTTATCGTCGGGCTCTCCGAGGAACCTTCATGGAGCAAGCCGTTTTATGCGTATGGGTGCATCCTGCCCCGTGTTCTTGGCGGTTATGTAGTCTACGACGGAGGCGATCCGCTGGGACTCGACGGCATAGCGGGCAGTTCTGTAAGCGACAATATCATGTGGCCGCTCTCGACGCGGGAGGCGGCCGCGCTCGACCCGTCTCTGCGCGAGACGGGCAGCGCTTGGTGGCTCCGCTCCCCGGGCATTGTCTTGAATGATACCTACCGCGCGGCCTATGTGTCCGCAAAAGGGGCGGTCGATGGGCGAGGAGAGTTCGTCGACGAGTTCCTCGACGTTCGCCCCGCATTCCAACTGCCTGAGGAATCTATCCTCTTCGCGTGCGCCCCGAATACCAAGAAGGGCGTGGACGGCAGTTTCCACGAGGTGGCACGCAGCATGGAAAACACATGGCGGCTGACGCTGATGCAAAATAATAACACTATCAGCCGGCCGTTTTCCGCCGCCATCACCGCCCTTGAGGGCGACAAGCTCACCATCGCGTGGATGAACGCCGAGACCGGCGAGGATATGTGCCTGTCCGCGTATTGGAAGGATTCCAACGGCGTGGTTACGCACTACGGACAGTTGGTATCGCTGGAAGAAAAAGAAAGCGATCGCGGGAGCTTTGTGGTGGACGTTTCCGGCCTCGACCTGAACGGGAAGACGCTGTGCGTCTTCTACGAGCAGTCGAACAACGGCGGCGCGGATTTCGCGTGCAGGCCGATCGAACTGCCCGCCGAGCAAACCGCCTGCAGTGTGCGCTTCGCGCTCACGGAGCTCGAAACCGACGGCGCGCCCTTTGCCACGCTCGGTAAGAACTACACGGCGACGCTCACGGTAGAAAATCCGACGGAGTACCTGCTGCCCGACGAGATTGAGGTCAAAGCGGGCGACACCGTTCTGACCGCAGGAAAGGACTACGCGTTCAACGCTTCGACGGGCGAATTTACACTGTACGCCAGCGCAATCACCGGCAACATAACTATAACGGCCGCGGCTGTGGCGAAAACATTCGTGATCTCGGCCGATACGAATGACGTTACCTTTGCCGATGCGGGGTATAATTACACCACCGCGCCCGACGCCAAGACTGTAACGATCACGAACATCGGTACTGGTAGCGTCACGCTCGTTTTGATCTTAGATGCACCGAACTTTGAGGTGGGAACGCTGTCTGCGGGTGCGCTTGCCCCCGGCGAAGATGCGACGTTTACCGTCCGGCCCAGGTTGGGGCTTAACGTGGGCAATCATACGGGAGCGGTCGTCATCGAGGGCATAAACGGAACGTACTCGTGCGAGATCCCGGTCAGCCTCAGTTTCAAGGTACTGCCTGTATACACCGTAACCTACGCCGTCGAGGGCGGCAGTTTCGGCGACGACGACCTGACCTCAGAGCAGGTCTACGACGGCAACAAACCGGCAAGCGTTCCGACCGGCATGACGCCGGACACGGCGCACAAAGACTCCGGCGCGTGGTACAAGGACAATGAAACCGATCCCTGCGATCCGTCGAATACAGCGATCACAGACGACACGACCTTCACCTACAAGTTCACGCCCAAGACACAGTATACCGTAACCTCCGGCGCAGACGGCATATGGACGAAGGGCAGCGGCCTGGATTACACGCTGACCGTAAAACGCAATGTGGACGACGATACCTGCTTCAGCCACTTTACCGGCGTTCAGATCGGCAGCACGACGCTGACGGCGGGAGCGGATTACGAGGTAAAGGCGGGCAGCACGGTGATCACGCTGAAAGCCGCCGCGCTGCAAAAGCTGGGCGATGGCTCCCATACCGTTACCGTGAACTTTGACGATGGCACAGCGACCACAAGTCTGACCGTCAAAGACTCCGGCGGGCAGGTGCCGCCTCCCCAGACCGGCGATGACAGCAATCCGATGCTGTGGACTGCGTTGATGACGCTCTCGCTGATCGGGCTCGGCGGCGTGATGCTTGTCGGCAGAAAAAGAAGAACACATAGTTAATTTATCAGCATAACGAAAAGGGAATACGGTGGCGGTATAATACCGCCACCGTATTTTGCGCAAGATGGTTCTGTATGAATTAAACGGATGTGATTGCTCACACGCGCCGACGCCGATAAGGTGAAACCGAACGGCCGTCAATCATTACAGCGCCTCAAATCAGTTTTTTGAAAACAAGCCGTATTTTGCTATAATATTTTAGTCATTATCCGCAGAAATCACCCCCTATGTTATCAACGCCGACAACGAAATGATAACAGAAGTGGTGCCAGGCTGGCTACTATGGATAAATCAAATAATCAAAAGAACCATGAACAAGACGAACAATATTTTCTAAACGGATTCAGTTAAGTCCTGTCAAGCGGGAATGAGATATTCAGACCGGCAAAGCCAATGAAACCATGTTTTGGGCTCCTTTTCAATCGTTTTTGACGACAATGTGATAACAACGCCCGACATCCCCCCTTCGATATCGCCGCAAAGCCGGCTCGGGCTGTTTATAAAATGATACATAGTGTGTAATTAGAAGCGATTGGATATTGCAACTTGCACACGAATGCGACTTGAAAAGGGGAAAAGCCTCTCGCCGTATAAAAATGCAGCAAGGGCTTTTCTGTCGTTTATTGGGTATTGCAAAAGCTGTTGCTAACCGAAAAAGGCGCTTAACTATATTGGGAGTTTTTGCTGACGTTTACTCGCTGCGGTACCGATAACGATTGCCGCCACGGTGAGGATCGACAAGCCGATCCAATATACAATGTTTGAGGTCGGGATAAAAATGCCCATAAGAGTATTGGTAATCCCATGTATGATCATACAAAAGATAATTGATCCTGAAATATTGCAGATCGCAGAAAGCCAAAAACTCAGCATAATGCCCAATATGGCAAAGGATGCAAAGGACATACTTTGATGTGAATCGCCTTCTATAAACCAAAGCGGGATATGCCAACTCACCCAGATCGCGCCTACAATCAGCGTAGCGGGAATATATGGCATCTTTTTTTGAAGCAAGGATTGAAGAATGCCTCTCCATCCTAATTCTTCGTTTCCACCGTATAATACTGCCGCTTGCAGAAACACAATCAACAGAATAATTGGGATCATAAATGCAGGAGCGCCCTCAAAAGAAAAGGATATGCCCTTTGATGAGAGGAAAAAAACTGTGATTTCGGCTAAAGAAAACGCCAACATATACCAAATAGAATGCTTTTTATACCCGGAAAGAAGCTTTGCAAGTTTCTTCCACGAAAAACCGCCGTCCAAGCAAGCACAGGCTGCAATAGTTGGCCCAAAACCTCCGACTGTAAACAACACCATCGGAATAAAATCTGACGCGTTCAATGAGGTGAGTTTAACAAGCAGGGCATCTCCCCACCAGCATACCCAAGTAATCAAAAAAGAAATGAGCAAATATTTTATTAGTTTGTTTTTCATTGCACCCACCCTCGTTTCCGGCGTTGTTTATTTGTTTTTTTCCTTGAGTTGCAAATATAAATAACATTTGTTGCAAGCACGACAATAATGAGAATATGCAAATCGGTATGATACACATCGGGAATGTATCTTCCGTCTATTTCAAGCCATTTTAAAGCGTTTGAAAAGTATTCGATTTTTCCTTCAACTGTTCCCATTACACCGATCACGAAAATCGCATACCATTCGTGGGCAAGAAACTGGGAGATAAACCAAACAAATGAAAAAACCGCCACCGCTCATTTCCCGATTTTTTCTTTAAAAACAATCCATCATCTTGGTACGACCTTGTTACAAAATAACCGTTGCCAAAGTACACTCCTGTCATATCAAGGAAAAACCATATTAAAAGTATTATTTGCGAAACTAAGCATATTTTTTCACAATTAATCTCCCTGCCGCAGCGTCGCCGGTTCATAAGACGGCATATCAATTCCATTCTTTTTTATCGGCATACAGAGCATAGCACAACGCACGGCGTTTGTCATCGGGTTCAGTTCAACAAGGCAAATTTACGCCCCAAAATGCAGTTTTCGTATGTCAAAATGCACCCTCTTCGCCGGATTTTGCTAAGCCGCAAACCATATTAAACCCCGCCTGATGCCAATTCGGTTTTTCGATAATCGGGGCTAAATACGATAGACCCGTCGGCAGTCGAACAGTTTCACTTCATCCTCGTCGTGAGTGATGAGCAGTATGGTGGAAAAGCGGCGCTTGATGCTTTGGGCGACGCGCGCTTTGAGTTCCGCGTCAAGCCCCTTTAGGGGCTCGTCGAGCAGCAGCAGATCGCCGCCGTAGGCAAGCGCTCTTGCGATCGCAACGCGGCGGCGCATACCTCCCGAAAGTTCGCGTATCGGTTTATCCGCGGCGTCGAGTTCCAACTCCGCAAGCAATTCAAGAGCGGCACGCTCACGCTCGCTTTTGGTCCGCCCCGAGAAAACGAGTGCGACATTCTCCTTGGCGGAATACCACGGCAGGAGCCGATCCTCCTGAAACACGGCGGAAACGCGCTTAGTTCCCATACCATCGACCGTGCCGCTGTCCGGCTTTATCAGTCCGAGAAGCAGTTTGATAAGCGTGGTTTTGCCGCTGCCGCTCGCTCCCATAACGGCTATTGTCTCGCCCTCGGAAATTTCAAGCGAAAGGTTTTTAAGCACCTCGCGCACGGCACGGGGCGCGTTATCCGAAGACGGTTTATCGTATGAAAATGAAACGGAATCGAGTTTTACCATTTTTTGAGCCTTTCGATCAGTTTTACAAGCACCGCTTCAAGGAGCATACTGATTATGATGATAGCCGCCGTCCACGCAAAGAGTTCCGGCGTTTCAAGGTAGAGTTTGCTCTCGTACAGCCCGATGCCGATCGAGAGTTTGCTCATCGCGATGACCTCCGCCGCGACGCAACTCTTCCACGCGAAACCGAAGCCCGTCGTTGCCGCCGTCAAAAAATGCGGAAGCACGGAAGGGATATAGATACTGCGAACGGTTTTGAGCCTGCCGAGGCGGAACACCTTTGCCATCTCAAGAAGATCCGCGTCCGTTTCGGTTATTCCCTTTGCGACGTTCGTCCACGCGATTGGGATGACCATCAATACCGATACCGCGACGGGCGTTATTACCGGCGAAAGATATAACAGCAGCAGCACGATGAACGAGGTTACGGGCGTTGCCTTTATGATGCTCCTAAGCGGCGAAAGCAGCAACGCGAGCAGTTTTGAAGCGGCCGTCAGGCATCCGAGCAGCGTGCCCGCAAACAGACCGAGCGTGAATCCGGCAACAACGCGAATGAGCGTATTTGCCGCGCTTATGCGAAACTTATGCGTGCCGATCAGTTTGAAAAGCGTTTTGATAACGGAAAAAGGAGTCGGGAGCAACAGTTCGCTCCCGACGAAATACGCCGCCGTCTGCCATACGGCAAGCCAAAACGCGGCAACAAGTATTGCCTTTAAGGTTTTTTTGAGCGCGGACGCCATTATGCGCCGTAGTAGAAGTCATCAGCCGGCAGTTTGCCGCCGATGCTCTTGGGGTTGGCGTCGAACAGAACTTTGAGCATTTCGGAAACGGATCTCTTCATCTCGTCGCCGAAGATAGCACTGATATTGCAACTGGGGATCGCCTGCTTGGCAAGTTCTTCGTTCGCGAGGAAACCCTTTGCGGCAACGAATGCGGCGGAAGCATCCACATCCCCGTTTACGAAATCAACGCTTGCTTCATAGTCTTTGATGAATATCTCGATCGCAGATTTGTTCTTTTCGACAAAGGATTTTCTTGCGATAACAACGCCCTGAACGAGCGCGGCGTCGGAGACCTTGTTCCATTCATCGGTCAGATCAAGCGCGACGCAGAGGTTTTCGGAAGCGCCGAGCGCCGCCGTTACGTTGGGCTGAGGAAGCATACCGATATGCGCCTGACCCGACGCGAGCATCGTTGCGAGCGCTGCGTGTTCGCCTACGTATTCGACGTCGGCGGAAACACCGTTTTTATCCATAAGGTAGTTGAGTATGTACTCGGGGGTCGAACCCTGACCGGTCGCATAGATTTTTTTGCCGTCGAGATCGGCAAAGGAGTGGATCTCATCGCCATCCTCGAGGATATAGAGCACGCCAAGCGTCGCAACGCTCAGAACCACAACGTCGCCTTCGAGTTTGTTGTAGAGCGTTGCGGCCAGATTGATCGGCGCGGCGGCAACATCAATGTCGCCGCTGATGAAGCGGGAAGCAAGCGCGTCGGGCGCTGACTCTATCGAAACATCATAATGCGTGTATTCATCACCCATCAGTTTTACCATACCCATACCTGTCGGGCCCTTGAGCGCGGCAACACGGATATCGATGGTCTGTTCGTTGCCATCGGTGTTATTATTGCAGGCGGGCGCGGCAATGAGCGCAAAAAGCATAACTGCGCAAAGCGCAAGAGCAAAGATCTTTTTCATTGGCAAATACTCCTCGTATAATGATGTAGTAGTTTTTATTGTCCCTCTCCAAGGACATGTGCTACACTGTTTGGGATGCTGTGGATCGGTTAAATCCTCCTACCGCATGACGGTTTAAGAAAGGCTCCGACCACAGCCCTTTGCAGTATT
>JAFYJD010000003.1 GCA_017538255.1 Clostridia bacterium | reverse complement strand
GTATCGTTTGGGGCAGGGCTCCGGCGGCGGCTCAAAGCGGTGCATGACCAAAACGCCGCTTGCTCGCGGCATGACATTCGGAATGCTCGTCATGAGCCGCTCCAAAGATCTTAGCTTTGGGTTTTCTGTGAATAGCATTTGGTTTTACTCCTTTTCGTTAGAAATGAAAAAAGCACCAACCGTTTTGAAACGATCGGCGCTTGGATAACAAAAAAGGGAGGCAGTTTTTAAGCTGACCGCCTAAAAATGTTCGATATTTGGTTTTCACAGGGGTTCAAGTCCTGTCAAAGGGCAAAAATACCCATTTTACATCTATGGATTTGTACAAAAGTTTACAGGCGTTTGAGGCGCAAAAAAGCCCGATAGAATCGGGCTTTTTTTGCTCTATATCTTTTTCGTATAGATAACATGGTGCGGATAAGAGGACTTGAACCTCCATGGAGTTGCCCCCATACGGACCTGAACCGTACGCGTCTGCCAATTCCGCCATATCCGCAAAATAAAAAATGGTGGATGGGGATGGATTCGTTTTTCGCTCATCGGCAGATTTGCTTGCTCACTCCGCTTCGCAAATCACCTGAGTCGAAAAACCCGGCCCGGAAAACGCATCGCCGGTGCGTTTTCTTTTCGGGCTTCGAATCCTACCTTTTACCAAATCCAATCCTCCCAACGCGTGGGGGGATTGGATTTGGTGGACGGGGATGGATTCGAACCATCGTAGTCTGTGACAACGGATTTACAGTCCGCTCCCTTTGGCCGCTCGGGAACCCGTCCATAATATGGTTATATCTGGAGCTGGTGATGGGACTCGAACCCGCAACCTGCTGATTACAAATCAGCTGCTCTGCCAATTGAGCTACACCAGCGTATGAAGTTTTCAAAAATGGCGATCCGAAGGGGGCTCGAACCCCTGACCTCCAGCGTGACAGGCTGGCATTCTAACCAACTGAACTACCGGACCGCGTTATTGAATTGGTGGGCCTTCAGGGACTCGAACCCCGGACCAATCGGTTATGAGCCGACCGCTCTAACCAACTGAGCTAAAGGCCCTTTTCAATAAAAAAATGGTGACCCCTAGGAGACTCGAACTCCTGTTACCGCCGTGAAAGGGCGGTGTCTTAGACCGCTTGACCAAGGGGCCACAAATGGTCGGGGTGAAGGGATTTGAACCCTTGGCCCCATGCTCCCAAAGCACGTACGCTACCGAACTGCGCCACACCCCGTGAAGCGCCGCATTTTGCGACGGCAATTATTATACTGCTGCGGAGAGGTTTTGTCAATATGTATTGATGGTTTTTTTCATATATGATAAAGCCCTCAAAAAACGCTCGCCCGCCGTTTTCGGGCGCCCAGCACAAACGAAAAACTCATTCTATTTTTCTTCGTAGATTATACGGTCGGGCTCCAATCCGATGCTTTCGATGAACTCCCTCCGGCGCAGGCCTTCGTTTTTAAGGTCGTTGAGTTTTTTCATCGAGACCTTTTTCTTTTTCATTTGGGCAAGCACTTTAAATCCGTGCCTGACCGACGCAAACGGGCGCAGGATCATGTGTTTGCCGGCGGCGGGCCATTCCGCGACGCCGAGGCGGTGCGCTCGCGCGATCAGCGTAAACGGGTTGGTGCTGCGCATAAATACGGAAGCGATGTGGTCGTCATTGCTCGATTTGATTGCAAAATTGCCCTTTTGCATCACATATTCGATGAATCCGTCGCAGGCGGCGCCGTCCGCGTCCATACACCACGCCCTATCGCCGCCGAGACCGAGATGCATAACGCAGGCCTTCGTAACGACCTTGGCGAAGCGGTCGAGTTTGAGTTTTTCGAGCACGTGGCGGTACTCCCTCTCCCACGCCTCGGTATCGATGTGTTTATCGACGAACATCATCCAGTCCACTATCTGCCTGAGGCCGAGCCCGACACGAATGTGCTGATTGATGTGGAACAGCAGCACAAGTCCGTTTTTTACTACGGGCAGAACGGGAAAGTCGATCTTGTCGATCAAGCCGAACTCGCGCTCGTCGATACCGTCCTCGAAGAAGTGGATCAACTCCTCGTTATGCTCATCAACTATCGGCAAACGGCGGTGGATTTCAAATGTGATGTTGTACTTTATAAACGCTTTGTGGTGATCGTCGGGCAGAGAATTGCCACGTTGCTCATATTCGTCCGCTTGCATAAGTTCGCACACGCGCTCGAAATCCTCGCGTTTGACAAGCAGATCGATATCTCCCATCTGCCTCAAAAACGGATCCGGATACAGCATCGAAGCCGCAGCGCCCTTTATGACTACGCTCTTTATGCCGTTCTCGTCGAGCAGTTTGACTATCTTTTGCTGTGCAAAGAGCATATACGCCGTCTTGATTTGAAAACCGCGGTTATGCTCTTTCCAGCGGATATACAGCGATTCGTCGATCAAGTGTTTTTGGATATCGAGCCAATGATCGAGAAGCGTTGAAACAGTTTGCGTCTGCATCTCGGAGAACGTCCTGATAAGCAGCGCCCTGTCCGAGATATTTGTTTGTCCAACGGGAAAAGACTTCGGAAAAAGGCTCTCCCGAAGTATTCCGAATACGGTATCATTGAGTATTTGAGCGTTGATCATTATAATCGGCTCTTCCGTTCTTCAAATTATAGTATTATATCACGCCGCACTCAAGCGGTCAAGATTATTCGATAAAATCGAACTCCCACTCACCCATACGCACGACGCTTTCCTCGTTCGCGCCCTTTTCACGCAGCGCGTCGATGATACCCTCTGTCTCAAGCATACGCTGGAATCTGCGCATACTCTCCTCGTCCTCGGCGTTGGTTGTGTCCAGAATATAGTCCACCGTACCGCCCGTTACGACGAATACGTCGCCGTCCATCTCGATATTGAAGCCCCATTCGTACTGCAGCTCGGGCGTGATCTCGTCCTCCTCGAACTCAAGCGTCTTCGGAAGCGTTTTAAGGCGCTGTATTATCCTGTCCAAAAGCGGCTCAAACCCCTGCACCGTAGCTGCGGAAACGGGGAATATCTCCGTTTCGGGCGCGGTCTTTTTTAGTTCGTCGCGCAACAGTTCCAGCCAGTCCTCCGCGCCCGTTATGTCCATCTTGTTCGCGGCGATGATCTCCGGCAGTTCGGAGAGTTTTTCGCTGTACGCGGTGAGTTCGCGGCGGATGCGGCGATAATCCTCGATCGGGTCGCGCCCTTCGCAGCCGGAGATATCCAGAACGTGCACGAGCATCCTCGTGCGTTCGATATGGCGCAAAAAGTCGTGTCCGAGCCCCGCGCCCTCGCTCGCGCCCTCGATAAGACCGGGGATGTCCGCGAGCACGAATGTTTCGTCATAGCGTTTGACAACGCCGAGATTCGGCGTAAGCGTTGTAAAGTGGTAGTTCGCGATCTTCGGCTTTGCACTGGTAACGACCGAAAGGATCGTGGATTTGCCGACGTTCGGAAGCCCAACGAGTCCCACGTCCGCGATAGTCATCAGTTCGAGTTCCACCTCGTATTCCTTTGTTTTCTGACCGTTTTGGGCATAGCGCGGGGTCTGCCTTGTCGGTGTTGCGAATCGAGCGTTGCCCTTGCCGCCCCTGCCGCCGCGAAGCACCGTGCGGCTTCTGCCGGGTTTGTTCATATCGGCTATTATCTTGCCCGTTTCGAGTTCGCGCACGCGCGTGCCGACGGGAACCTTGATGACGAGATCCTCGCCGCTCTTGCCAGATTGCAGTTTCGCCCTGCCCGCTTCGCCGTTCTTCGCCCTGAAAAAGCGCGCGAATTTGAAGTCCAAAAGCGTGTTCATATTCTCGTCCGCTTCAAAGATGACGCTGCCGCCCTTGCCGCCGTCGCCGCCGTCTGGGCCGCCGTGCGAAACGTATTTTTCGCGGTGGAAACTGACGGCACCGTCGCCGCCGTTGCCCGATTTAATTACTATTCTTGCCTTATCCACAAACTGCATATCAGTTTTTCTCCTTATAGTATCCGCAGAGTTCGTTTATTGTACATTCATCGCATTTCGGCCTTTGCGCCGAACACACGCGCCGCCCGTGAAATATCAGCCAGTGATGCGCAATCGACCACTTATCCTGTGGGATGCGCTCCATAAGTTGGACTTCGGTCTTTTCGACGGTGGAAGCATTTGCAAGCCCTATCCGGTTGCTGACCCTGAACACGTGGGTATCCACCGCGATCGCCGGAATGTCAAACGCGTTTGAAAGCACCACGTTCGCGGTTTTTCTGCCGACGCCCGCAAGGGATTCGAGCCCCTCCCTTGTGTTCGGCACCTCGCCCGAGAACCTTTCGACGATATCGCGGCAGGCGGAAAGGATATGTTTTGCTTTTGAATTGAAAAAACCGCAGGAGCGAATGTATTTTCCGAGTTCCTCCTCGCTCATCGCCGCCATAGATTCGGGCGTCGGATGATCGCGAAAGAGCGCGGGCGTGCATTTGTTCACCTGCTTGTCCGTGCATTGCGCGGAGAGTATTGTTGCTATCAAAAGTTCGAACGGGTTGGTAAAGTCCAGTTCCGGTTTTGCGTCCGGATGCGCCTTATTCAGCCCGTCGAGCACTTTTTCCGTCCATTTTGCGTCTTTTTTTGCCATATAAGCCCCCTATCACGCCTATAATTTATCACAAAAAAGGACATTTGTCCATCACCCCTGCATCATTTTGAACAATTGCGAAATATCTCCGCCCCCCTGCTTCATACTCTGCATCAGCGGCATCAGCCGCGCAAGCTGCATCACCGCGCCCATATCGCCCATCGGATTTCTGTTTTTTGCGCCGCTTGCACCGTTTGCGCCGCCGAGAGCGCTCATCATATTCAGCATATTCATCATCCCCGCATCCTGCGTGCCCTGCCCCGCCGTCCGCGCGGGCTCGGGTCTGTCGAAGCGTGTTATACTCTCGGGATCGAGCCCGAACGACAGCGCGATGTTTTTGAGTTCGTAGGGGGCGGCAAAGGGTCTCATCGCGCCGAGGAACGCCTTTAGGCCCTCTATCCCCTGCTCGCTACGAATGCGCCTTGAAAGCAGTACGAGCGGCGACACCTCGCCTTCGCCCGTTTCCTGTTTTTTTGCGGTCTCGGACAAGGTTTTGTGCGCGCCCGACGGCACGCGCCGTGCGCCCCCGTAATTGGAGTTTGACTGCGGTCTTGACTGCATTATTCCACCGCCTTCCCTGTTTTTATAACCATACTATTCACTCGGCGAGCGCAAAGTGCATATAATGAAAAAGAAAACCGGATCGGGGGGAACTTATTATGGCAGGCAATCTTAAGGATTATCGAAAACGCCGCACGGACGGCGGCGCGGAAAAGCGGATTGAGCAGCCGCCGAAAAGCGACGAGAGCATCGAAAAGATCGTTGACAGATACGGCGGCAAAAGCGAGGACGAACTGATGCGCGAACTCTTCCGTATGACGGGCGAGCAAAAGCGCGAAGGCAGTTTTGACGCCGCAGCGATGCGCAGGACCGCGTCGAGCATTATGCCGATGCTCAACGCCGAACAGCGGCAAAAACTTGAGGCGATACTCGATAAACTCGGATAAAGCGGCTCGGCTTCGCGGGGCTTAAAATGCATTGAGGCGGGTCGCGTCCCGCCTCTGATTCTATTTGTTTTTATCTGTTCATTTTCTCTTTTTCATCCGCATCACCAATATACTTCGATGCCGTCGCCATCCACGGAAAGGCACGGATTGTAGATCCTGAAAAGCCAGTTGCCTTCCGCGTCCTTTAATCCCACGTAAACGTCCCCTATGAACAGTTCAATGCCGTCGATCTCCATCGGCAGATACGGTGTCAGTTCGTCTTGCCTACACGCATCCGATTGGATCGAAGAAAAATCGGGTTCATCCGGGTTCACTTTGCCGACCTTTTCGAGATCCTTGTTTAGGATATTGCCGTCGCGGTCTATCAAATAATCGCAGGCGTATAACGGGTACGTTTCGTCATCCATCTCCGTATAGCCGACCGCACCCACACGCATTATGTTCTTTTTGACTATCTCGCCCGAAAGCGTATAAAGGTTAAAGTTATAGTCTTCCTCCCAAGGGTTCTGTGCCGCCACTAAATATTTGCCCGCAAAGCAGGACTCAATAAAACCAAACTTCGCGGTAGCGATCCGTTCCTTTTCGTGCCCGTCGGGTCCAATAACTATTATCTCTTTTCCCCTGTAATCTTCACTTCCGAAGTCGCCCCTGTTTATCAACAGATAGTCTTCGCCGAGTTTAACAACGCCGCCTTTCCAATCCAACTCATATGCTTTTATCGGCTTCGAATTCGGGTCATCCAAGATATACTCCGGCGCATCCTTGAACTCGATCTTGTTTTCAAGCGAAGCGTCAAGGATCTCCCTAACGAAGTAGCCTACTCGGTATCTGTCCTGAGGCATCATCGGGTAGGAGTAATGCTTCGACACGCCCATATTTATCGCGCTCCCGCCCGTAAAGCAGTAATTCGGCAAAAACTCCCGCCGCTCGATGCTGTAGCCGTAGGGAACGCCGTGTTCGCCGTAGATCCCTGCGCTCCGACCCCATCTGTTGTTTCCTGACGACCCGGCGTGAAAAACGTCCACAAGTTCTCCGAAACGGTCGTATACATATTTTAGATCGCTCTCGCCGTCGAAAACGATGTATGCCGCGTCGCCCGTCAGCAGCGCGCCGCCCGTCAGGTTGCCGAGTTTGGGCAATTCTGGAAAGTCCGGTGCGTCTATCGGAATTACCGTCGGCGCAGGGGTCGGCCGTTCCGTCGGCTGTTCCGTAGGCTGTTCCGTCGGCAGCGGCGTTTCGGTCGACGCCGTATTATTCTTAACATTGCAGGCGCAAAGCACGATGAACGCCGCCGCAAGAAGTATCGATACGATCCGTTTTTTCATAGTTTTATACCCCATATTTCGATTTATTGCCCGCGCACAGCACGATCCGTTTTTTGCCGCAAACTATTTGCCATCCATAGAAAACTGCGGGTGGTAGATCCTGAAAAGCCAATTGCCTTCCATGTCCGTTATACCCGTATAGACCGATGAATAACCGAATTTTACGCCGTAGTTTTCCATAGGCAGCCGCAAATACTGTGCCATTCCCGCTTCCTGCCGCGCATCTTCCGGCAGCGTTTTATTGCCGATCTTTTGGAGATCCTTATTTAGGATACTGCCGTCGCTGTCATACAAATAATCGCAGGCGTATAACGGTATTGACCTTCCGGTCATCGCCGTATAGCCGACTGTGCCTGCGCCACTTATGTTTTCTTTGACGATCTCGCCCGAAAGCGTATAAAGGTTTTTTCTTTTGGAATCGCTTTTACCCGCTATGATGTATTTGTCCGCAAACCCGCCTTCAATATAACCGAACTTCGCGGGGTCGATCCGCTCCTTTTCGTGACCGTCGGGTCCAACAACTATTATCTCCCCGTTTTTGAACTCATTGTTGACCAATACGCCTCTGTTGAGCAGCAAAAAATCTTCTCCGATCTTCAAGACGCCGCCGTCCCGACCCAACTCGTAGGCTTTTACCGGCTTCGCGTTCGGGTCGTCCAAAACATACTCCGGCGCGTCCTTGAACTCGATCTTATTTTCAAGCGAAGCGTCAAGTATCTCCCTTACGAAGAAGCCAAATGATCCCACTATGTTTCCGCTTTCCTCGCCGGTGTAGTAATAATCAAACATACCCATATTTATTGCGCACCCGCCGGTAAAGCAGTAATATGGCAAAAACTCCCGCCGCTCGATGCTGTAGCCGTAAGGCGCGCCGTGTTCGCCGTAGATCCCCGGCATCTGACTCCATCTTACGCCGTTGTACCACCCCGCGTGAAAAACGGCCACGAATTCGCCGAAACGGTCGTACACATAGTGCAGATCGCTCTCGCCGTTGATAACGAGATACGCCGCGTCGCCCGTCAGCAGCGCGCCGCCCGTCAGGTTGCCGAGTTTGGGCAATTCCGGAAAATCCGGTGCGTCTATCGGAATTACCGTCGGCGCCGGGGTCGGCACTTCCGTCGGCTGTTCCGTTGGCGTTTCCGTAGGCTGTTCCGTCGGCAACGGCGTTTCGGTCGACGCCGTATTATTCTTAACATTGCAGGCGCAAAGCGCGGCGAACACCGCCGCAAGAATTATCGGTACGATCCGTTTTTTCATAGTTTTACCCCTCATTTCATTACATACGCCCGGCAGAGCCCGAATTCTTAGATCCTTAACATCGCTTTGGAGCGCCGAAGTCGGATCTTCGGCGCTCCAAACAAAACGGTTTATCGGGTTCCGATCCCCTTCATATACGGCACATAGCCGCAATGTGCAACGAGCATTTGCCCCTCGACGCTTTGGAGCCAGTCGACGATCTTGACCGCCATCGCATTCGGGTCATGCTTGGGAATGATCGCATAGAACGGGTTGATATAGGGATACTCGCCCGCGTTGATCGATTCATAGGTGGGCTCCACGCCCTCAACGGTGATGAACTTGAGATTCGGCTGCGCGAACATATTCTTTGCATAGTAATAGACCGAATAGCCGATCGCGTTGGCGCTGCTGTCGTATGCGGCGATATCTCTTATAACATCCGCCATAGACTCCGATATAGTTACCATTTCGGCGCTCGCCATCTCGGTATCCTTCATAACAAGGTCGAGCATCAGCGTTTGGCTGCCGCTGAGTTCGGGGCGCTGGAACGCAACGATCTGCTGATCGTTGCCTCCGACCTCTTTCCAGTTCGTGATCTTGCCGCTGTAGATGCCCTTTATCTGCTCCTCGGTAAGGCTGTTGACGGGATTGTCCTTGTTTACGATGAACACGAGCGCGTCAAGCCCTATCGGGCGCATATCGAAGCGGTTTTCAGGATCGTAAGTTTCCTTGGTGGGCTTGCTTGCTTCGTAAACAAGCAGCATATCCGCCTCGCGGTCGTTGAGTTTTTGATAGGCATAATCGGTCGTGCTTACCTTGCTGCGCTCCTCTGCCTCTTGCTCCGTGCAGCCCGTAACAAATCGGATCAGCCCCATCGCAAGGGGGATGTTCGCGGTCGAGCCGTCAAAGCGCGGATACTCCGCAAGGCTGCATTGCGGGCGTTCGACAACGGGCACTTCGGTCGCCGGAACGTCCGTAGCCTGAATATCGGTCGCCGGAGCGGCGCTCTCCTCGGCGGGTTTGGGTGTCGTCTGCTCCCCGGCGGGCTTCTTTACGCAGGCCGCGGTCGAAAGCACGAACAAAAGTGCAACAGTTATTATAAAGGTTCTTTTCATTTTCGGTTCTCCTCTCCATAAAAAGCAGATGTTTTATCTGTCAAAAACATTATATCTATTTTAATTTCATTTATCAAGGGGTTTGAAAAGATTTAACAAAAATGCCATATTTTCCAACTTTTGCTTTTATTTGCCGTCGAAATGGGGTATAATAAGATTTAACGTTAAATTGGCGATCTTTCGGAAAGGGGAATCTTGTATGCCCGCAGCAACCGTGATATTCATAATTTTTGCGGCTTTCATCGCAGTCATTGCCGTGATGACGCTCATATCGTGGTTATTCTATAAGAAGTATTTCAGCGAGCGCTACACCACCCCTCCGTCGCTGATGTTCTATCCTGAGGATTTTGACGGGCTCAACAGGCGCAGGCTCGATTTTTGTACCGATCACAGCCGCAGGCTCGCGGGATATCTGTACTCCGTCGGCAATGCGCCCCCGCGCGGTATCGTCGTGCTTGCGCACGGCTTCGGCACGGGCGGGCACAGCTGCTATATGGACTGCGCCGATTATTTTGCGCAAAACGGCTACCTCGTCTTCACCTACGACGCAACGGGCAACGATGCGAGCGAAGGTCGCGGCATCAACGGGCTTCCGCAGGGCGTTATCGATCTTGACTATGCGCTGCGTTTTGTCAAATCAAGCCCCGATATCCCCAAAAATCTGCCGATAATGCTCTTTGGGCACAGTTGGGGCGGGTACTGCGTTTCCGCCGTGCTCAACTACCACGACGACATACGCGGCGTTGTTGCGATATCGGGGTTCAACCGCTCGAGCGACCTGGTTGAAGCACATGCGGGCAAGATCTTCGGCAAGTGCGTGCGCTTTGCTATGCCGTTTGTTCGCATTGCGGAGATGCTGCGCTTTGGCAAATATGCGAAGAATACCGCAATGCGTGCGTTTTCGCGCACGAAGGCCGCCGTCTGCGTCGTGCATTCCGAGGACGACAAGATCGTTCCGATCCGCTACGGCTACGATATCTACAAAAAGAAATACGCTTCCGATCCGCGGTTCCGCTTCATCCGCTTTACCGATAAGGGGCACAGCAGCGTTTACAACACCTATGAAGGCATCCGGTACGTAGACAAACTTTTCGAGGATATGTACGTGTGGCGACGCACCCTCGATTATGCTTGGAATGAGCCCGAAAACCGCGCCCGCTACGAAGCCGACAAGGAAGCGTGGACTCTTGAACATTTTGAAAAGAGCGTGCGTCTCAGGATGCTTGACAAGGAACTTTTCGACGGCTTTGTTCGCTTTTTTGACGGGCTGACAAACTGAATGCCGTATAACAAACAGCGCTTGCCGGTACTGTCCGTAAGCGCTGTTTTTGTTATGTTATTATAATATGGTCAGCGCTTTATTATCTCTGCGACCACGTCGTCCATAAGCGCCATAACAACGGGCTCGCCCTTGCCGGCGCGCGCCTCGATGCGCACATCCTCGGAGTTTATCACGGTCTCCTGCCCGCTCTTTTGGATTATCGTAAGTTCGACCGGCACGGTAACATGCATAACGGCCGCAAGGCGCGTGCCGTTCGAGCCGTTTTTCTTGAAGCCGAAGCATTGCAGGCCCTTGCCGTTGCGCCCCTGGATATCGTGATCGAACACGAAACTGCGCTTCATATAGCCGCGGTCAGACACGGTCAAAAGTTCGCCCTCGTCGATTATATGGCTCGCGAATATGACTCTGTCGCCGTCGTCGAGTTTCATACCTTTGACACCCGCGCTCGCCCTGCCCGTTGTCGGCACGGAATCCGCCGCGAAGCGGATGCTCATCGCGTGCTCGGAAACAAGGATGACGCTGTCGCCGTCCGCTGGCTCGGGGATGTATTCGACCGCGAGCACGCTGTCGCCCTCCTTAAGGTTTATCGCGGCGATGCGCTTTGTTCTGGTTACATACTCCTTGGCCTCGGTGCATTTTACCATACCCTGCGCCGTGTAGAAGAACATAAGCCCCCGCTCGAACAGATCGTCAAACGCGGCGATTATGCGCTCGTCGCCCTCCATCTCCACGATAGAAGCAAGGTTCGTGGGCTTCTTGTCGGGCTTGGTTTCGGGGATGTCGCCGACGCTGAGCGTTATCAGCGCGCCGTGGCTGGTTAACATCCTTAGGCTGCGTTCCGTCGAACTCGGGAATATCGCGAGCGGCTTTTCGGCGGCAAGCACCTCGGGCGTAACGAGTTTGGGCTGGAAGCGTCTTATCCTGTTGTCCGTCAAAAGCATCACGGTCGCGGGCTCCGAAATCGCTTCGCGCGCCTCCTTATCAACCTCCTCGCCGTCGTCGCCGATGAGCTGGGTGCGCCTTTCGGAGGCGAACTTTTCGCGAATCTCGGTCAGTTCGTCGATGATGAGCGCGTGCAGTTTTTTCTTGGACGCGAGTATCTCCTTGAGTTTTTTGATCTGTTTTTTGATATCGTTGAACTCTTTTTCGATCTCGAGCTGTTCAAGGTTGGTGAGCCTTTGAAGCCTGAGATCGAGTATCGCCTCGGCCTGTATCTGCGTCAGTTCAAAGCGTTCCATAAGGCCGACCTTCGCCTCTTTCGGGGATTTGGAAGCGCGTATAAGCGCGATGACCTCGTCGATATTGAGAAGCGCGATCGTAAGGCCTTCGAGGATATGGCTTCGCCGCTCCGCCTGCTCGAGTTCGTTTTTGCAGCGCATTGTAACAACATCGTCCTGATGCTTGATATAGTAGTCGATGAGTTCGATCAGGCTGAGCATCTTGGGCTTGCCGTCCGCTATCGCGACCATTATTACGCTGACCGTCTTTTGAAGGTCTGAGTATTTGAACAGGGCGTTGAGCACGCGCTGGGCGTCGAAATCCTTTTTGACCTCGATAACCGCGCGAACGCCCGTTCTGTCGGATTCATCCCTGATATCGCTGATGCCCGCAAACGCGGATTTTGACTTCTGCTGAACGAGCGCAAGTATCTTTTCAAGCGCGGAGGCCTTGTTGACTTGATACGGGAACTCGGTTATGACGATGTTCGTCTTGCCGTTTTTAAGTTCCTCAAAATGCGTTTTTGCGCGGTTTATCAATTTGCCGCGCCCCGTTTCGTAAGCGGCGCGTATCTCCGGTGAATCAATAAGATAACCCCCCGTCGGAAAATCCGGGCAGGGCATGATCTCAAGCAGTTTATCAAGACCGATCTCGGGATCCTTTATACGCGCGATGACCGCGTCGATTGCCTCGGTCGGGTTATGCGGCGGTATCGAGGTCGTAAGACCGACCGCGATGCCGTTTGAGCCGTTTATAAGAAGATTCGGCAGCCTGCCCGGCAGCAGGTCGGGCTCCTTCAAGGTGTCGTCGAAATTGAGGCTGAACTTAACGGTGTCGCGCTCGATATCGCGGAGCATCTGCATCGCGGCAGGCGTCATCCTTGCTTCGGTGTAGCGCATTGCGGCTGCGGAGTCGCCGTCCATACTGCCGAAGTTGCCGTGCCCGTCCACCATCGGAACGCGCATATTGAAATCCTGCGACATCCTTACCATCGCGTCGTAGACCGAACTGTCGCCGTGCGGATGGTATTTGCCGAGGCAGTCGCCCACGATGCGCGCAGATTTTCTGTGCGGCTTATCGGGGGAAAGCCCGAGTTCCATCATCGTGTAGAGTATCCTGCGCTGAACGGGCTTCAAGCCGTCCTCAACACGCGGAAGCGCGCGCTCCAGAATTACGTGTTCCGCGTAGGGCATCATCGACTGATGCATAACGTCGTCCATACTCCTGATGATTATCGGGAGTTTAGGCTCGCGCGGCTCCTGAGATTGATTTTTCTTTGCCATAATCGTTTTCCTTCTTCAATTACTCTTTATGCCAAGCTTTTTAAGTATTAATATTCCCTTAATTCATCGATCATAGGCTGTATTCGCACCGTTGCAAGTTCCTTTTGCGGAAGTGAAACAAGTTCTTCGGTACTCACCCATTTGAAGCCGACCGTTTCGCCGTCCTGAACGGTGATCGACCTCTTATCGCAATCGGTCTCGGCAATGAACTCAACGTAGATCGAATGCCCGCTGTGATGGATGATCCTACCAAGTTCCGAAAGCGCGGCGTTTTCGATTCCCGTTTCCTCGAAAAGCTCCCTTTTTGCCGCTTCAAGCGCGGTCTCGCCCGAAAGCGCCGATCCGCCTGCGGAAAACTCCCATCTGTCGCCAAAGGGCTTTGCGGGATGCCTTCGCATCAGAAGCCAGCTCCCGTCCGAATGGCTCACCGCCACATCGCAAACGAGATGGTAAAGCCCATCGGGGATCGGCTCGCCGCGAACGAGTTTCGCTCTGTCAACTTTGTTCATATCCTTATCGTAAGCGTCCCAAAGTTCCGTCATTCGTTTTTTCCTCTTTCCGTCCGCTTGACCAAAAGCGCGTGGTTGAAGTTCATTCCGAGTTCTTCTATATAGAGTTTGAGCAGTTCTTTATAGTGCTTCGTTGCGGCGGTGAGCCCGATAACGTCCACCTTGTCGCACACGTCGTTTTCCACAAAGCGAAAGAGAGCGCTCGCTATGCCCCGCCCGCGAAACGCCTTCGTAACAAAGAGTTCGTCGAGTTCAAACGCCTTTTCACCGACGACGTTATACGAGGTCGCTTCCTCGAGCACCTTGATATGCCCGAGCGCGTAACCGACGGTCTTCCCGTCCGCGCGGGCAACATACAGTTCCTTATTGAAATATTCATCCGCGTCGTTCCTGTAATAGCCCGGGGTGCTGTTTTCGCCCGTCCATTCCTCCGAAAGCGCGATAAGTTCATCAAGAAGCGCGGCGTGCTTCGGCGCATTTTCTGCGGTTATATGGATCTTATTTATCTCAAAGTCCATATTTTGCGTTCATCGTTTCTTCAGGTCTTTTGTCATCAGATAATTGTTCAGAAGCGTTCCGTCCTTGAGCATAGTGGCGTTCCCGTGGAAGCCGGTTATGCGGAAGCCGAGTTTTTCATACAGTGCGCGGGCGCGGGCGTTGCCCTCGACGAACTCAAGTTCTATCTGAATAACGCCGTCGCGCTTTTCCGCAAGTTCAATGAGTTCGCGCATCATAGCGGTTCCGATACCCTGCCCCCAATACTTTTTTACAACGGCGATCGCAACCTTGGCCGCGTGCCTTGTTTTGATGAAAGTATTGAACATAAGGTTGCAAACGCCCGCGAGTTCGCCGTTAACAAAGCAGGCAAGCATCAGTTCGTTTTCGGATGCGTTTATCCTGTTTATAATGGCTTTTTCGCCCTCAAGCGAATAGCGCTCATCGCATTCCTCGGGATAGCGCGAAAGAAAATCGGTCTCGCCCGCCGTAACACGAAGGTAATCGAGCATCGCTTCGGCGTCCGTTTCTTCCGTTGTACGCAGCAGCGCTTCCCTGCCGTCCTTTAGCGTAAAGGCTTTATCTTGAAATTTCATATTTTTATCTCCTGTCAGCCTTTGAGAAGCCTTATCATATGCTTCGGGTCGGGCGCGGAATAAACGGCGTTGCCGGCAACGAGCACGTTCGCGCCGTATTCGCGGCAAGTTTTCGCGGTCTCGGCGTTCACGCCGCCGTCGACCTCTATCTCAACCCTGTTCGCAAGACCCTTTTCCTCGAGCATTTTTCGTATCACTGCGATCTTTTTCGCCGCCTCGGGTATGAACTTTTGACCTCCGAAGCCCGGATTGACCGTCATAACGAGGATAAGATCGACCGCTTCGATCAAGTACGAGATCGCCTCCGGCGGTGTCTGCGGGTTGAGCGCGATCCCCGCTTTCATACCGAGCGAGCGTATCAGTTGGAGCGTTCTGTGCGCGTGGCGGTCGGCCTCGATATGTATCGTGAGGATATCCGCACCGGCGGACTTAAAATCCTGCACCCATTTTGAGGGCTCTTCCACCATAAGATGCGCGTCGAAAACAAGGTCCGTATGGCTTCTTAAAGCCTTGGTCATCGGCGCGCCGAAGGTGATGTTCGGCACGAACGCGCCGTCCATAACGTCAAGATGAACATAGTCCGCGCCCCAATCTTTGAGCGCGTCCACCGCGCTGCCGAGGGAAGCGTAGTCGGCGGAGAGTATGCTCGGTGCGATCTTAATCATATTTATGTCTCCTTCTTTCCTTTGCCTCGTTCACAAGGCGTACGTATCTTTCATATCGGTTTTTATGCATCGGCGGCGCGTCGCCGCTCATCGCGGCTTTGACGGCGCAATCGGGCTCGCTGATGTGCAGGCAGGCGGTAAAGCGGCAGTTTTCGGCAAGACCGCGCAGTTCGGGATACAGGAAACGGATCTCGCTTTCGTCGATCTCGGGCGCTTCAAAAAAACTGAAACCCGGCGTGTCGAGCACCGCACCGCAGCCGTCAAGCGGTATCAACTGCGTATGCCGTGTGGTATGCCTGCCGCGCTCCGTCTTTTCTGAAAGCCCGCCGACGGCGAGGTCTATATCGGGTATAAGCGCGTTCAATAGCGACGATTTGCCTACGGCGCTCTGCCCTGCAAAGCATACGACCGCGTCCAAAAAGAGTTTTTTTAATTCATCCAGCCCTTCGTGCGTTTCGGCGGATACCGCGAACATACGGTAGCCCGTCTTTTCGTACTCGGCTTTCAACTGAGCGATCTCCCCGGCGGAAGCGCCGTCGCATTTGTTTATAACAAGCACGGGCTCCACGCCGTATTTTTCCGCGGCGAGCATCAGTTTGTCTATCAAAAGCAGATCGGGCCGCGGCCTTGTTGCCGATATGACGGCGAACAGCCTGTCGATATTCGCGACGGCCGGACGGATGAGTTCGTTTTTTCTCGGCATTATCGCAGAGATATAGCCTGTTTGGCTCGCGCCTTCCGCGGCGCGCCCGTCCATACGGCTGCCGCGCGGATTTATCTCGATCTCGACGATATCGCCGACCAGCGGCGTGATGTCCTTTTTGCGAAAGAGCCCGCGCGCCTTGCATACGCAGTCCGTCCCGTCCTCAAACCGAACGGTGTAAAACCCGCCGACGCCCTTTATTATTCTGCCTTTTTTTGTTTCTTGGATCAAATACCTTCTCCGTTTCGGATCATAGGATGATTAAAACCGCGAGGCGCTTTACGGCGCGGCGGTCGTGTCGGGGTTGCCGCTGACGTAGAGTTTTATGCCCGTGTCGACGGTCATCTCCGTCCCCGCGAAGGGCTCCTGCCTTACGATCTCGCCTTCGGGCCGATCGGAAGGGATGTATTCCACGGATTCGATCCTAAGCCCGAGCGCCTCGATCTTTTCCTTTGCCTTAGTCAGCGTTTTGCCCACAAGATCGGGCATCTCGACGGTCGTTATGCCGCTGCCGCTCGATATCCATATCTTTACATATTCGTCCTTTTTGAGCGTTTTGCCGCTTGAAGGCTCCTGTCTGCACACACGGCCCGAAGCATATTCGCTGTCGGAGATCGTGCCCATATACTGTATTTTGAGTTCCCTGTTCTCCAACGCTCTTTCCGCGCCTGCGAGGGTCTTGTTCATAATATCTGGCACTTTGGAATAGCCGCTCTTTGCCGATCCGCCCCATATGCTCGATACTCCGATTATCGCCGCAACGATCAGCGCAACGCAGGTTATCGGCAGCAGTATATGCCAGAGTTTGACCTTTGTAACGTTGTCGTCGCCGTTGTCGCCGTCCTTATTGAATCGGACGCGTCTTGCGGGCGCGGTATGGGCAAAGCGGCTGTTCGGATGCTCGATCGCGCGCTCGAGGTCGCGCTTCATATCGGCGGCGTAGGCGTACCTAAGATCGCGATTCTTCGCCGTGGCTTTGAGCACAACGTCGCTTATCGCCTTGGGTATCGTCGGGTCGATATCGCGCGGCGACGGAACGGGGTCAGTTATATGCTGCATAACGATCTGCAGGTTGTCGTCGCCGTCAAACGGAGGCTCGCCTACAAGCATCTCATAGAGCATTATGCCTACGGAATAGAGATCGCTCTTTTCGTTCACGGTCAAGCCGCTCGCCTGCTCGGGCGAGATGTACTGCACCGAGCCGAGCACCTTGCCCTCAAAGGTCTTGGTTCCTTTTAATGCCGATTTTGCGATGCCGAAATCGGCAAGTTTTATCTCTCCGTCCCCCGATATAAGCACGTTCTGCGGTTTGACGTCCCTATGCACGTAGCCAGCTTCGTGCGCGCATTCGAGCGCGTCGAGCACCTTGGTCGCGGTATGCACCGCCTCCTTGAGCCCGAGCCTGCCCTCCGTCGTAAGCATCTCCTTGAGCGTTTTGCCCTCGATGTATTCAAAAACGATATAACCCCTGCCCTCATAGACACCGTAGCCGTATGCGCGAACTATATTCGGCGAATCGAGCGACAGCACCGCCTCTGCCTCGCGTTCGAAGCGGCGGATGTACTGGGGCTCTTCGCAGTATTCGCGTTTTATGAGTTTGATCGCGACGATGCGGTCTTCTATCATATCGTAGGCGCGGTAGACCTCCGCCATACCGCCGACTGCCGCCTCCGATTCGATCCTGTATCTTTCGTCGATGAGTTTACCGATCATAGCACACCTCCGTGTTCTTGACCAGTACGACCGTGATATTGTCCGACGAGCCGTTTTCAAACGCGGTCTCGGTCAGGATATCGCAGGCTTCCAAAAGGTCGTCGTGCTCTTTGAGGATAATCTCCATATCCTCTTTTGAAACGCTGCCGTGGAGCCCGTCGCTGCAGAGCAAAAGTATGTCGCCCGTCGTCCAGCGTATGGTGCCGGTGTCGGCCTTAACGTACTGCGAAGTGCCGACGGCGCGCGTGAGGATGTTTCGCTGAGGATGGATCGCCGCCTGGCTTCGCGTGATGACCCCCGCCTGCACGAGTTCCTCAACGAGCGAATGGTCGCGCGTTAACTGGCGCAGCTGATCGCCGTCAAACAGATACAGTCTGCTGTCTCCGACGTTTGCGAAGGTGAACTTTTCCGCCTCGCAATACGCGATGACCGCAGTCGTGCCCATTCCCATACAGTCGTCATCCCCGGAAGCGATGTCGAAGATTCGCTGATTGGCGTAGTTCACGGCATGCTGCAGCAGTATCAGCGGGCGCTTTATATCGCTCGATTCGATGTATTCATGTATCGAATCCACCGCTACAAGGCTTGCGACGTTGCCTGCGCGGTGCCCGCCCATACCGTCGGCAACGATGACGACGGGGTGGTCGTTTTCTTCGGGTGTGAAGAAATAATCCTGATTGGTCTTTCTTCGCCCGATTTCTGTTCTGTAAGCGTAGATCATTCGTTTTCTCCGTTATCTTGATGGGCTTGTGCTTTGGCGCTTCGCTTGTTGCGAAGTTGCCCGCAGGCGCCCTCTATATCCGTTCCGAGTTCGCGGCGCACCGTTGCGGAAAGGCCGAAAGCGTTCAGCCACTCGGCAAAAGTGCGCGCATATGCCCTCGATACGCCGTTCAATTCGCGTTCCTTGACCGAATTGAGCGGAATGAGGTTTATATGGCAGTTGAAACCGCGAAGTTTTGCGGCAAGTTCTTTAGCGCAATCCTTTGACGAATTAAGCCCGTCCACAAGCGCGTATTCAAATATGACCCTGCGCCCCGTCGCCTCGGCGTAATGCTTCGCGGCGGGCAGGAGCTCGTCCATCCTGTACGCCTTGTTTATCGGCATCAGCCTGTCGCGTATCTCGTCGTTCGTGGCGTGAAGCGATATGCAGAGCGTGATATGCGGCGCGTCGTCAATAAGAGAGTAGATCTTCGGCACGATGCCGCAGGTGGAAAGCGAGATGTTGCGCGGGCTTATCCGAAGCCCATCCTGCGCCGTTACCCTGTTCAAAAAGCCGACCGTGTTAACGTAATTGTCGAGCGGCTCGCCGCTTCCCATCAAAACGATGTTCGTAACGGTGCGTTTTTTATCCTCGCCGCGGGCGAAGTTTCGCTCCGCCTCAAGCACCTCGGAAAGCATCTCGCCCGCCGTCAGGTCGCGCGCCTTGCCGTTGAGGGTCGACGCACAGAACGCGCATCCCATCCTGCACCCCGCCTGCGTCGATATGCACAGCGTATTGCCGTAGGAATAGCGCATCAAAACGCACTCGACGATGTTTCCATCCTCAAGTTCAACGAGCATCTTGGCGGTGTCGTCTTTTTTTGAGTGCAAAACCTCGATCAGCCGCGCGCCGCCGTAGGGAAGCGCGCCGAGTTTTTCTCTCAGCGCTTTTGGGATATTGAGCATTTCGTCGGGCCGCGCGCCCTTATTGAGCCATTCGAGTATCTGCCCCGCGCGAAAACGCGGCTCACCCCACTCCGAGAGCAGTTCTTCAAGTTCGGCTTTGGTTATCGATGCAAGTTCCGTCATAGATACCTTTTTTGTGGGTTTTATCTGTTTTTCTTTCGTATCAGCCTTGCGATATAGAAGCCGTCCATCCCGTGGACGTTCGGAAATATCCCGATACCCGGCCCCTCGCCGACGACCCTGCCCTTTACAAGGCCGGATATGTCGTCAAGTTCAAAATCCCCGCGTTTTTCGAGGAAGGCGCGGATATTGTCGGCGTTTTCGCGTTTTGATACGGTGCAGGTCGAGTAAACGAGCGCGCCCCCCGGTCTTACGCTGTCCGCCGCGCAAAGCAGTATCCTTTGTTGTATGCCTGAAAGTTCGATTATGTCCGCGTCGGTCTTTGATATCGACGCATCGGGTTTTGCGCCTCCGAGCCCAGAGCAGGGCACGTCGCACAGCACCGCGTCGAACTTGCCCTCATCATATGGCAGCGACGCGTCCCGCGTTTCGATTCGGCAGTTTTTGACGTTGAGCCTTGCGAGCGTTTGGCGTATCAGTTCCGTTCGGTGCGGATGAACCTCAAACGCCGTTATGCTGCCCGTGGCGTGCATAAGGCTCGAGATATACGCCGTTTTGCCTCCCGGCGCGGCGCAGGTGTCGAGCACGCGCATACCGTCAGTCAGCCTTAGCGCACGGCAGGCAAGCATCGCGCCCTCGCTTTGCACGGTCATTCGGCCGCTCAAAAACGCATCCGTCTCCGCGATATTCGCGCCTCCGACGAGCCTCAGCGCATTTTCGTCGTATTCGCCCCGCACCGTGGGTATGCCCTCTTTAAGAAGTTCTTTTTCCAGTTCTTCGCTCGTGTACGGGTACTGGGCACGCACGCACAGGTCTCGTATTCGCGCAGTCAGCATAGCGCGCGTAAACTCCTCTCCATATTCGTTAAGGTATTCCTCCACCATAAACGCGGGCATATTGCAGCGTATCGAAAGGCTTTTAACGGTGTCTTTCGGTAGTTCAACGCACCTGCCGTTTGCAAGATCGCGCGCGATGCGCCGCAAAACGCCGTTTACGTAACCCGCCAGTTCGCCCTTGCCGATATTGCGGGCCAGTTCCGCGCCGCCGTTTACCGCGGCGTAGTCGGGCACGCCGTCAAAGATGAGCCGCGCGAGCGAAAGGCGCAGAATATTGCGAACGCTTCCGTGGAGTCTGCCCTTTTTGTAAGCGTCGATGATATAGTCGAGGTACGACAGGTTTTCAAGCGTCGTATAGACGAGCCGCGTTACGCTCCTCGCCGTTTCCCTGTCCTCACCGCAAAGCGCGTTTTTGAGGGCGAGTTCGGCATACGCGCCGTTCTTAATCACATTATTCAGAACATCGTAAGCAAGCCTTAACATCGTTCCTCGTTGATATAAAACATTTCGCCCAGTAGTTTTTTGCCGTTGAGCGCCGATCTTGCTTCCATTCGTTTGGCGTTCGGGAACTGGATCTCGACGATCTCGATCACGCCGTCGCCGGTTTTTACGGCAAGTCCGAGTTTTGATGACGCGACGACGCATTCGCCGCATCTTGCCGTTTCGAGAGTGTTTTTCGCTTCAAGATACAGCTCGTCCGTTTCGCCGATCGGCCTTGTTTTATGTATCTTCACGCTCTCGCCGTTCAAAAGCGCGTGGGCGCAGGGCGATGGGTTCATCCCGCGAACGAGGTCGTGTATGCGCTTAGTCGGAAGCGAAAAATCAATGAATGCGTCGCTTTTTTTGATCGTTTTGCAGCGCGTTGCAAGTTCGTCGTCCTGTTTTGTGCGCGTGAGCGTGCCGTTTTCAAGCGCCGCGATCGTATCCTTCAAAAGTTCCGCGCCTATAAGCGCGAGTCTTAAGTAGAGTTCGCCGTAGGTTTCGGCGTCGCCGATCTCCGTTTCGCGCGTCATAAGGATATCGCCCGTATCCATTCCGATATCGGTCATCATAGTGGTTATACC
Organism: Clostridia bacterium; assembly: GCA_017538255.1. Taxonomy (GTDB): domain Bacteria; phylum Bacillota; class Clostridia; order Christensenellales; family CAG-138; genus PeH17. The sequence continues at coordinate 40,292 of JAFYJD010000003.1, read as the reverse complement.
CGTAACACGCTCGCCGCAGATTATCGCGGTCTGTATCGGCGAAGCGCCGCGGTATTTAGGCAGTATGCTTCCGTGAACGTTTATGCAGCCGTACTTCGGCGCGTCGAGGTTTTCTTGTGAGAGTATCTGTCCAAACGCCGCAGTAACCATCAGGTCCGGTGCAAAAGCGTTCAGCGCAGCCGCGCCCTCCGCGCTCCTGATGCGTTCAAACTGCATGACCTCGAGTCCGTTTTCGAGCGCGAACTCCTTTACGGGCGGCATTTGAAGCGCCTTCCCCCTGCCCTTCGGTCGGTCGGGCTGGGTAAAGACGCGGATCTCATGTCCGTTTTCTATCAACATTTTAAGCGACGGCACCGCAAACTCGGGCGTGCCGAGAAACGCGATCTTCATTCTTCCTCACCGTCCTCGGCATTCTCATCTTCTTCAGTCCGCTGTTCAAAGCCCTCGGGGGGCTCGGTCGCTTTTTCAAGGTAGACGTGCCCGTCGAGATGATCGTTTTCGTGCATAACGCACCTTGCTTCAAGCCCCTCCACCTCGTATTCGTACAGATCGCCTACGCGGTCAAAAGCACGGAACACGACCCTGTTCGGGCGCACAACGTAACCCGAGCGGTTCGGGAAGGAAAGGCAGCCTTCCATATCGCCCTGTTCTCCCGAAGTCGCGATTATCTCGGGGTTTATCGCTTCGATCAGGCCGCCGCCGCAATCCATAACGAACACCCTGCGGAGTATGCCGACCTGAGGCGCGGCAAGTCCGACGCCCTCCGCCGCGTACATGGTTTCCGCCATATCGTCAAGCAGTTTATGAAGTTTTGCGTCGAACGCCTCGACCGGTCTCGCTGTCTTGTAGAGGCAGGCCACGTCATCCTTAAAAATGTTTCTTATCGCCATTGTTTTTCTCCGATGGAACGCTTCTTGTCGGCGAATCTTCCTATTACATAAATCGCCAACGATAATTATACCACGATTCCACGAAGAAAAAAAGCCCCAACGCCCTTTATCTCGCGCTTTTCGTATCGATATAGCCGCCCGTTCGTTCAAACAGCCCCAAAAGGCGGCCACCCTCCGAAAAAACGGCTCTTTTCAGACCGCGTGCCAGAGCGTTTTCCGCGTCTTCCGCGACGCGCGTCTTCACGCCCGTTTCTTCCGAAATCAGCCCCGCGAGCCCCCGCGTCATAGCACCGCCGCCGACGAGCGTTATGCCCGTATCCATAATATCCGCCGCTGCTTCCGCCGAAAGCGCGCGCACGCTGTCCGCGATAAAACGCACGGTTTCAAGAAGCCCCGATAACACGCAGGCCTCAACTTTGCTTTTTTCCGCTTTGACCGTCCTCGGAAGCCCGTCCTTGACCGAGCGGCCGTCCACCGTAAAGCCGCCCGCGCCGGGATCGATCTTGATAAACTCCGCCGTGCGCCTGCCTATGATAACGCCGCAGGAATCCCTGAAATGCGCCCGTATTGCTTCGTCCACACGGTCGCTCCCAAACTCCGCCGCGCTCTCAAATATGACGCCGCCGTTTGCGACGGCGGCGCACTTTACGGTTTTTGCGCCTATATCCGCCACGAGCGCCGCCCTGTCCGAAAAAACATCGATGCCCGCGCCGATCGCGCACATCAGCGACGCATCCGCAATATCGCATCTGCGAAAGCCGGCCGTCTGCGCCGCTTTCAAAAAGGCGAGTTTTTTGCCCGCGCTCATCGACTGCGCGAGCGCGATCACCAGTTCCGTTCGCGCGGCGCTCCTGCGCCCCGTTATATCCCTGTTAATGCGCGAAAGGAATGCGGCGAGCAGTTCCGTGTTCGCCGCCGCGCCGCGTTTTATCGGACTTGCCTCATTCCCTCCCGAAACCCCCGCCGCGCCGATCGCTGCAATATTCGCGCCCGTCTTTAAGTCAACGGCGCACAGCGTTCGTTTTGTAAAGAGCCCCTCCTTCGTCAAGAGGCGGGTGTTGACAGAGCCGATGTCCGCCGCGATCGTCCTTATAAACATAAAACACCCCCCAATACTGTTTTTACAGCGTATTCGGAGGTGCGGTAATGTTTTACGCAAATCGGAGTTTCTTCTATTATTATTGCATATTATGCGCCGATCCGCCGATCTTTTCAAAGTCGCGCGGAAGCACGCCCGCGTTTTTGAGCATCCTGTACGCCGTCGGTAGCGGCAGACCGATGACCGTAAAGTAGTTGCCGCATATCTCTTTGACGAACATCCCGAACGAGCCCTGTATGCCGTAGGCGCCCGCCTTGTCCATAGGCTCGCCCGATGCGACATAAGCGTCGATCTCTTCTTCGGAAAGTTCCGCGAAGGTAACTCGCGTCGTATCGCACCTAACCTTGCACGAGCGCTCCGAAACGACGGCAACGCCCGTGTAGACCGTATGCGTATTGCCCGAGAGTAGCGTGAGGATGCGCTTTGCATCCGCTTCATCGCGAGGCTTGCCGATTATTTCTCCCGCATAATAAACGACCGTATCCGCTCCAAGCACCACGGTATCACGCAAGCCGAGCCGAGCGCAGACCTCCCGCGCCTTTCTTTCCGCAAGAAGCGAAACATAGCGCGAGGGATCCTTTTCGTCCGTATTTTCGTCCGCAAGACTGACCTCTATCGAATAATCGTAGCCGCACATCGTCAATAATTCCCTTCGACGCTGCGACGAACTTGCAAGTATAAGTTTCATAGCGTTTCTCCCGTTCCCAAACTTTGCCCTTTTTGGGCGCGCTTCCCACCGCAAAATGCCTCCTTTGTGGTTTTTGCGCCGCTTTTTCGCGGCAAAACCGCCCTTTATGTGGTACACAGCACAAGCATATCAGTATTTCCGGAGGTTGGCAAGCGCCGTTTATAAAAAAAATTAAAAAATTTTTTCATTAAAGTGGTAGAAAGTGTTGCGAAGTGGGGAGAGAAGTGGTATAATAGGGTATGACTTCCCACGAAGTGGGAAATAAGACTCTATGAAAGGCGGTGGCGTTTATGTTGATGGGCGGTTCAACCAACACCCTTGACTCCAAGGGTCGTCTTGTTATACCCGTTAAATGGCGCGCCGACCTTACCGATCACATCATCATCCTCTACGGTTTCGGTTCCAGCGAAGAAGAACACTTTTTGCAGTTGATGAGCCGCGAGAGATTTCTCGACATCACCCGCGAGATGGACAACCTCCACCCCACGGATACGACCTTCATCAAGGCGATGCGCTTCATCCTTCCGAACGCCGAGGAACTCACGCCGGACAAGCAGGGTCGCGTACTGATACCGCAGAAACTTCTTAAATATGCGCAGATCAACGGCGAGGTATTTCTTTCCGGCATGAGCAACCGCATTGAGATCTGGGATCCCGAACTGTACAGGCAGGCCTGCGATAAATACGATCTCAGCGCGTTCAACAAGGATATGATAGCGCTTGCCGACAAAAGCAGACAGGGCGGTTTAAAGTGAGCGGACAAGCAAGTTCCTACCACGTCCCGATAATGCTCGATGAAGCGCTCGATATCCTGAAGCCCGAGCGCGGCGGAATCTTTATCGACGGAACGCTCGGCGGTGGCGGACACAGCGAAGGCATATTAAAACGTCTGCCCGCCGGCAGCAAACACTTCGGAATCGACCGCGACAGCGACGCAATACAAGAAGCCGGAAAACGGCTTGCCGACTATCCCGCATTCACTGCAGTACACGGCAACTTTTTTCATATGCGGGATCTGCTCGCCCCCTTCGGGGTAAGCGGAGCGGACGGTGTACTGCTCGATCTCGGCGTCAGTTCACACCAACTCGACGAAGCGGAGCGCGGCTTTTCGTACAGTATGGACGCACGGCTCGATATGCGTATGGATCGCTCGCAAACGCTTGACGCATACGAAGTCGTAAACACCTACCCCGAAAAACGTCTTTATGAGATCATCCGCGATTACGGCGAGGAACGCTTCGCAGCGCGCATAGCAGGCTCGATAGTGCGCGAAAGGGCGATAAAGCCGATCGCAACCACCTCGGCGCTCTCCGATATCATCAAGCGCGCGATGCCCGGCTTTGCAAAGCGAGAGGCGCAGCACCCCGCAAAGCGCACCTTCCAGGCGATCCGCATAGAGGTCAACGGCGAACTCGACGAACTGGAAAAAGCGGTACGTAACGCCGTTATGTTTTTAAAACCGGGCGGCATAATCGCGATCATCACCTTCCATTCGCTCGAAGATCGGATCGTCAAAAACGTTTTCAGATCGCTTCGCGATCCCTGCACCTGCCCGCCGGAAGCGCCGATATGCGTCTGCGGCAAAAAACGGGAGATCGAGATCATAACAAATAAGCCCGTCGTCGCGGGCGAAGAAGAAACCAAATCAAACCCTCGCGCGCGAAGCGCCAAACTCCGCGCCGCGATAAAGATATAAACGCTGCTCATAATTTACAGGGGGAAGAATACAATGGCAAGGGAAACTTCGATCAAAAGAGAAACCGGCGCGGAGATATACTATACCCGCATCGCGAGCGACGGCTCGCTGGCGTACAGCGTCGATCCCGCGAGGCGCAGCGCGAGACCCGCGCAAAAGCCCGCCGAAGAGCAGCATCAAAAGCCTGAGCGGCAGCGTTTCTCCCTGCCCCGCTTCATTCGCCAAAGCAAGTTTTTTCCTAAACTTGTTGCGGTACTCTGCTTTGCAGCCGTCGCGGCGGTCGCTTTCTTCGCGGTGCGCCGTTTCGCGTACAATGCGGGCATCCAATCCGATATCAACCGCATAAACAAGCAGATCGAACAGACCCAGGACCGCATCGATGAACTCTCTGCCGCAAGCCGACCCGGCTTCAACGCCGCGTCGAGCGCGGAATCGCTCGGTCTTATTCCGGCAAAGCCCTGACGCGCAAAGTGTGCGGGCAAAGCCGACTAATATGAAAGGGTAAACTTCCGCTCTCCCGCGGGATCCCGTACCGATATGAGCATCCGTCTTCTTCCGGGTGGAAGCAAAAAAAAGAATAAGAAGCGCAATAAAGCCGAAACAGTCTTTGAACCCGCAGTGTCCTTCAAAAGAAGGATGCCGTGGTTGCTTCTTATTTTGGCGGGTTTGTTTTCGATACTCATCGCTCGGTCGTTCTATCTTCAGGTCATCGACCGAAAGCATCTTCTCGAACTTGCGCAGACCCAATGGCGCAGAACGACCGTGCTCACCGCCACCCGCGGCGAGATAGTCGACTGCAACGGCAAGGAACTTGCGCAAAACCTCGTCGTTTACAGGATCGTCGCGTGGCCGCAGTCTGTCGGCGCAGGCGACAAAGAACGCGTTGCGTCCGAACTTGCGCGCATCCTCGATGTAGATCATAAAAAACTCTATGAAAAACTGCAAAGCCCGACCGTTCGCGAATACGTCGTCAAACGTCAGGTCGACAAATCCGTCGCGGACGAGGTGAGCGCATTGAAACTCAGCGGCGTCGGCGTACTTCAGGATACCAAGCGCTACTATCCATACGGCACCATGCTTTCGCAGACGATCGGCTTTACCACGATCGACGGCATCGGCCAAAGCGGGCTTGAATTGAGCCTCGACAAATACCTGACGGGACGCAACGGCAGTTATATCACCGAAACAGACAACAAGGGCGCGATCCTTTCGGACAGCGTCATCAACCGTATCGAGGCGTTGAACGGGCATAAACTCCGCCTTACGATCGATACTTTCTTCCAGAGCAGCCTTGAAAACGCGCTCGAGGAAGCCGTCAAGGTCAACAACGCCCAAAATGCGCAGGGTATCATACTCGACGTTGATACGGGCGCGATAAAGGCGATCTCGACAAAACCCGATTTCGACCTCAATTCCCCCCCGCGCAGCGATATGGAGGCGCTCTCATCGCTCTCGAAAAACCGTGTGGTTACCGACGTTTATGAACCCGGTTCGACCTTCAAGATACTTACGCTTGCCGCGGCGCTCGATTCGGGCAGCACCGCGCTTTCGTCCTCTTTCCATTGCGGCGGCGGTTATTTTGTAAACGGCGAACGCATCAAATGCTGGCGACACGCCGGCCACGGCAGTCAGGATCTCACGAAAGCGACCGAGAACTCCTGCAATGTTTGCTTTATGCAGCTTGCTCTCGGTATGGGCAAGGAGACCTTCTACGACTATCTCTACGCCTTCGGCCTCGGTCAAAGCACCGGCAGCGGGCTTCCAGGCGAATCGTCGGGCATCGTTACGCATCAAAAATACATCAAGGACAACGATCTTGCCCGCATAGGCTTTGGGCAGAGCATCGCCGTTACTCCGATACAACTCGCTTCCGCCGTCGCTGCGGCTGTCAACGGCGGCGAACTGCATACCCCCTATATCGTAGACGAGATCGTCGCGAGCGACGGCACCGTCGTATTCAAAGCGAATACCGCGCCGGTCAGGCGCGTCATCTCCGAGGAGACCTCTGCAAATGTGCGCAGAATACTCCAAAGCGTCGTTGATAACGGCACGGGCCGCAATGCAAAGATCGAGGGTTATGCCGTAGGCGGAAAAACAGGCACCGCACAGAAATACGACAAGTACGGTCAGGTTTCATCAGGCAGTTACATCTGCTCGTTCATCGGTTTCGCGCCGGCGGACGATCCCAAATACCTCTGTTTGATCCTCGTTGACGAGCCCAAGGTCGGCTCGATCTTCGGCAGCACAGTCGCCGCGCCGTTCGTGCGCCGCGTGCTTTCGGATATCCTGCAGTATGCGGGCATACCCAAGAACGACATCAACACAAGTACTTCAGTAATCCCAAACGTTACGGGAATGAGCACCTCGGAAGCTTCGGAGAAACTGTCCGAACACGGACTTTTGGGCATCTTTGAATGCGACGGCACGGTAACGATGCAGGTGCCCGCCGCCGGTCAAAGCGTTCCCTATGGCTCATCCGTACTGCTCTATACGGGGCAGGAAGGCATCAATACCGATACCGACGAGCCGTTCTACGTATCAGTACCCAACCTGATCGGGATGACGCCCCTTGCAGCCTATGACGCGCTCAAAAAAGTCGGACTTACGATGGATCCCGATCCCGTCGATCCGTTCGGCGTAGTCGTCGCACAGGGCGTATACGCCTATGAAAGCGCTCCGTACGGCTCGAGCGTAAAAGTCTATTTCGGCGCAGCGCCCACCAACTCACCCACGCCTGCGGCCGCACCCACGGAAACGCCCACGCCCACGGAAACGCCCGCGCCCGAGGATACCCCGCAGCCCGAAGCAACACCCACCGTTGCGCCGTAAGGCGTGCGGAAAAGATACCGCGCCGCAGCGCCGAACGCTCTGCGGCATATCCCTTTGAAAGGACGCCCCCTGTTTCGGGCGGCAAGGTGGAAAATATGCTTATCAGTCAACTGACAAAGGACGTGGAACACCGCTTTATCGGCGATGACGCCGATATCGTATCCATAGAGTACGATTCAAGAAAGGTCAAATCCGGCAGCCTTTTCTGCTGCATCAACGGCACCTTTCAAGACGGGCACCGCTATGCGGAAAACGCCGTTTCATCAGGCGCCGTCGCCCTGCTCGTCGAGAGGGAACTTCCCCTTCCCGTTCCGCAGATAATCGTTGAAAACTCGCGTATCGCGATGGCGGAGATAGCGGCGAACTTCTACTCCCACCCGCTCAAGGGCATACCCGTCATCGGCATAACGGGCACCAACGGCAAGACCACAACGACCTATATGATAAAGTCCATCCTCGAAGAAGCGGGGATGAAGGTCGGTTTGATCGGCACGATCCGCAACCTCATCGGCGACCGCATAATCCACACCGAGCGCACCACGCCCGAGAGCGTCGAACTTCAGCGCAATTTCCGTATGATGCGCGACGAGGGCGTCGATATCGTTGTCATGGAGGTCAGTTCACACTCCCTCGATCAGAACCGCGTTCACGGAATCGAGTACGCGGTGGGCGGTTTCACCAACCTCACGCAGGATCATCTCGACTACCACAAGACCTTTGAAAACTACCTCGAAACAAAGAAACTGATGTTCAAACGCAGCAAGTTCGCCATAGTCAACGCGGACGACGTCCACTCGGATATGCTGCTTGACGGGCTCAATCTGCCCGCGATGCGCTACGGCGTTCGCAACGACCGTGCGGATATACACGCGACCAATATAGAGATCTGTTCCGCGAACGTGGAGTTCGATATGGTCTGCAATATGGGCATCCAGCATATAACCGTGCCGATACCCGGACTCTTCAATGTGTTCAACGCGATGCTCGCCGCCGGCGTATGTCTTAAACTCGGCATCGGCCTCGACAAGGTCGGACGCGGTCTTGCAAACGTGGTCGGCGTTTCGGGTCGCATGGAATCCCTGCCGACGGACGGCTTTGATTTTTCCGTCATACTCGATTTTGCGCACACCCCCGACGGGCTCACCAATCTGCTCTCGTCCGTGCGCCAGTTCGCAAAGGGCCGCGTGATAACCGTTTTCGGCTGCGGCGGCGACCGCGACAACACGAAGCGGCCGATCATGGGCGAGATCGCCGCCAACCTGTCCGATTACGTCGTCATCACATCGGATAACCCGCGCACAGAGGATCCCGCCCGCATAATCAATATGGTGATAGAAGGCGTTCAAAAGACCGACTGTTCGCACACTACCATCGAAAACAGGCGCGAGGCTATCAAGTTCGCGCTCGGTATCGCCAAAAAGGACGATATCATCGTGCTCGCCGGAAAGGGGCACGAATACTACCAGGAGATAAACGGGGTAAAGCACCCGTTCGACGAAAAACTGATCGTTGCGGAGTTTCTTGAAGAGATGCGCGAGAATGCATAGTTCTTTCGATAACTGCCCCGACGGCAAAACGCCCAAAACTTTCATACGCACAAAAGAGGTAGACCGATGCAAGATATGATACTCGCTTTTTTGATCGCAGGAGTGATCACGATGCTCATCTCACCGCCGTTTATCAAGATGCTTCGCCGTCTTAAATACGGTCAGGTCGAGCGCGCGGAAGGGCCGCACGCCAACTCCGCCAAGGAAGGCACCCCCACCATCGGCGGCATCGTGTTCATCATCGGCATCATCGCCGCCGTGCTTTTGATGAGCATCTACAATATCGCGTTTGAATACTCGATACCCTCCCTCATCATAATGATCGCGTTCGGTCTTGTCGGCTTCCTCGACGATTTCATCAAAGTCAAGCAAAAGCGCAATCTCGGTCTGCGCGCCTGGCAGAAGATCGTCGCCCAATTCTTTCTCGCGTTCGTCGCGGCGTTCTTCGCTTACAAGAGCGATCTGCTCGGTTCCGTGCTCTACGATCCGATCTTCGGCCGCGTTGACCTTGGCGTCGCCTACATTCCGTTCATAATGTTTGTCGTTATCGCGATAGTCAACAGCGCAAACCTCACCGACGGGCTCGACGGGCTGCTTTCGGGAACGACGCTCATCTACTCGCTTGCTATGGGCGTACTGTTCCTGTATTTTGCAGGAGCGTTCGATCTCGGCGATAAAATGCCGATATTCCTTGCGGAGCGCGACGGTATGCTCAATATGGGCATCTTCGCGTTCGCCGTTGCCGGCGGGTGCATAGGTTTTCTCAAAAGCAACAGTTATCCCGCCAGGGTATTTATGGGCGATACCGGCTCAATGGCGCTTGGCGGCGCTATAAGCGCAATGGTCATCTACTCGCGCTCGCCGCTCATCTTTCTTCTGATGGGCTCCTGCATAGTGGCGTCCGCCGTCAGCGACGTGCTTCAGGTAGGCTCGTTCAAACTGCGCGGCGGTAAGCGCGTATTCAAGATGGCTCCGCTCCATCATCATTTTGAGAAACTCGGTTATCCCGAAACAAAGATCGTATCGGGGTATATGATAGTAACCGCTGCGTGCTGCTTGGCGGCGCTCGCGCTGTTCTTCTGACGCAGCGACCCGCCCCGATAAAGGGGGCGGCGATCCCGAAAAAAACCGCCCGGAGGGGAGGATGTACGCCGTGGTTTTGTTGGCGCTTGGCACGGCTTGTCTGCTCCGGGCAACGCTAAGATTTTTTAGAGATAAGCATACGGCACACCTCTAAAGGATCTTGGCTCTCCGGGCGGTTTTTTATAACAAAGCGCCGATATCTCACAAGGAGTGCGCATAATATGGAAAGAGCCCCAAAACAAAACGGCAAAACCGCGCTTATCGTCGGGATGGCAAAAAGCGGCGTTTCTTCGGCGCGGCTGTTATATAAAAAGGGTTATAGGATAATAATCAACGACCTTAAAAGCGAGATCCCCGGTCTTGAAGACGAACTCGCGGGCATCAGATACGTAAACCGACTCGGCGTTGCACCCGAAGCCCTGCTCGAAGAGGTCGACCTTATGGTCATCTCCCCCGTCATACCGATCTTCCGCCCGTTCGTAAAGAGCGCGCTCAAGCTCGGCGTGGAGGTCGTCGGCGAGATCGAACTCGGTTATCGCTATTGCGACAGAAAGACCCGCTTCGTATGCATCGGCGGCACCAACGGCAAAACGACCACCACCGCACTCACGGGAAGGATATTCGACCTGCACCACGAAAAACACGGCGGCAGGTCGTTCACCCTCGGCAATATCGGCATACCTATAACCGAGCACGCGCTTGAAACGCGCTCAGGCGATACCGTCGTTGCGGAAACAGCGTCATTGCAGCTTGAAAGTATAAAGGATTTCCGTGCAAACGCCGCCGGGCTTCTAAACATCACCGAGGATCATCTAAACCGCTTCGGCGATATGGAGGCGTACATCGCAGCCAAGATGCGTATGTTCGAGAACCAGACCGAAAATGATTTCGCGGTGCTCAACGCGGACGACCCGATCGTCGCCGCCGCCGAAACGCGGGCGAAGAAACTCTTTTTCTCCGTTCTGCACGAGGTCGAAACCGGCGCGTTCGTGCGCCAAGGCAGGATAGTCTACCGCATCGACGGGACCGAGACCGAACTGATCCCCGCGGACGAACTCGGCATCATCGGCGCACACAACCTCGAAAACGCGCTCTGCGCCGTCTGCCTCTCGATGTGTATGGGCGTGGAAGCGGATACCGTTTGCGAAGCGCTCCGCTCCTTTAAGGGCGTCGAACACCGCATCGAGTTTACGCGTACCTTCTGCGGAGTGGACTTTTACAACGATTCCAAGGGCACCAACCCCGAATCCACGATAAAGGCCGTCGAGGCCATGAAAAAGCCCACGGTCCTGATACTCGGCGCGGGCAATTATGATAAAAACAGCGATTACCGCCCCGTTTTCAGGTGTTTTAACGGCAAGATCAAGGCGGTCGTCGTGAACGGCTCCAATACTGAAGCGATCATAAAAGCCGCCAAAGAGGAAGGCTACGAAAACATCCACGCCTGCCCGGACGATTTCGGCGAACTCATCTACGCCGCGTTCTCCTATGCCGAACGAGGCGACGCGGTTCTCCTTTCCCCCGCCTGCGCGAGTTGGGGTATGTTCGACAATTTCGAGCAGCGCGGCGACGTATTCAAGCAGATAGTAAACGCGATGAAAGAGGATACCGAATACTGATATCCCCCCCCCGCAGGCGCGCTTGTTTCCTCATCATCAACATAATCAGGCACGGACAGTATGGAACAGAATATCAGCCCGATCAAGTTCACACAAACGCAGACGAAGCGCCGCCGCAGGACCTATGCGGCCGCGGCGCATAATCGCAGCATCGATTTTCCGCTGTTTTTGGCGGTTTGTGCGATCGCGCTCTTCGGTCTTGTTATGCTGTATTCGGCGACCTACTATAAGGGCATTGCCGAAAGGGGCGACAGCCTCGCCTTTGTCAAAGGGCAGATAAAGTATGTCATGATCGGCATAGTGGAGATGTACATCATATCGGTCGTTCCGTATAAGTTCTATAAGAACAAATTGATCGTTATCGGCATCTTCGCAGCGATAATACTTATGCTCGTTGCAACACTCGCCTTCGGGCAGACCTACCTAGGCGCAAGAAGGTGGATCCAAATAGGCGGTTTTGAGTTCCAGCCCTCCGAACTTGTAAAGATCGGACTCATAGTCTTGATAGCGGCATATATGAGCGCGTTCCCCGATAATATGCCCAAATTCTTCAAGGGCATCTGCGCCGTCGTCGCGATCATCGCGCTGCCCTGTACCCTCATTTATCTGCAGCCCAATATGTCGACGATAATCATCATCGTCGCTATAACGGGCGTTATGCTCTTTATGGGCGGCGCAAAACTGCGCTACTTCATCGCAAGCGCCTGCGTCGGTGTCCCCGCTGTGATCCTTGTCGCAAAAACGGCGGGCTACCGCTCCGACCGCTTCACCGCGTGGCGCGATCCGTTCGCCGATCCCTCCAACCTTTCCTATCAGGTCGTGCAGTCGATGTACGCGTTTGCAAACGGCGGCTTCTTCGGTCAGGGCTTCAACAACAGCCGTCAAAAACTGCTGTTTTTGCCCGAGATGGAGAACGACTATGTGCTCTCCATTATCGCGGAGGAACTCGGCTTTATCGGCGTGGTTTTGCTTATACTCGCGTACTGCTTTGTCATCTACCGGGGCATACGCATCGCGATGAAATCGGAGGACCGCTTTGCCGCGCTCGTCGCTGGAGGCATCACGAGTTTGCTCGCGATACAGGTATTGATTAATATCGGCGTTGTAACAAACAGCATACCCGCAACGGGTCAGCCCCTCCCGTTCGTCAGCGCTGGCGGCACCTCGCTGCTCGTTCTGTTCGGAGCGATGGGCATACTTCTGAATATTTCAAGATTCATCAACCGCGAAAAAAAGCCGCTCTTCGGCACGGATAAATAACAGACTGACGAATGAACAACGAAAGCAGCAAAAACTCGGCTTCGAGCAGCATAAGGCGCGCTGTCGAACAGCGTCAGGGGCGTGGCGATCTGCGCCGCGATCTTCGTGCGTCTCGCGAAAAATGGCCCGATGAAGTGCGCTTTGACCTTTCGGAGTTCGACGACGCGGAAACACGGCGCAAAAAAACGAGCGAGAACATAAACCGAGGTGGCGCGGCTGCCCCCGAGCGTTATAAAAGCGCAAGCACAGAAAGCGCGGCAAAGCGCCGAGAGCGCGACGCTTCATACGAGAGCCTATTCTATTCCGACGAAGATCCCCCGCTGCGGCGCAAGCGCCGCCAAAGAAACGGCGGACTTACACAGATCGAACGCGGCTTCACCGACGCAGGGGATGCGTATGCCCCCCCGCGCGAAAAGGTTTCTTTCAAAGAAAGCTTTTCCCTCTTTTTCAAGGGCTTTATGCCGAAGAAGCGCGAGGATGAAAGCGAATACGCGGACACGCTCGATACTTCCGCCGTTTCCGAAGCGCGCGGCATCAGCCACGAGGCGCGCAAACGCAGTCAGACAAGGCGCGACCTCATCAAAATGCTCGTCGGTGTGTTTGCAGTACTGCTGTTCGTTGCGGCGATAATAATCAGCTATAAGTTGTCCATAGTCAAGACCGTTACGGTGGCAGGCTCCGAAAAGTACTCGTCCGCCCAACTCTTGAGCCTTTCGGGCATCCGTACCGGCAAAAGCATCCTTTCATACAACGCGGACGATCTGCGTGAAGCGATGAACGGCGTTTCGGACATAAGGACGCTCTCCGTCAACAAGGGGTTCCCAAACAAGATCGTGATAACGGTAGAGGATCTTGAAGCGTCGGCGGCGATACTTGCCGGCGACCGCAGTTATGTGATAATATCCGCAGACGGCTATGTTCTGAACTTTGAGGACAAGCTTCCAGAAGGGCTCGTATTGATACTCGGGATGGCGAATACGGGCTTTACCCCACACACCTATATAGATCGCACCAACGCGACGGTCAGGACCGTTGCCGCGGCAAAACTTTTGAGCGCGATCCAAAGCAGTTCCCTTTGCGACAAAGTCATTTCGATAGACCTTTCCAACTCCGCCTGCGTGTGTTTGGAACTGCCGAACGATTACAAGATCATCCTCGGCTCGGTATCCGAGGCGCACGAATGCATATCCACAGCCGCCGAAGCCTACTCGCGCTTTTTGCCGATATACCCTCTCGGCGGAATAATAAACGTCTTTAACGGCTCGTCTGTCGTCGATTTTACACCTAATCTGCCCTAACGGCGAAGCCTTCACTTTCCGCTTTGGCAACTATGCCGAAGCGGTTTTTTTATCCTACCGTGCGCTCCTGCCTTGACGCGCCGCGCCCAAACGGTCCCTAAAGTTCACAAAACACAAAAAAATCTTTCGATTCATTTCATTTCGGTATTGCGCGGGGCGGCGATCTTGTGTTATAATAGCCGTGTGTATGCATCGGATGACGGTTTTATGCATCCCCGTGTCATCGGATAAACGTTTTTTTTGCGTTAACGCGTTTGTTTTTCTTTCGCGTTTATCTACAAAAAACGCACAAAGCACCGTTTGCTGCGGGAAGCAAACACCCCATTGATCACCATATCTATACGAATGCTGAAGGAGGTTCTTTTATATGGCATTTGATGTTGAACTTGATAACAATCGCGGCAATGCGGCGCAGTTGAAGGTCGTCGGCGTAGGCGGCGCGGGCGGCAATGCGGTCAACCGCATGGTCGATTTCGGCGTACAGGGTGTTGAGTTTATCTCTATCAACACCGATAAGCAGGCCCTTTTTACCTCCAAGGCGGACACTACCGTTCAGATCGGTGAAAAGGCGACCAAGGGTCTCGGCGCCGGCTCAAATCCCGAAGTCGGTAAAATCGCCGCCGAGGAAAGCCTCAAGGAGATCGAAGGAGTTCTCTGCGGCGCGGATCTCGTTTTCGTTACCGCAGGTATGGGCGGCGGCACCGGCACAGGCGCGGCTCCCGTTGTTGCAAAATGCGCCAAAGATCAGGGCATCCTGACCGTCGGCGTTGTTACCAAACCCTTCAATTTTGAAGGTCGCCCCCGTATGAAGCACGCTATCGACGGCATCCGCCAACTGCGCGACGTTGTTGATACACTCATCGTAATCCCCAACCAGAGGCTTCTGTCCATCGTCGGCAAGGCGCCCTTTGAAGAGGCGCTTCGCACCGCGGACGATGTGCTCCGTCAAGGCGTACAGGGCATCAGCGATATCATCACCAATCCCACTATGATAAACAGCGACTTTGCCGACGTTCGCACCATCATCGCCGAAAAAGGTATGGCGCATATGGGCATCGGTATGGCGCAGGGCGACAACCGCTGCCTCGAAGCGGCACGCCAGGCGGTGGCAAGCCCCCTGCTCGAAACCACGATCGAGGGCGCGAAGGGCGTTCTTATCAACATCGTGGGCGACAGTTCGCTCAGTATGATCGAGATCGACGAGGCCGTCAGCCTCATCTCCGACGCCGTCGATCCCGAAGCGCGCATCATCTTCTCTATGGGCACCGACGATTCCCTCTCCGATTCCGTCCGCGTTACGGTTATCGCGACCGGTTTCGATTGGCCCGATGAGTTTACCGATACCGCTGCGGGCAACGTCCCCCCCGCGATCAACAATCGCGTTGCCGCAAACCAGCGCGGTGAGACCCGCCGCGAGGAGATCCGCACCGGCTCCGGTCTCTACGGAGATAATCCCGCCCGCAGCCGCGGCATCCGCGGCAACGAGCATACCGCCCCCGCGACCGAGACCGGTCGTCCCGCAGGGCGCATAGAGAACGAGCGCGGCTCCTACTCATCCCCGCTTGCCCGCAGCCGCGAGCGCAGCGAGGAAACCCCGCAGATCCCGCGCCGCCCGCTCGGCGAGCAGAGCGCCTCCGCTCCCGCGTACTCCAACCCGAGGAACGACCGCGGCGACAAGAACGGTCTTGATATCCCCGCGTTCCTTCGCAGGAACAAAAAATAAACTTTGATGCTCCGGCGCCCGCCTGTTCGCGGCGGGCGCGTTTTTATGAGCAATACCCTGTCCGGCTCGATGCTCCGAATCAAACAAGCATCGGTATTATGAGCGAGTTTTTACATTACGATCAAATAATCAACTACGAGTTGTGCGGCGCGTTCGACAATGATCAGCGCACGCCCGTTTTGCTTTTGCACGGAAACGGCGAGAATATGGAAGTATTTTCAAAACTCGCGCCCCATCTTATGAATACCAAGGATCTTGTGTTTATGGATTCGCGTCTGCACGGGCGTTCCTATCCCCTGCCCGGCGGCGATGAAAGATTGAGTTATGAGGCGATCGCCGACGACGCGCTCGCGCTTATGGAGCATCTTGGAATATGGGATTACGATGTAATCGGTTTTTCGGACGGGGGCATCGCTGCGCTCATTATGGCGATGCATTCGCTCAATATCCGCCGGGTGATAGCGATCGGCGCCAATATCGACCCGAGCGGGCTTACGTTCCGCGCACGCCGCGATATAAAGCGCGAATACAAGCGTGCCTGCGCCGCTGGCGACGGATACACCGCCGAACTTATGCGCCTTATGCTCGAAGAGCCGCATATCACGCTCAACGATCTTGCCGCCATCGCCGCGGAGACCACCATCGTGCTCGGAACGCGCGATAATTTTATCTCAAAAAAGCATTCCGAACAGATCGCGGACGCGATACCGCACGGTTCGCACGTCTATATCGAGGGCGCTTCGCACGATATACCTCGTTCCCATCCCGCGGTGCTTGCCGAGTTGATACGGACTCTTTTGTAGTATATAATTAAATATTTAAAATTTTTTCGAGGAAAATGCAACCAAATCCCCCGCTTATTCGTTATATAGGCAGATGAGGAGCGAGAGGGGTTCCGATTCATGCATTTTCCTTCCTGTATACCGGCGAAAGACCGCTTATGCGGCCTTTCGCCGCATAAGGGGGTCCTTCTCCGATTCGAACTTGGGCATTCTTAGCAATCACAGTATCACAAAAGGAGACAGATCACTATGAAAAAACATTTCGCGTTATTGTTAAGTATTCTTTTCCTGTTTGCCTTTGCCGTTCCGTTCAGCGCAGCGAAGGCGGACAGCCAAGCCGCAGACAGAGAACCTTCCTCGGATATTGTTGAATACGCAAACAGCGTATTGGATTATTTGCGTGGTTTTATGACGCCTGAAAACGGCTACACGGGCGAGGATTTCTCTTCCGCCGAACGTTTGGGCAAACTGACACTCGGCAAGGGCTATCCGTATCCCGAATATGACACGACCGGCAGGCTTTCTTTTGATAAGATCGACGAAAATGAGTATTGGTTTTTTACCGTCGTTAACCCAACGAATACCGTCGTCGTCGGTTATACCGTATACAGGTATTACGGCGACTACGGATATTACGGGATATGCCAGGCTGACGGACTCAACGAGGCAATGTGCATTATGAACAGGATCGCCGATCAAGAGAATGTTGAGTTCTCGCCAAATATCATCGTCACATACGGTATGAGCCCCGCAGTCGTTCAAAAGTTCAACGGTGTAAACAGATTGATAACCACCGCCCCCGACCGTATTGCCAAAGAGTATTATTCCGCAAACGCATCCTATCAACTGCCAACACTCTCGGAGTTCGCGTTGGAACGCGAACGCATGATCGCCGAACGTCAAAAGAATTCCCCCGGCACCGACGGTTGGGGCTATCCTATCGATCTCCTGCCGAATCTTGACGCCGCGAACACGGTTGCCGAAACCGCGAAAGAGGGCACGAACTATGCCCCGTACATCATTGGCGCTTCTGCGGTCGTGCTTGGCGCAATAGTACTTTTTGCCCTGATCGCAAGCAAAAAGCGGTCTAACAGAGGTATGGTATAACGCCGTTTGGTCAAACGACAACGGGCTGCCGCGACGATCTGTCGCGGCAGCCCGTTTAATTATGCGATTTATGTTATCTGACCTTAAGTCCGCTCTGCATCGCGCTCATAGTGGTAAGGGGCGAAAGGTTGACGTCGCCCGCGTCGCTCGCGCAGAGGATCATACCGTGGCTCTCGATGCCCGCCATAGTGCGTGGCGCAAGGTTGGCGACGACTACGACGGTCTTGCCGATCAGATCGTCGGTATTGAACCAATGCTTGATGCCCGAAAGCACCGTGCGCTCTTCGCCGCCGAGATCGAGCGTGAACTTCAAGAGTTTTTTGGACTTGGGCACTTCCTCGCAGGCAACCACCCTTGCAAGCCTCAGATCGAGTTTAGCAAAATCGTCATAACTTATCTCGGGCAGTTTTTCATCCTTCTCCCCCGGCTTTTCCGCCGCCTTTTCGGGCTCCTTGGTCTCCTCCTTGGGCGCCTCCTGCTTCGGGGTCAGGCTTTCGAGGTGCTCGAGTTCCTTTTTGATGTCGATACGCGGGAAGAGCGCATCACCCTTTTGCACCTTGGTGCCGGGCTCGATGCCGCCGAACTCCGCGATCGAATCAAACGAAGCAAGGCGCTCGTCCCCGATGCCGAGCTGCTCGAATATCTTTGGCGATGTGCGCGTCATAAACGGCTGAAGCGCAACGCCGACTATGCGCATACATTCCGCGAGGTTATACAGCACGGTGCCGAGGCGGTCGCGCTTTGATTCGTCCTTTGCAAGCAGCCACGGCGCGGTGACGTCGATGTACTTGTTGCAGCTGCGGATGAGTTTGAATATCTCACCGAGCGCTTCGTCCGGGCGGACGGCATTCATCGCGTTCTCCACCTTTTCGTGCAGCGTGCGGGCGGCCTCAATAACCGCATCGTCCTCCTCGGGAAGCTGCGCCTTACTCTCGGGCACAGTTCCGTCAAAATACTTTTCGATCATAGCGACCGTTCTTGAGAGCAGGTTGCCCAGATCGTTTGCAAGGTCGCTGTTGATCCTTGTTATCAGTATCTCGTTATTGAAGTTGCCGTCTACGCCGAACTGGAACTCCGAAAGCAGGAAGTACCTGATCGCGTCCACGCCGTAGCGTTCGACGAGTTTGACGGGATCGACGACGTTGCCGAAGGATTTGCCCATCTTCTTGCCGTCCAAAACGAGCCAGCCGTGGCCGTAGACCTGTTTGGGCAGGGGCAGATCGAGCGCCATCAGCATAATCGGCCATACGATTGTATGGAACCTTACTATCTCCTTGCCGACGATATGCACGCTGGCCGGCCAGAACTTTTTGTAAAGTTCGTCGTCATCTGTAAGATAGCCGAGTTTTGAGAGATAGTTGAGCACCGCGTCGAACCAAACGTAGATCACGTGCTTGCTGTCAAAATCCACGGGCACGCCCCATTTGAAGGTGCTGCGGCTGACGCAGAGATCCTCAAGCCCCGGAAGCAGGAAGTTGTTTAGCATCTCCTTTGCCCTTGAAGCCGGACGGATAAAATCCGGATTTTCGTTTATGTACTCGATGAGGCGGGGAGCGTATTTAGAAACGTTGAGGAAATAACTCTCCTCCTCCACCTCCTCGACGGGTCGACCGCAGTCGGGGCAAACTCCGCCCGATTCCTTGAGTTGGGTATCCGTCCAAAACGCCTCGCATTGGGTGCAGTACATACCCTTATAACTGCTCTTGTAGATATCGCCCTTTTCGTAAAGTTTTTTGAATACCTTTTGAACGCAGGCGATATGGTAATCGTCCGTCGTGCGCACAAAACCGTCGTTTGAAATATCCATAAGCCTCCACAGATCGTAAAAGCCCTCAACGATGTTGTCGACGAACGTCTGCGGGGATACCCCCGCTTCCTGCGCCTTGCGTTCGATCTTTTGACCGTGCTCATCCGCGCCCGTCAAAAAATACACCTCGTGCCCCGTCAGGCGCTTATAGCGTGCAAGCGCGTCGCTGTTGACTGTGCAGTAGGTATGCCCGATATGCAGGTTTGCGCTCGGGTAATAGATCGGCGTTGTGATGTAATACGGTGCTTTTTTGCTTCTTTTTTCCATTGTGTTCTCCTATAACTATGTTATCGTTTTCGGGCTGCGCGGAGGTTAAAGCAACAGCCCCCGCGTCCCAAAGGACACAGGGGCGTCAAAAACGCGGTACCACCCTATTTCCCCGCGCACGGCGCGGGCTTCGTTATGCGCTGTATCGGGCGCGCCCGCCGCGGCTGAATCGAAAACGAAGTTCACCGCGGAGGCTCGGGAGCCATCTTCGGGCTGATGTCCGCTGCGCCTTACACCGACCGGCGCATCTCTTATGGGGGCCGTTTGACCCCCTCGCGGACGAAAAGCCGTACTCTTTCCGTCAAAGCCAATATCAAATTATTGCAATAATAATCCTATTGTGCGCATTTGTCAAGTATCAAATCATCAAAAGCGCGTTTTATACCACTTGAAAGATATAAAACTTCAAATAATCGGTCTCCGGCACTCCCCAGAGTATCGGATGATCGGGCGACTGCGTGCGCGCTTCTATCTGCCGAAGTTGAACGCCCGCATCCTCCGCCGCGCCCGCAAGCATCTTGCGAAAGAGTTCGTCCGTCATAAAATGCGAGCAGGAGCAGGTCGCAAGATACCCGCCGCGCGGCAGGAGTTTCATCGCTTTGGCGTTGATCGCCTTATAGCCCTTTATCGCGTTTTTGACGGTATCTCGACTCTTTGTGAATGCGGGCGGATCGAGGATGATGAAATCGTAAGGGCATTTTTTGCGCTGCTCCATCTCGGTCAAAAGTTCAAACACATCCCGCGTTATAAAGTCCATTCTTTCCTCAAAGCCGTTGAGCGCCGCGTTCCTCGCGGTTTTTTCGATCGCATCCCGCGAGATATCGACGGCGGCGACGCGCTTTGCCCCCGCCTTTACGCAGTTGAGCGCAAACGCGCCCGTATGCGTAAAGCAGTCGAGCACCACTCTGCCCTTTGCGATCTTCGCAGCGGCAAGGCGGTTGTATTTTTGATCGAGAAAATAGCCCGTTTTCTGTCCGTTCAATACGTCTATCTCGTATTTGACGCCGTTTTCCTCGATCACCGTAAGCCCCGTGAACGAAGCGTCGAGCCGATGGTCGCCGTAAAAGCCCTTTTCCTCCGCAAGTCCCTCTTTTTGGCGTATCGCAACATCGTTTCTTTCGCAGATCGCGCGAAGGATGACGCCGTATTCCGCAAACACCTCGATGAAAGCGTCAAAGAGCATGGTTTTTATGCGCTCAAAGCCAAGCGAAAGCACCTGCACAACGAGCACGTCGCCGAAAAGGTCGGCGGTCAAGCCGGGAAACGCGTCCGCCTCGCCGAAGATGACGCGATAGCAGGTCTCGCCTTCGCCGATGACCGTACGGCGGTAGTCGAGCGCGTAGCGGATGCGGCGGCGAAAAAACTCGCCGTCGAAGCGGTCGTTCGCGTTGCGTGAGATAAGGCGCACGCGTATCTTTGAGTTATCGTTGATAAAGCCCGATCCGAGATAGCGGTCCTTGAGTGAATACACATCCACTATATCGCCGTTTTCGTATTCGCCGGAAACGGAGAGTATCTCCTCGGCATACACCCACGGATGCCCCGCTTTTAGGGTGCGCTCCGCTTTATCGCTGACGGTCGCCTTTGAAAATTGCCTTTGCATCACAGGTTTACCTTTCGCTTATTCACGCATAAATATAACACATACGCGCGGTTTTGGCAACACGCGCGGCGGCGCCCTTTTTCGTAGGCGCTTTTTGTTTTTTATTGTAATTCTTGCCGCGTATTCCGTCCTTTTATTCAAAAAAGCGGCTTTTTTCGTTTTTTGTAAAATATCGCATTGTGCAGGGCTTGACAAATACGCGCGTTAGGGGTAGAATATGTTGGCACTCAAAATAGCAGAGTGCTGACAACAGCGTAAAAAACCGAAAGAGGTGAACATAAAATGTCAAAAAAACAATTCAAAACCGAATCCAAACGCCTGCTCGATCTGATGATTAACTCCGTCTACACCAACAAAGAGATCTTCCTTAGGGAACTCGTATCGAACGCGAGCGACGCGCTCGACAAACTGCATTTCAAACTGTTGACGGACAATTCCACGACGGGCGGCAGCGCGCTTGAGATACGCCTTGTGCCCGACAAGGAGGCGCGCACGCTGACGATCGCTGACAACGGCATCGGTATGACGCACGATGAACTCGAGACCAACCTCGGCACCATCGCCAAAAGCGGCACGCTCGCTTTCAAAACCGCACTCAAAGCAAAGGGCGAGGACGGCGCGGCAGATGACGCCGATAACTCCGCACCCGAGGTCATCGGTCAGTTCGGCGTTGGCTTCTATTCCGCGTTTATGGTCGCGGACAGGATAAGCGTGCTTTCGCGCGCACACGGCGCGGACGACGCGTGGGAGTTCAGCAGCACGGGGCTCGACGGCTACACCGTTTCCCCCGCCGAAAAGGACGCCTGCGGCACCGTCATCACGCTCCATCTTAAGGCGGACTCCGATGAGGAGAACTATTCCCGCTTCCTCGACACCTATACGCTTACGAGCCTTATAAAAAAGTACTCGGACTACATCCGCTACCCGATCAAGATGACGGTCGAGGAGACCCGCGTAAAGCAAAGCGAGGAGTGCGAGTGCGATCACGATCACGGCGAGGACTGCGAATGCGGGCACGAACACAAAGCGCCCGAATACGAGACCGTTACCGAGGAAAAGACGCTCAACAGTATGATTCCGCTTTGGCGCAGGAACAAGAACGAACTGACGGATGATGACTACAACGGCTTTTATACCGATAAGTTCCACGACTACGAGGCGCCCCTCAAGCATATCCATTCCCGCACCGAGGGCGGCGTCACCTATAATTCGATCCTCTATATCCCCGCAAGCGCACCGTATAATTTCTATTCCAAAAACTACAAGCGCGGGCTGCAGTTGTATTCAAACGGCGTTATGATAATGGAGAGCTGCGAGGACCTTTTGCCCGATTATTTCGGCTTTGTAAAGGGACTTGTGGACTCGTCTGACATATCGCTCAACATCTCACGCGAGATGCTCCAGCAGTCCCGCCAGCTTCGCGCCATCGCCGCGGGACTCAAAAAGAAGATCCGCTCCGAACTCGAAAAGATGCTCGACGACGACCGCGACAATTACGAAAAGTTCTTCAAGGCGTTCGGGCTTTCGCTCAAATACGGTATCTACGAAAGTTACGGTATGGAGGGTGAAAACCTTCAGGATCTATTGCTGTTCAAATCGGCAAAGCAGGATAAACTCATCACGCTCAAGGAGTACACCGCAAGGCTCGTTGAAAACCAGACCGAGATCTACTACGCAACGGGCGAGAGCGAGGAACTTATAAAGGCCCTTCCGCAGTACAAATACCTTGTCGACAAGGGCTACGACATACTTATGCTCACGGAGAACGTGGACGAGTTTATGCTTCGTATGCTCAACGGCTACGAGGGCAAGCCCTATAAGTCGATAACCGATAAGGACATCAACATCCAGGACGAGGACGAGAAGAAGGCGCTCGAAGAAAAGATGGCGCAGTATGCGGGTCTTTTGACCGCCGTCAAGGACGCGCTTGACGGCAAGGTGAAGGAGGTGCGCCTCTCCCCGAGGCTTTCGGACTCCCCCGCCGCACTCACGAGCGACGGCCCTCTTTCGCTTGAAATGGAGAAGGTTTTGAGCGAGTCGCATCTCGCTTCCGACGCAAAGGCGGAGCGCGTGCTCGAACTCAACCCCGACCACCA
The DNA here is from genome assembly GCA_017538255.1 of Clostridia bacterium. Taxonomy (GTDB): domain Bacteria; phylum Bacillota; class Clostridia; order Christensenellales; family CAG-138; genus PeH17. Next base: position 16,898 of record JAFYJD010000003.1, on the reverse strand, counting down.
CGTTATCCAAGCGCTTGACGGCGCTAAGGACGACGCAGAAAAACTCGCGCTGTACGCAAAACTTCTCTATGCACAGGCGCAGATAACGGCAGGGCTCAAACTCGATGACCCCACCGAGTTCGCCTCACTATTGAGCACGCTCATCGTTTGACGCATCGCTTTTTACTTTTCCCGACCGCGCCGATGCGCGGTCGGTTTTTTCATTTAGCAATTTGTTCGCATTTTATGCCAAAAACGCTGTTATCCGCGAAAGTTAAGTGGTATAATATTAACAATTCAAAAAGGGAGAACATGACTATGACGCGCATCTTCCCCGCCGCGGACGGGCATTGTGATTTTTTATACGGTATGCTCGAGCGCGGCTACGATATCGCCGCCCCGGTAAAGGATCAAAGCATCACGCTCGACGCGCTTATCGCAGGCGGCGTCAAACTGCAGTTCTTTGCCGCGTGGATAGATATGCTGCTCGACAAAAACCCGCTCTGCCAATGCACGGGTATGATCGACGCATACTATCGAATGCTCGAATCAAACCCCGTCCTCACCCCGCTTACCTCCGATTTCGATCCCGCGTCCGACAGGATCGCCACGGTTTTGACCGTTGAGGGCGGCGAAGCGATCGAAGCGAATCTTTACAACCTCGCGATACTGCACAGGCTCGGCGTTCGCGCAATGACTCTTACCTGGAACGATGTCAACCGCCTTGCCTATCCCGCCGTCAAAAAGAGCAAAAAGGGGCTTACGCGGCTTGGGCGCGAAGCGGTCGCAGAGATGTGCCGCCTTGGCATCGCGGTGGATGTTGCGCATCTTAACGACGCCGGCATCGACGATGTGCTCTCGCTTTCAACGCGGCCGATATTCTCGTCGCACACGAACGCCCGTGCGCTCTGCGACAGTCCGCGCTGCATCAAAGACGAGCATATCCGTGCTATATCCACCATGGGAGGCGTTATCGGCGTCAACTTTTACTACAAGCAGTTGACCGACAAAAAAGCAGCAACCATCGACGATGTTATCGCGCATATCGCACACTTTATCGAGATCGGCGGCGTGTCCTGCGTTGCGCTCGGCTCCGATTTTGACGGGATGAACCGCTATATCGACGCGCTAAAAAACAGTTCGGGCTTCCCTCTGATCGCGGAGCGCCTTATAAAACTGGGGCTTAACGAACGCGAAGTTGCCGATATTATGTTCAACAACCTCTACCGCTATATACTCCACTTTATATAGCCGAGAGCCCCTTCCCTCGCCGCCGAGTTTTCGGCGGCGTTTTTTCGTCAAAAATCCGTTTTCTTTTCGTTTATCGACGAATAGGGATACTATTTCCGCGCAATTATGAATAGTATTATCGTAGTTCAAGTTTTCGGAAAGGAAATATGATCGGGGCGGCGCTCCGACACGGTTTTGATATGCCCTACGACAATAATACGATACTCATAACAGGGACCGCAAGAACGCCCGCAGAGTACAGCCATTCCGTCTACGGCGAGGCGTTTTACAGGCTGACGCTCGACGCCAAGCGCCTAAGCGGCACGGTTGACAGCATCCCCGTTACGGTGAGCGAACGCCTGCTTCTTGATATGCCGGTTGAAGAGGATATGCGTTTTTTTGTGCGCGGACAGATACGCTCGTACAACCAGCGCACCGAGAGCGGGAGCCGCCTTATCATAACGGTATTCGCTCGCGAGTTTGAAAACGCGGATGATGCCGCGGACGGCAACGAAGCGGAACTGACTGGCTCCGTATGCAAAAGAGTGATCTACCGCACGACGCCGTTTGACAGGGAGATCGCCGATGTGCTGATCGCCGTCAACCGCCGCTACGGTAAATCCGACTATCTGCCGCTGATCGCGTGGGGGCGCAACGCAAGGTTTTTGAAGGATATGCCCGTCGGCACCGAACTAAAAGTCCTCGGCAGACTCCAAAGCCGCGAGTACAAAAAGCAAACGGAAAGCGGCGAGAGCGTCAACCGCACCGCATACGAGGTCAGCTGCTCCGCCGTCGAACCTATCTATTAGGTTTTAAGCGTTTTTTGTAAGGATATGCCAGATATAAGCGTTTGTAAAGCCGCAGTTTTCGTATAGACGCATAGGATCGTTTTCGTCGTTTAGCCTGCCCGATACCGTGGCGAACTCCGCCGAGTCTTTGAGCCTTGAAAGCAGGGTCAACACCACGAACTTTCCGAGTCCCCTGCGCCTGTACTCGGGCGAGACCTGTATCCAGTCGAGCACGCCCTCTCCTATGCGGCGGTCGATAAGCGCGATGCCCGATGCGGCGATATCGCCCGTGAGCCGTTCCTTAAGCATTATAAACAGCCCCTCGTCGTACTGCGGGCTGTTTTTATATGCGATAACGGTGTCCTTTGTTATCGATATATCGGGATAACAGCGCAGGATGTGTTCATAATAATCATCCGCGCCGCCGTCGAACAGGCAAAAGTCCGCCGGTATGCGCGGACTTTTGATGTTTTTAAGGTCGTGATACAGTTTAAAATAGGGCTCGTCCGTATAGGAGCAAAGATCGTCCTGCGAGAACTGATCGTCGCCTACGATACGCATATTTTCGGGCACTCGGAACTGTTCCTCTTTGAATAACGCGAGCGCGGCGGCTCTTGTCGGCGCGGTCTTATACGCGTTTATGTCGAGCGCGCTCATTTGAGCATACCTTTGGCTATATCGACTATCGCGTTCGCCGCGTCGCGCTTTGACTGAAGCGGCAGTTCGGTATTTCCGCCCTTTGTTATGACGGTTATAACGTTTGTATCCGTGCCAAACCCCGCGCCCTCGGTCTTGAGGTTGTTGGCGCAGATCATATCCGCATTCTTTGAAGCAAGTTTTTTTGCGCTGTTTTCGATCAGATCGCGCGTTTCCATCGAAAAACCGCAGATCACCTGCCCCTCACGCCGCGTTTGGCCGAGATGCTTTAGGATATCCTTTGTGCGTTTGAGGGCGATGCTCATCTCGCCGTCCTTTTTCTTGACCTTATCGTCGGAATATTCGCTCGGCGTATAGTCCGCAACGGCGGCGGCCTTGAAGATCATATCCGCTTCCCCCGCCCTTTCGGAAACGGCGGCGAACATATCCTCCGCGCTTTCGACCGATACGACCTCAACAAACGGCGGCGGCGCGACCTCCATCGGTCCCGCAACAAGTATGACCTTTGCGCCGCGCAGCATCGCCGCTTCCGCGATCGCGCAGCCCATCTTGCCGCTCGAACGGTTGGTGATATAGCGCACGGGATCTATCTTCTCCCTTGTGGGTCCTGCCGTCACGAGCACCGTTTTGCCCTCGAGGTCGTGCTCCCTGCCTATTCTTTTGAGGATATGCCACATAAGCTCCTCGGGCTCGGGCAGTTTGCCCGTGCCGACGTCGCCGCAGGCAAGGCGTCCGCTCGCGGGCTCGATCACCTCAAAGCCGTAACGAAGCAGGGCGGAGATATTATCCTGTGTTATACGGCTTTGATACATATTGGTATTCATAGCGGGCGCGACGAGTTTTGGACAGGTGCACGCCAATACGGTCGTCGTCAGCATATCGTCCGCGATGCCGTGCGCGAGTTTTGCGATAACGTTCGCCGTCGCCGGCGCGATGATGACGATATCCGCCCGTTTTGCAAGCGAGATATGCTCCACCTGATGCACAAAATTGCGGTCGAAAGTATCGACGCTGACGCGGTTGCCCGAAAGCTGCTCAAAGGTGAGCGGGGTAACGAACTCCGTCGCGTTCTTTGTCATAACCACCTCGACCGAGGCGTGCTGTTTAACGAGCATCGAACAGAGCGCCGCCGCCTTGTACGCGGCTATGCCGCCCGTTACGCCCAGAAGTACGGTTTTGCCTTTAAGCATATTTTTCTCTCCCCTCAGCGCGGGCAAAAGCCCGTATCGCCCATAGTCCTATCATACAGTATAGCCGTTTATGCCCGATTTGTAAAGCGATAGCGCAAAAACGCCGCAAATTATACTTGCAAATATCGCGCCGTGCCTATATAATAATAACGCCGAACATCGGCAAGCCGCGCTGTATCCCCTCGGAGCGGCAGCGGCGCAGAGCCCGCATCGGCGATCCATTTGTTTACGCCGCATCGATAATGAGCGGCAGTAGGAGGAAAAATGAAGTATCAATTCAAACGCATCGCAAACACACGCGCCTTCGCGATCCTTGCGCTTCTTACGGCGCTGCTTATGGTGTTCTCGTTCACCCCGATAGGCACCATCCCGATAGGTCCCCTTTCGATAACGCTCAACATCATACCCGTTGCCATAGCGGCGATAGCCCTCGGCCCCGTCGGCGGTCTTATCATCGGCTGCGTATTCGGCATACTCAGTTATCTGCAATGCATATCAATCGGCGTTCCGAGCGGTATGGGCGCGATCCTCTTTTCGATAAACCCGTTCCTCGCGTTCATCCAAAGGTTCGTTCCCCGCGCGCTTGACGGCTTCCTCGTCGGTCTTATCTACGACGCGATCAAAAAACGCACCGCCACGAGGGGCGGCGTTTCAGTTTCCACAGCGCTGTTCGGGCTTATAGCGGGCGTTATCCTTGCAGCGATAGGCGCGTTTGTTATCGTCGCGGGCGTCAACAAAAATAACAGCGCCGCCGCGCAGACCGCGAGCCTCATCACCGAGGGGCATACAAACCCCGGCACGATCTATATCGTCATCGGCGCGGTGCTTGCCGCGATAGGCACGATAGCGTTCATCGTATCGCTTATTGACAGCCGCAAAAACAAGCGCATCGAGGTAATGCCCGAATGCTTCGTTGCGGGCTTTCTCTCCGCGTTTTTAAACACGCTGTTCTTTATGACGGCGCTCGTCGGGCTTTTCGGCCACACCGAATATATACAAAACCTTATGGCGGGCCGCAACATCTTCGTTTTCATCATCGCGTTTGTCGGCATCAACGCGCTTGTTGAGATAATCGTTTCCACGCTGATAACCGGCCTTGTAGGCACCGCGCTCCACCGTGCGAAGGTGCTTCCGCTCAAAACCAAAAACTGAATCCCGAAAGGAAAAGTTTAAATACAATGCTGCTCGCAATAGACATAGGCAACACCAACATCACCATCGGATGCATCAAAGACGATAAGATAATCTGCGAAGTCCGCATTGCGACTGACAAGACCCGCACGTCCGACCAGTACGGCGTTGAGATCAAGAGTATGCTTGAGACCTTCGGCTGCCGCATCGAGGACATCGAGGACTGCATCATCGCCTCCGTCGTGCCGCCCGTATTCAACGCTGTCAGAAACGGCGTTTACAAGATCATCCACAAGCCCCCAATGGTGGTTGGACACGGTCTTAAAACCGGGCTCGACATCCGTATGGACAACCCCGCTTCCGTCGGCTCCGACCGCATCGTTATCGCCGTCGCCGCGCTCGCTAAGCGCAAAGCGCCGCTCATTCTAATCGACATCGGCACCGCGACTACAATCGAGGTCATCGAGCCAAAGAATATGTACATAGGCGGCGTTATTATGGCGGGTCCGCGCATCTCGATAGACGCGCTGACGAGCCGCACCGCGCAGCTCCCGAGCATCAACCTCGATCAGCCCGGCAACGTGATCGCAAAGAACACCGTTGACGCGATGCGTAGCGGCGTTATGTACGGCGCGGCGGCTATGTTGGACGGCATCATCGACCGTATGGCGGAGGAACTGGGGCATACCTCCACCATCATCGCAACGGGCGGCTCCGCGCCCTATATCACCCCCCTCTGCAGGCACGATATCATTCTTGAACGCGATCTGCTGCTGCAGGGATTGAACGTTATCTATAAGATGAATAAGGTGTGAGTAATTAAAGACTCGGCATTAGGGGAGCGTATTTTACGCTCCTTATCAATATAAAAAGCAAAGGAACGCCCGACAGAATGAAGATCATAACAAACAGCAAAATAAGTGCCGTTTACTTCGCTCTGCTTCAATGCGGTTATGATTTTTTCAATATTGAGCGCAGCAAAGAGCATATCGATACGTTGAAGCGCTTTATCTCCACGGCTCAATGCCCAAAGTTTTTTAATGAAGTTCGGCAGAACACCTGCGCGGTATACCCTTATTGGCCGCGCGCCTTTCTTCTTGAAACGGCAGCTCATTTCATCGATGATGCAAGCCTTGAATACCGCAACTTCGATCTTTTCAAAGAAAAAGTTTTTTCCGCTTCCAATATTTCCGATGCAGAGCGTGGCGAAGCGTTTTGGGATTGGATCGTTCGCTTCCCCGAAGCACTTTCGACCATTATGAAATCAAAACGATTTGCGAAGTATGTGGTTTTTGTAAAACAATGGGTTGAAGATCAGAATGCCGTCCATAAGGACGAATTGGATTTGGTCCAAAATTGCCTTGAAATATGCACGGAGCGGTACGGTTCCACCATCAGAGATATCGAAATATGCCTTGATCCGATAAAATGCGTTTACTCCTCCGATTATACCCTGCTCGACTCAAGGTTCATATTCACCTCCGGCGCATTCAGAGCGGATGCCGTCGTGCATGAGTTTTTGCATCACGTTGTCCATCCGTATATTGAGAAAAGCAGCGCAAAAGTTTTGGCGGCAAAGCAGAAGTGGAATGATTTGGACGAATCGTATTATCTCTCCGGCGATGATGCGGGAATCTTAAATGCTTTTGAAGAGCATACGGTCAGAGTTTTGAGTGCGGATATACTTGCGTGCAAGTATCCACACGATCTAAACAAATACATTTTATTGGATCATCATTGACATAACAAGCCCGCCGCGCGGACTTTTGATTTGCCGCGGGTATGACAAGGGGGAGGCTTTTGCCTCCCCCGCTGTTTCTGTATCAGGCTATGGACGATCAGTCCTCCATATGAGCCTTGTAGTAGTTCATAAGGTTGCCCTCAAGGAGGATCTCCTTCTCATCCTGGGTGAGACCCTTGATGTAGAGGGTGATGTCCTTGACGCCTGCTTTGGTGATGACCTTTGCGGGGATCTCCTCGATGCCCTTTTCGACCGCCTCGCGGATACCGGGAACGAATACGAAGTCGCCGCAGTCATAGTTGAACTCGGTGCCTTCCGCGATGGTGAAGGGAAGGATGCCCCAGTTGATGCAGTTACTGCGATAGCGCTTGGTGGCGTACTCGTAGCAGATGTTTGCAAAGCCGCCGAGAACGCGCTGGCAGGAAGCAGCCTGCTCGCGTGCGGAGCCGTCGCCGGGCTTGTTTGCAAATACGCAGGAGCCGAAACCGGTGGTGTTGATAAGTTCATCGGCGTTGCCTACCTGCTTGAGGGCTTCCATAATGCGCTCGGGCTTTTTACCTGCACGGCGCTCAAAGTCCATAGCCATTACCTGCTTGGAGCGACCGACGTACTCGGGTACGCGGCGGGAGAGCGCGAACTCCGCAAGGCGGAGGGGGTTGGAGCGGTAGCTGGAGGTCTCGCCCGAGGGGATGAGTTCGTCCGTGGTGGTAACGGGGTCGTGGATGACCGCGTCCAGCTCGAACAGCGCGTTCTCGGTGAGCGGGAACATCTCCGGCCAATCGGTGATGTTGGGACCGAGTTTGAGTTCAACGGTGGGATCGGGCTTGCCGAAGCCGTTGTAGACGCGCCTGTCGTAAACGCTCTTATCGAAGTGATACTCAACGTGGGTATCGTCGTAGTCGATATCGGTCGCCGCGGTGATGACGCCGTGGTTGCGAGCGGTCGCCGCGATGGAGCGGGAGTCCATAAGGCATACAAAACTGATCTGACCTTCGCCGGGCTTACTGCCTTCGCGGTTCGGGAAGTTGCGGGTGGTGTGGCGGAGGGAGAGACCGTTGTTCGCGGGAACGTCGCCTGCGCCGAAGCACGGACCGCAGAAGCTCTGTTTGATGATCGCGCCGCTCTCAAGAAGTTTTTCTGTCGCGCCGATCCTGGTCAACTCAAGGCTGGTGGGAACGCTGGTGGGGTATACGGAGAGGCCGAAATAGCCGTCGCCTACGTCGTGGCCGTCCATAATGTTGGCGGCTTCGACGATGTTGTCGAACAGACCGCCGCTGCATCCCGCGATAACACCCTGATCCGCGATGACCTTGCCGTCGACAATCTTGTCGAGCAGGTTTACGCTGACCTTCTTGAACTTTGCCTCGGCCTCGGCCTGAACGCCCTTGAGGATCTCCTCGGCATTCGCAACGAACTCCTTGATGGTATAGGCGTTGGAGGGATGGAACGGGAGCGCGATCATCGATTCGACCTTGTCGAGTTCGATGGTGATCATACTGTCGTAGTATGCAACGCCGTTGGGAGCGAGTTTCTTGTATCCCTCGGGACGACCGTAGGTCTTGTAGTAGTTTTCGATCTCCGCATCGGTCTCCCAGATGGAACTGAGGCAGGTGGTTTCGGTGGTCATAACGTCGATGCCGTTGCGGAAGTCTGCGGGCAGTTCGGCAACGCCGGGGCCTACGAACTCGAGGACCTTGTTCTTAACAAAGCCGCTCTCGAAGGTCGCCTTAACCAGCGCGATCGCAACATCGTGCGGGCCGACGCCGTGGCGGGGCTTGCCGGTGAGATAAACGAGCACGACTTCGGGCGCGTTTACGTCGTAGGTATTTTTAAGGAGCTGTTTTACGAGTTCGGGACCGCCCTCGCCAATGCCCATGGTGCCGAGCGCACCGTAGCGGGTGTGGCTGTCGGAGCCGAGGATCATATTGCCGCACATCGTCATCGCTTCGCGGGCATAACTGTGGATAACGCTCTGGTTCACGGGAACGTAGATCCCGCCGTATTTCTTAGCCGCGGAAAGACCGAATACGTGATCGTCCTCGTTGATGGTGCCGCCGACCGCGCAAAGGCTGTTGTGGCAGTTGGTCATCGCGTAGGGGATCGGGAACTGCTTGAGGCCGGATGCTCTCGCGGTCTGGATGATGCCGACGTAGGTGATGTCATGGCTCATCAGGCAGTCAAAGCGGATACGCATCTTTTTCGGATCGTCCGAAACATCGTGCGCGCGCATGATCTGATACGCGATGGTGTTCTCGCGTCCCTGTTCGGGAGTGATGCCGGATACAGCGTCAAAGGTGGGCTTGCCGTCCACAAGATAGACGCCTTTTGAGTGCAGCTGGATCATTTGTACTCTCCTTTTTTATATGTGAGATTCGGCGTTAGGATATCTCCTCCACCAAAGTATATGGTACACCAGAGCGCCTGCATTTTCAAGTATATTCCGACTTTCTTTTGATATATAACCGCAAAAACGGACACAAAAAACGGCGTGCGCTTTATAGGCGCACGCCGCCCGAACCAAGGCTTATCCTATATCCGTTACGGTTCCGATGAACACGGGGATATTCGCTTCGAAATCGTAGATCGCAAACACGAACGGACGGTCGAGCACGACCTCTTTTATTTCCTCCGTCGTGAACGCGCTGCCGCACATCATTTCAACGCTCGTTACCGCGCCCGCCTTGGTGCCCCTCTGATCGACCTCGATATGGGTCTTATGCAGCACCTTTCCGATATAGATATTTCCGAATTCGCACGTACCGACGCCGCCGAACTGCGCGGCATTTGGATCGAACGCGATTCCCATCCCCATATTCATAAGGGTCTGTTTAAGATCGATCTCGTAATCGAAGGCAAACTTGGGGATCGCGCTTTGCACTTGGCGGTACTCTATATTTTCGATCATATTAACGAGTTCTTCGCCTGTGAGCCTGTTGATGCATTCGTACAGATCCTCGCCCTCTTTCGGGAGCAGGGCAATAAATCCGAAGCGCGGATCGGCGTAGCCGCGCATAAAGCCCGTAAAGTCCGCGTTTTCGATATAATTATAATCACCTGCGTGCATCATCTGCGCCTTGCGCTCCTCGCCGCCGATCGAGGTGAAGGTGCCTTCGCTCACGGATACGTCAAGATACTTTTCGTGCCATTCCGCTTCAAACAGCAAGGCGTTTATAAGGCACATAATGCTGTCGCTCGAGATCTCCTTTATTATCTCGTCGATCGTGCCCTCGGTCTTTTCGTTCACCCAGCCGTTTATCGCTTTGACGGTGCCCTCGTCAAACGGCGACGCAAAGATATCCGCACCGTAGTGATCGGCGTTTTTCTTCAAAAACGCCTCGTTTGGCGTGAACAGCTGCTTGCCGCCCGACGCGAAAACCTCGGGAGCCTCTCTGAACCAGACCGAGTTTGCGATATTGAGTTTTGCGTATTCGCTGTTCGGCAGGCTGCTCAGGTACAGGGCAAGATACTCGTTGAGCGTTTCGGTATCCATCCCGTTTGAGATCACGCTGCGCATCTTTTCAAGGGTCTCCCCCTCTGCGCCGTTTTCCGTCATCGCCAGCGCGATCAATACGGACAGCGGCGACACAAGTGAGTTTTCGCCCTCGGTCAAACCGTTTTTGAACACGTCGTACATAAAGTTCACCGTGCTTTTTGAGAAGTCCTTTCCGAACTTCTTCTTTTTCGTTTGAAGCGAGGCGCCGACTGTCGAGAGGAGTACGGACGCTGCGCCGGACTCTTTTTTTGCGTCATTTTCCTTTTTGACGCATCCCACAGGAAGCGCCGCCGCGCTCAGCGCAAGCAGTACGCACATCGCCATCGAAACGATCCTTTTTACCGGAAGTTTTATTCCTTTTATAAGTATTCTTTTAAACATAGCTTTCTCCTTTTGGTTTATTGTTTCAGCCGATAAAATAAATATCGGCATAGTCCTTCAAAAAGTATTGGCTGTTGCCGTAGTAGAGTTCGGGATCGATCGTGTGGTAGTAAGCCGAATGATCGTAGATATTTCCCGCAAAACTCGTTGCAAAGTTGAACATACAGTACTTCGGCGCTTCGGTATCGGGCTCATGGTATCCGTATACGTTCGCCTGATAGAACTCGTTGATGAGGCTATAGAAGTCCCCCGCTATCATCTGTATGCTGAAGCCCGCATTCTTAAATACTTCGCTTTCGCTGAAGATAAAATAGAACATATCATCATCAATAGACTTATAAAAGTTTATCACAAGGGGCATATAGCAGTATTCGCCGATTTGGACCGTGCCGTACTTGCCGTCGAGCGAAGTATAGTTCATATCCTTTTCGTCGATGACATCCGCAGGGATGCGCTTATAGCGCACGCCGTTTTCGTAGGGTCCGCCCTGTTCGTTGTAGATCCAGCCGCACGCCTCGAGCAGTTCCTTCGCCTTCTTCAGGGCTGCCGCTTCGTCCCAACCTTTCGCATCGTATTCCATATCGCACGAAGTGTACACCGCGCCGTAGTTATCTGTCAAGAGCCCTCTTTTGGCCGCCTTTTTATACATCCACGAATCCTCGTTGTACGGCGCGCTGATCACGGAGCAAGCGTTTCTCCCCCAGTAGTTCGCGCAGTAGTCCCTGTCGAGGCAGTATGCGAGCGCCTGCCTGACCTCGGCGAACTGTACGGGTCCGAGATCCGCGCGGAACGCGAGCTTGCCGTAGCCGGCGCGCGAATAATGCGTCGTTGCCGCTTTGCCGTCCTCCATAGCATTGCAAATATGCTTTAGTTCATCGATCTCGACGGAGCCCACCACCGAATTGACCATATCGATCTTTCCGTTTGCAAACTCCGAAACCATTAGCGCGGACGGCACCTTTGCGAATACCACCTTTTCGATCTCGGGTTTTTGTCCCTCGTAATTGCCCATATAATACTCGTTTCGTTTGAGCATAAACGCGGATATGCCGCCCGGAACATAATGCTCTTCATACTCATAATCCACCGCCGAAACGGGCACGTACGCTCCCGCCCACGGGTATTTTGCAAGCATCTTTTCCGAGTAATCGGAGCAGATGGCGATCAAATGCGCTTCCATATCGTACACGCCGTCCGTTTTGTTATAGAAGCCGTCCGAAAGATAGCATCCATCGCCGTCGTCGAAGATTTCAAAGCCGTTCAGCCACGCGTCGGCGTATTGCGCATTGAACCTTTCAAAGAAGGTCTCGCTGTAAAAATCGCTCGTTTCCGTTTTTTTGAGCGTTACGGAGAATGTGTTTTCGTCAACAAGGCGCAGTCCTCGAAGCGTTTTTTTGCCGTTTCCGCCGACTTCGGCATAGTATTCATACTCGCGCTCCCACCCGAGTATCGGGCTTCCGTCCGCCGCGATCGACGAGGCTTCCTCAAACACCGCGGAGAGCAGCACCATCTGCATCGCAAGAAAATCCTTTGCTCCGATCTTTGATCCGTCGGAGAACTTAAGATCGTCTTTGAGCACGAAGGTGTAAACGGTATTGCCGTCCGCATCCGTCGTTTTTTCGTGCGATCTCAGGACGGAATCGTTCCACGCATAGCCGCCGTCCTTTGTTTTGGAAACGAGCCCAACGCCCGACACCAGCGCGCTTATAAGCGTATCCGGCGCACTTGCGCTGCGTGATGCGACTCCGAACGCGGGGTAGCGAAACGCGCCCGTGATATCGCTCGAAACCGCAACGGCGATCGAGTTATCCTCCTTTTCGCTGCGCCAGTAAATTAGAGCCTGCGACAGATCGAAGTACGCCGTCAGCGGGTTTTCATCAACGCCCTTTATCTCGGTATTATAGATGTCGTAATACTCGGTGCGGTAGATCGGCAATTCGGGCAACAGTTTATTCCAGCGCTGTATGTACAGCCTCCACCATTCGGCATAAACGTCCTCCTCGGTCTCAAACCCGCCCGCGGGCGCTGTGTTGCGGATCATAGCCTTGGCAAGAAAGTCGAGCCCCAGAACGCGCATCTCGCCGTCCACTTCCATATATGCGAGCCCCGTCGCCTTATCCTCGACGACGTCCGCGATGCTCGCGTCCGCTCCGACCTTATCGTAGAGCGAAACATAATCCTTGCCGTATTCGAGTTTGTCAAGGCGCATCGAGTCGAACTCGGGCGAAACATAGTCCGCCGGATCCGGCACGGGCGTTGCAGTCGGTATTGCGGCATTTTGGCTCTGCTCCGGCGCCGCGCTCTCCCCACCGGGATCCGAGCCCTTCGGATCGCACGCGAGAGGAACGAGCAGCAGCACGACGATCAGGATCGATAAACACTTTTTCATCTTTGTACCCTCCTTATCCTCTGTCGTGAGATATGATCATCCCACCCTCATTTGCGCCAACATAACAGATGCTCGGCGCGTTGAACGATTCCGAAAAAACGAGCCGCGCGAACTTTTCGGAATCGATCTGCGGCATTTTGTACATACCCCGATCGTTTACGGAATAGTAGCCGTTTTTGAACTTTGTGCAGCGGAAAACGCTGTCGCCGTAGTAAAGATGTATCGAAAACTCAACGTCCAAAAACTCTTCGCCGTAGCCCTGCACCGTTGATTTTTCAAGCAATTCGATGTTCTTGATAATGTTCTTGATGCCCTTGGCGTTTTTGACGGAATAAATGATGCTCATCTCCGGATCGTAGATATACACCGTTACGGAATCGGGCTTTATCTCGTTGTAATCGATCTCGCCGCCATACCAGCCTTCCGGTGCGCTCGGAGCGCCGATCCACGGCAGTTTGCCGCCGTCCGGGGTATCGTAGGTATCCGTTGGAGGAGGGGTCTTGGATACGTTGACCGCGCCCTCCGGCGGGTTCGGCGTATTATACGCCTGCACGATCGGGCCCTTTGCCTCTGGCTTTATAAGCGGCAGAATTACAAACGCGAACACCGCCGCAAATGCCGCAGCGCCGACGGCAGACAGCACCGCGCGGGTGCGCACCCGCTGTTTTCTTTTGTACTCGACCCGCCTTGATTCGAGTTCTTCACGCACTTGTGCGATCGTCCTTCTCATAAAATATTGCCTTTCTCGGTCTCTATGGAAACACGCATAAGTTTTTTGGCCCTTGTGAGCAGATTATCCACCTGTTTTTCGTTCTTTTTCATCACCTTGCCCGCTTCCCGATACGAAAGCCCCTCTATATACACGAGGTGGACGGCAACGCGCATATCCTCCGGCAATTCCCCGAGCGCTTTCAGCACCGCCCGCCTGCTTTCGCCCGCGATCACTTCCCTTTCGAGCGAGTCCCTGTCCGCAAGCGCCGCCTCATCAAGCGGCAGCGGCAGTTCGCGGCGATGCTTTTTCAGGTGGTTGAGCGCCTTGTGTCTGCCTATCGCAAACAGGTAGGTCTTGAGCGACGAGCGAAAATCAAAACGCTTTTTGTGTATAACAAGTTCAAGCATCGCATCGATAGCCACATCCTCGGAAGCGTGGACGTCGTTAAGATACCCGTTGACGAACAGCGTTAAGTTGTTGTAATACAGTTCAAGAACCTCGTTAAAGGCGTCCTCGTCGCCCTCAAGGTATCTTTTATAACTGCTTTCGCCTTGACCCATAATCCTCCTCACGGCCTTTTCTAATCATTAGTCAACCGAAGATCGGTTTTTCCTTATCCGATTATGATTATATTATTTTCGCATCTTCCCGTCAATCATCTTTGCGCGTGCGCGGTCGAACGGATAAAAATCGCTTTTTTCTTGCAAGTTCGCCCGCGATATGCTATATTAGAAAAAGTGCAAAAAGGAAATGAAATGTCCAAAAAATGAACACCGAAGTATTCAACGCAAAAACCCAAAAAGAAAACGGCGCAACGGTCGCGGGGCGCGTCATCCGCGCGGGCGGGCTCGTCGTGTTTCCTACGGAGACCGTCTACGGGCTCGGCGCGAACGGGCTCGACGGCAGCGCCGTTTCAAAGATATTCGAGGCAAAGGGGCGTCCCGGCGACAACCCCCTCATTCTGCATATCGCAAAAAAGAGCGACGTTAAGCCGCTTTGGAAGCATATACCCGACACCGCCCGCCGCCTTATGGACGCGTTCTGGCCAGGACCGCTGACGCTCGTTTATTTAAAGAGCGATCTCGTGCCCGATGAGGTGAGTGCGGGACTCGACACCGTTGCCGTGCGTATGCCCGAACACAAAACGGCGCTCGCCGTCATCCGTGCCGCCGGCGTTCCGATAGCCGCTCCGAGCGCGAATCTTTCAGGCAAGCCGAGTCCTACCCGCCTTGAGCACACCCTCGAGGATATGCAGGGGCGTGTCGATGTCATAATCGACGGCGGCGACTGCGAGATCGGCGTTGAATCCACCGTGCTTTCGCTCGTCGGAAAGCCCACTATACTGCGACCGGGCGGCATTACAAAAGAGATGCTCGAAAGCGTCATCGGCGCGGTCGAGGTCGCTTCAGCCGTTTTGAATCCGCTCGGTGAGAATGAGACCGCCGCTTCCCCGGGAATGAAATATCGCCATTACGCGCCTTCCTGCGACGTCGTCGTCGCCGTCGGAAGCGCCAAGACCGCCGCGGGGCTGATCTGCCGCGAATACCAAAAAGCGGAGCAGGAGGGCAGATCCTGTAAAATATTTGCGACGGTTCAGACTAAAAACTACTATAACGGCAAAAAATATGTTATAATTGGGGACAGGGATATGCCGCAGACGCTCTGCGCATCGCTTTTCGGTGCGTTGAGGGATGAATCGGACGACACCGATATCATCTTCGCAGAGGGCATTCCCGAGGACGGACAGGGGCTTGCTTATATGAATCGCCTTCTGCGCGCGTCCGGGTTCACGGTTATAAAACATTAAATAACCTATACACGGGGGGAATTATGAAAATCGCAATCGGCTCGGATCACGGCGGCTACGAACTCAAAAAACGCATCATCAATTATCTCGAAGAATCACGCTACAACTACAAGGATTTCGGGTGCAGGTCAAGCAGCGAAAGCGTTGATTATCCCGATATCGCGTTCCCCGTCGCGGAGGCCGTCGCAAGCGGCGAGTACGACAGGGGCATCCTTATCTGCGGCACGGGCATCGGCGTTTCGATCTGCGCCAACCGCGTAAAGGGCGTGCGCTGCGCGCTCTGCGGCGACGTCGTTTCGGCGGAACTCACCCGCAAGCACAACGACAGCAACGTGCTTGCTATGGGCGGCAGGATCATCGGCAGCGAGGTCGCAAAGGCGATCGTTCGCAAATGGCTTTCAACTGAGTTCGAGGGCGGCAGGCACGAAAGGCGCCTGAGCAAGATCGCCAACCACTCCTCTTCCAACTCGTACAAACAAACAAAATAATATTTTAGGGGGCAAATATGGAAAACTATATGGAAAACGTATTCATCGTGGATCATCCGCTCGTGCAGCACAAGCTCACCTTCCTGCGCGATAAAGAAACAGGCACCAAGGATTTTAGGATGCTTCTTAACGAACTTTCAACGCTTATGGCGTACGAAGTAACCCGCGACCTGCCCCTTGAGGACAAGCAGATCGAAACGCCCGTTGCAAAGATGACCGCCAAGGTGCTTGCGGGCAGAAAACTCGGCATCGTGCCGATACTGCGCGCGGGCCTCGGTATGGCGGAGGGCGTTATGGAACTCATCCCCGCCGCCAAGGTCGGACATATCGGCCTCTATCGCGACCCCGAAACGCTCCGTCCGCAGAGTTATTACAGCAAACTCCCGAGCGACACGTCTGAGCGCGATATGATCGTCATCGACCCGATGCTTGCGACGGGCGGCTCTGCGATCGAAGGCATCCGCGTAGTCAAGGACGCCGGATGCAAGACCGTCCGCCTTATGTGCCTTGTCGCCGCCCCCGAGGGCATCAAAGCCCTGCGCGAGGCGCATCCCGACGTGCCGATCTATACCGCCGCCGTGGACAGCCACCTCAACGACCACGGCTATATCGTTCCCGGCCTCGGCGACGCCGGCGACAGGATATTCGGAACGAAATAATCAAGTCAAATACCGTTGATAATAAATAAAGTCATAATAAGTACAGAGGACGGACAGCCGTCCTCTTTCGCGTCAAACGTGGGTACTGTTTACAGAAAGTTAAAAGGACGCTCGTTGAGCGTCCTTTTGGGATCCGGCAGCTGCCTATCCTCCCATGCCGTCTCCGGCACAGTACTGTCGGTAGTATGTGGGCAATGCCGACGATGGTTCGGGATATGTACTTTTCGGGAGCGGATTTTTCGTCAGGACGAAG
>JAFYJD010000002.1 GCA_017538255.1 Clostridia bacterium | reverse complement strand
TAAGTTCAACTTCAACGGCAGAAACAGGCTTTATGCCAACGCGCCGGATATGCAGGAGCTTATCGATACCTTTAAGGACGATCCTATACCCATGAATATGTGCCGCCTTCGCCAGTACGCCGAACCGGTTGACTGGATAGCAGCGCAGCTAAAGGATTGGGCGTTCAATATGCTGAATACCGAGTTTTACTACAAGGACTACGACAGCACGGACGAGGAAACTCGGCTCATGCTGCAAAGATCCATGCGTGCGTTTCGCGGCATTGCGCCGAGCTATCATATCGAGCTGCTGGATAAGCCCACGCTCTTTTGGGATTTCCACTCCCTGTTTCACGCGATAGAAATGACGCTCTACCTGCTGATAACCGACGATGCAAAACCCCTTCGAATATGTAAAGGCTGCGATAAGGTGTTTGCCGCGCCAAGATCGAATGCCGTGTTTTGCAGCAGCGCGTGCAAGAATAGGTATTATATCGATAAGGAAAGAAAGCAGAAATTTGATTGTTATAAGCAGCAGGATTGCAGTTGCATCGACTGGGGGAATAATTGAACTTGCAACGATTTTTTGATATAATATCCCAAGATGATCTTTTATTGCGGAGGGCAGTATGGAACTGATAAACAATATCAGCAAAACCTTGCACGACGACCTGAGTGTTGAAATCAAGGAAGGCAGCAGGCTTTCTATTGCTGCAGCATGCTTTTCCATCTATGCTTTTCAATCGTTGAAAAAAGAACTTGAATCAATCGACGAGCTTCGGTTCATTTTCACAGCGCCAACATTTGTCGTTGACAAATTCAATAAAGAGAAGCGGGAGTTTTACATACCAAAGCTGAACCGTGAACGCAGCTTATGCGGCACGGAGTTCGAGGTTAAACTCCGCAACGAATTGACCCAAAGGGCAATTGCAAAGGAATGCGCGGATTGGATTCGGCAAAAAGTTAAGTTCAAATCCAATATCAGCGATCAGAATATGCCCGGCTTTATCGTGCTGGACGATAAAAGCTACAGCCCCGTCAACGGCTTTTCCACGGCGGATATAGGGTGCGAGCGCGGCAACAATGCTTACAGCTTTGTTCATAAAAGCGAGATGCCGTACTCATCACAGTATCTAGATACTTTTAATAGTCTTTGGTATGATTCCGACAGGTTGCAGGATGTTACCGATGAAGTGATTGAGAACATTGCCGCAGCATATAATGAAAACTCCCCGGACTTTATTTACTTTATTACGCTATACAATATTTTCAGCGAATTCTTGGAAGACATATCCGAGGATGTGCTTCCCAACGAAGCTACGGGCTTCAAGGAAAGCCGAATCTGGGGGCTTCTGTATAATTTCCAAAAAGATGCCGCTTTGGCAATAATAAACAAGCTGGAAAAGTATAATGGCTGCATACTTGCAGACAGCGTTGGTTTGGGCAAAACCTTTACGGCGTTGGCTGTTATCAAGTACTATGAAAACCGAAATAAGTCCGTGCTTGTGCTTTGCCCCAAAAAACTTTCAAACAACTGGAATACATATAAAGATAATTATTTGAACAATCCCATTGCATCTGACAGGCTCAGGTACGATGTTCTCTACCATACCGATTTAAGCCGAACTTACGGCACTTCAAACGGGCTTGATCTAAGCAGGCTCAACTGGGGGAACTATGACCTGGTCGTTATCGACGAATCACACAACTTCCGAAACGGCGGCAAGGTTTCCGGCGATAACGACGAAAAGGAAAACCGATACCTCCGTTTGATGAACAAGGTCGTTCGCTCGGGTGTTCGCACGAAGGTGCTCATGCTGTCTGCAACGCCCGTCAACAACAGATTCGTCGATCTCCGCAATCAGCTTGCCCTTGCCTACGAGGGAAATGCGGAGCACATCGATTCAAAGCTGAACACAAATCGCTCCATCGATGAAATATTCAGAAACGCTCAGCGTGATTTCAACACATGGAGCAAATATCCGCCCGAAAAGCGTACTACTGCAAACCTGCTGCGTATGCTTGATTTCGATTTCTTCGAGGTGCTGGACGCCGTAACGATCGCGCGCTCAAGGAAGCATATCCGAAAGTATTACGACACCGCCGATATCGGCACATTTCCCGAAAGGCTCAAGCCAATCTCCGTTCAGCCGCGCCTTTCCGATTTGAAAAGCGCAATAAACTATAACGAGATCTTTGAGCAGCTGATGCTTTTGAGCCTCGCTATCTACACGCCCTCTCATTACATTCTTCCAAGTAAGCTTTCAAAATATGAGGAGCTTTACGATAAAAAGGGCGAAACCGAGGGCCTCACCCAGCGCAACCGCGAGCAGGGCATAAGGCGGCTCATGGCGATCAACCTAATGAAGCGCATGGAGAGCTCGGTTTATTCATTTAACCTAACCTATATGTTCCGAGTTTCGCATTTGGGAATCCAAAGTATCACGAATGTGCAGTGGATACTCGGAAAATGGGGGCGGTGCTAAATGGCGATCAGCACTGTAAGACAAGTATGATAGAACTTAAAGAAAAGGTTCAAGCGATGTTCGGATTAACTGATGATGCAAAGAAATCAAATTACTTGCTTGATGCGTTTGTTAAAGAAATCATGGAGGTTTGAATAAATGGACAAACTCAAACTGCACTCTCTCAACAAGGTTGAGGCAAATATAGACCGCATAGCGGAGCTGTTTCCGAACTGCGTAACGGAGCGGAAGGGCGAATCGGGCGAAGTTGAGCGCGCGATAGATTTTGATATGCTGAGGCAGGAATTATCCTCGGTTATCGTTGAGGGCAAGGAGGAGCGCTATCAATTCACATGGCCGGATAAGAAAAAGTCCATACTGCTTGCAAACAGCCCGATCTCCGCAACGCTGCGCCCCTGCCGCGAGGAGAGCGTGGATTTTGATACCACGGAAAACCTCTATATCGAGGGCGATAACCTCGATGTGCTCAAGCTTTTGCAGGAAACCTATATGGGCAAGATCAAGATGATCTATATCGATCCGCCCTATAACACGGGAAACGACTTCGTTTATGAGGACGATTTTGCCGAAAGCGCAGATGCATACATGGATAGAAGCGGTCAGTTCGACGAGCAGGGCAACCGCCTTGTTCAGAATACCGAATCCAACGGCAGATTCCATACCGATTGGCTGAATATGATCTATCCGAGGCTGAAACTGGCAAAGGATTTGCTGACGGATGATGGTGTGATTTTTATTTCAATTGATGAAAACGAAGTAAATGCCCTTAAGACCGTTTGCGATGAAATCTTCGGACAATCGAATTTCATTGCAGAGTTAATATGGTCTGCCGGAAGAAAAAACGATTCTAAATACATTTCTATTTCGCATGAATACATCCTCTGCTATTTCAGAAGCAGCCTGTATATCAAGGAGCATTCGATAGTATGGCGAGAAAGAAAGCAAGGATTGGAAGATATTTATACCGAATATGAAAGATTGCGCAAGCAATTTGGAAACGATAATTCAGCCGTAGCAGCGGGAATGAAAAAATGGTATAAGGGTTTGCCAAACGGTCATCCCGCTAAAGATCATTCTCATTATTGCAATGTCGATAACACGGGCATTTTCTTTGCCGATAATATATCGTGGCCGGGCGGAGGCGGTCCTAAATATGAAATACTTCACCCGATTACTAATAAGCCGGTAAAGATTCCCTCAAGGGGATGGTTGACAAATGAGAAAACAATGAGCGAATGGATTCGACAAGGACGTGTTGAGTTTGGTCCTGATGAATCCTATGTCCCTACGCTTAAGTCTTATCTTAAAGAACGTGAATACAGTGTTCCGTATAGCGTGTTTTACCAAGACGGAAGGGCTTCTTCAAAGCGCCTTGCATCATTAATGAGTGATAAAGTATTTGAAAATCCAAAAGATGAGGATATAATTAAGCGAATAATAGAGTTTTCTGGTGTAACAGAGAACGATTATGTGTTAGACTTTTTCTCGGGGTCTGCAACAACGGCGCATTCTGTATTCCTCGCTAATCTTGAGGATTCAAGAAGAAGGCATTTCATTTTGGTACAAATACCAGAAGAAATATCGGAATCGAAAGCAAAAACTGAACGAAGTAAAAAGGTCGCCAAAAGTGCGATAAAACTCTGCGATGAGTTAAATGTGCCGCATACAATCTGCGAGATAGGCAAGGAGCGCATACGCCGCGCGGGAAGAAAGATCAAGGATGAAAGCCCGCTGACTACTGCCGAGCTTGACACGGGTTTCCGTGTACTCAAGCTTGATTCAAGCAATATGAAGGAGGTTTACTATACCCCCGGCGAAACGAAGCAGGAGGATATGTTCACGCTTGCCGATAATATAAAGGAGGATCGCTCCGCAGAGGATTTGCTCTTCCAGGTTATGCTCGATCTTGGCATTTTGCTTTCAAGCAAAATCGAGGAGCGCAGTATTTCGGGCAAAAAGGTCTTCAGCGTTGCCGATAATTTCCTTATCGCCTGCTTTGAAAACGAGCTTACCGATGAGGTCATTACCGAGATCGCAAAGCAAAAACCCTATTACTTCGTTACCCGCGACAGCGCTATCGCAAGCGACAGCGTTGCAACAAACTTTGAGCAGATTTTTGCGGCGTATAGTCCCGAAACAGTAAGGAAGGTGCTGTGATGGAAAAATTCGATGCTAAAGAATGGAATGCTGTAATTAAGAAGTTTTCAGAAACTAAAGCTGCATTAGACGCAAACGGTTTATCTGCGGATGTTCTTGTTGCATTGCAGAAGGCTACGCCTCCCAAAAGCAGCGATCTTGCTGCTCATATTGATACGATTGCGGCTCGTCCGGAGACAATTGAGATTGAGCGAGCTGTGAAAAAAATTGCTGGTCGAGGCGAAAAGCAACTGGATGAGTTGATTGAACAAAAGGATGCGCTTGTCAGGTTGTGCGAGTTGAAAGACAAGGAAATCGCTGATGCAAAAAAAGAAGCTGAAGAATCGAGAAAGCGCAATCGAATCAGTCTATTCATTTCTATAGCTTCACTGGTTATTGCAATTATTGCTATCATTATACCAATATTTGTTAAATCGCAATAGTGGAGTAAGGTTAAAGGGTGTTTATGGAAGACTGGGTTGAAATGATAATGAATAAATCGGCATTAGAGAGCAACCTGACATTTGCCTCTCTCTATATTGCTATTTATGAAAACTTTGTCTATCGTGTTGTTGATAATATCAAGTTATTGTTGTGTGATTGGGGTGTAAAGGATGGCACAGAGTATGTGACTGAAACAGAAACGTATAAATCATCAATCAAGAACAGAATTGTAGATGAATTCGGCAATAAAGACATCACAAAAGCTTCTTTTCTGTTGCTTAAAGATTGGGGAGCTATTGATGATACAGACTATGAACTTTTTCTTAAAATTAAGAAAAATCGCAATAACTTTGCACACGAGTTGTTTCGAGTAGTATTAAAAGGCGTAACCGATGATGAGATCATTTCATTTATTGAAATGATAAATCTCCAAAAGAAAACTACCAGTTGGTGGTTTGTCAACGTTGAGGCATCGATAGATGATTACGATCTTCCCGATGATTTTGATTATAGCAATGTGTCTAACCTTGACTGCTTGGTATGGCAGGTTGTTATTGATGTTCTTTACCGTGATAAATCTGATGAGTATAAGAAGATTCTTGACTCTATAAGGAATAACGAGGCGTAGAGCTTATGAAATTTCAATTCAAAATCCAACAATACCAAACCGATGCCGTTGAAGCGGTGGCAAGGGTATTCAGCGGTCAGCGAAAGTATGAGCGGACACGCTATAACCGCGATATGGGCAGCATCGCGCAAATGCAGATGCAGATAAATCAGCTTCTGCTTGATGAGGATATCGAATACGATGATATCCTCAGCGATACGGGCTATAAAAACGAGCAGATCGAGCTGACGGACGAACAGCTTCTCGGCAATATCCGCCGTATTCAGGCTGAAAACAATATGCATCTTGATGCAAGGCTCGACCGAAGCTTCGGTCGGTGCAGCCTCGATATCGAGATGGAAACGGGTACGGGCAAAACATACGTTTACATCAAAACGATCTTCGAGCTGAATAAGCGTTACGGCTGGAGCAAGTTTATTGTGGTCGTGCCGTCCGTTGCCATACGCGAGGGCGTTAAGAAGTCGTTTGAAATAACGGCGGATCACTTTATGGAGCACTACGGCAAAAAGGCAAGGTTCTTCATCTACAACAGCAAGAACCTTACACAGCTCGACAGCTTTTCCGCAAGCTCCGGCATCAACGTTATGATAATCAACACTCAGGCGTTTGCCGCTTCGCTGAACGAGGAAAAGAACGTTGAGGGCAGAAAGGGCGATGCCGCGGCAAGGATCATCTATTCCGAGCGCGATGAGTTCGGATCGCGCAAGCCGATAGATGTTATCAGGGCAAACAGACCGATCATCATCTTGGACGAGCCGCAGAAGATGGGCGGCGACGTTACGCAAAAGGCTATCAAAAGATTCGATCCGCTGTTTTCAATAAACTATTCCGCAACGCATAAGGAAAAGCATAACCTTGTGTATGTTCTCGATGCGCTGGATGCCTATAATAAGCGCCTTGTAAAGAAGATAGAGGTCAAGGGCTTTGAGGTCAATAACCTTATCGGAACGAGCCGCTATCTGAGGCTTGAAAGCATAATCGTTTCGCCCGATAAGCCGCCGAGAGCGAAGCTGGAATATGAGGTAAAGCATAAATCGGGCGGAAGGCGCGAGGTGCATATAGTTGGTCAAGGGGATGATCTTTATTATAAGTCCGGCGAGCTGGAGCAATACAGAGGCTTTGTTGTATCGGATATTGATTATTTCAATGACTGTATAACCTTTTTGAACGGGGAGAAGCTCTTTATCGGGCAGGTAAACGGCGATGTTTCGGAAAAGGATATGCGCCGGATACAAATTAGGGAAACCATACTCTCACATTTCGAAAAGGAGGAACGCAATTTCGAGCGCGGAATAAAAACGCTTTCGCTGTTCTTTATAGATGAGGTCGCAAAGTACCGCCTCTATGACGAGGACGGCGGCGAGCTTTTGGGCGAATACGCGCGAATGTTTGAGGAAGAATACCAAAGCATTTTGAATGATCAGCTTACCTTGCTCGATACGCCATATCAGCGGTATTTAAGAAGCATCTGCTCCGATCCGCACGCGGCACACAGGGGCTATTTCAGCATAGATAAAAAAACGGGGCGCTGCATTGACAGCGAACTTAAGCGCGGGAGCGAGTTTTCGGACGATATTTCCGCATACGATCTGATTTTGAAGAATAAGGAGCGCCTTTTAAGCTTCGACGAGCCGACACGCTTTATCTTCTCGCATTCCGCGCTGCGCGAAGGATGGGATAACCCAAATGTTTTCCAGATTTGCACTTTGAAGCATTCCGACAGCACGACCGCAAAACGGCAGGAGGTCGGTCGCGGATTGCGGCTTTGCGTGAACCAAACAGGCAACCGAATGGATGCGGGAACCTGCGGCGAAACTGTGCATGATATCAATATGCTCACGGTTATCGCAAGCGAAAGCTATCGGGATTTCGTAGGTGCGCTGCAAACCGATATTAAGGCCGTGCTCTACGATCGGCCCACGAAGGCAACAGTCGAATACTTTGCCGGAAAAACCGTTATGGTGGATGGGCAGCCGATCGAGATAAGCGAAAAGCAGGCGAAGGATACCTACCGTTATCTTATTAAAAACGATTATATCGATGAGGACGATAAGGTCAGCGATACCTACCGTGAAGCGCTTGCAAAGGGAGAGCTTGCCGCGCTGCCTGAAAGTATTAGCGCATTGAGCAGCGGCATTCATGCGCTTGTGCAGGGTATCTTTGACGAGAGTGCGCTCGACGGTATGATCTCAAACGGGCAGAAAACCAAGCTGCTTGAAAACCCGCTGAACAGGAACTTTTATAAAAAGGAGTTTCAGGCGCTTTGGAATGAGATCAACCACAAATATGCATATACGGTTTCGTTCGACAGCGATGAGCTTATCCGAAACGCGATACTGCATATCGACGAAAAGCTTTATGTCTCGCAGCTTCAGTACACAACCACCGTTGGAAGCCAGAAGGAAGCCATTGATGCATACGATGTTGGAAGCGGCAGATCGTTTGGCGGAGTTAAAACCAAGACCAACGCTTTGAAGAGTTCTGAATCAAGCCGCGTGAAATACGATCTTATCGGCAAAATAGCCGCCGGAACGAAGCTCACGCGAAGAACGGTTGCTGCGATCCTAACGGGCATACAGCCGCAGAAATTCGGAATGTTTGGCAATAATCCCGAGGAATTCATCGCAAGGGTCATCGAACTTATCAAGGAGCAGAAAGCCACGATGATAGTGGAGCATATTGCTTACAACCGCATCGACGGCAGCTTTGACAGTGCGATATTTACAGCGGAAAAGGTATCGCAGCCCATTGAAAAGGCCTTCAAAGCTGAAAAGGCGATTCAGGATTATGTTTTCACGGACGGGTATGCCGCGGACGGTCAATCCACGGAAAGGCGGTTTGCCGAGAGCCTCGACTCCGCAGATGAAGTTGTGGTCTATGCGAAACTGCCGAAAGGCTTTGCTATCCCCACGCCCGTAGGCAATTACTCGCCGGACTGGGCGATAGCGTTCCGTGAAGGCTCGGTCAAGCATATCTATTTCGTTGCGGAAACGAAGGGAAGTATGAGCAGTATGCAGCTCAAAAAGATCGAACAGGCAAAAATAGATTGCGCAAAACGGCTGTTCAATGAAGTTTCCACAAGCAGGGTAAGGTATGAAGCCGTAAGTGATTACAGAAAATTGATGCTATTGCAGGAATGAAATGATAGCATTGAGGATTTGAATTGGATAGTATGTTATACGAAACGGACTGCGCCGAAAAGCACAGTCCGTTTCAATCATGCCAGCACTATTTCTCTTACCACGATTTCCTCCGCTCTCGCTCTGCAAGAGTTCATCGCCTGCACCCAGGCGAGCTGATCGCGGGCTTTGAGCTGCTCGGTTACGCCTTCGGCTTGGGCGAGCTGGGAAGTGGTAAGCTCGATCTGCTCAACGGCTTGGCGGTTGATCTCGCGCAGATGGTCGTTGAGTTCAAGCTTCATGCAAAGGAGCGAGTAGTACGCCTTGCGATGCTCCTTGAGGTAACGCTTACGCATACGACCGAAGCGACCGATATCCTCGGATGATTGCTCCGGCAGCGCAAGGTCGGGGTAGTAAAGATCGCCGCGCTTGGTATAGGTGATTTCCATTTGGTTTGCCTCCTTGTTCGAATGAGTTTTTGCGAGCATTCCGCTCGACGATTGAAGGATAGCATATCTGACGGAGCTTGGCGAATGTGTGGGAATGGTAGGGGTATGCGCTGCTAAAACGTTTCCGCTTCTTGCGGTGTAAAACTTATGTGCATTTTTCGATGCGATATGGATGGAGGAAAACTTGAGCCTAAACGCTCTTTCTTGCCTCAAAAATGTGCAGCACGTGTGCATTGAAGCGATGCTTTAACGATCTTAAGCTGATTCAGCTTGAAATTGCAAACTTCAAAAAATCCTTATAATCATTGGTTTTTAGTCACTTTGGGTAAAAATAAAACCGGGTTATGAAAACCCGGAATCTGGTGCGGATGGGGGGATTTGAACCCCCAAGGTTTCCCCGGCGGATTTTAAGTCCGCTGTGTATGCCGTTCCACCACATCCGCGTCTTTTTTGTGTGCACATCTTTTTTCTGTGGTTCGCCAACGACTGCTCGATCACCCGATCGCTTTCACGTGCCTCTGTATCTATAGAGTCAAGCCAAATCATATTTCATAGTGCTTGGTACGCAGGCTCGATCACCCAGTCGCTTTCGCGCACCCCTGTATCTATAGGATCCAGCCAAATCATATCCTGCACGCAGGATGGATCGCACACTTCCCCATCCTTGCCATACCGCTTGATTGGGGCATCTTTGCTCGCTGCTCACAAACCAGTTTGTCTTTGCGCCGGTTTTTGCGTTTTATTTGACAAACAGCGGCGGTACCGGGGTCGGATCATAATTGCGTCCGCTATGAATTATACCCTTGAAGCGGTTTCAAGTCAAGCATTTATCGCCATTTGCGGCGAAAGCGTGAATATAAATTGCAAAACGGTTGAAAGTCCACTATAAATATGCTATTCTTATATTGGAGCGGCGAGGACTTTTCTACGCCGAAAGTATCTATACATATCGAAAGGACTGTAAACAAATGCCTGAATACAACTATGATATCGTCGTTCTCGGCGCGGGCCCCGGAGGCTACGAATGCGCCATACGCTGTGCGCAGTACGGAAAGAAAGTCGCGCTTGTTGAAGCGCGCGATCTCGGCGGCACCTGCCTCAATCGAGGCTGCATCCCCACCAAAGCCCTTCTGCACGGCGCTGAAATGTTTGAAGAGATAAAAAGCGCCGAGACCTGCGGCATTACCGTGGGCGAGATCGGCTTTGATTTTGCAAAACTTGCCGAATACAAGGACGGCATTGTAACTAAACTCCGCAGCGGCATCGCGGGGCTTGAAAAGGCTCACGGCGTTAAGGTCATAAAGGGGTTTGGCAGGATCGCGGACGCACATACTTTGAGCGTTGAAGGCGAAAACGGCGTTGAGGATATCTCGTTTGACAAGCTGATCCTTGCAACGGGCAGCGCGCCCGCCCGCCCGCCGATCCCCGGCATCGACGGCAAAAACATCGTCACTTCCGACGAGATACTGACGATGAATGAACTCCCCGAAAGTTTCGTCATCATCGGCGGCGGCGTTATAGGCATAGAGTTTGCGACGCTGTTTGCGACCCTCGGCCGCCCCGTTACCGTTATAGAGATGATGCCCTCCATACTGCCCGGCGTTGACGCGGACATCGTTCGCGTGCTCGGCAGGGTGCTCAAAAAGAAAAAAGTCAACGTTATCAACAACGCCAAGGTCGTTTCGATCGAGGGCGGCGATACCGTGAAGGTCAATTACGAACTGAATGGCGAAGCTAAGTCCGCGGAGGGCGCTTGCTGCGTCGTTTCCGTCGGCAGGCGCGCGATGACGTCTGGCATCGGGCTCGATCGCATCGGCGTTGAGATGAACCGCGCGTTTGTGAATATCGACGAATACTGCCGCACAAATATCGAAAGCATCTACGCGATCGGCGATATAACGGGCAAGATCCAACTTGCGCACGTTGCGAGCGCGCAGGGTCTTGTTGCCGCCGCCAACGCCTGTGGCGCAAAGGACGAAAAGATGGATTATTCCGTCGTTCCGTCCTGCATCTATACCTCTCCCGAGATCGCGTTCGTCGGTCTCGGTGAGGACAAGGCCGCCGCGCAGGGCATCGAGTACAAATTAGGCACCTTCAACGTTGCGGGCAACGGCAGGGCTATGATAATGGGCGATGCTATTGGCGTTGCAAAACTCATTTCCGCTCCCGACGGCAAACTCCTCGGCGCGCAGCTTATGTGCCCGAGAGCGACCGATATGATCGCGGAACTCGCGCTTGCCATCAAGATGGGCGCGTCGATAGAGGATATCGCCTCCACGATCCACCCCCACCCCACCGTGAGCGAAGTCGTTGCCGAAGCCGCGCACGATCACGAGGGGCTTTGCTGCCACAGCCTGCCGAAGAAAAAATGACCCGATAAGGAGAGAGGTATGCTTGATCATTCCTACGAAAGCGCGCTGAAAAAACTCGAGGCTTTTTCGCAGACGCATCTTTTGAAATACTACGGCGAACTCGCTCCCGCCGAAAGGGAGGTGCTTTTAAAGCAGATCGCCGAGACCGATTTTTCCGTTGTGCATACCGGAAAGACCGACGCCGAGCGCGGCATCATCTCCCCCATCCCCGTTACGGAACTTGACGAGATCGCTTCAAGGCGCGGCGAGTTCTTTTCGGCGGGAATGGACGAGATCCGCGCGGGCAGGGTCGGTGCGGTACTGCTTGCAGGCGGTATGGGCACGCGCCTCGGGTCGGACGCGCCCAAGGGCGTTTACAACATCGGCATAACGAAGGAGCTTTACATCTTTGAATGCCTTTTTAACAACCTTATGGATATCACTCGCCAAGCGGGCGGCAGCGTTCATCTTTTTATTATGACGAGCGACAAGAATCACGAGGCGACCGTTGGTTTTTTGAAGGAAAAAGCCTTCTTTGGCTATGATGAAAGCTATGTGCACTTCTTTATGCAGGAGATGGCGCCCGCTTCCGACTATACCGGCAAGGTCTACCTTGAAGAAAAATGGAAGATATCCACCTCCCCAAACGGCAACGGAGGCTGGTATTCGTCGATGGCAAAATGGGGTATGCTTGATATCGTGAAGGAAAGCGGCATCGAATGGCTGAATGTGTTCGCCGTGGACAATGTGCTTCAGCGCATCGCCGATCCCGTGTTCATCGGCGCGACCAAGATCGCCGGCTGTTCCGTCGGCTCCAAGGTCATCAAAAAAGCCGAGCCCAACGAGCGCGTCGGCGTTATGTGCCTGGAGGACGGCCGCCCCTCGATAGTTGAATACTACGAGTTGACCGACGAGATGCGCTCCGCCGTCAACGAGGACGGCAAGCCCGCGTACAATTTCGGCGTTATTTTGAATTATCTCTTCCGCGTCGGCGAACTAAACGAGATAATGAACGCCAAACTGCCGATGCATATCGTTGAAAAGAAGATCCCCTGCCTTGACGAAAACGGCGAAAAGGTCGAGCCCGAAGCGCCCAACGGCTATAAGTTCGAGACGCTGATACTCGATATGATCCACCTTTTGAACGGTTGTATGGTGTTTGAGGTGCTGCGCGAAAAGGAATTTGCGCCCATCAAGAACAAAACGGGCGTGGACTCCGTTGAAAGCGCAAGAGAACTTTTGAAAAAGAACGGCGTGGAGCTGTAAGAATCTGTCAACGGATCAGGCATAAGTAAAGGCGGGGTTTAGGCTCCGCCTTTTGTGTGTCAATTATGCATAACTCGTCTCCCGCATTACGGGATCATCGCCGCTTGCAGCGACACATTGACTGTGCCACCGCGAACGATCACTTCGCCGATTTCACAAAAGTCCATTTCACCGTGGAATCCCATACTTGCCTCATTGTATGGCTCTTTGACAATAGCCGCAGCTAACACTTCTATGCCGAGTTCTTTTGCGCGTTCAAAAACCGACTGATACAGCCGCCTTGCATGCCTTGGTTTCTAAACCTTTCATCCACCGCAACCCTGTCGATATAAATAAACTTCGGATACCGCTCGCAAAACTGTTTATAGCACATAACTTCGTATTCTTTTATCCCCTCGCGCAGCGCGATTAAAAACCCCGCGGGAACGCCGTCCACATACGCAATCTTAAAAAGCGCGGCTGTGTTGGAAAGAAATGCCAATTCATCTGCGTCCATAGGCAAAAGCAGTTCTTCGTTTGCTTTATTCAAACCGAGAACAAATGCCCTTTCCTTTTCGTTATTTTCGTTATAATCAAGTACGGTAATGCTCATTTTATCCTCCAATGCAAAGGCGACGCGTCGATCTTAATTGCATAGTACCATAGTAGTATTATAAAAGCAAGAAACAGACCTCATCCTTTATCAATAAGCGTGGGTGTTCATAAAGCGCGGTCCGAAAACGGACCGCGCCTTGTTATTATAGTGTTATAGTCCTATTTAACCTGTCATTTACCCGAAACAACAAGTTTTTCGATCAAAAGGCTCGGCGTACCCACCCTGCTGCCCATAGGCGGGCCGAATCTCAAATCGCTGCCGACGGCGATTATATCCTTGATCATCTGTAGGAAATTTCCGGCGCAGGTGATCTGATCGACTGAGCGGATAACGCTTCCTCCGTCCACGAGCAAGCCCTTTGCGATCAGCGAAAAATCGCCGCTGACGGGATTTATTCCCGCGTGCAGACCGCTGAAATCCGTGATGATGAGACCCTTATCGAGTTCGGCAACGAGTTCGTCAAAACTCTTTTCGCCCTTGACGATATAGAAATTGCTCGGCGCTATATCAACGGGCGAAGCGGGTGTTCTTCTGCTCGCGTTCGAGGTCGAACTCACGCCGTCCTTGAGCGCGGTGCGAAGGTTGTGCAGATAACTCTTCAATACGCCGTTTTCGATAACGGTGGTCGCAACGGACGGAACGCCCTCCGCGTCAAAAGCGCGCGGAAAGTCCTTTTCGAGCGGATCGTCTACGATCGATACAACTTCGCTCGCAATCGGCTTATTGAGCTGCCCCGCAAGCAGCGAAAGTCCCTTTTGAACGCTGTCCGCAGAGAACATACCGGAAAACGCCATCAAAAGACTGCTCGCCGCATCGTTTCGGATCAGTATGCGATACTCGCCCGAATCCACGGTCTTTGCGTTGAACTGCATCAAAGCGTTGTCGACGCTCTCCTTGATGATGGAGTTATAGTCGGTGATATCGTGACCGAACTTGAACGAATAACTCATATGCTCGTCGTCGCCCTGACGCAGTATCGGCGCCGCGATCGCATAGGAGATCTCATTTTCGCTCTTGACGTCAAGACCGCGGGTGTTGGCGATATAGGTATGCATAACGCCTGTCATAACGGCACAGTCGGCCATTCGGTTGACGCGGTCGTCAAACGCCTTGGTATCCCTTTCAAGGTTGAGGGCGATATTGATCTTTTCGTCCTCGGTCATATGTACGATTGGATTTGGGGTTTTGTCGATACTCGGGTACTCGCTGCCGCCGCCCTGCATCGGGTTGACGTCGGTGCTGTCGATCGCCTTCGCGTTGTCGATCGCATGCTCGACGAGCGTTTCGGGATCCTCGAAGAGTTCGGTATACGCATAGCCGTTCTTGCCGTCGTAGAGCACGCGAAGATTCAGGCCGCCCTCGTTGGAGACCTCGTATCTTATTATCTCGCCTTCGAGCACGCTGACGGCAAAGCCGTTGTTGCCCATAGCATAGACTTCCGCCGCGTCGCAGCCCTTTTCGATTGCGTATTTAAGGCACCTTTCTTTGAACTGTTCGTAAGTCA
Organism: Clostridia bacterium; assembly: GCA_017538255.1. Classification (GTDB taxonomy): domain Bacteria; phylum Bacillota; class Clostridia; order Christensenellales; family CAG-138; genus PeH17. Next base: position 5,075 of record JAFYJD010000002.1, on the reverse strand, counting down.
TTACAATGCACCTCCCTTGCCGCCTACAACGATCTCGCTGACGCGGATCCTCGGCTGGCCGACATTCGTGGGGATCGAGCCCGACGCGGAGCCGCACATACCCGGCGCCATCCACATCTTTTTGCCGATCCTGTCTATCTTCATAAGTACGTCCGCGCCCTTGCCTATAAGCGTTGCGCCGCGAACGGGGCAAAGGATCTTGCCGTTTTTGACCCAGTAGCCCTCGTCTACCGCGAAGTTGAACTCGCCCGTAAGCGGATTGACGCTGCCGCCGCCCATCTTCATCGCAAGCAGACCATCGCCCATCGTTGCGACCATCTCTTCATCGTCGTCGCAGCCGGGGGCGAAGAAGGTGTTTGTCATCCTCGAAGTGGGCATATAGGTATAATCCTCGCGCCTGCCGCTGCCCGTGATCGGATGAGCCATAAGGCGCGAGCCGAGTATATCCACAAGGTAGGACTTGAGGATGCCGTTTTCGATCAGGACGTTCCTTTGCGCGGGGTTGCCCTCATCGTCAAAGTTCATCGTGCCCCATTCGCCCTTAAGGGTGCCGTCATCGACCGCGTTTACGACAGGGCTTGCGATCTGCTGTCCGAGTTTGTTGCAGAAAACGGAGTTGCCGCGCCCGACGCTCGTTGCTTCGAGCCCATGCACGCACGCTTCGTGCAGTATGACGCCGCCGAAGCCGCCGTCGATAACTACGGGGACTGTGCCTGCGGGGCACTCGGGCGCGTGCAGCATCGTAACCGCCTGCCTCGCTGCGTCCCTGCCGACGTCTTCAACGTCGATATACTCGGAGTACGCTTCAAAGCCCATACCCATACCGGGCGCAGTCGAGCCCGTTTGGGCAACGCCGTCCGCCATCGCAACCGCGTTTACGCGAATGCGGGTGCGGGGTCTGTTGTCCTCCGCGTGAACGCCGTCGCTGTTGTAGACGGCGGTCCTGTGCGTGCAGTCGAAATACGTTGCCTGGACCTGGGTTATCTCGGCGGAATGCGCCTTTGCCGCGTTTGTCGCGCGTTTAAGAAGTTCGATGCGCTTGATATTGTCTATCTCGGAAAACGGGATGCTTGCGCCCGATCTTCCGATACGGTTTACGCAGACGGGTTTGACGTCGTATTCCTTTTCGCCCTTGAGCGCCGCCGCTGCCGCTCTTGCAGCAGCGATGAGCGCTTCTTCGCTCGTATCGGCGGTATAGGCATAGGAACAGCGTGTGCCCTTGAGCACGCGCACGCCCGCGCCCGCCTTGCGCTGATAGTTTGCGTTATCCACCTTGCCGTCCGTCATAGTGATGGTGTTGAAATCCGAATCCTGCACATACAGTTCCGAAAAATCACCGCCTGTTTTGAGGGCTTCCTCAAGAACGGCATCGATTATGCTGCTATTTATCAAAGTAATACCTCCCTGTATTGACCGTTATGGTCAATTATACCATATTTTCGAGCATTTGCAAGGAGTTTTGCAAAAAGCATAACATTTGTACGGATTTAGACATAATCCGCACTTGAAGATTTTTTGCAAACAGAGCAAACAAAAAAGCGCCCCGAAGTCCGTTCGGAGCGCTATTGGTGAAAAACGAGTTATTTTGCGAGTTCTTCCAGTTCGTCCAAAAGTTCGTTGAAGAGTTTGAGCGCGTCCTCTATCGGCGCGGGGGTGGTCATATCGACGCCCGCTATCTTGAGCAGGGAGATGGGATCCGTGCTGCAGCCGCCGCTGAGGAACTTCTTGTACTCGTCAACAGCGCTCTTGCCCTCTTTGAGGATGCGGTTTGCGATCGCGACCGCGGCGGAGAAGCCCGTGGAGTACTGGAATACATAGTAGTTGTAGAAGAAATGCGGTATCCTTGCCCACTCGATAGAGATGGGCTCGTCGACCGTGATGCTCTCGCCGAAGTAGCGCTTGTTGAGTTCGTGATAGGCGGACTTCAGCATATCGGCGGTAAGCGTTTCGCCGCTCTCGACCTTTTGATTCATCCAAAGTTCGAACTCCGCAAACATCGTCTGGCGATAGACAGTACCGCGGAACTGCTCCAGGAAGTGGTTGATAAGATACGCCCTCTCCTTGCGGTCCTCGGTCTTTGAAAGCAGATGCTTTACAAGCAGCACCTCGTTGCAGGTGGAAGCGACTTCCGCAACAAAGATGACGTAGTCGTTATAGACCGTCGGCTGATACTTGTTTGAATGGTAGGTATGAAGCGCATGCCCCATCTCGTGCGCAATTGTAAACATACTGTCCAGCGTGTCCTTTTGGTTGAGCAGCACGTAGGGATGCGGATCTCCGCCGGAGGAGTACGCGCCGGTGCGCTTGCCCTCGTTCTCGTAAACATCGATCCAGCGGCTGTTAAAGCCCTCTTTGAGTATCTCGATATAGTCCTCGCCGAGCGGCGCAAGCGCTTCGATGATGATCTGTTTTGCCTCTTCGTAGGGGATGGTCTTATCAACATCCGCAATTATCGGCGTATAGAGATCGTACATATGCATCTCGTCGAGCCCCATAAGTTTTTTGCGAAGCGCAACATAGCGGTGCAGATACTTGATGTTGGCGTTGACAGTCGCGATAAGGTTATGGTAGACCTGAACGGGCACTTCGGTATTCGCGAGCGACGCTTCGAGGTTGCTTGAATACTTCCTTGCCCGCGAATAGAAGGTGAGCTGCTTCATCTGCGAGTTCAGGAATGCCGCGGAGGTGTTTTTGAAGCTGTCAAACGTGCCGTGGAGCGCCTCGAACGCCGCTTTTCTGAGCTGCCTGTCCGGCTTCACAAGCAGGGGGATGTACGAGCCCTGAGTCAGTTGGTATTCGTTGCCCTCGCTGTCCTTGACCGAGGGGAATCGGATATCCGCGTTGCGGAAGTTGGACGCGATATCGGATGCAGCGCCCGATATCTCACGAGCGGAAGCAAGCAGGCACTCCTCCGCGTCCGAAAGGGTGTGCTCCTTGTGGCTGCGCAGGATCTCGAGTCGACGTCTGTAAAGTTCGAGTTCGGGCTTTTCCTTCATAAAGCGCTCGATCGTTTCGTCGGGTATAGCGATGATCTCCGGCGTAGCAAAACTGTCTGCGCGGCCAATCTGAATAAGCACGCTCCTCATCTTGCCTCGCATCGCCTGATAAAAACTGTTCGCTGTATCCTCGTCCGCCTTGAGCGAAGCATAGTTTCCGACGCGGCCTACCTTGATGCTGTTATCGTCGCGCAGAAGGAAATACTCGTACAGCGCCTGAGCGCTCCCCCCGAGTTTTCCCTTGTACGCTATGAGTTTTTCTGGTATCGAGCGCAGTTCGTCAAGTGCCTTTTCCCATAGTTCGTCGCTTGCAAAAATATCCTCGGTCGCCCAAGTGTATTCTTTTTGCACTTCGCTTCTATTCGGTATCTTTGTTTGTTTCGACATATTTCCTCCCTTTGCGGCTTTTGCCGCCTTTTGATCACAAGAAGGATTATACCATAACCATGACGCACTTCACAACGCTTTTTCAACAAAAACCCGCCGCGTGTTTCAAGAGGCGTATGCGAAATAAATCTATGCAAAACCAATATCGGGATCATCAACATCCGCTATTATGAGGTTTAAAAAGATTATATGCATGCGGCATTAAGGCAGGTCAGATAGTCTATAAACTCCTTTAACCAAGCATCAAAATCGGGAGCATTCACAACAAGTATGTACATTCCTATCAAATTATGCTATAATATCGTAAATCAATGGTTTAATTTCAACGGTTTAATACAATTTTGGAGGTTCCCAACTATGAATCACAGAATTGACCTAACGAAAATCCCGCTGCGCCAAACGCCTCCGTTCTGGAAAAAACTCAACGCAGTTAAGTTTAGCGCCGCTGCTTTGGCGGTCATATTTGCGGTCGTTTTCATCACAGCTTGCTCAACTTGCGGCGTAACGCGCAACAATTCCACCGATACATATCAAACAACGGCACTCGATACTCAGTTTGCCGATCCCGCAGACACGGCGCTGTCAACTGCGCTCAATGAAACGCCGCTTTCAACCGATATTGCGACAGACGGGCCTGCAAAAGCAACGCCAAGCGTAACGCCTCAGCCGACGGTTGCGGCTACGCTCGAAACAACCGGGGATCCGGAGCAGTCCAAAACGGACGAACCCACAAGTTCTCCCACCGCCTGGCCAACGGCAACTCTTGAGCCCACTGCAACACCTGCGCCCACGGCAACATCTGCGCCCACGAACACTCCCAAACCTACGACAACACCCAAACCAACAGCAACACCCAAACCAACGGCAACACCCAAACCAACGGCAACTCCCAAACCCACGGCTTCACCTACGCCCAAGCCTACGGCTACGCCCTCGCCTGATTGGCCTCCCGTTGTTGAGAGCGGTCTGCCCTATTTCCTTTATTATGAGAAGGGTTCCTTTACATTGACGATCTTCAGCGCCGGCAGCGACGGTCGCTACTCCAATGTAGTTGCGCGCTACCGCACTTCGCACGGCGGAAACAAAACACCTGCGGGCACGTTTACACTCGGTGAAAAAGAAGCGTGGCATTCCTTCGGTTCATCCGGATATGCGCGCTATGCGGTCAAATACGCTTCAGGCATATACCTGCACGGTCCTTTGTACTATACGATGGATCCAAACGATATCAACCCCAAATACTATGACGGGAGCAATTATATCGGCGGCATCAATTCCGCCGGTTGTCTAAGAATGGTTGTGGGCGCAATAAGGTTCATATATATGAACTGCCCTGCCGGAACTAAGATAAAGATCGTCAACGGCAGCCCGCTCGGAACAAGTTCCCCGCCGGTGCCGCCTCGCAACGGACACAGTTATGATCCAACCGATCCCGATATAGTTCAACCGACACCAACGCCGACGCCCACACCAACGCCGACGCCGACGCCAACGCCGACACCCACGCCGACACCAACACCCACGCCGACGCCGACGCCTACGCCGACACCTACGCCCACGCCTGCGCCGACGCAGGATCCCGGCAGCAGCACGTCCAATATGCCGTTTTCACTCTGCGCATTCGGCTTGCGATCAAAACTCGGCGTCGATCCAAAATAGAGTTAAAGAAACGGCCGTATGAACATTGTTCAT
>JAFYJD010000028.1 GCA_017538255.1 Clostridia bacterium | reverse complement strand
CTCAAAATTACTTTTGCTTACTCGGCTCCTCTTTCAAAAAGCCTTTCTGCGCGTGTCCGTTCATCTCTCAATGAACGAACGGTTCTTGGTCTCACTATACGGTTTTCAAGGTGCTGCGCTGTTCCCGACGAGCGTATCCCCCTCGCGGCGACAGCCTTGATATTCTACTACTTGCAAGAGGCTTTGTCAAGAGTTTTTTGAAAAAACTTTTTGGAGCGAACTTGGACGCAAACGGCGACAAAAAATCAACGCAAATAAGGGTTTTTTTGCGCTTTTGGCGCGCTTTTTTGCCAAAGGAGCAAAGATATATTTGCATAAAAACAAAAAGCCGCGACCTTTTCGCGGCTTCGAGGGCGCTTGATATTACCTTGAAAGGAACGATTCCGCCGACGGGTTGAGGTCGAGGTCGCTGCGTTCGCCACGCTTCATTCTATAATAGCCCTGACAGGCTATCATCGCGGCGTTATCGGTGCAAAAACGCATATCGGGGCGGCAGAAGCGGATGCCGCTTGCGTCGCACTCCTTCTGCAGTCTTTCACGCAGAGCGGCATTTGCGCTGACCCCGCCCGCGAGCGCGAGAGTATTCATATTGTATTTAAGCGCGGCGGCGACCGCCTTCTTTGAAAGCGTTTCAACGAGCGAGTACTGGAACGACGCGGCAAGATCGGCACGGTCGATACTTTCGCCCTTTTGGGCGGCGTTGTGTATAAGGTTGACGACAGCGGTCTTGACGCCCGAAAAACTGAAATCAAAGTTTGAGGTATCCGAATTGAACGGCGTATGGAACGGATACGCCCTTTCGTTGCCGGATCTTGCGAGTTTTTCCACCTCGGGCCCGCCGGGGTACGGCAGGGACAGTGCGCGCGCGACCTTGTCGAACGCCTCGCCCGCCGCGTCGTCCCGCGTTCTGCCGACGAGTTCAAATTCGTTATAGTCCTTGACGAGCACGATATGGCTGTGCCCGCCGGAGGCGACGAGGCACATAAACGGGGGCTCGAGATCGGCGTATGTCAGATAATTCGCGGCGATATGCCCTTCGATATGGTTTACGCCGAGATACGGGATATCCTTTGCAAGCGCTATGCCCTTTGCGAAACTGACGCCGACGAGCAGCGCGCCGATGAGCCCGGGCGCGCTCGTTACGGCAACCGCGCCGATATCGCCCAAAGATACGCCGGCGTTCTTTATCGCCTCGTCGACGACCGCGGTTATGCGCTCGGTATGGCTCCTTGACGCGATCTCGGGCACGACGCCGCCGTACAGCCGGTGCACGGGTATCTGCGTATGCACGGCCATCGACAAAACCTCACGTCCGCCGCGTAAAACCGCCGCCGCGGTCTCGTCGCAGGAGGTCTCAATGCCGAGGGTCAGCGCGTTTTCGTTATCTCTATATTGCTCAAATGCAGTTTTTGTTCTTGAAAAATAGTTCATAGTTTACTCTTATGTATAAAGTGCCAAATCAGACCGATCGCCAAGCATATCCATATAACGGCGATGACCAGATATCCGAGAATGTACATCGCATCGCCCGCGAACAGCTTTATCCACGCATAGCATATTAATAAAAGCAGATTTCCCGCCTGAAACGGCACGATAACGATTCTAAAATCGCGACTCCCAAGCAGAGCCGACGGAAGAAAGAGCAGGAAACGCAGAACAGGCGGTAGTTTGGTACACTCTTCGCGCTCGTCGGGTCTTGGGCTCGCCGCCATACAAAAGATCGAATACATAATCAAGAATACGATGATCGCCGTCAGCATCTCCGTTTTCCTTTCTACAGCGGAAAGCAGCCTTAAGTCATAGTGGAGCCGCGCTAATTGTTTCCTCTTTCCTTCGCCTTTTAAGATAAACTCCGCAGACCGCCGCTATCACCGCCATCGCGCCGCCCGCGAACAGGAAGATGCGCAGCACCATATCGAAGAACAGTTCCGCGGGGCAGATGCGTATCATTCGGCTGACCGCAGGGTCGAAGGTCGAACTTTCAAGGTCGAGGAAAACGATATGGAACACCGCCCAGAAGGAGTTGAAGTCGATCGCCGCCCACGCGCCGAGCGCGAGAAGGAAGCCCACAACGCCCGCTATCGACCAGAGCGCGGCCTTAGCGGAAAAGCGCAATATGCTTCGCCTTTCGTCCTTGGTTCTGTGCGCGGCAAGCGCAAGAGCAATGCTGATCACGCCAAGCGCGAGCACGATATACGCGGCGATCGTCAGCGTTTTATACAGCTGCCGAACGTCCACCATATGTGCGCGCTCCGCCTCGTTATACATTTGAACGCGCTCGCCGTTCACGCTGACGAGTACGTCCATCGTTTTTTCGCTGCCCTTCATATAGCCGACCATCTGCATAAACGCCGCGATCATATCGTCGGTACTCATACCCGTATAAGCGTTGATATCAAGTTTGGTGTATTCGCGCTCAAGCCACGCGCGGTCGCCCGAAAACAACTCCACGCCGATGAAGATAACAAGGAGCATAACAAGGGGCAAAACTATTGCTATAAGGGTTTTGGATACTTTTTTGAGTGTGTTCATATCATCTTTCGCTCATTAGAATGGCGCGGATGCGCTTTTCCGCCGCTTCGAGTTCGGCGCGGACGGAGGAAAGGCCGGTCTCGGTGGGTACGACCACATAGTATTTGCCGTTGAGATTGGGGAACACACGGCAGGTATGGTATTCTTCGTCCGTAACGGAAACGCTTCCGTCGCGCTTGCGCTCGATTTTGATCTCGGCGATAACGGTATCCTTGGCGGTATTGCGCCCCATACTCGATACGAAGTTGCCGAGCGAATAGAAGCAGAGCACGCGCCGACCGTCCGCCGCGTCGAGCCAAACTATCGGCTGCATAGAGTGCGAATGCGAGCCGCAGATTATGTCCACGCCCGCGTCCGCCATCTGCTGCGCGTGAGTGCGGACTTTGGCGGTGGGCTTATGCGTATGCTCAGCGCCCCAATGGTTGTAGGCAACGATGAGCTCCGCGCCGTCCGCCTTTGCGGCGGCTATATCGCGCTTTATTACATCTTCGGAATAGGTGTTGATCATATAGGGGCGGCCTGCCTGGCTGACGCAGCCCTGCTTGCCGTTATAGAACTCCGCATACGATAAAAGCGCGACCTTTATGCCCTTGACGTCGAGGATTATATAGCGCTTTTCCGTTTCGCTTTTGAAAAGACCCGTATGAAGGAAGCCGTATCTTTCCACCTCGGCTATCGTTTCCTCTATGCCCTTTACGCCCGCGTCGCAGCAATGGTTGTTCGCAAGCACGAGCGCGTCGTAGCCCGCGTATTTAACGCCCAAAAGGAAGAGCGCGGGTCCGTTGCAGTTGGGCATACCGTCGCTTGTGGTTTTGAGTTTGGCCGCATACGGCCACGACGAGGAGAGCGTGGTTTCAAGATTTCCTATTGCGCAGTCGGCGCGGCTCAAAATGCCTCGCACATAATCAAACGACGGGCGGAAATCGTATTCGTAGGTGCCGTCCGACTGGGTCTTTGCGTAGTTCTGCTGCATCGAAAGGCACATAAGATCGCCCGTAAACATCATAACCGCTTCGACGGGCTCGGGCTCGGGAGTGGGCTCCGGCGTCGGCTCGGGTGTGGGAGTGGGCGAGGGCGTGGGGCTTGGCGTGGGGGTAAGAGGGACGACCGCAACTATCTCGCTGTGCGGGATATCGTCCGAACACCCCAAAAACAGGGCGGCTGAAATCATCAGCGCCGCAAACAGCGCCGTTAAAACGATCCGCTTGGTTTTAGGTGATAATTTCAATTGAACAAGATCCTTTTCGCAAACTTTTGTTTTGCGGTCAATGCGGCTTCCCTTCGGCGCGTTTGGACAACTGCACGGCGATAAGCGCGGCAAGGCGCACGTTGTTGTAGATCAGCGCGATATTTGCCTGACGGCTCTCGCCGTTTGTGAGTTCCGATATGCGGTTTAGCATAAACGGCGTCAGTTCGCGCCCTTCGATATTGGCGCGTTCCGCTTCCTTGAAGGCTTTGAGAGTCGCCTTTTCGATCATATCTTTATCGGGAACGAACTTTTCGGGGATGGGGTTGGCAACGACCATACCGCTTCCGAGTTCGAGTTCGTCCATCGACTCGACCATCGCGGCAAGTTCCTCAACGGAATCGAGGCGAAGCGGAGCGGCAACGCCGCAGTCGGGCGTGAGGAACGCAGGCATTCTGTCCGAACGGAAAACAACGACGGGAACGCCCTGCGTTTCAAGGTATTCGAGCGTTCTGCCCGTGTCGAGTATGCCTTTGGGTCCCGCGCAGACGACAGCGACGGGCGTTCTGCCGAGTTCGGTCAGATCGGCGGATATGTCCATAGTGATATGTCCGCCGCGGTTTACGCCGCCGATGCCTCCCGTTGCAAGCAATTTGATGCCGGCGCGCTTTGCGATTATCATCGAAGCGGCGACCGTCGTGCCGCCGTCGAGCCCGTTGGCCGCAACGTACGGAAGATCCATACGGCTGACTTTGGGAACGGCCTGTCCGAGTTTGCCGAGGCGGTCGACCTGCTCATCCGTAAGGCCGACGTGCATTTTGCCGTTTATGACCGCGCAGACTGCCGCAACGGCGCCGTGGCGCTTTGCGAGGCGCGCGCAGGCAACGACGGTCTTGACGTTTTCGGGATACGGAAGTCCGTGCGTCAACAGAGCGCTTTCGAGCGCGATAACGGGCTCTCCTGCGGCGAGGGCTTCGCGGACTTCGTCGGAAAGAATCACTTCTGGGTTCATAACTCCTGTCCTTTCTGAAATAATACTTATATCGCGGGCACAACGCCCGATCCTTGCTTGGTTTTAGTCGACCTCGACGTAGAAATCGGCCACCCGACGCTCGCTCGTAACGAGTTTTATGTAGGCGGATATCTCAGCGTGCGGTGGAAAATCGCGGTACGCGTGCATATCCTCGAGACTGTTGAACTCGCAGATGAGAGCCATATCGCCGCTCTGCGGACTGTGGAGCACATCATCGCCGACTTCGAGAGAGAGAAGTGTGGGCGCGACGCCGACGAGCGCGCGCAGGCGCTCCGCAACAAAGCGCATATTCTCCTCGCGGGTCCTTCCCTGCGCTTCGTCAAGAAAACGCCACATAACGATATGTTTGAGTATTTTCAAATCGGGGCTTCCTTTCTCGGTATTATTGTGGTACATTATACCATATAAACGCCACGCGGACAACCGAAAAAACGCACGAATCAGCGCCGAAAGCATACAAAATACAACAATTTGGCGCCATTGTGCAACCGAATCGGCTCCGCGTTCGTTTAATAGACAGAGAAAAACAAAACAAAAACAGAAAGGACCATTTTTATGAAACGAATCCTTATACCCACTTTCGCCGCGATGGTCGCGGCACTAATGTTGCTTACCGCCTGCAGCGCCGGAAAGCGCGCGGAAAGCGGGGACTATCCAAACCAACGGAATGCGGATCACTTGTCGCAACTTGAGTACGGTCTTGAAGGCTTGAAGGACGGCGCAAACTACGCGATGAACGCGCTTGCGCAAGCGGAGCCAGGCGAGAACTCGACCCTCATCGGTCAAAAGGTCATCAAAAACGCCGAATTGAGTGTGCAGACCCTGGATTTTGACGAGTTTTCATCCGCGCTGAACGCGAGGATACTCGCGATCGGCGGCTATATTGAGCGCAACGACGTGCGCGGCAGAAGCATCTATAACGAAGAAGCGCTGCGATACGCGACAATGGTGCTGCGCGTGCCCGCCGAAAAACTCGACGAGTTCCTTGGCGCCGTAGCGGGGATATGCAATGTACTCAGCCGCAGCGAGTCGGCGGTCGACATTACGAGCCAATACGTCGATACCGAAGCGCAGTTGAATTCGCTCCGCGTTGAATACGATACGCTTTTGGGGCTGCTCCAAAACGCGGAATCGCTCGACAACATAATCACCCTGCAGGATAGGCTCTCGAACGTGCGCTATCGGATAGAATCGATGGAATCAACCCTGCGCTCCTATGACAGCCTTGTGGCGTACAGTACAGTTACGCTCGAGATCTCCGAGGTGGAGCGCGAGACAGTTGTTGAAAAAGAGGGCTTCGGCAAGGAGATCGGCCGCAGATTCAATGAGAGCCTTGAGGACGTCGGACAGGGTTTCAGGAGTTTTGCCGTATGGTTCATCGGAGACCTGCCCCATATCGTCATCACGCTTGCGATAATCGGCGGCATCGTCTTCATCGTACTGTTCATAATCAAAATGATCAAGAGGGGCCGCGCAAAGAGGCGCGCAAGGGCCAATGCCGCTTATAACGTGCCCGCTCCGAGCGTTCAAAACAAGGGCGACAAATAAGTCCTTCCGCAGAGGATATCCCCTGCGTTAATATAGATAAAGCCGTGCGGTCTATATGGCCTGCACGGCTTTTTGCATAAGTTTGCGCCGAATAACGAGCCGTTATTTGACGGTGAACTTTTCGCCGTCGTAGTCCACGCTCACCGCCGCGCCGTCCTCGGGGGACTCGGCGATGATGAACCTTGCGATCAGGCTTTCGAGCTGACCCTGGATATAGCGCTTTATCGGCCTTGCGCCGAAGAGCGGATCCGAGCCGTTGTCGATTATCGCCTGCTTTGCGCGGTCGCTGACGTGGAGCGAGAGCCTGCGCTGTTCGAGCCTTGCGGCAAGGTCTTTGAGCTGCAGATCCACGATGCCGCGCATATTCTCCACCGTCAGAGCGCGGAAGTAGACTATCTCGTCGAGCCTGTTGATGAACTCGGGACGGAACTTCGTTCTCAATACCTTATTGAGAAGTTCCTGCGTTTCGACCGTCAGTTCGCCCTGCTCCATCTCGCCGAGTATCATATCGCTTCCAATGTTGCTCGTAAGTATGATTATGGTGTTTTTAAAGTCCACGGTGCGCCCCTGCCCGTCGGTGATCCTGCCGTCGTCCAGAACTTGAAGCAGCACGTTCAACACATCGGGATGCGCCTTCTCCACCTCGTCGAAAAGCAGTACCGCATAAGGCTTTCTGCGAACGGCCTCGGTGAGCTGCCCGCCCTCGTCATAACCCACGTAGCCCGGAGGCGCGCCGATCAGGCGGGACACGGAATACTGCTCCATATACTCGCTCATATCGATCCTGACCATACTGCGCTCATCGTCGAACAGCGCCTCGGCGAGCGCCTTGCAGAGTTCCGTTTTGCCGACGCCCGTTGGACCCATAAACAGGAACGAGCCTATCGGACGGTTGGGATTCTGTATGCCCGCACGCGACCTGAGTATCGCGTCGCACACGCGCTGTACGGCGTCGTCCTGACCGATGATGCGCCTGTGGAGTTGTTCGTCAAGGCGCAGGAGTTTCTTTCTTTCGCTTTCAAGCAGTTTGGATACGGGGATACCCGTCCAGCGCGCGACGATCTTCGCGATCTCCTCCGACGAGATATGATCCCTCAAAAGGCTGTTTTCGCGCTTTGAGGAGGTCTCCTCCTCCTGCTGCAATTCCTTTTGAAGGCTCGGGAGTTCACCGTATTTCAGTTTTGCGGCAAGGTTGAGATCGTACTCGCTCTCCGCCTTCTGTATCTCGGCGTTGACCTGCTCGATGCGCTCGCGCAGCTGCTGCACCTTGCCGATGGCGTTTTTCTCGTTCTCCCATTTGGCCTTCATCTCATTGAGTTTTTCGCGCCGCGCCGCAAGTTCGGTGCGTATCTCGTCAAGATGTTCGGCGGTATGCGCGTCGGTGTCGGTCTTGAGCGCCTGCTCCTCTATCTCGAGCTGCATTATGCGGCGCGATATCTCGTCCATCTCGCTCGGCATCGAGTTCATCTCCGTTTTGATAAGCGCGCAGGCCTCGTCAACAAGGTCGATCGCCTTATCGGGCAGGAATCGGTCGGAGATGTACCTGTCGGAGAGCGTCGCGGCGGCGATCAGCGCGGAGTCATGGATCTTTACGCCGTGGTAGACTTCGTAGCGCTCCTTAAGCCCGCGCAGTATGGATATCGTATCCTCGACGGTCGGCTCCGCAACGATTACGGGCTGGAAACGCCTTTCGAGCGCCGCGTCCTTTTCGATGTATTTGCGGTATTCATCGAGCGTCGTCGCGCCGATGCAGTGCAGTTCGCCGCGCGCGAGCATGGGCTTAAGGATATTGCCCGCGTCCATCGCGCCGTCGGTCTTGCCCGCGCCGACTATCGTATGCAGTTCGTCGATGAAAAGGATTATCCTGCCATCGCTCGCTTTTATCTCGTTGAGCACGGCTTTGAGCCTTTCCTCAAACTCGCCGCGGTATTTCGCGCCGGCGACAAGCGCGCCCATATCGAGCGCGAACAGTCTGCGATCCTTTAGATTATCGGGTACGTCGCCGCGCACGATGCGCTGTGCGAGCCCCTCGGCTATCGCGGTCTTGCCGACGCCCGGCTCGCCGATCAAACAGGGGTTGTTTTTGGTCTTTCTCGAAAGGATGCGCACAACGCTCCTTATCTCGTTGTCCCTGCCGATGACGGGGTCAAGTTTTTGCTTTTTTGCAAGGTCGGTAAGGTCCTGTCCGTACTTGTTGAGCACATCATAGGTGCTCTCGGGATTATCGCTGTTGATGCGCGTGTTGCCGCGGACGTTCTTCAGCACGCCGAGATAGGCGTTGCGCTCGATATTGAAGCGTTTGAACAGGTTTTTGAGCACGCCGTCCGCCTTTTCGATAAGGCCGAGCATTATGTGCTCAACGGATACGAACCCGTCCCCCATCGCCTTTGCTTCATCCTCGGCGCGGTTGAGCGCGGCGTTCAGTTCGCTCGTGATATAGACTTGACCGCCGCTTCCACCGTAGCTCGCCTGCTTTTTGAGTTCCGCCTCTATGGCGGCGCGGAACGCGTCGAGCGGAACGCCCATCGCGGTCAAAAGCTGCGCGTTGAGGTCGTCCGCATCGTTCGTCAGCGCGTACAGGGCGTGTATCTGCCCCACCTGCGTGTGCCTGCGCTCCTCGGCGGTGCGCTGTGCCTCGCCGAGCGCTTCAAGCGTCTTTTGCGTCATTTTTTCTGCGTTCATATCTTTTTCACCTCTCAATAGAGCTTTTTAACATTTTTCGGATGCGCTAAACGCTCCGTCAAGGCGTTTCCGCTCTAAAAACATCAAACCGCCGGGCTTTGCACGGGTGCGCTTGCAACTGTCGGGCATGGCTGCATGGGCAAGGGGTGTTGCCAATCCCCGATCCGTGCGGCGTTTGCCCGGATGGGTTGTTAGCACTCTTGCCTATTGAGTGCTAACATTATAACCCCGTTTCCGGCAAAAGTGTAGTGTTTACATAAGTTTGTTTCAATAAATACATATTTTTGCCATAATCAGCCCGGAACGGCGGCTGTTGGGCGGCAAAAAGGGGCGTTTAAGCACGGCGATCGATATCGCGCCGCCTGTGGTTTTATATTACCGCTTTGCGGAACGGTCAGCGCGTCCCCTCTTCCGGCAAAGTTATGACGACGCCGCGCTCCCAAACATTAGTATTTACACAAAAAAGGGCCCGTATAGCAGTCCCGAATAAAATATTCTGTTATCTCATCAGCCGACAACGATACCCGCAGGATTCTCGAACGGAAGAAGAACGTCGAGGAAACTCTTTTTTACAGCCACACCCCATCTAAGGTTTTACCCTGTGGATTATAAAATGAAAGCAAGCGGATTCAACATCCGCCTGCCGATAAAACGGGTCTATTTGAGTTTGAGCGCCTTGCGGAGCGCCTTTTTGAACGGCGCGTAAGCGTAGAGCGAGCCGAGCGCAAGCAGCGGCGTCTTTGTTTCGGCGCAGTTTTTGAGCGCGGCGGCGACTGCGCCGTCGTAGTTTTCAAAACTTTCCGCCTCAACGCCAAGCGAGCGGAACACTTCGGCATACTCCTTTGCATCGAGCGCGCGCGGGTTGTCGGGCGCGACGGTGAAGGCCTTGTTTGCGACGGACGCTATGATCCTCGCCATCTCGGCGTATTCCTTATCCGCCATAACGCCGGTTATCACATTTACGCGTGCGTTTTTGAAATAGAGTTTGACGGTCTCGACGGCTGCGGCCGTGCCCTCGATATTGTGCCCTCCGTCAAAGAAGACGAGAGGATCGGTCGAGAGCATCTCAAAACGCCCCTTCCATTCGGCATAAGCAAGACCTCGGCGGAGCGCTTCGTCCGTGATCGCAAGCCCGCGTGTATTGAGTATCTTCACCGCCTCGATAACGTTTGCCGCGTTCTGCGGTTGGTACGAGCCGAGAAGACGGAGGCACACGTCCTTATAACGCCCGTAATCGAAGACGCTGCCGTTTACGGTGCAGTTTTTAACGCGGATCGCGCCGCGATCCGTTGAATAAAAGGCGCTTCCGAGTTCCGATGCACGCTCCGCGATCACGCGCTTTGCGCTTTCGCCCTCGCCGCCGAAGAGCACGGGACAGCCGGGCTTGATGATGCCCGCCTTCTCCCCCGCTATCTTTTCGATCGTATCTCCGAGGTATTCGGTATGGTCGAGCGCTATGCCGGTTATGACGGAAAGAAGCGGATCGTCGATGACGTTGGTCGAATCGAGCCTGCCGCCCATACCGCATTCAAGCACGACGACGTCGACCTTTTTGCGCCTGAAAAACTCAAAGCCGATCGCGGTTATGAGTTCGAACTCGGTCGGAGTATCCTCCATTTTATCCGCAAACGGGCGGATAAAGCCCGTTGCGGACGAGAGTTCGCGCTTTGTTATATCCCTGCCGTTATAGCGGATGCGTTCGGTGAACTCCTCTATATAAGGCGAGGTGAACGAGCCGACGCTGTAGCCCGCCTCAATCAGCACGTTGGTAAGCATCGAACAGAACGAGCCCTTGCCGTTAGTGCCGGCAACGTGCACGACCTTCAGTCCCTTTTCGGGGTTGCCGATTGCGTCAAGCAGTTCCGTGATGCGGCTGAGTCCCGGGCGCGAGCCCTTCCAGCAAACGGAATGTATGTAGTCAAGGGTCTCGCGGTAGTTCATTTGTTCTTCCTCTTTGACCAAGCGGAACGGGCGCCGCCAGCCTTTTCAAGCTGTTCGCAGGCTTTGAGAAGCAGGGGCGCAAGCACTATCTGCGCCGGAACGAGTATCGCGTACTCGGTGAGCCTGTAAACGAACCAGCCCCAGTAGGTTTTGCTTCCGTAGAGTTGGGCGACCCAGATCGTGTTCACAAACAGACCAAGGATCAGGCAGTTTATAACAACCGGAACTATTATGTTAGGGAAAAGTTTTATCTTCTGCCACCCCCTGTCGCTTCCGAACGCTTCGAGGGGTTTTTTGTTGAGGAACAGACCGAGGATGACGCCCATCAGCGCCGCTACGAGGGTGAAGCCCACGTGGTATGTGCCGAACGGAAACAGGATCGCCGCGATAAAATCGCCGATGCCGTAAACGAGCATGGCGATAACGGGTCCGTAGAGCATCGCCGCGATAAACGGCGCAACAAACGAAAGCCCTATCTTGGCGCCGGGAAGTTTGACGGAGGGCACGATGCGGTCAAGCACGATGTAGAGCGCGATAAGCAGCGCCGTGCGCGCAAGTATCTGCAAGGAAAACTTGGTGTTAACCATACGGCTCGCGGCAAGATAGAGCCCGGCGTTGATCGCGATTATCGCTATGACCATACCGGCAAGCAGTATGATGCGCGAGTACATATCTTTAAACAGCGCATTCGGACAGAGCGAAGCGAGTCTGCCGCAGCCCGCGTCAAAGTTTTTGAGCGCGGGAACGGTGTTTTTGACGGCGGAGAAGAACGAATCGGGGTTTAACTTCGACCAGACCCAACCTGCGAACATAATAAGGATCATACCGAGTGCGGACCAAAGCGCCGCTTTTGCGATAAAGCGGATGAGCCTTCCCGCGTCGGCGCCGCGATGCGCGATAAATGCGAGTATCAGCGCGACAAAAGTAAACCCCGCAACGCAGTAGGCGGCGGTGGTGAGGGTTTTGACGGTCGGACGCAGCGACGCGAGCGCGGCGCGTTCCGTTTCCGTAAAGAACGCTTCCCCACTCTCGCCCGCGGTAACGGCGGCAAGTGCCGTTTCGTCGGATTCGGACTTAACAAAACCCGCGAGCGCCTTGAACGCCTTCACTCTGTCCGCGTTCGTGCGTTCGGTCTCGCCGAATTCGAGTTTTTCGTACGCGCTCTTTGTCCAAGCATCGTTGCCGAAGACGGATTTGAAGTTCAAAAACAGAACAAGCAGCATAATAACCGGCAGCGCGATCGCGATAAGGATGCGCGTAATGTGCTGAAACGCCGTTGCATTTGATGAGGTCTTGGCTGAATTGATCGTGTTTTTTTGTGCTTTTTCCATAAAAATCTCCTTCGTAGAGCGATCTCGTCGCTACACAAAGGAGCAGTATCCGTTCATATAGCCAGCGGGATGCGAGAACGGTACAGCAACCTGTTTCTACAATCGGCGCAGCCCTTACGGTATTTGTGCCTGCGAAACGAGTTTTCGTTCGGGAATCAACTCCCTGTATCCCCGACACTTAAAAACTCACCGTTCCCTACTCTGTTTTTCCGTGCGGTATTTTACCAAACGGTGAACGGGATTACAAGTGCCAAAAGCCCCAGAAAACAGTATATTTTCACAAAAACGCCTAAAATCACCCTCGTCTATCCGTTCAGTTAACAATTTGACACAATTTTTCACACTTATCCAATTCCATTTAGGTAAAAAAGATGTTATAATGGCAATAAGGAAACTGCGGAGCAAAACCGCTTGCGGTCAACGAGGTGATTATGGCCGACAGATATGTCTGCGTTTTCGGCGCATCGTCAAGCGCCGTTCCAAATGAACACATCGAGTTTGCGTATGAACTCGGTGCAAGGCTCGCGCTTCTTGGCATGGGGCTTGTGTTCGGTGCGGGCAGAACGGGGCTTATGGGCGCGACGGCGGGCGGCGCGCACAAAAACGGCGGCGAGATCATCGGCGTTATACCGGAAAAACTCAATCTTCCCGGCATATACTTCGAGCATTGTACCGAACGTATCGAAACAAAAACGATGCACGAGCGAAAATCCGCTATGGAAGAAAAAAGTTCGGCGTTTATCGCCCTCGGCGGCGGCTTCGGAACGCTCGAGGAACTGCTCGAAGTAATAACGCTCAAGCAGCTCGGCTATCACTCAAAACCCATAATAATCGTGAATATCGGCGGGTTTTACGACGCGCTGATCGCGCAGTTTGAACGCTGCGTAAACGACGGGTTTGCAAATCCCCTGTTTATGCGCCTGTTTACGGTCGTGCACACCGTCGACGAGGCGATCGAAGCGATTGATAACAGCGACACACCGGTCCTGCCTGATAAGATGCAGGACGCGATCCGCTCGGCACATTTCGGAAAACACGATTGAACAGCCGGCGGGAAATGGAGCCAATATGAAAAAGAACGAAATTAGCGATAATATTGCAACCGATACAGCCGAAAAAGAGAGAGCAGGAGGGCTTATGGTCTGCGTAACGGGTCAGCGTGCCTGCGAGCGCCTGATAGAACGCGGTGCCTATATGCGAAAACCAAATCAAAGACTGTTTGTAGTACATTGCGTCCAAGAAGGACATGCGTTTTTGGACTACCGTTCCGAGCCGGATGCGATAGAATACCTGTTCACCTGCGCAAGCCTGATCGATGCCGAACTCGCGATACTGCGCGCTGAAAACGTCGTAGATGCGCTCGTTGATTTTGCGGAAACGAACGGCGTATCGCAGATTATTCTCGGTACTTCGTTGAATCAAGGCCCTGGCAGTTTCACGGTGCGCCTCGCTTCGCGGCTCAGCGCTGTAGATTTTATAATAGTGGAATAAACTGAAAATAAAAATTTGAAAGGAGCAACCTATGATACTGGAACTTGCCGAGGCAAAGACCTATATTGCCGAAAAGTTTGCCAACCAAGGCGATTTTGACTTCGTTTCCGAAACCGATTTCGGCGAGATGCTCGATGCCTTGATCGCGCTGGACATTGCATATCTCGATGAGATCGGCGAAGAAGATCCCTACGATGAGGACGTAATATTTGACCGTATGACGGATGAACTCAACAAAAAGTTCCCCGCCTATAAGACGTACATTATGCGTTTCGTAGACGATTATATGGACTTTATGGAACAATATCTCGTTTCCATAGATGCCGTCGAGTGGGAATGAGGAGGACAGATATTAAAGAGAATGTTTCACGTGAAACATTCTCTTTTTTGTTTGTGAATAGCGGTGCACATAGGTGCATAGCCTGTTATATGATGAGTTTAATAATAACGGTATTATTTGCTGTGGGCTGTCTGCTCTGCATTGTAAACGGGATATCCCCTCTTGACGAACTGATCTCGGGCGCGGACGGAGCGGTAAAACTCTGCGCTTCGCTTGCAGGCTCATATCTCATATGGATGGGGCTTATGAATGTTGCAAAACGCGCCGGGCTCGTGGAAAAACTTGCACGACTGATACGAAAACCGCTCGGGCTGCTGATGCCGGGCGTATCGGGCGCAGCGGCGCCGATAACGATGAATCTTGCCGCAAACTTCTTCGGTCTCGGGAATGCCGCTACACCGTTTGGAATAGATGCTATGCGTGAACTGAAACGTGAAGCGCACGGCTCAGAGAGTGCAACGGCCAATATCTGTATGTTCCTTGCACTTAATGCGTCCGCAATAGAACTTTTGCCGACGAACGTGCTTGCGATACGCTTCTCACTCGGCGCGGCGGACGCTTATTCCATAGTACTTCCCACCCTGATATCTTCGATTTTTGCCGCAGTTGCAGCAATTATAGCAAGCAAGGCCTTTGCATCGATAATTAAATGAAACTCCTCTTCCCTACCCTTATAGCGCTCCTTCTCATATATGCGCTTATTAAAAGATGCGATCCATACGACGCTTTTGTCGAGGGGGCGCGAGATGCGGTACCGACCCTGCTTTCGATACTTCCGAATCTTGCGCTGATGCTCGGTTCGATAGCCGTGTTTCGAGCGGGCGGCGGTTTTGAACTGATCTCACGCCTGCTATCCCCCGTCTTCGGCGCGCTTGGAGTTCCAGCAGAACTTATCCCGCTGCTCGTGATGCGCCCATTTTCGGGCAGCGCGGCACTCGCGGTACTGTCGGACGTCTTGAAGACATATGGAGCGGACAGTTTTATAGGCAACGCGGCTTCGGTCTGCGTCGGCTCGACGGAGACCATCGTATATACGATCGCACTGTACTGCGGCTCGGCGGGGATCAAAAAGACTTCGTATGCGATACCGGTGGCGCTGATCAGTGGTGCGGTCGGCGTGATAACGGGCATCGCAGCGGTAAAGCTTTTGTTGGGATAGACATACGACAGATTGGCATACATATCTTTTGCTAAACGCATTCAGTTAAATTTAAAGTCAACGACGCCATTTTTGATGATAGCACAAACGGTGAAATGTTTCACGGGAAACATTCTCTTTTGTTTTTAAAAGCCTTGTAATGAACTCCGTTTGCGTGTATAATAAGCGGGTACGGCTTGCTGAAAGCGAAGAAAGATGAGAACGGAGGAAATCAACCATGAAAAACACAAAGCTTAAAGCGATAACCCTTGCGCTGCTTGCATCGGCATTTATGCTCGCGGCGTGTGCGCCGGTGAAGAATGCCGATCCGAGCCCATCGCCGAAGCTTTGGACGGAGGCCCCCACGGGGGCCCCGTCCGAAGAGCCAACGGTTGAGCCCACGCAACAGCCCACCGAAACCCCGACGGCGGCGCCCACCGCAGAGCCTACGCAGGGTCCGCGCCCTGCCGTCTCTTGCCCCCCTGTTTCCGAGATTAACGAGCATGATTTCAACGCCGTTCGCAATTTCCTTGAAATAAAGGATGAAAACGGAGTTCGTAACGGAGAGAAAATGAATGAATACTACGATCCCGACGATCCCACAACATGGTTCTTCTGGGACTCCATCTTTCATGAACCCGAAGGCAATATTCCGATCGCAGAGTTTAACGAAAACGGCAGACTGGTCGCTTTCTATGTTCCACATAAAATACGAACAGAAAAGGGGCGCGAAGTTTATAATGTCACCGGTTATGACCTTGTTGGCAAACTCGATCTCAGCGGCTGCGAAGAGTTGATTTCTGTCAACTGCAACTGGTGCGGGATAACCGCGCTCGATGTTACAGGCTGCAATGAACCTGAAATAGACGTCACCTTTTGTGAGCAGCTTGAAGAAGTGCTGCCTGAAACGATAGAATCTTTCCATATTTCCATTTACGCAAATAAACTCAAACGGCTTCGTTGGGTATCTGTGCCGGAAGAACATGAAGAATTTTGCTATGATGGTGAACCGTTTTATCTCAATAACTTTGATTTTGATCTTACGGTAGTTGCAGAGGGTGACGGCTATGTGGGAATAGACAATGATTATGCTACCGATTGGTCGGTTACGCACTTTGATGTGGAATTGTCAGCTAGCTGGGATAGGGAAAATGAGAACATAAGATTCCTTGGCTGGTATGATAAAGACGGCAAGCTTGTATCGTCACACCGTATGAGGCTTCCTATGGACGAAGAAACCGGACTGATTCAAGGCACGTTCTACTATGTTGCCAAGTTTGAAACCCTTAACGGAAATTGATATGAGCTATAAAAAAAGTATGAAACAAACCCCATTTGCGGAGGAACTTATGGCAAAAGTTATAGTAATAGCAAATCAGAAGGGCGGGGTGGGGAAGACCACGACCGCCGTCAACCTTGCTACCTGCGTCGCGCAGCAGGGGCATAGGACGCTGCTCGTCGATGTCGATCCGCAGGGCAACGCAACAAGCGGCATCGGCGTTGATAAGGAGGAATGTGAGTACAGCGTTTACGATATGCTGATAAACGGCGTGAACGCTGAGAAAATTATGCTTAAAACTCAGGTGGAGGGACTGTTCGTGCTCCCGGCAAGGATCGAACTCGCAGGCGCGGAGATCGAACTCGTCAGCCAGATGTCGCGCGAGTTCAAACTTAAAAACGCGCTCCGCTCGGTGCGGGATGAGTTCGAATACATATTCATAGACTGTCCGCCTTCGCTGGGGCTTATCACGCTCAACGCGCTTGCCGCCGCTGATACGCTGCTCGTGCCGATCCAATGCGAATACTACGCGCTCGAAGGGCTTTCGCAGCTTATGAATACGGTGCGCCTTGTTCGCATAAACCTCAATCCCGATCTGGCAGTCGAGGGCGTCGTTATGACGATGTACGATGCGCGCACTCGCCTGTCCAACCAGGTGGTCGAGGAGGTCAAAAAGTTCTTCCGCAACAAGGTCTACAATACCGTGATACCGCGCTCGGTACGCCTTGGTGAAGCGCCGAGTTTCGGTCTGCCGATAACGATGTACGACCCGAAATGCGGCGCATCCAACGCTTACAAAACGCTTGCGCTCGAATTGTTGGACGAGCAGCAGCCTATGGATGATGCGACCGAGGAAAGTAAATAATTTCAGGAGAAGAATATGAAAGGTTTGGGAAAAGGACTTGATGCGCTGCTCGGCGGCAGCATAAACAAGGATGGAGCGATAAGTATGCTCTCCGTCTATTTGATCGACAACAACGCGGATCAGCCGCGCAAGCGTTTTGATGAAAGAAAACTTGAGGAACTTGCCGCGAGCATTGAGCAGCACGGTGTCGTTCAGCCGATAATTGTAAAACCAAACGGCGACAGATACACGATCATTGCGGGTGAAAGGCGTTTCCGCGCAGCGAGGATAGCGGGGCTCAACGAAGTCCCATCGATCATCCGCGAGATAGACGAACAGGAGGTGCGCGAACTCGCGCTAATCGAAAATCTTCAGCGCGAAAACCTGAACGCGATCGAGGAAGCGTTTGCGATAAGGGCGCTGATGGACGAGCACGATCTAACGCAGGACGCCGTTGCAAAACGCCTCGGAAAATCACGACCCGCAATAGCAAACACTCTAAGACTGCTTACTTTGCCCGAGGAGATAATAAAATACGTCGCGGACGGGCTCTTACAGCCCGGGCATTGCCGTGCGCTGGGAACGATCACCGACGACGAACTTATGACGGAACTTGCGCGCCAGGCGGTGCGCGAGGGCTGGTCGGTACGCGAAACGGAGCGGATGGTCGAAAAAGCGCTCGAGGTAAAGGCGCTTGAAAAGAGGCAGACGAAGCGCAGCAAACTTTCAAACGACCTTGTCAGCGCACAGGACGCCCTGCGCGAGCGACTCGGCACCAAGGTCAGCATCAAGGGCAGCGAGGAATCGGGTAGGATCGTAATAGAGTATTACAGCCCCGAAGAACTCAACGGGCTGTTTGATAAGATAATGGGTAAAACCGAGGATTGACGGCGGGTGAGACTATGTTTCTTGCAAACGGTTGGAAAGATTTTGAGATAATAAATGCCGGCAATGGCGAAAAACTCGAACGTTGGGGGGACATCGTGCTGCTTCGACCCGATCCACAGGCGATCTGGCCGATGAAAGCGCCCGATCATATCGATGCGCACTATATTCGTTCGTCGTCGGGCGGCGGCGAGTGGCAGTTCAATCGTGATCTGTCGGAAAACTGGAATATCCGCTATAAGGATCTGACCTTCATCGTGCGGCCGACGGGGTTCAAGCATACGGGGCTGTTCCCCGAGCAGGCGGTCAACTGGGATTTTATGCGCGGTATCGTCGAGAATTACAAGAAAAAACACGGCGAGCCCTTCCGCGTTTTGAATCTGTTTGCCTATACGGGCGGCGCAACGCTGGCGCTTGCCGCCGCGGGCGCGGAGGTAGTGCATCTGGACGCCGCAAAGGGTATGGTCGCGTGGGCAAAGAGCAATCTTGCCGCGTCGGCGCTTGCCGACCGTCCCGTACGATTCATCGTTGACGACGCGATGAAGTTCGTCGCGCGGGAAAAACGCCGCGGCCGCGAATATGAGGGCATACTTATGGATCCGCCGAGCTACGGCAGGGGTCCGACGGGCGAGATGTGGCGCATCGAGGAGGGACTGTTTCCGCTCGTGAGCGAATGCGCGGATCTGCTCAGCAAAAACGCGGGATTCTTCCTGATAAACTCGTATACAACGGGGCTTGCGCCCGCGGTAGTCAAGAACGTTTTGAGCGTTGCGCTTTCCAAACGCGGCGGCAAGATCGTAGCCGACGAGATAGGGCTGCCGATCGGTGGGGGAGAACTGATCCTGCCCTGCGGTTGCACGGGCAGATGGTGGCGCGAGGTATAAAAGCGCATAGATTAACGGTTTAATTATCAAATGCTGAAGATCATCTACGAGGACAATCATCTTTTGGTCGTTGAAAAGCCGATCAATATGCCCGTGCAGGCGGATTCGAGCGGCGATATGGATCTTTTGACCGAAGCCAAGTATTACATAAAAGAAAAATACAACAAGCCCGGCGAGGTGTATCTCGGGCTCGTGCACAGGCTCGACCGACCCGTCGGCGGCGTTATGGTATTTGCGCGCACGAGCAAGGCGGCGGCGCGCCTTACCGAGGCTATGAAGGCACGGCGCACGAAAAAACGTTACGCGGCGGTCGTGGCTTTGGGTATCGCTCCGTACGGGACGCTTGAAAACTACATCGTTAAGGACGAAAGCACCCATTCTTCAAGGCTCACTTCAAAGGATGAGCCTGGAGCGCAGAGGGCAAGCCTCGATTACGCCGCCGTTATGAGCAAAAACGG
Organism: Clostridia bacterium; assembly: GCA_017538255.1. Classification (GTDB taxonomy): domain Bacteria; phylum Bacillota; class Clostridia; order Christensenellales; family CAG-138; genus PeH17. The sequence goes on along the minus strand of JAFYJD010000028.1, from coordinate 36,571 downwards.
CTTTACGCTTGTTGACGTCGATCTTCACACGGGGAGGCATCATCAGATACGCGCGCAGTTCGCGGGCGCAAATATGCCGCTTTGGGGCGATCAACGCTATAATCCAGCCGCCGAAAGGGGACAGCAGATCGCGCTGTATGCGTACAGTTTGACCATTGAGCATCCGACGCTTAAGGAGAATATGACCTTTACGAGCATCCCGACGTTCGGCGCGTTCGCACCGTTCGGCGACGCTTTGGCGGCGCTTACAAGCGGCGTCAGATGCCCGTATATCGACGACGGCATAATCGCCGTGAATAAGACCGCGGGCATCTCCTGCGCGATAGCGGACGGGGGAGAGGATACGCTTGAAGCGCGGCTTCGGGCGGCGTTTGGCGAAGTGTATCCCGTGCATCGGCTCGACGTGCCGACGAGCGGGCTCGTACTGTTTGCAAGGACGATCCACGTACGCGATGCGCTGCTCAAACTCATCGCCGGGCGCGAACTGAAAAAAACCTATTCGCTAATAGTGTTTTCAAAGCCCGAAAGACCATCGGGAGAGGCAGTTTTCCATGCCGAAAAGGACAGTTCGGAGGCGCGCGTGCGGCTTTTTGACAGACCGGGCGCGAACACTTTTGAAATGCGTACGCGCTACACCCTCAAAAAGAGCGTGCGCCTTGAAAGCGGCGAGACCGTATCCCTCGTAGAAGCGGAACTGATAACGGGGCGCACGCACCAGATAAGGGCGAGTTTTGAGCGGCTCGGCTGTCCGATAGTGGGGGACGACAAATACGGCGACCGCGCAAAGAACAGGGCGTTTATGGATAGACTTATGCTCTGTGCGGAGCGGATAGAGTTCAATGAAGAACTCCCACCGCCGCTTAAAAGGTATTCGGGTAAGGTGATTGAGATCGCGCCGCCGTTTGAATTGACAAAAAACGGGATAGTTGTTTACAGGGTATAACAGATGCACTCAGCGCAGGAAAAATACGATATCATAGTTCTCGGAGCGGGGCACGCGGGCGTGGAAGCGGCGCTTGCCTGCGCGCGTTTGGGCGTTAAAACGCTCTTAATATCGCTCAACCTCGACGCCGTCGCGCTCTGCGCCTGCAATCCGGCGATAGGCGGAACGAGCAAGGGGCATCTTGTGCGAGAGATAGACGCGCTCGGCGGCGAGATGGGGCTTGCTGCCGACGACACGTTTTTGCAGATGCGTATGCTCAATTTGAGCAAGGGTCCCGCCGTGCATTCCCTTCGCGCCCAAATAGACAAAACCGGTTATCACCTTCGGATGAAGCGCGCGCTTGAAACGCAGGAAAACCTGACGCTTCGGCAGGACGAATGCGAACATATCCGGACAGAAAACGGACGTGTTTCGGGCATAATTTGCGCGGGGGGAACGCGCTATGACTGCCGCGCCGTCGTGATATGCGCGGGCGTATACCTGAAAAGTTTGATACATATCGGAGAGTTCAGCCGCGAGCAGGGCCCGTCGGGGCTGTCGAGGGCGAACGCGCTCTCCACTTCGCTTACGGAACTCGGCTTTTCGCTGCGTCGATTCAAAACGGGCACGCCGCCGCGCGTGCTGAGATCGAGCCTCGACCTTGAAAAAACGGAGAAACAATACGGCGACGAGCCGATCCCGCATTTCTCGTTTTTGACGGATGGGTTAAAAAAGGAGCAGGATTTATGTTATCTTACGTATACGAACTCCGACACGCATTCGCTTATACTGAATAATCTTGACCGTTCGCCGATGTTTTCCGGGCGCATCAACGCTGCGCCGACGCGCTACTGCCCGTCGATAGAGGATAAACTGATCCGCTTCAGCGACAAGCCGAGGCATCAACTCTTCATCGAGCCCGAGGGCGCTTCAACGTGCGAGATGTATGTTCAGGGCTTTTCCACGAGTCTGCCGAAGGACGTTCAGCGCGACGCGCTAAGAACGATCCCGGGGCTTGAAAACTGCGAGATAACGCGCTACGGCTACGCGATCGAATACGACTGCATCGACCCGACGGCGCTTGACGCGAGCCTTGAAAGCAAGGATGTAAACGGGCTGTTTTTCGCGGGGCAGATAAACGGCTCAAGCGGCTATGAGGAAGCCGCCGCGCAGGGGCTTATCGCGGGCATAAACGCGGCGCTCTCCGTAAAGGGCGAGGAAAGCTTTATCCTTAAACGCTCCGACGCGTACATCGGCGTTTTGACGGACGATCTTACCACAAAGGGCACGAACGAGCCTTATCGAATGATGACGAGCCGCGCTGAATACCGTCTTGTTTTAAGGCAGGATAATGCCGATCTGCGCCTTACCGAGCGTGCGTGGCGCATCGGGCTCGCTTCGAGTGCGCGCTATGACCGCCTTATGCGCAAGGCGGAGATGATAGACCGTGCGCGTGAAGCGCTCAAAAAGACCGTGCCGCCGAGCGAGGCGCTCAACGCGCTTTTGGCGGCAAAGGGCGAGCCCCCCGTAATAACCGGCGTGCGCCTTGACGCGCTTTTGAAGCGGAACGGCATCGGCTATACCGATCTTTCGGCGCTCTATGACACGCTCCCTGCGCTGACGGAAGCGGCACGATTTGAGGTGGAGACCGAGGCGCATTACGGCGGCTATATCGAGCGCGAAAACGAGCGCATACGCCGCTTTGAAGCAAGCGAAAACATACTGCTTCCCGAGGATATGGACTATAACGCGATCGGCGGACTGCGCCTTGAAGCGCGGCAGAAACTCTCCGACGCGCGCCCCAAAAATCTTGGGCAGGCAAGCAGGATATCGGGCGTTTCGCCAAGCGATATAGCGGTTATTATGATACGCCTTAAAGAAGCGGAGCGTTCCCAAAAGAAGGGCGAAGGAGAAGACCGATGAAACAGATCGTTGTACCCGATCGCGGCGCAGTGCGCGAACTTATCGGCAAATACATAGAAGCGGACGCCGAACAGACGGAAAAACTTGTTTGCTACTATGTGATGCTGATCGAAAAAAACAATGTTATGAACCTGACGGCGATCACCGACCCCGAGGGCGTTGTTTTGAGGCATTTTGCGGACAGCCTGATCGCATCCGCGCTGATACCCGAGGGAGCCCGCGTGATCGACGTCGGAACGGGCGCGGGGCTGCCCGGTGTGCCGCTCAAAATAATGCGACCGGACATCGATTTGACCCTTCTTGATTCGCTCAATAAACGCATAGGTTTTTTGAAAGAGGTCAACGGGGAACTCGGGCTTGGGTGTACGCTTGTGCACGCGCGCGCCGAGGACGGGGGAGCGGATGAAGCCCACCGCGAACGCTACGATATCGCGCTTTCCCGCGCGGTTGCGGAAGCGAGGATAGTTGCGGAATGGACGATGCCTTTTGTCAAAACGGGAGGCTTTTCGATAATGTACAAGGGTCCCGGCGCGGCGGAGGAACTCCAAAACGCCGAGCGCGCGCTGAAACTGCTCGGCGGGCGGGCCGAGATGCTCCACCAGGAAACGCCGTGGGGCGAAAGAAACCTGATCGTCGCAAAAAAGACAGAGCCAACACCGAAAAAATACCCGAGAAAAGCAGGTGCGGCAACAAAAACGCCGCTGTAAATAATACGGAGCATACTCCTTTTGAGAACAACCTCACCCGTTTATCAGGAGAAGCGATATGAGCGCAAGAGTTGATCTTATCGTAGGCCGCTCGGGGAGCGGAAAAACCGAAGCCGTTTTTGAGGCGATCGCAAAAAACGAGCGCGAGGGCGTTCGCTCGTTTTTGATCGTGCCCGACCGCGAAACGTTCGAGGTCGAGCGCGCGCTGTCCATCCGTCTCGGCAAGGGGCTGTTCAATACGTCCGTGCTGTCGTTCACAAGGCTTGCTAACCGCGTTATCGAAGAAACGGGGCGCTCGCTCGCGCATCTGTCGGCGCAGGGCAGGCGTATGCTCATCCGCCGCGTGATCGACGAAAACGCGAATAAACTCACCGCGTTCAAGGGCATTTGCCGGCACAACGGCTTTGCCGAGGAATGCGACCGCACGATACTGATGTTCAAACGCTTCGACATCACGCCCGATCAACTAACTTCCGCAAGCGGGCTCGATAAACAGTTAAAAGCAAAACTCGACGATTTTGCACTCGTTTATTCAAAACTCATCGAGCGTATGCAAAAACGCTATCTCGACGCGGAGGACAGGATAAACTCGCTCATCGAGCGCCTGCCCGAATCCTCGGTGCGCGGCGCGGATGTGTTCATCGATGCGCCGGATATGCTCAACGAGCAGATATACCGCATAACGGAATCCATATTCGCTCTTGCAAAGAACGTTATTATAACGATGCGCGGCGACGGGGAAGACCCGGGCGCGAACGGCGGGCTTTTCGCCCCCGACGCGGAAGCGCTTTCAAGGCTCGAACAGGCGGCACGGCGGTGCGGCTGCGACGTGCGCGTGCATTATTTGAACGGCAATAAACGCGGCGCCGGCGACGCGCTCAAATATCTCGAAAGCGCGCTGTTTGATTATTATGCGCCCGAGTACGGCGGGGATGCGAGCGTGGTAGAGATCTGCTCGTCGCCCGATATTATCTCCGAAGTGCGCGACGCTGCGGGCAGGATCATCCGCGAGATAAAGGACTCCTACGAGCAAAACGCCGACCTGCGCTTTAATGAAACAGCCGTCGCGGTATGCGATCTTGAAGCGTACAAGGAAACGATACGCCGCGTTTTCGGCGCTTACGGGATACCGTATTTTATGGACGACAAGCCCCCGCTCGCCGCGCATCCGATAGCGGAACTGATCCTTGCCGCGCTCGACTGCGTTGAGCATAATTTCCGCGCAAAGGACTTTATCCGCGTTATGAAAACGGGGCTAACGGGCGAAAAACAGTCGGATATCGAAAAACTCGAAAACCATATAATACGCTTCGGACTGAACGGAAGCCGCATCTATTCGGACGAGCCGAGCGTAAAAGGCGAAAAAGCAAGCTCAATAATAGGCTTTGACGATATCGAGAGCGTGCGCAAACGCATCAGCGCGCCGATACTGAGGCTCAAACAGTCTTTTGACGAGAGCAACGCCCCGCGCGCCGCGGCCTCGCGCATAGAGGCGCTGTACGGCTTACTCGAGGAACTCGGCGTCGCCGAAAAGGTGAAGCAGCATTCGCGCGTGCTGGAGAAAAGAACGGACGATCCGATGAACGCCGTATACGCGGGCGTGGAACGCCAGGTGTACGACAAATGCATCGAACTGCTCGACCAGATCTACGTCATCCTCGGCGAGGAATCGATCGGGCTCGAACGCTTCTCTTCGGTCGTGCGCGAGGGTCTGGAATCCTACGAGATCGGGCTTATACCGCCCAAACTCGACGGCGTGCTCGTCGGAGATCTCGGCTCGATGCACACCCCTGCGATAAAGCGCCTGATCGTGCTCGGCGCGCTCGAAGGCGCGTTCCCCGCCGTTAGGCAGGATGATTCGATAATCAACGACCACGACCTCAAAACTATGCGCGAATGCGGCATCAACGCGTGGGATACGACCGAAAAGATGGACGCTGCGGGCAAACTGTCGCTCTACACGCTTTTGACCCGTCCGACGGAAAAACTCACGCTTTCGTATCCGCGAAGCGTGAACGGAAGCCCGACAAAGCCCGCAAGGCTGCTTAAAAACATTGCGGCGCTTTTTCCGAAGCATACCGAGAACGCTTCAACGGCCGAAACCGTGGATATGAGCGCGAAAGCGTTCGCGTTCGACGCGCTCGCTCGCGGTATGCGCAGACTGATAGAAACGGGTGAAGCCGAGGATATCACCGCGCCGCTGTACGCGTATTTTATCGCGGATGAAGAATACAAACAGGAAACGGAGCGGATGCTGAAACTCTGCTCCAAGGGCTCGGGCGCGCTCTCGCTCGGGCGCGACGCGTCCAAAATGCTGTACGGCGCGGGCAATACACTGCGCGGAAGCGTATCGCGCCTGCAGCAGTTCAACGAATGCCCGTATCGCTATTTGATGAACTACGGTCTTTCCGTGCGCGAGAGGGAGGAGTACGAACTCAAAAAAAGCACAAGGGGCACGATAATCCACAACGTGTTCGATAAAATTATGAAAGCGCTGGCGGAGGAGGGCAACTACGAAAGCATCACGAGGGAGACTCTTGAGGAAAGATTTGATGAGCTGATCGACAGGGAACTTGAAAACGAGACCTTCGGTATGTTCGACGATTCCGCCGTTATGCGCGTAAGCGCCGAGGAGATAAAACAGCTTTTGTACGAAACGCTTGCGGTAGTCATCCACCAGATCAACAGCGGCAAGTTCAGACCGTATGAACTTGAGTTCGAGTTCGGCAAGAACGCCGAGAACGATTACGAGATCGCTATAAGACAGGACGGGCAAGAGGGCTCGGAGGATGGAGAAGAGTTCTCGTTCCGAATGAACGGCAAGGTGGACAGGATCGATATGTATACGAGCGAAAACGGAGAAAAACTGTTCAGGATAATCGACTATAAATCGTCGCCGCATTCCTTTGACTACGGCGAACTCGACGCGGGCATATCCCTCCAGCTGCCCATCTACGCCGCGGCGACGGAGAAGATATGGGGAAAAGAGGGGATAAGACCCGCCGGAATGTACTATTTTGGGATCGATGCGCCCAAAACGAACGATGGGGAAAGAATCAAAGATACGGCGATCGGCAATATGAAACTTACAGGGCCGACGCTGTTTGATGAAGAGGTCATCTACGCAAGCGACTCCGCGATAGAGGGCACTTCGGACTACTCGACAGTCATAAAGGGGATCCGTCCTTCACAAAAGTATGAGTGCGGCTTTTCAGCGGGCGAATTGCTGAAAGAGAAGGATATGAAAAAGGTGCTCGAAACCGCCGAGACCCGTGCCAAGGACGCGCTCAAAAGCATTTTGGACGGAGAGGCGAGCATAAGCCCGTACAGGAAGGACGCAAACTCGTATGCCTGCCAATACTGCCCGTATTTAAGCGTGTGCCGCTTCGACACCACCGCCGGAAGCAGATACCGCCGCATCAAGAAAAAGAACGCGGTCAAGTTCTTTGGGCACGAATTGCTGGATAAGACCGAGGTGCCGAAGGACGCCCAAAAACCCGCCAAAAAGGGCGGCAAAGAGACCAATAATGAAGGAAAGGGGGATAAAGCGCAATGAAGAAGGAAACGCTCATACTCGTTGTACTGATATGGATCGCTTTTACAAGCCTTATCGGATTCTTCTCAATGCTTATAGATAAAAACCGCGCCAAAAAGCACAAGTGGCGCATCAGCGAAAGGATGCTGTTCGTTTTCGCGCTGATCGGAGGCAGTTTAGGATCGCTGATCGGTATGTGGCTGTTCAGGCACAAGACGAAGCATTGGTATTTTGTGGTGTTCATACCGCTGATACTCGTATGCCAGGCCGTGGGGCTGATTTTTTTGATGAAATGACACAAAAAAGCGGGGTCTCGGAAATCCGCAGAGGCCCCGCTTTATTTTTTGTTATTCGCTTCGTCCGTTCCGAAGTTCGTCCGCGAGTTTGTACGCCGCGTTCTTCGGAACGCCGAGCGCTTCGGCCGCTATCTTCGCGGCGCTCTTTACCGTAACGCCCTCGTCAAGCATCAGCGTCAGAAGTGAAGCGAGTTTTTCGCCGCTTTGCGGATCGTCCGCGCTTTTTTCCGCGCCGCCGAGAAGGATGACGCATTCGCCGCGCGGGGCTTCGGTTTCGTAGCGGGCGCGAAGGCACGAAACGCTTCCGCGCACGCACTCCTCAAACGCCTTTGTTATCTCCCGCGCAAGCGCGCATCTGCGCGACGACGGGTCGCCGCCCGCGGCGAGGATCGCGTTTTCGATATCCGAGAGGGTCGCGCCGACGCGGAGCGGGCTTTCGTAGATGACGGTCGTCGCCGTGGAGCGGATAACGCGATTGAGTTTTTGCGCGCGCTCCCTGCCGCTTCTGGGAAGGAAGCCAACAAAGTACATTTCATCGGTATCGAGCCCGCTCATAACGAAGGCGGTTATCGCCGCGCTCGCGCCCGGAAGCACGCAGTAGGGGAGACCCTCAGCGATAAACTTTTCTATAAGCGCCGCGCCGGGGTCGGATACGCCGGGCATACCCGCGTCGCTTACGAACGCCACGCTCATACCGCCGCGCACCTCGGCGGCGATCCTGTCGGCACGGAGTTTTTCGTTATGCTCATGGCAGCTTTCAAGCGGTTTTTTGATGTCGAGAGCGTTCAAAAGTTTGAGCGTATTGCGCGTATCCTCACAGTAGATCTTGTCCACGCCTTTGAGCGTTTCGACAGCGCGCAGAGTGATGTCCCCGAGATTGCCTATCGGGGTCGCGCAGAGATAGAGTTTGTTTCCGATGCCGTTTTTCATTTTTCGCCGTACCACGCGGCCACTTCATCCGTGTAGCCGCCGCTTTCGTCCGTGATTACGAGTTCCTTTTCGATATCGAGCCCGGGTTTCGCGCCCTTTATAGCCGTGATAAGCGCGAGATAGGGCTTTTTTGTCGGTGTGGACGCGCAAAAGCGCAGTTTTTTCGGCTCAAGCCCGATCACGTCGAGCGCCCTGAACGCTTCAGCGATGCGCGAGGCGGGGAAGCAGAAGAAAAACTTGCCGCCAAACTTCAAAAGCCTTGATGCTGCGCCGCAAACGCCTAAAATATCGGCGGATTCTTCGTGCGTGGCCGTGGCGTGCGTCGGTGCGCCCCCGCTTTCGAGCTTGAAATACGGCGGGTTGGCGACGGCATAGTCAAAGCCAGGGGTCAATGCGCCGCCCGATGATGTATAGTCGGCGTTCACTACCGTGAGTTTGGACGGCGGAAAGCCATTGATCAGAGCGCTTCGTTCAAGCCGCGAGCATTGAGCCGCGTCTATCTCGACTGCGGTGATGTCAAGGCGTGTATGCGCCGCAAGCATAACGGAGATAAAGCCCGAGCCCGCGCCGAGATCGATCAGCTTGCCTCCGCTTTTCGCGGTTTTAAGTGCATCGAGCGCGTAGTGCGTCAAAAGCACGGAATCCGTTCCGAAACAAAAGAACGCGGGCGCCTGAATGAGTTTCAGCCCCTTTGACTGAAGATCGTCCACGCGCTCGCCCTCGTTGAGCAGCGATTTTTCATCGCAAGTTTCCGTCATATTCGTTTATGTCCCGATCAAACTCCGGGGATGAGTTTCAGCAGTATGTTGGAGCGGTGGAAATAGGTCGCAACCGCGCTCGCAGAGAACAGTTCCTCGATCTGATCGAACGGAAGCACCGTCAAAACTATCGGCGTTATCATAAAGACGATCAGCAGTTCTATAATGCCGCGGATAACGCCGATCGCGCCGCCGATCGCGGGATCGAAATGCCTGAGCCGCGGGAACTTGAACGAATAGTCCAGCCAACTGATCAAAAACGTCAGCGCTACGCGGGACACGAAGTACACGAGCAGGAACGAAAGTATGTTGATTATAACAAGCACGATGCTCTCGTTGAAGTACTCGCCGAGCGTGGTCGCGCCGCGGGACTTGAGCGACTCGTTCATAATGTTTTCATAAACGCGCTCACGCAGGGGGAAGTGGAGATTGGAACGCTCCATGATCTCGTCTATCTCGCTGTTGGATAGGGAAGTGATATCCCTGTCCACAAGTTCCACGTCGTAGATGGCTTCCGAGCCCTCGGTATAACTGAGCATCGCCTCGTAAAGCGTGTTGTTTTTGATTATCGCCTTTGAAACGCTGCCCATAAACAGCGCCGCGAGTATGATCGAAACGATCATCGCGCCGAGTGTCGCCAGATTCCAAAGAAAGCCTTTATATATGCCCGCAAGCAGAAAAATACCGATTATGCCGATTACGGCCAAACCCAAAATACCCATCGGTTCCCGCTGTGCTCCTTTCGATTATTTGAATGTATAGAGTATCGCCTCGCTTGCGCGAGTGATAAGGATATTCTTATCGTCGAGTTTTTGAGCGGAGTCCGCTCCATCAAGCGAAAAACTCTTGACGGGTTTGCCCTGTGTCGAATAGACATTAATGCTGTCCGTATGCACTATCGCAACATACCCGCCCATAACGAACGCGTCGATCGCGTCCGTCGACGCTACGAACTCGGTCATTTTATCATCGGGAGCGTTCGATTCGCTTACGGTCAAAACGCGCACGGGCATTAGCGCGTTATCGCTCGGTTTCAGCATAAGGTGCAGTTTGCCGCCATCACGGGAACTGCTTTTAAGATCGTAGCCGCGGCAGATGATGCGGTAGGCTTCCTCATTGGTGCTGCGGTCAAAGCGCACGAGGCTGTCCGTACCGAGCGCAAAAACGCTCTTTTTGGTCAGAATGACGTTTTTCACTGTCTGGCCGCTTATGTTAATAACGCCGGTTTTGCTCTCGCGGCTGAGATCGTATGTAGTGATGGTGGTCGTGATCGCGCCGCCGAGCGTTGATAACTCGGTCGTGTAGATGACGGAACTCGATCCGCCCTCAAAGCCGAAATCAAGAAGCACGCTGTCCGAAAAGTCGAGCCGATAAGTCTGTGCGCCGGTGGAGTTGTACACGATCAGCGCTTTGGTATTGTCGGGGGTTTCCACATATACACCGACATATTTGCCGCCCGAAGCCGTTTTGATTATGCCGCCGTCGATGCGGTTGTCAAACGGGGTGCCGATCACGCGCACGGTGGATGCGCCGTAGAGCGCCTTGATAAGTTCCGAGCCCGTAAGATTAACATTTTCAGACTCAACGTCGATGCTGAAATCCTTCTTTTCGTCGACAAGATTCATATAGCGAAGCGTCTTGCCGCTCAAAAACATAAATCCATCGCCTGTGTAGAAGTATTTGGAATCGGCGGTAAACGGCAGGACGCGCTTTGAGGCGGATACCTTGCATGAGCGCACGCCCATAACGACGCCGAAAACGATGCCAACGATCGCCATTGCGCCGAGGAAGCCGAATAGATATCTTTTGCCCTGTTTAGAAAGGCGTCTTTTCCGTCTTTTTCTTTCCATAATCAAGTATTTGCGGTTTTGGTGCGCTCAATGCGCTGAAAAATATTTTAGTTAGGGGCGCACTACGTTTATCGCTGCGGGCAGTATCTCGCAAAGAAGCGGGGTGCGCTCGATGAGTTCGCCGTCCGTTTCGACGGTGTTTTCGTACTGCGTTTCAACGCGGATGGAGCGTGCGCGGCAATGGATAACGGGCTTTTTGCCGATATGCCCTCCTTTTAAGAAAAGAGGCAAAAGCACTATCATCTTAAAAAAGCCGATCCATTTTACGATCATCACGTCGATCAATCCGTCGTCCGCCGAAGCGTCGGGTGCAACGAGCATCCCGCCGCCGAAACGCTTGCCGTTGCAGAGCGTGATGAGGAGCGTGTCGAGTTCGAGCGTTTCGCCGCCGTCGATGCTGATGCGTGCACGTATCTTTTTGCGCGTAAACAGCGCGTCGATTATCCCAAGCGCGTAAGGGAGCATACCCTTGCGCCCTTTTTTATGCTTTTCAACGCGCTTTAAGACCTCTACATCGAAGCCGAGTCCGCAAACATTTGTATAGACGGTGCCGTTTGCGCGGGCAAGGTCGCATTTTTTTGCCTCGCCGTACAGCGCGAGTTCGGCGGCTTCGAGCGGATCGGCAGGTATATCGAGCGCGGATGCAAAATCGTTGCCCGTTCCGAAGGGAAGGATGCAGACTTCGACGCCCGCTTTGCCTACGAGCGCCGAGGCGACCTCGCGCAGCGTGCCGTCGCCGCCTGCGACGATCAGCGTTTCGGCGCCGCTTTCAATCGCTTCGAGCGCGAGCTGTGTTGCGTGGTACGGGCGTTCCGTTCTGAGAACGCGATAGCGAAGCCCCGCCGCGTCGAAGCGCCGGAGGGCGGCTTCGAGCGATACTTCGCATTGACCCGAGCCCGCGCAGGGGTTGGAGATGATCGTGCACTCCCCGCGCCTTTTCGTTTCGTGGGGGGCGGGGTTCTTTGCGGCAGTTTCGTTAAAAGACATAAACCGTTTCCTCGGCACGGATACAGATTTGGATATCGGGTGCGGATGCGCTCAATATAAAGGCGTAAATAGACCCAATATTATAATAGCGTATTTTAGGGCATTTTGTCAATAGCAAGAGGCGAAGGCCACTATTCGCCGTCCCGCTCGCCGCTCCTGTCGGTTTTCTTTATGGAATATGGGTTTTTACTCTCTTTTTTGACCGAATCGGAACTGCTTGCGCCCCAGCGGGCAAACATAATAATTACAAAGCGGAGCGCGCCGACAACAAGCCATACTATGAGCGTCAAAAGAAACCACTTGAGCGAGAGCCCGGTAGTAAAATGCAGTATCAGCGTAAGCCAAGCGGGCAGCGATATCACCCAGGAATCGAGCCGCATAAAAAGAAAAAAGATAAATCCGATGAAGATGTTGAGTAGCCCGCCGGATTTTCTTTTTTGATCGCCTGACATTATCTCGCCCCCTTCCGTTGGGATTATAGCATATTTTCAAACAGTATTCAATGATTTTACCGTTGAAAGCGCAGCCAAAGCGTGCTGCACTTGCTCTGCGCGATCGTGCAGATTCGCCCGAGCAATTTTCCGCCACGCCGTTCGCGGCTTAATACCGAAGAGGGGAATACCCTGCTTGGGGATCACCTTGCCCGTCGGTAAAAATACGGCGCGGAGTCGACCAATAATCACTTTTTTTTGAAAAACTTTTCAAAAGGCATTGAAAAGAGCGCAAAACTGTGCTAAAATACACGCTAATTGATACTTGCCGGTGTGATGGAATTGGCAGACGTGACGGACTCAAAATCCGTTGGTGGCAACACCGTGTGGGTTCGACTCCCACCACCGGCACCAAATAAACAGGGGGGGCTTGCCCCCCTGTTTATTTGGCAGAATGAAGGAAGGGAGTCGAAGCCGAGCCCCGTCCGCCCTGTGGGCGTACCAGACGGGGCACGGCCGGCTTTTTCGACGCAGGGCGAGTGCGAAGCGGAGTGAGCGAGCACGGAGACCCGAAGCGCGAAAAAGGACTCCCACCACCGGCACCAAATAAACAGGGGGGCTTGCGCCCCTGTTTATTTGGCAGAATGAAGGAAGGGAGTCGAAGCCGAGCCCCGTCCGCCCTGTGGGCGTACCAGACGGGGCACGGCCGGCTTTTGTCAAAAGGCGCAAAACGCCGTGCAAAGAACGGAAGCGAAGCGCCCAAAACGCCCGCGTTGAAATCTTATCGCATTGTGTGTATAATACCCGTATCCGGCTGCGGCGCGGTTTTTTGCGCAAATAAGTGGGATAAAAGGAAATGTCTATGCTTAAAAAACTCGAAAACAACGAGATCGCAAACCATATCGACTATGCTTATTCGCTTGCGCTGGATCTGAAAAGATCTGCGTTCCCCACCTATTGCGACGGGATAAAGACCAAAGAGGATTTCACTCGGATCGCGATGGATGTTGCGGAGGATAAATACCCGAATTCGGAGATACTGCTGTTTGTGCAGGAACGGATAAAGGGCTGGATACATTACTATATTGAGGACGGAGGAGAGTATCTGGGATTTGAAGCGTTCTGCATCGAAGAAAACACCGAGGACGCGATCGACGAGTTTTTGGACTATGCGCGTAAAAGGTATCCCTGCGTCGAAATCTATTTCGGTTTTCCGAAGGAGAACGAGGCGGCGGTGCGCCATTTGAAAAGCAGGGGATTTACCGTCGGAGATGAAAGCAGTTTATTGGTATTCGATTTTGCCGAATACATCGAGCAGGAGGAACAAGGCGGCGTGGAGGCGGTCAGCGCGGAAAACTGGACGGATTTTGCGGCGCTTCACACCGATGAAATGATGTACTGGAACGCCAAAAGGCTTGCAGATGCCTATTTCAGCACGGATCGCGGCGGCTGGAGGCTGTTTCTTTACCGACGGGAAGGCAAAGCGGTCGCAAACATCTATTACAAGCGCTATAGCGGCGACGGAATGACGGAGATATTCGGTATCGATCACAGGGACGAAGGCTTTGACGCGGATGCCGAAAGGGCTCTTTTGATCCGCGCGCTTAACGAAAGCAAGGCAAGCGGCACTGCGAATATGGTCTATTTTGCGGAGGCTGCGCGGGAACACGCCGTTTTAGACGAACTCGGCGCGCACTTCATAACGGACTATATTTTGCTTTGGAATAAATAAAAACGCTGCCGCTGTTTCTATGCCGGAAGAATACCGGCGCGGAAATATAACTCCGCACGGGGAGTTTTTGAATCACAATAGGCAAACTTTGAAAAAACGCTTGAAAAACGGTAATTAATGAGATAGAATAAAGGCAAGGAATATATATGTGCAAACATATAATTTTGGAGGTGCGTTATGAAAAAAATACTTATGGTCATCCTTGCGCTTTTAATGGTTGTCAGTTTAGTTGCCTGCGGCAAAACTAACAACAATAACAACAGCCAAGGCAACAACAATTCCGCCAACCCAACAGGCGGCGGTTCACAGTCCGGAAACAATTCCGGAAGCAACGGTCAGTCCGGCAATACAACTCCCGAAGCGGCAAAACTGACAGGCAAACTCAATCTTATCAACCTTGACGACAGGGATTCGTCTGTACTGCGCGGAGTACGCATCAACGGGCTCAGCGTAGGCTCGGCCGATGGCTTCAATAGCAGAGAGTACTCCCTTACCGACGTTCGCTGCATTTTTGAACTGAACGAGTGGATCGAGTTTTACCCCGACACCGACGCGACCTACGGCATCAAGGTCTGGATCCTCAAACATAGGGACGATCAGGAGTATTACAACACCTGCCAGTTCTCCGATCTGATGCCAAACTTTGCCAACTTCTGCGACCTGCACTACCCCGAGGACGTGGAAGATCCCGGCAATTGGTATTGGGGCAATTTCTACCTGCATGAGGATGGATGCGAACCCGGCTATTACGATTTCGTTTTCACCTATGAAGGAAAAGCAATCGCTACCTTGCTCACCCGTTTCTATAAAGATGGAGAAATCTCCGCTAAATCCGACGCCGAGCTCGAAGCCCTTATGCACGAATAATGAACGCTATGTTTGAAGAAAAGTTCATTCGGCTCGTTGAGGAAAACGACGGCTTTGAGTTTTATCAGGCGTATCGCAACGATGTCGACCATGTCCTCGGAGGCAAAGGCGATACATATTGGTACGTCATAATGAAAAAAGGCAAGATGTCGGAAACATACATCGGCAAATACAGCGGCGGCAAGTGGGAAGATACGTATATCAAGGGCAGCGGCGAAAGCAAAAAGGAAAAGGCTATGCCCGACGGCAGCACGATAAAGCGCATTGCCGAAAAAGCGTATCTGATGCAGAACGAGAATTGGGTAACGAGGCGCACTCCGAAACCTATCGAAGACGCGCACCCGCGCTATCATTACGTTTACGGTTTCGGCGACAAGGGGCTGGACGTATCCGTGCAGTACGGCGTAACCATCGCTTATTCCGATATCAAGGACGCCGATGCGGGATTTCATTTGAGATACCTTTACACAGGCTCCGATGTCGAATTACCGTAATGCTTTGGGGACGGGTAAAACCGTCCCCGTTTGCAAATGTCGGCAAATAGAAAAAGAGTAAAAAATGAAACTGGTATTTATAATCGGAAGCGGGGCGGTGGGCAAGATGACCGTCGGACAGGAACTTATGAAGATCACCGACCTGAGCCTCTTTCATAATCATATGACGATCGAGCCCGTGATCGAGGTGTTCGGATACTACGACCCACAGACGATCGCGGAACTGCGCGAGGTATTCTTCACCCGATTTGCGGCGTCAAACAACTATGGGATGATATTTACCTATATGTGGGCGTTCGATCAGCAGTCTGATTGGGACTATGTCGCGCACATCAAGGAGATATTCGCACCGTACAACACCGATTTTTACTGCGTTGAACTGATCGCGCCGGAGGAGATAAGGCTCAAGCGAAACGCGACGGCGAACAGGCGCAAACACAAACCGTCCAAAGCGGACGAGGCGTTTTCACGCGAACGCATCCACGCGGAGAAAAAGTACCGCCTTGTAAGCCGCGATGGCGAAGCGCCGTTTGAAAACTATCTTAGGCTCGACAACTCAAACATCACCGCAAGCGAAGCGGCGCAGATAATAAAAAAGACCTTTGCTCTGTAAGCGCGGATGGCGTTATTTGACCTCGGCGCCTCTTGCGGAGGGCGGGCGCTTACGCTGTGATAGATGGCAATATAAAAGGAGAATGGGATCGCGGGTTATGCCCGATTGAGATTCCCTTTCATTGCAGTTTTACGGTCTGTTTATTCTATATTATCTATTGATTTTGCCTGCCGAATGTGTTAGAATCATAGTGATAACAGCGGGGGACAACCCCGAAAAAACGGGAGGAGTTTATGAATACAAGCAAGTCTGCGATAATTCGGCTCATCGTTTGTGCAGTGATCCTTGCGATACTGATCCCGCTCGGCTTTTTGACCAAGGCGTTCAATATTGAGGAACTGAAGGCGATCAAGATCGATGTGGCTGTCATCTGGAAACTCGTCATAATGATCCTCTGTGTCATCACGGTCGAAGCGCTGATCGTACTGCTCCTCAGCATTCCGAAGCCGAAAAATCACCGCGCCCGTTCGATCCTTTCAATAGTATCGAGCCTGATGAAATATGTCGCGTTCATAATCATTCTTTGCTGGGGTCTTTCGATAATCGGCGTCAATGTTTCGACGATCGTAGCGAGCGTCGGGATCGTTGCACTCATCGTAGGTTTCAGCGCCGAGAGCCTGATCGCGGACGTCGTTACAGGCGCTTTTATGATCTTTGAAAACCAGTACAACGTAGGCGATATCGTGGAGATAGACGGCTTCCGCGGCACGGTTACCTCCATCGGCATCAGGACGACCTGTATCACCGATCCGGGCGACAATGTCAAGATCGTCAACAATTCCGCGATGAAGAACATCCTGAACCGTTCGGATAAACTCTCGCGTTCGATCAGCAATATCGCGATCCCGTACGGAACGGATCTCGAAAAACTCGAAGCGAGCATTCCCGAACTTATGCAGTCGATCTTTGAAGCGCATCAGGACGTTATGAAGACCGCTCCGATCTATCTTGGCGTGCAGGAACTCGCGGAAAGTTCGATCGTGCTGCGCTTTGTTGTCAACGTTGATGAAAAGGATATCTACTCCGGCGCACGTATACTCAATCACGACCTGCTGCTCGGTTTCCGTAGGCTGGGAGTGGAGTGCCCGTTCCCGCAGGTGGACGTCCATACGGACAGGTAAAGCGCATTGATCGGAAGGAGGGGAGCAGCGGATGGATCATGACCTTATCGGAAGTGAATACAGCCTGCCGCCCGAAGAGTATAAACTTCCGCCGGAAGACAGGTCCATGCCGGACAATGAGTTCAGCGGGTACCAGGCTCCCACGCGCGCGGAAGAAAAGGACCGTCATAGCATAGTAAAGCGACTCGTTTTGATGCCGATAGCGGCGTCCATCTCAGCCGCCGCGCTGTTTTTTTCGGCGCTCGGCAGCGATCCGCTCGGCAACGATTTTCTTGTGAGCGGTCTTGTTTCGGCAAACAGCGAAACGCCCGTCGCTGCGTCTGCGCCACGCGGCACCGAAGCCCCGACTGCGGTCCCGACGGAGAAGCCGACGGACGATTGGAACGACACGTTCCCGATTTTGCCGAATCTCGATCCGGATACCGCGGGCGAGTACGCGTGGAGCGGACAGGGCTCGGAGGAATATGTCCGATTGGTGCTGCCGGGAGATAACGACTATACCTATCTTGAGATCGGCACCGTGTGGGAAAGGTTCGGCTATACGCTCGGCTCTGCGCCCGGCGCGAGTTATGACCTTGCATCCAATACTTTGACGCTCGAAAACTTCACCTGCGATATTCTGGACGTCAATTTGATGGGCAACGGTTTTAAACTCAAACTCATCGGCACAAACCGCATCGGAAATATCGTGATCTGGGGCGCGATGTACGGCGGCAGCCTGACGATCACCGGAAACGGCACGCTGTATGTGAACGAAAATGGCACAGGCATCGGCATCTGCCTCAATGCGGAATTGAGCCAAAGCTGTCTTATGATCGACAGGGAGGCGACGGTGGAGGTCTGGGGCGATCAGGCGATCTATATCTCGGAAACGTCAATGGCCGAAGCGGTCCAATGCCTCAAACCGATCGAAACGATCGGCGGCGAAGGCGGGATACTGAGCAGGGGGACAGACGACGGGAACTCCATATTCGATTATTCGATATTGGATAATAACGGCGCACCGGCCGCGTATGTGCGCTTCGCGCCGCGAACTTGAAGTTCGGATAGCGCCACGGATTTCGCCATTCAAGTCCCTTCATTGAAAAATGCCATAGAAAAAGATTTTTTGGTTTTTCAAGGTTGGAGTTGAACTCCCGTAACCGCATGACGTCTTACTAAACCGCTTGTATTCTGCATTCTATTATTCTGATCAAGTTGCACTCTGAGTTCAACAATGAAACAAGGCAAGAACGGAAACAAAGCTCTGTTTTTCCAACAAACAAGAAGGTTTTTCACTCAATTCAAATTAGACAAGGGGGTTCGGATAGTAAAGGTTTTTCGGTTTCGATTTATGTTTTGAACTTTTTTGATTTTCGTGTCCAATTTGAAAACAAAAAACGACAGCCAGAAAACTCATATAAGACAAGCAAAAACAATGAATCACCGTTTGTTGTCCAACCCAGAGGGTTCAGATCCCGAACGGTGATTCATCGGATTTTTGCGGTGGGAGTTGAACCCTCGCAAGTCCGCAAAAGTGTGGTAGTGCCGCGTAGCCGTTGTGAGCGCGTTTACAAGCGAACAGGCGCAGCAAACGAGGACTTTTGCGGAAAGGAGGAGCGATGAAGTGAGTGATAGATGGCTTTTTTGAAACAAAAAAGTCGTCGCGAACGATACGAAATCCGCGACGACGTGTGTTATCTTAAGTAGAAGAAAAAATGCTATAGTCACCACGCAAATGGCAATAATAGCATTTATTCGTTTTAATACTTTCTTTTTAGCCATTATAGAACTCATCTGCTCTCAATACTCATATCCTGCATAGATTGTTTGGACAGATAGTAATTATAGTATCCAATAACTACTATCTTACTTACATAGACAACATTTTCTAATGCTTGGTCACATCCGCTGTTAACTTTTTTTACCAATCATGTTAAAATGTCAATCGGATTGCTCTATTCTATCCAAAACTCTGTGACCATTCATCTTTTTTTGTTGTCTATTAAGGTGAACCGGTTCATTACTCGAAGGGAGATGTTCATGGGCGAACATGCAACAGATAATCAAATAATTGAATTGTTCTTTTCTCGCAATAACGATGCGCTGATTAGAACAGACGAGAAATACGGTGTTTATTGTCGCACGATATCGCTCCGAATACTTAACGACTCCCAGGATGTGGAGGAATGTATAAACGATATGCTTTATCAAGCGTGGAACTCAATCCCGCCGACGCGTCCAAATTCCTTAAAAGCCTATTTGGGAAAGGTTATCCGCAACATTTCCCTAAACAAGCTCAAGCATAGCAACCGACAAAAACGCGCTGCCAATGAATGCTCAGTAGCATTTGAAGAGCTTGAAAATGTTTTGACGGCAGCTCATAATTCGGTAGATGAGCATTTGGAAGCTATGGCTTTGAGTAAAGCTATCAACGCATTTCTTGATAACCAAAGCGCTCAAAACCGCAAGGTTTTTATTGCAAGATACTGGTATTTTGAACCGGTAAGCAGTATCGCAAAAAACCTCGGAATATCTGATAGCAAAACAAAAATGATCCTCTTGAGAATGAGGAACTCACTCAAAGATTATTTGAAAGATGAAGGAGTATTATAATGAATACAAGAATACTTGCAGATGCAATAACGAACATTCGGGACGAATATGTGCTCGAATATGATCCTACGGATGCTGTTCGGATGACACATTCTAAAAAAAGCCCCGTTTGGAAAAACAGATGGCTGCAAATAGCGGCATGCTTTATCGCTATGTTGGCAATAGCGGCAGTATTGCCCCACATGCTGAAAAAAGCGGGAAATGAGTTTAAGATGGATTCATTCGCTTCTTATGAGCAGTTCGCAGAGGCATTCGCTGATGCTGATTTGATCAAAAACCTGAAGGATACAAATGAGTATGAGCTCGAATACTTTGGCAGCTACGAATCAAACAACAAGTCACACCGGGACGGTGAATACGATACCTATTTTGTTGTTCTGCATTCCAAGGATCGGGTTGTTGCCGAGATAACCATCGAGCCAAACGGCAAGGAGGAAACCCTCAATAATACCGTTGAGAATCATTCTTTGAGCAAGGTGGTTTCTATCGACAATACTGCTGTAAACTATGGTCTTAACGAAGATGAAGATTGTTGGGAAGCCGTCTTCCGCTATGGCGAAGATAACTATTCGATCCAGTTTTACCATAACAGCGAAACTGCTTTAGAGAAGCTTCTTCACAACCTATTGAGCATCAAATAGGTTGCGTTTATAACACAACGGCCTGAGGGAGGTGAAGTCTATGATTGTCTTTCGGTAAAGCAGTATTACAGAAGTGACCTTGAGTAAAACCTTATCTCACAAAAGAATATGACGGAGGTATTCTATGAAAAAGTTCGTTTCTCTTTTCTTGATCGCAGTGCTCTGCATTGCAGTACTTCCCCTGCAGGCGTTCGCCGCAGAAGACCATGTTCATTCTGAAGAGTGCTCACGTACAGACCATGTCAAAGAAGATGTATATGCTGAACGTGTTCTTGTATGCACCTGCAGTAACCCCGTGTTGGATGGATCGACCATCGTCACTATTGAGGATCGCTATATATCGCATAACAACAGCTACCATAAAATGCGTTACAAGAATGTCGGTCTTTGCCTTATTTGCAGTAAAACTGCGACAGTATATACATATGGCCCCCTTATGAGTCACAACTGGTCCGTCTATGATGGTTCCTGCAACGGTACTATGCAAACACTTCAGTATTCTTGCCGACTCTGTAATGGTCATAAGACTGTGCAAAAAAACTGTCCCGGAGGACCGCATATCGGCGGATGCAACTATCTTCCTGTATAATTACTTATGAGCTTTGCGGGGCGCTTGTTTTGCGAGCGTTCCGCAAATGAAACAAACAACATGACGGGAGTGATATCAATGAAAGCGTTCTTTGCAGTATATAAAAGAAGACCGTTGTTCCCTGTTTTGATTTCTCTGATTTTGCTGCTTGCGGTTTCCTTGAATGTGATCGGAGCGACCATGATGGCGAGCGCACATAGGCAGAGCGAAGGGATCAACGATGAATACGTTACCATTGCCGTTCCAAACGACAGAAGGACATATACGCATGAGGAAATGGAAAACGGTTTAGCCGAGGAGACTCCTATTATCCCATACTATTTGGTGAATGAAGCGGCAATGAACAGCGGCTTTGTGCAGGACGTTGATTACAGATATATCATTGGAGCGGAGGTCAAGGGAAGCAAAGCGATAACATCCGGATACAAGGATGTGTTGGATTATAATGCTGATTTTGACGAACCCTGCTACAACATGGCCGTTTTCGCGGTCAAATGCATAAAAAGTGAGATGCCAAGTTTTGATGAAGACGGCGAAGATGGCACTCCCGTTGATACAGGTTCCTCAGCCTATTATTTTGCTGAAACGGAGATTATCGATGTCATTTCTCTCGCGGACGGCTATCTCGACATATATGATAATACTGCGCTGATCGATACACATGAACATGGTATAGAAGTTCATGAAGTCGAAGCTACTGTTCCTGTTCCGGCAACGATGCGTATATACGGAACGCTGTTTACACCCGATGGGGATATCCCGTTTAAGCAAGGGCATACATATCTTGTCTACGGATTCTATCATGATTATCCTGTGGACACCATTAAAACGCAGACATCGGTAATTACAGGCAGAATACTGGATTACGGACGACAGTTCAGCCTCCTTGATGAAACGAGAAGATTTATAAAGCTCCCCGGCACTGCAATTTCCGATTTCGAGAAGGCCGGTGACGATGCGATGCAAGTAAAGCGCGATTATACGGAAGATGGAATGCCATACCTCTATCCGAATGAGGAAATGCTTCCACGCTGGGCAGAATACAGCGGTTCTTGGGAGGACTTTCTTGCAAGCGACGAAGGCAGGATATGGCGCGAGGAGATCATACCTCTGTGCAAGGTCAATCAAAGCAGCGCAACGGTGATCGTTACCGACAATGTGCGAAGCATGTATGCCTTCAATACCGGAGTAGCGGGTTTGCTTGAGGGGCGCTTCTTCAACGATGAGGACTATGCGGGAAGGTCGGTCTGTATGATAAGCGCGGCTTACGCTCAGTACAACGGTTATAAGATCGGAGATAAGCTTACGTTGGATTTCTACGATACCGGATTCTTTGCAAGTGAGACCATACCGCGCGGATCATGTCTTAAAGAGGATCGTATGAACGTAACAGGTGAATATGAAATAGTGGGCATTTATTCCGCGCCTGAGTTTTCACAAGGTGAGCAATTGTTCTGTGCGGATACGATTCTTATACCTAAAAAAGCTGTTTCGGGCAGCGAGGAGTTTAGCACGCGTCCAAGCAACAGATTGATCACCTCACTGATTTTGAAGAACGGAACAAAGGAAAGCTTTCTTTCCTACATGGAACAGGAAGGCTATAAGGATGCTTATATTTGCTTTGACCAGAACTTCGGTGCGGCCGAGGTAAGCGTTGACGCCTTGGTTAAAAACGGACGGATGCTTTTATGGATTGGCATTGCCGCATTTATCATAACCGCTGCGCTTGCGCATTTTCTCACGATGCGGCGCTTTGCCCCGTCCGCCAAAACCATGCGCATACTCGGCATCGACCGCAAGGTTGTGGCGAAGCAGGCATTTGGAGCCTTCATTTTGATCGATGCCATTGCCGCCCTGCTTGGAGCGGGACTTGCCGCTGCGCTGTTTTCAACCGTTACGGAGAAAGCGGTATCAACTGCGCTTGCGCCCGATTATCCCGTTATCGCCGCCTGCGCTGCCGCGGCGTTCCTGCTGCTGGCGATGATTTCGCTGCTGTGCGCAAAGGCGCTGTCCAACGTACCGTTATTGCAAACCGAAAAGAAGGGATTGAAATAGAAATGAGCATGCGGCATGTCACTCTATCCGACTATGTGTTGACAGCTGCCGCTGCGCACAACGCTCATTCTTGCCGGTGAAAAACTTGCGATGATATATTTTGCAAAGTTTGTAACCTGTTCCCTTGTGGGAGGCGTTGTATATAGTAGAAGGACGAAAAGTGTCCTTATTCACCACGGCACTGTAACCTATTGTGGTTTATTGAATAGGTTGCGTTTATAACACAACGGTCAGATGGAGGTGAAGCCTATGATTGTCTTCCGGTAAAGCAGTATTGCAGAAGTGACCTTGAGTAAAACCTTATCTCACAAAAGAATATGACGGAGGTATTCTATGAAAAAGTTCGTTTCTCTTTTACTTGTCGCAGTGCTCTGCATTGCAGTACTCCCCTTGCAGGCATTTGCTGCAGTAAGTGATGAGCATGTGGATGAACCTAAAGGGCATACGCATGTGATCCGTCCACAAGACATTGTTACCAAACCTCTCAACACTTATGTACACCATGATGATACCAATCATAAGATGGTATATGTGAACAGCGTCAAATGTAAGGAGTGCGGCGCTCTCCTTACTTGGAATTCATACGGAGCTCCTGTGCTTCATGACAGAATTTCTGTTTATTCGGCTTCATGCGATGGAACTTGGCAGAAGCATTATGGCACCTGTTTGACTTGCAACGGTTATGGGTATAAGCGCGTGAAGTGCCCTGCAGGACCTCATACTGGCGCATGTCCGTATCTTCCGGTTTGATCATTGACCATATTGCGGGGCGTCTGTTTCCACAGGCGCTTCGCAAAAGATACCCTATAAAGGAATAGGAGCAAATAGATGAAAACATTTTCTGCTTTACATAAAAAAAGACCCTTGTTTCCTATACTGCTTTCTCTGCTTTTGTTGCTTGCGGTGTCTTTGACCGTGCTTGGAGCGGCTATGCTTTGCTGGACGTTTCGCCAAGCCGCACAGGTTTCCAACGATTATGTTACCATAGCTGTTCTTCCGGATTATAGGACTCCCACAGGAGAGGAGCTTGAAAACGGTACTTTTACAGAGAGGGAATATGATCCGTTCGCAGTACATGAGGCAGCAATAAACAGCGGATTCGTTCAGTCCGTGGATTACCGTTATATTCTCGGTGCGGAGGTCAAGGGAAGCAAGGCGATCATTTCGGGCTGTCGGGATTTGCTGGATTATGATACGGAGTTTGATTCCCCCTGCTATAATATGACTGTTTTTGCTGTCAAATGCAAATCCGTCAAAGATGGAGAAACATTAACTCCGATGGGCGAAATCATCGCCGGTTATGATATGGAAGCCGAGATCGTTGACGTCGTTTCCCTTGCAGACGGTTACCCTGATATTTATGATGACTCCGAGCTAATCGCTTATGTTCCAGGACATGTACATGAAACCGCTAAAGCATCCGTACCCGTTCCGGCAACAATAACTATAAAAGGGAGTCTGTTTACGGCTGAAGGCGAAATACCTTTTCAAGAAGGGAAAACCTATCTGATCTATGGTTTTTATAGGGATTATACGGTTATTACGATGAGCACTCAGACCAGTATAACGCAAGGCCGACTTTTGGATAACGGACGCAGCATCCTTTTCTTGGATTACGCGAGAATATATCTACATCTTGATCGCGGCGGAAACATTACTTTTACCGATCCAAGCGAGATGACCGGTAAAATTGGTGAGTTTTATGACAAGGCGCTTCAGGTGGAGCGTGGATATATGGAAGATGGAACGCCGTATTACTATCCCGATGAAGAGATGCTTCCTCGCTGGGCGGAGTACAACGGCTCGCTGGAGGACTTCCTTGCGAGCGATGAATGCATGGTATGGCGTGAAGATATTATACCGCTTTGCAATGTCAACCAAAGCAGCGCAACGGTGATACTCTCCGACAATGTGCAAAGTATGTATATTTTTAACACGGGTGTGGCGGCTCTATTGGAAGGACGCTTCTTTGACAGTTCAGACTACGCAGGCAAAAAGGTCTGTATGATAAGCGCGGCATACGCGCAGTATAACGGCTACAAGATCGGGGACAAGCTTGAGATGGACTTCTATGATACCGGTTATTGGAGCAGCGACACCATCCCTCGCGGCCCTTGTCTGCCGGAGGATCGATTAGGCGTGACGGAAGAATATGAGATTGTCGGTATCTATTCCGCGCCGGAGTTTTCAAAGGGAATCCAAATGATTTGCGCAGATACGATCCTGATACCCAAGAAATCCGTTTCCGGCAGCGAATCGTTTGAAACGAATCCAAAAGATCGGCTGGTGACATCGCTGATTTTGAAGAACGGAACAAAGGAAAGCTTTCTTTCCTATATGGAACAGGAAGGCTATAAGGATGCTTATATTTGCTTTGATCAGAACTTCAGCGCAACTGAGGTAAGCATTGACGCCTTGGTTGAAAACGGGCAGATGCTTTTATGGATCGGTATTGCCGCGTTTATCATAACCGCTGCGCTTGCGCATTTTCTCACGATGCGGCGCTTTGCCCCGTCCGCTAAAACCATGCGCATACTCGGCATCGACCGCAAGGTTGTGGCGAAGCAGGCAGTTGGAGCCTTCATTTTGATCGATGCCATTGCCGCCCTGCTTGGAGCGGGACTTGCCGCTGCGCTGTTCTCCACCGTTACGGAGAAAGCGGTATCAACTGCGCTTGCGCCCGATTATCCCGTTATCGCCGCCTGCGCTGCCGCAGCGTTCCTGCTGCTGGCGATGATTTCGCTGCTGTGCGCAAAGGCGCTGTCCAACGTACCGTTATTGCAAACCGAAAAGAAGGGATTGAAATAGAAATGAGCATGCGGCATGTCACGATCTCCGCAATGATGAGGCGCAAACGATGGACGCTCCTGCTGCTGTTCATCGCTTTGCTTGAAACCTGCGCCGCTATGGTGCTGTGTTCGCTTACCGCGAGGCAGGAGGCGGCGCTTGAGAAAACGGTAGATGATACTGTGATCTCCTGCGTTATCACAGATTCACAGGGCACAAATCAGGACAATCTGCACATGGCGACGGGCTTTGTGGATTTGCTGTGCGGGCTGCGGCATGAGAGAGGTTACTATCAGGACGAGCATATCAAAAATGTGCGCTCAAAGGCGAGCATCAAGCTGATCGCGCCGAAAGAATACACGATGGTATGCCTTTTAACTCCCGATTCCGACTATGCGTTGACAGCGGCCGGAGGCGGAAGCATGATTTTGTTTGACGGATGGGATGCTTCCGTGTTTGCGGGCAATCAGGAAGTGTGCGTAATCCCGCAGGGGCTTGCTGTTGACGGCGAGTACATAGAAATCGACAACGGCAATTTTTCCGTGAGTTTGCGGATTATCGGAACGCATACGGGTTCGGCGAAGACCCTGTATTGCCCCTTTCACACAATGGACTTCCATGACGGGCAAAGCTATATGATTACGGCGGATTCCTGCTCCTTCGACATCAGGGATACACGCCGTCTTGATGAGGCAAAGGCGTCGCTCTACGAAGTTTTTGCGGATCTGAACGCCGATGACCAATCGGGCATTCGCCCCGCATTTGCCGTTCGTATAAATGACGATATTCTTCGCAACACATTGGAAGAAATACGGGGAAATATCCGAACGCTGCATTTGCTGATCCCCGCGCTGCTCATAATTGAGGGAGCGGTCGGATTCTTTGCGGCATACCTCTCCACACAGTCGCGCCTGCGCGAGTACGCAGTCATGCGCTGTCTCGGCATGACACGCGGAAAAATCTTCCGCTTGACGTTCGGCGAGTATCTTGCGCTTGCGGTCGTGGGCGCCGCCGTCGGAACCGTCATCGGAATCGTGATAAACGGAACTCTCTCGCTTCGTATGCTGCTGTATGCGGCAGGAGCGATCTCCGCGTTTTTAATCGGGACGGCGATTTCCGTTTCCCGTATCACGCGAATCAATGTAATGAAACTTATGAAAACGGAGGAATAAAACATGGAAAGCCTGCTTGTAAAGGACATAACATACAGCTATCGCAACAAGTATCAGACCGTCCGCGCACTGGGCGGCGTGAGCGTCGAATTTGAGCCGGGCAAGATGTACACCATCGTCGGCTCGTCCGGCTGCGGAAAAACAACCTTCCTTTCTCTGCTGGCGGGGCTTGACGTGCCGGAAAGCGGAAGCATCGAATGGAAGGGCGAATCCACCGCAAAAATGGATCGCGACCGTTACAGACGCGAAAGCGCTTCGGTGATCTATCAGAACTTCAATCTGTTTCAGCATTTGACCGTGCTTGAAAATGCAGCATATCCGCTATATATGCGCGGTATGAAGAAGAACGAGGCGGAAGCAAAAGCAAGGGAAAAACTGCTTGCGGTAGGATTGAAAGAGGAGCAGTTTGACCGCCTGCCCAATATGCTCTCCGGCGGCGAACAGCAGCGCGTGGCGATAGCAAGGGCGCTTGCATCCGGCAGCAGGATCATTCTTGCGGACGAGCCGACGGGCAACCTCGACAGCGAAAACGGCAGGAATATCGTGGAAATACTGAAACGCCTTGCCCACGAAGAAAACTGCTGCGTTGTTATTGTGACACACGATCAAGCCGTAGCCGATGAAGCCGATGTGGTGCTGAAAATGCGCGATGGAAAGCTGGAGGGATAGTCCATAAAACAGCTGCATTTACAAATCCAACCGAGAATAGCACAATTATGTGCGTAGATACTTTGAACCATAATAATCATACTATAATAAGGAATGTCCTATATGATTTTATCTAAGAACAGAATACTCAGCGAACTGAATAATTCAATCTTTATCTCGCCGTTCGATGAGTCAAAGCTTAATTCAAACAGCTATAACCTCTCATTATCTGAGCGGCTACTTGTGTATAATACTTCTACGCTTGATATGAAAAAGAAGTATGATGCGAATGATATGACCGAGTTGTTCATCCCCAATGAAGGCTTTTTGCTGCAGCCTGGAAAACTATATCTTGCATCAACAGTTGAGAGGACGTTGACTACGAAGTTCATTCCCAAAATTGAAGGACGGTCTTCCCTTGCTAGGTTAGGCTTGTTTGTACATATCACCGCCGGGCTAGGTGAAGCGGGATTTGACGGACACTGGACATTGGAGCTCTCATGTGTACAGCCGATAATAGTTTATCCGTATATCTCCGTATGTCAAATCTATTATAATACGGTCGACGGGGATATTGCCCTTTGCAATAGCGACAAATACCAGTACAGTACAGAGGCAGAACCCAGTAAACTTTTCAAAGAGATATAAACAATCGGAGGTAGACAAATGTTAAGTATTGAGGATATCTACAAGGAGATGGGGAAGAATATCTTTGTTTGCCCATTGAGCATCGATAACTTTAGGGACAACTCGATCGATTTGACAGCCAGCAAATTTGCTTGGAATGCAAAAGGCGGCAATCTGACAGATAAGGATGAAAAGAATATTAATATACCCCCGCATCAAACTGCGTGCATTCTAACAAATGAGGCTATTTATGTAACAAAAAGAATTGGTGGCACTTATCACTCAAGAGTGTCCTTAGCCAAAAGGGGTTTAGGGCATATCGGAACAATGCTGGATCCTGAGTATTGTGGTCAATCACTAATAGTTCTGCATAATATGACGGATTCCGACATAACTATTGGTGTTGGTGATCGTCTTGTTTCTTTGGTGTTCTACTATCTGTCAACCCCTATACATGAAGCAGTACTTGCTACGCCTCCGAGTCATAAAGACAAGGTTGCAAAAATGGATTCAGATAATCGATATGAAAAATGGCTGAATAATAATCAGTGGGTAAATAATCCCAAGCTGTTAAAAAGACAATTTAAAGAAAAGTATTCTGAGGCTTTTAATAAAAACAGAACTGATTACGCACGAAAAAGCTTCGTCAAAAAGCTTTTCACAAATAAAATGTTTATAAAATACAGCATGTTTTTTGGCATAGTTGGTGCTGCTTTTTTCGCAATCAACCGCTGGTTTACGCCTTCGGATAACTCTGAATGGAGTAAATACATTTTTCCAGCAGGCACATGTTTGATAGGATTAATTGCGAATGATACCGCAAATGGAAAAAGACGGTGACGATATGAAAAAAATAATCGCGATTTCTGCAGGACATGATGCAACGAAAAAAGCCGATATATTAATTCGCAAGAGAATTCGTTATCTCAACTATGGATTGCTTGGGCTTGCTACAATTCTAAAGCATAATGGCAACTTGGATGTTGTTGTGTATCAGGCAGATTCATATTCCGTTGAAGAACTCTTTGCTATTATAGAGGATTCAGGCATAAATCTTTTATATGATTGCGAATGTTTTTTGCTTTCAATTCCTAGTTACTATTCAATGTCTTGGAGCGTAAGGTTTTGTAGAGCTGCAAAACAAAGATACAATAAGCCGATAATAGTTGGAGGGCGTTGGGTTGTAGACAATCATGTTGAGTGGGTAAAAGACCAACTGATTTATGCAGATACTATCATAGAAGGATTTGGAGAGCGGAAACTGGCGGAGTACTTTAGGTTTAGGGATTGGGAATCGATTCCTGATGGCAAGACTAAATGCTTTGATTGGTTTGATTACCAGCTGCTGTATGATTACCATAAGTATCAGCCTTGCATAGAAGTGTCCAGAGGATGTGGTTCCGGTTGTCAATTCTGTGCCGATAAGGACAATAAGCGGCTTCGCAACAAACCGGTGAAAACAATTCTTTCAGAGTTGGATAAACTCGATAGTTTTTATGGTGATTACTCTGTGTATTTTGAGGCTCCCCATTTTGTTTTTGAACGCGAGTGGACTCAACGCCTATGCAATAGTCTTCAATCTAGAAAGCGGCAAGTTTTGTGGAGATGTACTTCACGTGTCGAAACTGTTCCTCTTGATATGATTGAGGTGATGAGCATGTCCGGTTTAAAGGTTCTTGATATCGGCTTGGAAAGCGCGAGTCATCAGCAGTTGATCAATATGCACAAAACAAAGGATCCGAAGAAATACTTGTCGATGGCAGAAAAGTTATTGTTGACTTGCGCAAAATATAATGTATGGGTAAAGTTTAACTTGCTACTTTATGCCGGAGAGACTATTAAAACTATTGATGAAACTATTAAATGGCTGGTTGAAAGAAAAGAATTAATTAAAGACGTATCAGTTAGTAGCTTGGTTTATTATTACAACATGGATTCTATTCTGGAATTACAGCATTTTGGTGCGTCAATACCTGGTGGCGAGAGTGTTGCGGAAAACGGATTTGTCAATTTGAATCTGAGCGAGCAGATCGATAGAGAAACTGCCAGCCAAATCGCATTGGAGATACCGAAGCTAATTGCTAATCAAAGGGACTTTTATGATATAAAATCGATTTCGTACTTTGAACCCGGATACACATACTCTGAGTTCTTAAGCGATCTCGCTTTGTGTAATCGTTCCGAACTCCCGTTTACCGTAGATTTGGGCGACTAATAGTCGTACCTTGAAAAACACCACTAAAGATGGAGAAATAATGCTATGAACAAATCACTCATCGTGAACTTCTTCGGAGCCCCGGGGAATGGGAAAAGCACTTGTGCAGCATACTGTTATTCCGCATTAAAAAAACTCGGGTATAATGTTGAAATGGTGCAAGAGTTTACTAAAGATTTGTTCTTATACACAGGTATAAAGCCCCCGTATAATCAAGCGTTTGTATTCGGAAACCAGCTGTGGAGAATTGAACAATGCGCCGAACAGTTTGATATTGTTATCGTGGACAGTCCACTTTTATTGTCGGCTGTTTATAATGATCGGGACTACCTATCAGACCATTTTATGGCTGCTGTTATTGATGCACACAACTCATTTAATAATCTGAATTTTCTTCTAACCAGGTCATTCCCATATAGGGAAGACGGACGTTACCAAAGTGAAGAACAAAGCGATCAAATACAGCAGAAAGTCATAGAAATGCTGGAAGCGTTCCGCATTACTTATTCAACATATTCGGCAAACAGCTATGAAAAGATATTAAACAGCATAATGAATAACTGGAGGTATTAGGGACGGATCATCCGATCATACACGCGCAAAAAGGCATCGTTAATCAAGCACGATATTCACTTGCCAGAATAGCCGAAACCAATTAGGTCGACAAGGGTATGATGAACCCTTCTCCCCGCTGATGACCGTCCGTTTTTTGATTAATCCGCAAATGAGCCGAGCGATTCAGCCGTCCGGCACTTAGTATGATTCTCAAAATCCATAGCTATCGTTTCGCAGAAAAATGTTCAAAGAGCCGTGTACTATAACCGCCATTTCAGCATCAGTCCTCACTCAGCAGCGAGGGACTGATGCTCTTTAATTGCATAAACTGAGCATATCTATTCACCTTCTTTCTGCCGTAACACCTTTTCCGTTGGGTTCTTCACATTCTCCTTCCACCATGACAGATGGCACCTCCCACCGTTTGGGTATGGTTACCCCTTGGCGGAAGAATTTGCTCCCCAAAACACTAATCCCGCTTTATCGAATACAGCAAACTGCTCTTTGCGCCGTTTTTCCTATACCGCTGCTCCGTTTGAAGCCAGCCTGCTTTTCTCAGATCGTTCAATGCGCGGCGCACAGTTGTCTGCGACAGCTTCAGCTCTTTGGCGATTGTGGGTATAGCGGGCCAGCACTCGCCATCCTTGTTGGCTCTGTCCGCAAGGTAGATATAGACGGATCTTGCGCGGTGCGGAAGCTCGGAGCTGTAAATGAGATCAAGCCTGCCCATCGGTTTCTTCCTCCGTATGTGTATTATTCTGCGCTTCGCTTGCTGTGTTCATCCATGGCGGGGCGTCGTCTTTCTTTACGGCCTTTTCGGTCGAATCAGGAAGCGGTTTGGGCTGTCTGTTTTTTGCCGGCGGTTTTTCTGTGGGCGCGTTATTCTCTCCGCTGTTTTCTTCGCCTGTGGGCTTATATTCGTCGCTTGGGGTATCTCCTGCACGCTTCGCATCCGGATGATACTTTTTGAGAATGGCTTCCGTCAGTTCTTCCTTGCTCGCGTATTTGACCTCACGGTTGCCGTTTTCCTCAACGGTGTATGGGTTGTCCTTATCGAACTCTATGCCCCATTTGAAGAAGAGCTTGAGGTGTACGCGCATAGGGTGAACGCCGGTTTTCATAACTACGAAGTCGCCCTTCGGCAGGGATTTGAGCTCATCGGGCGTGAGCAGCGGTCTTTCCATCATCTGCAGGGATGCGGAAGGATCGTTCTTGCTCCTTGATACCGAGCCTGACATAACGGTGCGGCTTCCGAGCGCCTTTGACAGAGTTTCCGCGGATGAGCTGTTTGGAGCAAAGCCGCCGAACAGGGTTATCTGCGTGTTATCCACGATTATCTCGCCGCCTTCCTTGCCGTAGTTCTTTTCAAGCTGAGCGAAGGACTGGATTATCGGCACTATCTGCAAGCGCCTTGAGCGCGCCGCGCTGAACATCATTTCGGCGGACTCTATCTTAGGCAATAGTGATAGGTAATCGTTTGATGTGATCTCCGGATTTTCCCCCACTCCACACCGGACATGAGCGTTTCCGCTCATCCGGCGTTCCATCGTCTTGTATATCCAATATAAACGTATCAATTTCAACAACATAGCGGTTGTTATACTCAGACAGGACTAAGGTTTAAGAGCTTTCGCAGTCTGTTAAGCTTGTCCTTTTGCTTGGCGTTCAATTTTAGTCTTTCGCAATAGATCATTATTGTATCTCTATCCACGGCGTGAATGAGTATATGAGCATCTTGGCATATCAGTATGAGATTAGTGTATCTGTCGTCCCCGCCGTCCTTTTTCCTCGTCTTATGATGGCAGTGAATGCTTCCGATAGTCAGCGGTTTTCCCGTTATCGCGCAATTTCCGTGTTGTGCGCAATAGAGAGCAAGCCTATTATCGTTGTATTCAATGCTTTCACCTCTTACGGGGTTTTCCATAAGATAGCGAAGAATCGACATATTCACCACTTCAAGTGATCTGTGTACGCTCGCACGTCCTTCTGCCGTGTAGATACTCCAATTTCTTGGTCTATGCTTGGGTGCGACTGTCTGAACATAAGCAATCGGCAGAATGAACAAGCCGCGAATATATCGCATCTGATTGCTCTTTCCATACCTTGCCCTCACATATTCGGGCAGAGTATTTCCGTTTCTCTTTAACCTTTGTCCCAATCTGCATTTCATAGTTCTTTTGACTGAAAAGCCTATTTCCGCAAAGTCCTTACTTACATGTGTTGCTATACGGTAATAGTTATGAACACCTAATACAAATGAATTATAGTCCATTACGTATTTGTGTTCTTCATTTTCATTTGCGGGGAACTTGATCCTCCCGATCATATCGGCGGCGCGATTTTTGATTCGCTGTTTCCGCTTGTCCGAAATGTGGGAGACAACGGTATACCGTATTCTTCCGTTTTTCCTGCCGTTTTGCTTGACTTTCATCTTAAAACCGAGAAAATCCGAATACTGCTTTCGCAAATCGACTATTCGGGATTTTTCAGGACTTATTTCAAGCCCCAATCGCTCCTTCAGCCAATTTTGAGTGGCAATAAACAGCTTTTCGGCATCGGCTTTTTCGCGGCAGAATATTTTGAAATCATCGGCATACCTGAGACCATAGCATTCCTTGAGGTTTGTCTGTGTTCGGAGAACATGATAGACATATCCCTTGTCAATGACGCCATTATCACTTCTGATATGAGCATAATCATTTTGCATTGGAATTGTTTCCCATTGGCTTGAGATCCACCAATCCAGTTCATTCAGCACTATGTTTGATAGTAAAGGGGAGATAATTCCGCCCTGAGGAGTCCCTTTTTCCGGAAATCCTATTCCGGCGACCTCCGCCTTAAGCATTGCCGATATGATGGATATTACCTGTTTATCTCTTATTCCGATCATCCACATCTGTTTCAGCAGCTTTCCATGGTTTACATTGTCGAAAAACCCCTTAATATCAAGGTCGACAACATAATACAGATGCTGCCGCTGAGCCAAGGAATATGCTGCAGCCATGGCGTTTTCCTGACTTCTGTTTGGTCTAAAACCAAAGCTTCTGTCATGAAACTTCGCTTCGCATATAGGTTCCAGCACTTGCAGAAAGCATTGCTGTATAAGCCGATCGGAAATTGTAGGAATACCAAGTGGACGTGTCTTTCCGCTTTCTTTGGGTATTTCAACCCTGCGCACAGGCTGTGGAACATACCATTCCAACCGTCTGCGGACGTATTTGACAAAATCCTGTTCATTCCATGCTTCAAAGTCTTTTATGGTCTTTTTGTCAGTTCCCGCTGTCCTGCTTCCGCTGTTCTTTTTGAGATTGCGATATGCAAGACGAATGTTGTTTTCGGACAGGATCATGGGCATTAGCTTTGTGAAGCCTTTCCCTTTCAGGCTGTCCAAATACAGCTTGTCAAAAGCTTCTTGCAGATCGTAGTATTCCGCGTTTCTCAGCTTTTGCTTTTTGGGTTTCTTTGCTGTTGTCATAGTCGGCTGTTCCTCCATTTTATTAGAGATAAGCCTTTCTTAGTCTTACTCGAACCTATGAAATTATTGATACTTACTTTAAACATACAAGACGACTGATGTCTATCCCTCCACGGCTTGTTATCACCGCTTCACAGGTACTGTGACATCGCTCTCAGCCGGATTAAGTCAGGTTATATCAGTGACTTTCCCTGACAACATTTCACAGCGATGCAATTCGCTCCATGTTCCGACCTTTCCATGTTCCGATATTCCTATCTGTACATATATCCTTAAGCTTCCCTTTGACCCTGTATGCTTGATATCGCCTGTAACGATATAAGGATTTTCATAGTACACAGTTTTACTCATCCTCACATACACCGCCCGCAAGGCGGCAACGGCATTTCTGCCGCCCATTCGTATAGAGCCGTTCATTCGGGGTTTCGTCAGTCATAATGACATTCTCACCATAGATATTTTATAGACCTCCGGCATATCATCTGCACAGCTTGCCTCCAAGCCGGTTTCCACATTCAGCAATTCATTGCCATGTTTGGGCAGACTTCTGCCGACTTCACGAGCTCTCAGACAGCAAACCTATTGCACGGCTGCCGCCTGTCGCAGTTTTAAGGAAGGCGTTTCAAGGCGTTACCCTCTCATTCCACCTTTCGGAATATCAGTTTGCAAGGCTGTTTTTTCACCTCACTTTCTTTGCCTTGCACGCAACCTTTTCAGTTGCGAACATGTCGCACGCGTTCCGAATTCATCGCAGAAGAAAACACAGCGATTCTTGAGCTGGCCGCCGTTTTCATCCGCAACGGCGAGTATCTCGCGATAGAGCTGTTGGATTATAAGCGAGATCATAAAGAATGTGTTGGGGTTCTCCTCCGGCATGATTATGAATATCGCCGATTTCTCACGACAGAACTGCTCGGCGTCTATCTCGGTATCGAAGCAGAGAAGCTGTTCAAGCTCCGAATCGAGGAAGGCATTGAGCCTTGAAAGTGCCGTGGACATAACCGAAGCCATGCTCTGCTCTGCGGTATTCAACGCCGCACCTGCAAACCATTTGGCTTTATGGTCGTTCGGAAGCAGCTCCATGAGCTGTTGGAACTGATTCTTGCCCTTCTTGCCGGATGGAGCAAGAAGTTCCTGAATTATCTTGAATACCGATACTATG
Organism: Clostridia bacterium; assembly: GCA_017538255.1. Taxonomy (GTDB): domain Bacteria; phylum Bacillota; class Clostridia; order Christensenellales; family CAG-138; genus PeH17. The sequence continues at coordinate 884 of JAFYJD010000028.1, read as the reverse complement.
TGCCTTTCCTCCTTCTTACAGAACTCGGCAACGAGCAGTATCGTTGCCGTCAACAGACCTTCCGCGGCGTCGTAGAAATAGGCGTTCTGTCCGAAGGAGGCGGCATCCATGCCGGAGAGGATGATCGTCTTTGAAATGATCTTGGCGTATTTTTCCGCCTTTGCCTTATACACGAGCATATCGGGATGCGCCTGATAAAGATCCATATACTTATTGACGAGATGCAGAAGATTGTTTCCGTTTGAGCGTGTGGGATTTCGCAAATCGATTACGGATACATTGTAGCCATAGCCCTTTGCGATATTGCCGTAGTTTCGCATAACATCGCCTTTGGTATCGCTGGAGAGAAAGCTCATTCCGCTTGCGCAGGCGTACTCTATGCAGGGGTAAAGCCAAAATGCGGTCTTGCCGACGCCTGCCGCTCCGATCATAAGGACATGGACATCGCCCGTATCGACCATCGCCGTGGTATTGCCTTTGCAGCCGACGACTATGCCTTGCGGCAGAGGCTTGCCGTCCTCACCGGTGGGCGCGTTCCCATTCTTCGCCTGCTCACGCCATTTATCGGGCGTGAAAGGAATATGACTATAAACCCTCTTCTGTTCCCCCTTAGTCATCCATCGGGCCGTGCCGTGCTGACCGTCGCCAACGGTCCTGGACTTAATGCTGTTAAGGCTGTAAACATACGCAAGCAGGGTTATCCCGCCGAGCACGGCGAACATAAGAGCTCCGACGATGATCAGGATTGGAATGCCTGACATGGGCTTTCCACCTCGCTTCTTTCCTCGCCTTCATCTTGGCTTAAACATAAAAGATCCTCGTTCCAGTCCTTGTGCTTGGGAACGAGGATCGTCGCTTTTATTCCTTCTTCGCCGAGCTTCTCG
>JAFYJD010000027.1 GCA_017538255.1 Clostridia bacterium | reverse complement strand
GAGCGTCCGCTCACGCGGACGCTCCGACATTTATCTGAATATTTACAGCAGTTCGAGCCCGCTTTCCTTTACAGCGTTGAAGCCCGCGAGCGCCTTTCGCGCTTCTTCGGAAACGCGGATGCGGGTGTTGTATTTTTTGCCGTCCACGCGGATATAGAGCGTGGGCGCGATCTCCTTGATGCGGCTTTGCAGTTTCTTCCACAGATCGCGGTCCGCAAGCCCCGAGAACGCCTTTTCCGTGCCGTCATCGTATGTTATACGCGCAGGGAACGACATATAGATCCCGAACGCGTACTGCGGAAACTGACCGACGAAAAAGCCCTTTGCCGTCGGCGAAGCGCCGAAAGGCACCGCGCAAAAAACGCTCAACTCAACGACGGGTTCAATGAACTCCGGCACGCGCAGACCCGTTTTATGCTTAACATAAACGCAGTTATCAGTATGTTCCGTGACTCCCGTTGCAAAATTGAGATACTGATGATCCTCTTCCCAATCGCATCTTTTGCCGGATGCAAGCAGTTCGTACAGTTCACGGTACCTTTTAATGAGCTCCGCCTCCTTTGTAAAGGTATAGTCATCCCCAACGCCCGTATTCGTTATTACAAACGAACACCCGCCAAACACCTCGGCAAACTCATCGGGCGTGATCAAAAAGTATTCGGTTTTATTTGAATCGATATAAAACACTTTTACCACCTCGTGCTCATACTGAAAAAGCGAATACGGACGCCCCCTGCGATTTTCTTAATGTCATTATAACATTCATTTCTTTTCAGTTCAACTCATTCCGCCACCGCCGCAGCATTGCGACAAAAAAAGCAAAAACCCGACCGCCGCGATAAAAAGCGGCGGTCGGACGAAAGAAGGTTTTTGCAGTATCTTTATTCAATCCGGTCAGCGGGCATTCAATCTCCCGCATATTCGGAACGCTCCTTGAGCCATTGCTCATGCGCCTCGACGTCCTCTTCGGAGCCTTCCCAGATGACCTTGCCGTCCATCGTGGTGAGTTTTGTTATCATGCCCTCTTCGCAGAACCACTGGCAATTACCGTCACGATCGTACAAGGGATCGATGTACCTGCCCCAAAGCGATTGCGAGAACTCGATTGTCCATTCTCCGCTTTCTCGATTCCCTCCCGCGCTGAAAAGAATCTCGCCCTTGCCGTTGTAGCGCAGATAATAGCCGTTTTCACGCTTTTCTATCGCTATGTTGGAGCCGTCATACTCAACGGCAGTAGTTTTGTGGTTCAGATACATAACCGACAGCACAAGGAGCAGCAGCGCGGAAAGTCCCGCCATTATGCCCGTCAGCAGTTTCCAGTTGAACACGATCTTTTTAAGCCCTTTTATGAAACTTGTTTCATTCAGCCTGACTTCCTTGTTTACGGGCAGTTTGATGCTTTCCTGCATACCCTTCAACGCATTTGCGCATTCCTCGCAGAAGCCGATATGCTCCTGCACCAATTCTTTGGACGCTTCCGAAAGCGCACCGTCGGCGTACAGCGGCAGAAGATCCATTATAATATTGCAATCATTCTTCATAAAATCCCTCCATATTTTTTTTCATATAGTTTTGTATCTCGCTTTTGGCTCTGAAAAACGTCACACGAGCCCAGTTTGCACTCTTCCCGAAGATGCTCCCTATCCGATCAAAGCCCAACTCTCCGAATACCCGCAGATGGAACACCTCTTTGTAAGGCTCTTTCATATCGTGCAGATATCTGTGGATAAGTTCGGCGCTCTGCCTGTCCGCAAGCACCTCGATAACGTCCCTTTCGTTGATATCCGCACGCGCCTCCGCTTCTGCGTCCACGGCAAAGCGTTTTTGCTTTCTGCATTCGCTGAAATAGGAGTTCTTCGCAATGGTAAAAAGCCACGCTCTTACATCCTTCGATCCGTCAAAGGAATCTATCGATCTGAGAGCCTTTACAAATGTCTCCTGCGTCAGCTCCTCGGCACGGGTCTCATCCTTTGTCAGACTGACGCAGAAACGAAAAACATCCTTTAAACAGTTTTCGTAGATCTCTTCGAAAAGCATGCCCTTCCTCCTTTCACCATACTAACGCGCAATAAACGGAATCATTACAAAATCGACCGAGTTTTTTTAAAAGCGTCCTTTTAATAAAACGGCGGAAAACTTCCGCCGCCCATAGGTCTAATCCGGCACTCCCGCTTGTCATAGCATATCAAAAACTCGATTGGAACATAGTATTTGCTCGGAACGACCCGATTCGGTTTTCTCCCCTTTTCATCGCTGTCGATTATAAGCATCATCTGCGGCCGATTGCTGCACGCCGCGGTCGCCGCGATACCCTCTTCAACGATCTTGTCGATCAACTTCCTTTCAATATGGCTATTATCGTATTCCAATACGGAAAACCTTGCTCGCGATAATTCAAGAAAGTCCATTCCCTATCCCATTTCGCTTCCGTTTTCTTCTGCAGGGTTACCGTATCGGCAGCGCTGTATCAATCGCAGCCAAGCGCACTTCTCATTCTAATTATACTCCCTGTTTCATTTTTGTTCAACTCATCCGTGCATTTGTTGACACGCGCCGCGCGTTGCCCGCTGTTTGCCGTTTTGTTTTTGAATTAAAGGAAAATGCTTGACATATGTGAGAGTTCGGGCGTATAATGAATATATCACAAATTAACCTGAGCCTTGCCGCGGTAGTAACGTGTCTGAAAGGGAAGGTCAAACAATGCTGAAATACGCAAAACCGTGCGCGATTTTGTGTTGCGCGATATGGGCATTCGTTTGGGAGGAAAACAAAAATGAAGAAGATATATCTGGCTCCGTCAGCCCGCATCACCGACAGCGGCGATATCGTGTGCGCATCGGGAGAACCAGATCCTCTTGTATGCACATACATAGATTACGGGTTCATCCTTACTGCGGCAGAATATGGCATAACCCTGATCCCGGGAGTTTCCACGGTTGCGGAAGCCATGGAAGCGGCGGCTATGCTTGAGGCGCTTACGGGAATGCCGTGGCCATTCTCTGTAGATGCTTGGGAAGGGGAAGTATGGTGCGACATAATAAGAGATGTGTAACTCAAATCCGTGCTGCATAAAAAACTCGAGGGCTGTAAGGGCGTATCCGCATAAGGAGATACAGGGTTCAGCCTAAAACTCCATTCATAGTTCAGGAATCCATAATCCGCTAATACATATGTATTAGCGGATTATTCATTATGCTTGATATTTGGCTAAAAACCGCGCAGCGCCTCAAAATAGCGGATTTTTGTGCCGGACAAGGCGAAAAGCGCAGAAATACTCGCAGCGGTCTTTCGGGCACTTCCAACGAAGTCCGACGCATCGTTTTCAAGAAATGGACTGAGAATCAGGCGTTCGATTTCAATAGTCATGGCGCTTTCCTCGCCGCAGGCAGCGGCCAAACTACAACTCAAATCTGTACACGCATTTTTCGGTGTCGCCGTCATTGATCCTCATATCGTTGTCCTCCGGCAGTTCCGCGATCTCCAGCAATTCGCCGTGCAGATGTTCGCAGGTTCTTCTCGAGGGGATGTTGTCCGGATCGCAGGTTATGTATAGATGATCCATCCCGTGCTTTTTGGCCAATTCAAACAGCAGTTTGCATGCCTTTGCGGCATAGTGCCGTCCCCTGTATTCTTCGTTGACGGCATATCCGATGTGTCCGCCGTAATAGAGCCCTTCGTTATAACCGATGCGAAGATCGCAGCGCCCCATCGGCTCGCCTCGCTTGCTGCAAATACAAAAGTAATACGCCGGCACCCATTTTCTGACGGGATCCTCGTCCGCAGTCCTCTCCAAAACCAGTTTTATCTCGGCATCCTCCAAAAAATCCGTGTCATAAAAGAGCATATCAACCTCCAAAACTCCAAAAAACCTCCGCACGCGGGTAGTATTTCTCCTTGGTCAGGACGCTGTAATTTTACCATATCTACACAGATAATTCAAACTCCCCAAACAAAAATACACCCCATATGGTCGAATATGTAAAAGCCGCAAATGCGCTTGCAGCGGCTTGACAAATATGTCCGCTGCGTTTACACTCCCAAAGTGAACGCGGTGCGTCGCGGCGCCTCCGGCGAGGCTTCCGTTTTTGATCGTTCGATTTTTTTCGCATTCCGCGCAACCTTCCGCGGTTAAAAGTTGATTATATAGGTGAAGGTCTTCATTACTTGAAAGGAACGGCACAGTATGGACGACAACGGCATCGTGGATCTTATTCTTGCCGGGGATGAAGCGGCGATAGCGCTTGTGCGCGAGAAATACGGTGCGAGGCTCCGTGCGATAGCTCGGGGCGTGCTCGGCGACGACGGCGCCGCGGAGGAGTGCGAAAACGATGCCTATCTTGAGGTATGGCGCAGGATCCCGCCGCACGAGCCCCGCGAGTATCTTTTCGCCTTCCTTGCAAGGATCGTCCGCTTAAAGGCGCTCAACCGCTTAAAGGCGCTCTCCGCCGCAAAGCGCAGCGCGGAAACGGTATCGCTTACCGATGAACTTGCCGCTATGCTGCGCTCGGGAAACGATACCGAAAGCAGTTTTGAGGCGCGGGAGCTCTCCGCCTCGGTGAGCAGGTATCTTCGAGGCGTTTCCGATGAAAAACGGAGCGTATTCATTCGAAGGTACTGGTATATGGAGCCGATCGCACAGATCGCCCAAAGATACGATATAAGCGAATCCAAAGTCAAATCCCTGCTGCTCCGCACAAGGCGCGAGCTGCGAAAACATCTTGAAAAGGAAGGTTTTTTACAATGAACGAAATGGACTTTTTGAAATGTATGAACGATTTAGATCACGAACTTTTAGAGGATGCGCCAAAGCCGAAGCGCAGCATCCGTCCGAGATCCCTCCGAATGATCGCGATCGCAGCCGCGCTTGTGCTTCTTCTCGGCGGCACCACGGCGTATGCAATATCCAGCGGCATCGAGCTTCGAAAGACATCATATTCCGAAGGCCAGGAGGGCTTTTCCGTAAGAACGAGCCTTCCTCTCGTAAAATGGAGCAGTTTCAAAGGCGAGGTGCGCAACGCGGGCAGCGTTATCGCCGAGCAATACGCCACTTTCACCCCCGCGCCAATCTATTCATCGACTTTCGTAGATAAAAGCAGCTACAGCGTTGCCTTTGACAGCATCGACGAAGCGATGGACTACATCGGCCTCAACGGGCTCAAAACTCCGCCGTTCCCGTATGACGATTTTGACAGCTGCTTCGTCACCGCTCGCGGAAACGCCGAAGGGCGTGTCAACAGCGTGGAAATGTATATAGAGCGCATCAAAGGTCAGATGGGCGCACAGGAGAGCGTCACAATTATGACCGAGTACGCCGACAGCGGCGAGTACAATTTGGACAGCGTATGGACTCCGGAATATCCGCGTGATGCTGAGTTTTTGAACTACGCCACCCGCGGCGGCAACGAGTGCCGCATTGCGGTAATCAACCCTACGTACGAGAGCGAATATATGGGCCTGTCAGGATATGTTCTCTGCGGCAGCGCATTATACCAGCTGCATCTCGGAGCGGTGCCGAAGACCGATTATGACCATGCTATCGAGATCATTCACGCATGGGCGGACGGGCTGGACTGAGAGAAGCCGCGCGCTTAAACTTTGCCTCCGAGTTTCCGCGCCGAAGACTCGTGGTATTGGCCAAGCGGCATCATATCCGAAGGACCTTTTGCCCGATAGGGAAAACAGAATTGAAAACGGCAAGTCTTGCGACCTGCCGTTTTATGGCTAAAGATTGCTATTTCAACAAAAGCACCCACATCGTTAAATTTCGTAAGGTCTGAAACGCAATGAAATATCACGAATACAGGATAACTTATTGATTTTTCCCATCGAGTATGCTATAATGAATTGAATTTTTATAGTTACGTTTCTTCGGAGGGAGCGCCTATGACATACAGTTATAACCGCTTGTGGAAGTTGTTGATAGACCTGCGTATGACAAAAACGGATATGAGAAAGATGGCGGGTATCAGCACGAACATTCTTGCAAAAATGGGCAAGGATGAACCAGTCGCAATGGATACGTTAGCAAAAATCGCGTCCTCCCTTGAATGCGGGCTTGACGATATTGTAGAAATAAAACAGGATTGCGAGGTAACAAACAAATGACCATAAAAGAACCTGTTAAATTTATTGACTTATTCGCAGGCATAGGCGGTATTAGAAAAGGGTTTGAACTTGCTTGCGCTGAAAGAGGGCTTGCGTCGGAATGCGTTTTTACATCTGAAATAAAACCGTATGCAATAGACGTATTAAAGCAAAATCACCCTGGCGAAGAAATAAGCGGCGATATTACGCAGATTGAAGCAAGAGACATTCCTGACTTTAATTTTCTGCTTGCGGGTTTTCCATGTCAAGCGTTTTCATCGGCGGGGAAAAGGTTAGGTTTTGAAGATACACGGGGAACTTTATTTTTTGATGTCGTCCGCATTCTGAAAGAAAAAAAGCCCTATGGTTTTCTACTTGAAAATGTAGAAGGGCTTGTAAATCACGACAGGGAAAACAAATCCGACAAAATAGGACGGACGCTTTCAACCATTTTGCATACCCTGGACGACCTAAATTATTATGTTTCGTGGCGTGTACTGAACGCTAAAGACTTTGGAGTTCCACAAGATAGAAAGCGTATATATATTGTGGGGACAAAAAAAACAAAGCCTAATTTAGAGAAATTCAAGAAAGTAAAAAAGTCTTTGGAAACGATACTTGAACACGGCAAGCCTGTTTCAGACAGCGCATTTGTGCAACTTGTTATGAAGCATTATTCCCTTGAAGAATTATACGGAAAATCGGTAAAAGATAAACGCGGCGGCGATAACAATATTCATAGTTGGGATATTGAGTATAAAGGCACGGTATCTGATGATCAAAAAGTTTTGTTAAATACTATACTGAGAGAACGACGCAAAAAGAAGTGGGCAGAAGAATACGGCATTGACTGGATGGACGGAATGCCACTAACGATTGAGCAAATTCGTTCTTTTTTCGACCATCCGAAATTAGAAACTATGCTTTCCGATCTTGTACAAAAAGGGTATCTTAAACTTGAGCATCCGAAAAAGAAAGTAGGAAATACAAGAATTCAAGATACTTGTCTGCCAAAAGGCTATAATATAGTAGCAGGAAAAATGTCTTTTGAAATCAGCAAGGTTTTAGACCCAAAAGGAATTGCACCTACACTTGTAGCAATGGATATGCAACACCTGTTTGTTGTTGATGTTGACGGACTTAGGACTTTAACTTTGCGCGAGGGCTTACGCTTGTTCGGCTACCCAGATACTTATAAATTTGATACGACCATTGAAAACGGATACGACCTTTTAGGAAATACAGTAGTCGTTCCTGTTATCAAAAAAGTTGCAAGCAGAGTTTTAGATATATATTGCGAGGTATAAATATATGAGGCTATCGGCACGACAAGTTTATGACAAGTTGGTAAACGAGGACAAAATTCTTGAATTGCAGGGGCAAATCAAGTTCTTTTTCGGCGACGTTGACATTATCGTCAAGCAAAAAGACGTTGTCGGAAATATCATTCAAGAGTGGCTGCAAGGCTGGCTTGATAAACGCGGCATTGAATATGCCCCGTCTGAAAATACGCAAATGCCACCCGATTTTTTTCTCAATCCCGATGATAGAACAAAGGATCTGTTAGAGGTAAAGGCGTTCAATCGCTCTGCAAGCCCCGGTTTTGATATTGCAGATTTTAGAATGTACGAGGAAGAAATCATTGAAAAACCCTATATGCTTGACGTCGATTATCTTATTTTCGGCTATGATATGAGCGATAACGGTGTTGTTACGGTAAAAGATCTTTGGATAAAAAAGGTTTGGGAAATAACCCGCCGTATGGACGGATGGGCAATAAATCTGCAAGTAAAGCAAGGCGTAGTTCATAAAATCCGTCCCGGTGTGTGGTATAGCACAAAAACTGGAAATATACCTATGTTCGCTTGCCTTGAAGATTTTATATCAGCTATAGAAGAAACTGTGTATCAGAACCCAAAAACACACGATAGCGCGGCAACTTGGAAAAAGAAGTTTGTATCAAGTTATGAACGCTATTATGGCAAGAAACTAACTATTCCGCGTTGGAGCGACATAGAAGATAAATACCAGAAATGACAGTTTCATATGATATCGTTTAACAACGGTTTGCAGATTTCAGTGACATATAAGCGATAAATGGGCATAAGAAAACGGCGGGAATCCTTTATTTTACAAGGGTTTCCGCCGTTTTGAACACACTCCTTCACGGATAGAATAAAAATAGGACTGCTATCTTGTTAAAATAGCAATCCTATGATGGTGGAGCATAGGGGAGTCGAACCCCTGACCTCAACATTGCGAACGTTGCGCGCTACCAACTGTGCTAATGCCCCTTGCTGTACCGAAGTATTATAATACAAATGGCGGCTGTGTGCAAGTAGCAACAGCCCGCTTGCAAGATATATTTTTCGCGGCGGCGCAGAGAGCGGCGCGCCCGTGCGGGAGGCGGCGTGTTTTTCGCTTATGCGGTCGGCTTCAATCACGCTCGGCGTCAGGCACATATGCGTATAAGAAAGCGTTTTGGGTCTGCATATCAAGAAATAAAACGGCAGGGCGCAACCCCTCCCCCCTGCCGTTTCGTTAGTCGTTTTGGGCTTATCCGCGCCCCTTTTTAGCGCCGTTTTATCAAAACGGCTTAAGTTCCATATCCGCCGAGCAGTCTATAAAGAACTCCGCGAGCAGGGTTATGCAGTCCTCGACGTCCTTGAGATCGCAGACCTCGTTCGGGTTATGCATATAGCGAAGCGGTATGGATATCAGCGCAAACGGAACGCCGAGACCCGTGCGGTGCATCGTATCGCCGTCGGTGCCCGTGCGGCCGCTCGCCGCCTCGATCTGTATCGGCATATCGAGTTTTTTCGCCAGCGCGCGCAGGCGCTCGTTCAGTTTTTTATGGATCGACGGGTTGTTGCAGATGACAGGCCCCTTGCCGAGCGCGATATCGCCCGTTTCCGCGTCGCTGATGCCGCAGTTATCCGAAGTATAGGTAACGTCTACTGCGATCGCGATATTCGGCTTTACGCGGGCCGCGGTAAAATACGCGCCGTTGCCCGTGGTTTCCTCGCCCGTGGATGCGACCGAATAACAGCCGACGGACGCGCCGCGCTTTTTCGCCTCTAAGAGCGCTTCCATCACGATATACGCGCCGAGGCGGTCGTCGAGCGCCCTGCCCGTTATGCGGCCGTTCACAAGTTCGCGCACATCGGTGTCGAAGGTAACTGTATCGCCGAGTTCAACATATTTCAGCGCGTCCTCGCGATCCTTCGCGCCGATGTCTATGCAAAGGTCGGAAGCCTCGATATCCTTGTTTTTGGCGATCGACCTTGAATTGGCGACAGCGCCGTAAATAACGCCGTTTTTGGTGTAGACGCGGACTTTATGGCCCGGATATGTCGTTGTGTAGATGCCGCCGATACGTGTTACCTTAAGCATGCCGTCGCCGCCGATCGCGCTGACCATAAGCCCGATCTCGTCCGCGTGTCCCGCGGCAAGCACCTTGAACTCCGCGTTCGGATTGACCGCGGCGAGCACGTTGCCGAGTTCGTCGACGGATACGCTGTCGGCCTTATCCCGCATATAGTCAAAGATCTTTTTTTCAAGTTCCGCCTCGTTGCCCGATACGGAACCCGTTTTTAGAATGTCGTACAAAAACTCCTTGTTGATAGCCATATTTTATCTCCTTTATGTTTGTATTTTCAGCGTTAAACGCCCTTTCAACCGATTTTGTGCGCACTTGACGACGACAGCATATAGATCCATTTTTCCTTGACCTTCAGCCCCCTTAAGCCCTCAAGCGCCTCTTGATAGAGTTTTAGTTGCACCGCATAACTTTCGGCGATCGCTCGCGCCTCATCCTCGCCGCCTGCCGCGTTCGTCTTGTAGTCGATCAAAACTATCTCGCCGTTTTCAACGAAATAGCAGTCGATACACCCCTGGATGAGCTGACCGGACTCGGAATGTATGAACGAGAACTCCCTTTCGCGCTCGCGCTCGTCCGCCGCAATGAATCTTGCGTAAAGCGGAGAATCCATAAACGCCTTTACAGCGGAAACGCTGACCGCTTCCGCCTCCTCCTCACCGAGCATCCCCCGCTCTTTCAAGCGGGCAAGTTCCTCTTTTATGCCGTTCTCGTCGAGTTTTTCAAGCGGCATAAGTTTTAGGAAATTATGCGTTGCCGTGCCGCGCTCCGCCGCGCTGAGTCTGCGCTTTTCGCCGCGCAGAAATATCGGAACGGCGGGGATATAATCGTAATACACGCGCTCCGCCGCACGCGGCGTTATGCTCCCATCCTCGTTCATCTTCTCCTTTTCGTCGGCAACAAAATCCGAAACGCTCCGTTTTGAGTCCTCTTTCGTATCCTCTTCGTGAAGGTAGCCGAGTTCAAACATAGCCTTTAGTCGGCTCGTATCCGCGGTCTTCGCCATATCGCACCAGTCGGCGAGCGAACGCTTTTTTTCTGCGTTGTTTATGCCGTCGTCTTCCCTTCCGAGCAGATATCTGACCGTCAGCGTATCCGCTTCATCCCCGGATGCCGCGGTCGTCAGGGTTATGCCCCCCTCGCCCGCCGCGTTTTTGAGGTTGAGTCCAAGCGGAAAATATGCGCCGAGCATCCATTTTAGGAACGAGTCCGCGTCGAGCACCGCCGTTGGATCGAGCCTTTTTGCGGCGTTTTCGACCACCTTCTTCATATCGTTCTTTGCGGATACGAGATACATCCTTTCGCGCGCTCTCGTCATCGCAACATAGAGTATGCGCATCTCCTCCGCCATAAGTTTTTTCATTGCCCGAGCGTCCATCGCGCGGCGTATCACGCCGCGTTCGTGCTTCGGGGAAAGCGGCGCTTCCCCGCTCGAAAGCAGATAGAGTCCGTTTGATACTTTAAGACCGATACCGAGATCGCGGTCGATAAGCACGGTATTGGACGGGTCCTTTTTGTTTATCTTGGAATTGAGCGAGCAAACGAACACGACCGGGTACTCAAGTCCCTTGCTCTTGTGAACGCTCAAAACGCGCACGGCGTTCGATTCGGATTGATTGGCGGCGCCGAGTTTATCGAGTTTTCGGATGCTGTCGAGCGTGCTTAAAAAACCGTACAGCGTGCGGCCGCCCGCCGCCTCGAAACTATGCGCCTTATCCGTAAGCATATCGATATTCGCCTGGCGCACCTGCCCGTTCGGGAGCGCCGAAAGCAGCGCCCTAATGTGCGTTTCGTCGATGACGATCCCAACGAACTCCGCAAGCCCCGTCTGCCGGCTCTTTTCGCGCCAGTCCTTGATCCTTTGCATAAATCGGGCGGCTTTTTTGGCGATCTCGCTTGAATCCTTATCAAGATCGCGCTTCGTCCGTTCGTTATTGATAAGCCTCTCCCCTTCGTTTGCGGCGCGGATGAACCAGTCAAAAAAGCCCTCTAAACCGCTTTCGGACTTGAAAATATGCTTTATCAAAGCAAGTTCCGTTTCCGTAAAGCCGCCAACGGGCGAGAGCAGAACGGAAGCGAGCGGGATCTCGTTCTGCGTGTTGTCGACCGTCCGCAGGATGTTCAAAACGAGCTGTATCTCCATAGCGTCAAAGAAGCCGTCGGTCAACTCGGCGGCGGCGGGGATGCCGCGCTCGGAGAACTTGTTTACCATCTGCAGCGCAACGCCGGATGTCTTGCGCATCAGCACGGCAAAATCGGAATAGCGTATCGCACGGCGCGCCTTTATGCTGTCGTCATAGACTTGGAACTTTTGAGCCGTCAGTTCCATTATTCTATCCGCGATATAGTTCGCTTCCGCCTCTACGACCTCGAGTTCGACGCTGTCGTCCCCGTTTTCGTTTCCCAAATCGTCATCCGCTTCAGCCATACCGTCCGCCACGTCGAAATTCGGAGCGTCATGATCCTTCAGCGCCTCTTTGTATTTTTCCGCAGAGAGTTCGATCAAAGCGAGTTCGACCTCTCCCCTTCCGGCGTTGCCGTGCTTTTTGAGTTCGCTGCTTTCGGAATACGCCACATCGCCCGTTTCTTCGTTCATAAGCACGTAAAAAAGTTTATTCGTCGCGCTCAATATCGCGGAATCGCTCCGAAAGTTCATATTGAGGTCGATATGCGTGCCTTCCGTACCGTCAAAAGCGTTGTATTTGTCGATGAACACCTGCGGGTCGGCCTGTCGGAAGCCGTATATGCTCTGTTTGACGTCGCCTACGAGAAACACATTGTCGCCGCGGGAGATCCTGCCGATTATGCTGTCCTGCAAAAGGTTGGTGTCCTGAAACTCGTCCACAAAGATATAGCGGAACTTTTCGCGGTATTCTTTCGCCGTTTCCTCATCGTTGAGCGCGACAAGGCAGAGCTGTCCGAGATCGGCAAAGTCCACCGCCGTGGCGCGCGTCTTTTTTTCGCGGTAGCGCACGTAAAGATCGAGCGTCAGTTCGCAGAGTTTTTTAACGGCGGGATACAGCGCTTTTGCGTATTCCTTCTCCTCTTCGGGCGAAAAGGCGAACATCTCCTCTATCTTCTTTTTGTCCTTATCCCTAAAGCCTTCATAGTATTTTAAATACTCGTCGGGCGCGCCCTTTTTGAACGCCGGAAGTTTTTCCGCATCTTTGATCGCGTTATAAAAACCTTCGTAGGTGCTTTGTTTTTTGAGCGTTTCAAGGTATTCTATATCCGCATTCAGCACATTTCGCATCTTTTGAAGCGCACCGTACTCCAGCCCGAAATCCGGCAGCAGCAGTTCATTTGCCTTTTTAAGATTCTTGTCGATAATAAATCCGGCTCTTTGGATAAGTTCCTTCTCGGACAGCGCGAAGACCTCGCCAAACAGCGCGTCGTAGCGCTCCGCTGCGGAAATAAGCTTTGCCTCGGGCTCGGGTCTTGATGTTACGAAATCGTAGAGCTTCTTCATCGCGTCGCCGATGCCGCCGGTGCCATTGAACGCAGCCAATAGAAATGCGGACGCCCTGTCCTTATTTGTTGTTGCTTCCTCGCAGAACGCTTCCAGCGTTTCCTCGAGCGCGTTTGAAAAGATGATTATCGATTCGGAATTATCGAGCACGCGGAACGCGGGATCGAGCCCGACCTTATGGTAGTTGCGCCTGAGAACGTTTGAGCAAAAACTGTCTATTGTAGAGATATTTGCCCTGAAGATGCCGGACGCGGCGGAAAGAAGCCTTGCCTTTTGGGCTGGATCGGTCTCCTTTTTCGCCTTTTCAACGAGTTTTTTTTCTATCTTTTCCTTCATCTCGTTGGCAGCAAGTTTCATAAATGTAACGACGAGCAGTTCGTCCACCTTGGTGCCCTCGAGCACGTTTCTCAATATGCGCTCGGTCATAACGAAGGTCTTGCCTGCGCCCGCTGCGGCGGAAACGATGATGTTGCCCTCTTCGTTTATAGCCCTATCCTGCTCCGCCGTGAGCGTTATCGAGTTTTTTTCGGATATTTCTCCGTTATTTACAGTTTCCATAGCGGTGCTCCCTTTTTTATTTATTATAAGAATATCGGTGTTCCAAAAACGCCTCACAGTTTGAGTTTGTTCATAACGCGCGCCGCAAGTGGTCTACGGACGATCATCGCAGCCTTTGGGCAGAACTCCTGACAGCAGAAACAGCGTATGCATTCCTTTCTGTTGATGACCGGTTTTTTATTCTTCATCTCGATCGCCTTCGCGGGGCATATCTTCGCGCATTCGCTGCAGCCAACGCAGAGTTTGGGCCTGAGCGCGGGTTTTTGTGCGAGCGCCTTTGCGGTGATCGTGCCGCGAAGCGTGCCCTTTTGCATAAAGCGAAGCCCGCGCACGGGCGGCGCCTTGTAGTCGCTTACGATAAAATCATCGATATTGCCCGAAATTTTGAGATCGGAAACGTCAATAGGCGCAAGTCCCCGTTCGTGGGCTTTTACTATCGTCGGAACGCCTGACGGATCGAGCCCTATGAGTTTTGCGCCTACGAGATCGCACACATACTGGCTCTTTGAGGCGACTATCGCGCCGACTTCGCGCGGGGTTCCGTTCAGCGGTCCGTTTCCTTCCATACCGATCACCGCGTCCATTATCGAAAGACTGGGTTTTATGAACTCGTTTATGTCTATCAGCATCTCGGCAAAATCGGCTTCATTCGGAAACTGATAGTGCATCTGTGGTTTTAGAAGGCCCGGCACCACGCCGTAAAGGTTTTTGACCGCGGCGCTCATTCCCATAAGCCCGTGCGATTTGAGTTTGCAAAAATCTATTATCGCATCGGCATTTTTCAAAAAAGCGGCATAGGTGAGTTCTTTAAGCGCCTTTCCGTTTTCGATCTTTTCGGTTATCTGTTCAAGATCGCGGTTGAGTTTGGCGCCGCATTTTTCGACCTCAAACATACCGGTCGACGAATAGACCTTGTTCAGATACGCGGTCGTATGCGGTCCACCCGGACAGTCGCCTATAACCACGCTTGCTCCGCGTTCTATGATGATCTCGGTCAACGCCTTCAACAGCATCGGATGCGTAGTTGCCGCCGATTCGGGTTTTTTGAACGAAACAAGATTGGGTTTGATCGCGATGAGCATACCCTTTTTTATAAAAGAAAGCCCGTCTATATCAAGAATGGCCTTAGTAAGCGCCGCTTTTACGCTTTTTTCTTCGTAATCCTTGCAGGCAATGATTGAACAATCGTACATAGATTTTCCTTTATTTATCCAAGAAGAATGAGGTTATATTGAAGCCGACGGCCTCGAACATGGCGCGGATCATATTATCAAGATCGGTGAAATCAGCAAAAGGAGTGTTTATAGATCGAGGAATCACCGTTTTATCCAATATTCTGATTATGCCTTGATACGAGTTTATCAAAAAGACGTCATCGGACTTTTTATCAGGACTGTCGGTAATAAAAAACATACAAACATCGCCCACGCGCGGAAAAACAATGCTTGCGTTA
Organism: Clostridia bacterium; assembly: GCA_017538255.1. GTDB lineage: Bacteria > Bacillota > Clostridia > Christensenellales > CAG-138 > PeH17. The sequence goes on along the minus strand of JAFYJD010000027.1, from coordinate 19,255 downwards.
TTTGCGTTATTCTCAAAATGCTCGCCCGTTTTTTCGTAATAGATATTATCGTACGCATCTCCTATATGCTTTATAGTAACGGTGTCGCCGCCTTCATAACGCCAGATTATGCCCTCTTTTACCTGTACCTTTATATCGAAAACCACACCCTTTCGATGCAGTTCCTCGCCGCGCATCTCGGTAAAAAGGTCAACATCATCATACATGGATACCGAAAGCACCTTGCCTATAAAGATGGAGTCTGATGCTTCCACAATGCTTTTTATATCGTCGTAGAACAAGAACTTCGCCGGCGTCATCAACTGGGTCTCAAGTTTTACAATATCGCTTTTTATATCGTCTATGCTGACGGTCTTTCCTTCGGATAATTCAACGTTTCTGCCGTTTAAAATATACATTGCGTCGTCAACCGGAAAATAGCAGTCCACGCTGTTGAAAAAACTCATATTGGTTTCTTTGTTGAGATAAACTATCATCTCTTTATTAGGCTCGTTTTTTCCGACGACTGTTATTATACGCCCGGCCTTCAATGACCTGTCGCCCGCAAGCACTTCCTCAACAGAAAGTTTTGAACAATAGGAACCGTCCTGCAGAATGTAGGATTGGACGCATTTTGCCTTTATAACGCCGCAGGCACGTCTGTATGCGCTTCTCAATTCGTAAACAGGATTGTCGCCAGAATCCGCGTCATCGGTTTTAAGTATAGGAAACAGCATCAAGCAAGCCGCCGCAAACGAGGCCGCCAGAATGTATGCTATGAAAATCTTTATCGCATTTTTCATAGTTTTTCCGAGAGGGGGTTATTTTTGGATCCTATTTTCCGTTTATACATTATATCACATTACTTATATCGGTTTCAACTCAAATATTTTAACTTTTCACTTTTATGCCTTTTTTTGCGCCATTCCGCAGATAATCCTTATTTTTTATTGACCAAAGCCCTTTTTTAGATTATAATAGGAAGACGGTAAAGGGCTCTTCAATGCCCTTCCCCATTCCAATGTTTACCGCCCGTTTTTATCCGAGTTATCCTTGGTTTCCTTGTGGAAAATTTTTGAAACGGTGTGGCAAATATGGAAAATTGGTAAACTATGGATTGATCCTTTTGTTTTTAATAGACTTATCCTAAGTTTATCAACACCGTTTTTGCTTGCCGCGCAATACCCAAAACGGCTTATCCGCAGTTTCCGCATAACTACTGCTGATACTGCTATTACTAATAAATAACATATTGGAGGTTATTATGCGTTTCAGCGTCAACACCAAAGAATTGAATGAGGCTCTGTCCATTGTAATGAAAGCGATGCCTGCCCACAGCAGCATTTCAATACTTGAAGGAGTTTATATGTATGCCTCAAACAATAAACTCTTTATGAAATGTTCCGATCTTTCGCTCCAGATCGAAACGGAGATACCGGCTTTTGTCGAAGAAGAAGGCGGAGCCGTGCTTACCGGAAGGGTATTTCCGGAACTGGTTCGCAGATTCAGCGGTGAAACCGTTGATTTCAGCGGCGAAAAGGCAACCGTCAATGTTTGTTCAAACAGATCGAATACCTCGTTCCAGTCGCCAGATACAGCGGATTATCCCGAGATGAAGCGCGTTGACGAAGAGTTTTCTGCGGAGATCAGCCAAAACAAACTAAAAAATATGATAAGGCAGACCATCTATGCCGTTTCTACAGAAGAAGCAAAGCCGATACTAAACGGCGTATGCCTTGAGTTCGGCGAGGGCGGCATACTTAAAATGGTCGCGATAGACGGTTTCCGCGTTGCCATAAGGCGTGAAAAGATCGAAAACTGCACCGGCAAGAAGAGCGTGGTCATCCACGCGCGAGCAATGCAGGAGATATCGAATATCCTCTCAAACGGCGAGGAAAAGATCAAACTCGTGTTCTCCAACACCCATATAAAGATAGATTTCGGCCATACGAGGATCATATCCCGCCTTATGGAGGGCGATTATGTGAATTACTCAGGATTCATTCGCGACACACACAACTGCTATGCGCTTGTTGACTGCCGCGAACTCCAGGAGAGCATCGAGCGCGTTTCCCTTCTCGCGAGGGAAGCAAAATCCAACAGCATCAAGTTTTCGTTCTCAGAGGATCAGCTTTCCCTCACCGCAAACAGCGAAAAGGGCAGCATCGACGATTCGATAACCGCTCAGCTTATAGGGCAGCCGATAGATATAGCGTTCAATTCAAAATACATACTGGAAGCCGTAAAGTTCATCGAGGACGAGTCGATCTACCTCAAGATGAACACATCTGTTACGCCCTGCATCATAGAGCCCGTAGAGGGTAATGCGTTCTACTATATGGTACTGCCGGTGCGTATGTTTACGGGCGTATGATCGTGTATTAAATAAAAGGAGCAAATACAATGGATTTTAAAAAAGCACTCGAACTCTACAACGAGAAAAAAAGACTTATGCGCGCTTACGGCCATATGATGGGCGTGATGAGTTATGACAGCGAGACCGCAGCTCCGAAAAATTCCGTAAACGGCAGAGCGGATACCTATGCGGTAATGAGCGAGATAACTTATAAACTGAGGGTAAACGAAGAAAGCGAAAAGGTGCTCGAAGTTCTTTACGAAAATAAAGAAAGCCTCGACAAAATAACCCGCAAAGAGGTTGAATTGGCGCGGGAAAGTATCGAAAAAATGAAGAAGATCCCGATGGAAGAGATCGTGGCGTTCAGCAAGATCAGCGCCGAGGCGCAGAACGCATGGGTCGAAGCGAAAAATAATAGCGATTATTCGATATTCGAGCCCTATCTCGAAAAGATCGTTGCCTTCAACAGACGCACGGCTTCGCTCGTTGCGCCGGAAAAGGATCCCTACGATTACCTTCTCGATAATTTCGAAAAGGGGCTAACAAGCGAACAGCTCGATAATTTCTTTTCAAAGATAAGAAGCGCGCTCGTTCCGCTCATCCACAGGATAATCGAAAAGGGCGACGTTATTCGCACCGATTTTATGTCGAGAAACTGCCCGATAGAGAAGCAGCGCGAGTTTTCCGACTACCTTATGCAGGTATTGAAAATCAACAGGGACGACTGCACCATCGGCGAAACGGAGCATCCTTTCACTACCAATTTCAATAAGCACGACGTGCGAATCACCACTCATTATCACGAAGATTTGCTTGTAAGCAATATGTATTCCGTCATCCATGAGGGCGGACACGCTCTTTATGAACTCAATACCGGCGACGATCTTTACGGAAGTGAACTCGATAACGGCACATCCATGGGCATCCACGAAGCCCAATCCCGCTTCTACGAGAATATCATCGGCAGGAGCGAAGCGTTCGTTTCGCTGATTTTCCCAAAGGTGAAGAAACTTTTCCCCGAGCAGTTCAAGGACGTTTCCGAAAGGGAGTTCTATCTTGCCGTCAACAAGGCGGAGCCCTCGCTGATACGCACCGAGGCGGATGAACTGACTTATTCGCTTCATATAATGGTTCGCTACGAACTTGAAAAGAAGATGATACGCGGCGAGATAGCCGTAAAGGATATTCCGAGCGAATGGAACAGACTCTATAAGGAATACCTCGGAGTGGATGTTCCCGACGACAAACACGGCGTACTTCAGGATATGCATTGGAGCGGCGGTATGCTCGGCTACTTCCCGAGTTATGCGCTCGGCTCCGCTTACGGCGCTCAGATCGTCGAGTCCATGAAGAAGGATCTTGATATTGAAAAACTCGTTCGCGAAAACAGGATCGACAGAATAACCGAATGGCTGACCGAGCGTATCTATAAATACGGCAAGTTGATCGATCCCGCCGAAGCGATCCAAAATGCCTGCGGCGCTGAGTTCGATCCAGATTTCTATATCAACTATCTTACGGAAAAATACTCAAAGATCTACGGTCTTTGATAAAGGCAAAAGATGAGACTTTTTATTGCGATCGAATTGCCTAAGAGTATGCGCAGCGAACTTTCCAAAGCACTAAAGGAACTGCGCTCAAGATCAAGCGGAGGCCGCTTTGTACCCGAGGATAATATGCACATCACCCTGCATTTCATCGGCGAGAGCGACGACCTTGTAGGCGCTGTAAATGCGATAAAGACCGCTTGCCGCGGGATACGCGCGTTTTCGCTGAGACCCGCAAGCTACGGCTGTTTTGAAAAGGGCGACAGAAAGACCTCTTTCATCACCGTCGAAGGCGATATTGAGGAACTCAAACTCTTAAGAGAAAAACTCGAATCCGCACTCGCGGACAACGGATTTTCAAGGGATTATCATCGCTTTGTTCCGCACATCACGCTCGGGCGCAACGTGGAGCACGACGACCTTATAACCGCGGAGATGGGCAATATCGAGTTCAAAACAAGTATGCTCGTAAACGGCATAACGCTGTTTGAAAGCACGCGCGAAAAGGGCGTTATGGTCTATACCCCGCTGCACCGCGAGACCTTTTAGAAACCCGAAAATGCTTGACAGAATCGAAAGAGCGATACTGAATAACCGTCTTATCGAAGAGGGCGATACGGTCCTCGTCGCGTTCAGCGGCGGCGCGGATTCGACCGCCCTTTTATCCATTCTCAATTCGTTTAAACAAAAACTCGGTTTTAACCTCTACGCCGCACATTACAACCATTCGATAAGGCTCGATGCGGACGAGGACGAGGCGTTTTGCCGCAGGTTTTCGGAATCTCTCGGCATCTCCTTTTTCAGCGAAAGGGGCGACGCAGTCGCCTACGCAAGCGCGAACGGACTTTCGCTCGAAACCGCAGCGCGCGAACTGCGCTTTGATTTTTTATACAGAACGTCGGAAACTCTCGGCGCATCTTCCGTTGCGACGGCACATCACGCGAACGACGACGCGGAGAGCGTGCTTATGCATATGATCCGCGGGAGCGGACTTGCCGGGCTGACGGGTATCAAATATAAAAGCGTTCGCAGGCTGAACGCGAAGAACAGGGACGATAAAAGCATAACGCTGATAAGGCCTCTGCTTGAGATCAAAAAAGAGGAGATACTCGAGTATCTTGATTCGATCGGACAGGAGTTTTGCGAGGACAGCACCAATTTTGAACTTGATGCGGCAAGAAACGTAATGCGCCTTAAGATAATCCCGATGATCGAGGAGCTCAATCCCGCCGCGATTGACAATATCCTGCGCCTTAAAAGCATCGCCGCTGAGGACGAGGCCTATCTTGAAAACGCCGCGAAGGAAGCGCTTATTGACGCTCGGACGCAGACGGGATTTAACAGAGTTTTTCTGAATTCACTTCCCGCGCCGATACTCAAACGCTGTTTAAGGCTCATCATAGACGAAAAGGCGTCGCTTGTGGATATAGAGTCAAAGCATATAGAAAGCCTTGTTTCTCTTATAAAAATGCGATCGGGCGCAAGCGTTGACATTCCACGCGCGCGGGCAAGGAACGCGTTTGACACGCTGATAGTTGAGCCGAGGAGCGAAATCAAGGAAACTCATGTGGAGTGCTCCATACCACTTGAAATAACAGGCGAAACCATCTCAACATCTGCAGGTGATTTTCGTCTTTGTGTGATCGAAGATCCAGCTATGGAAAAAAACGAAAAAAAGGTGTATAATTATGATGTATGCGCCTCAGGAAACGTCGCCTTTATGGATCTTGACAGGCTGACGCTTCCGCTGAAGGTGCGTTTCAGGCGTTCCGGGGACAGGTTCCGACCGATCAACTGCGTCTGGCGGATGCGTTTAAAGGACTATTTTATCTCAAAAAAGACCGACGTATGCATCCGCGACGCGATCCCGCTCGTTATATCAGGTGAGGAGATAGTTTTTATTCCCGGCTTTGTGATAGCTGACGGGGTAAAACTGACGGACAAAACAAAGCGGATCCTCAAAATAGAATACCTCGAAAAAACAAAGGAGAACTGAAAAATGGAAAGACCGAACATCAACGACGATATCGCCTATATCATCGCTTCGGAGCAGCAAATAAAAGAAAAGGTCGAGGAGATAGGCAAACTTTTGACCGAGCGCTACAGGGGCAAAAACCCCATATTCGTTTGCGTTATGAAGGGTTCCATCCATTTTTTCAGCGACCTTGTAAGGCAGTTTGACGACTATTGCGAAATAGATTTTCTCGCATCCTCCGCCTATGGCAACGGTACCGTCAACAACGGCATAGTCAAGATAAATAAGGATCTTGATATGAGCATCACCGATCGCCACGTCATCATAGTGGAGGACATTATGGACTCCGGCGTTACACTCAATTATCTGACCGGCGTGCTGAACTCGAGAAAGCCCGCTTCGCTTTGCATAGTAACACTGCTCGATAAGCCCGAGCGCCGCCGCTGTGCGATCAACCCCGATTACTGCGGCTTTGTCATAGACGATAAGTTCGTCGTCGGCTACGGGCTTGACTTTGCGCAGGTCTATCGCAACCTGCCCTATGTCGGCGTTATAAAGGACGAGGTCGTCGCAAGGGTCCAAAACTCAAAATAAGCAAGGATTTTTTAAAAAGGAGATACAAATGAATGTTCTTCTTACGGGCGGCGCGGGCTATATCGGCTCGCATACCGCAGTCGAAATAATGCGCGCGGGGCACGGGGTCGTCATAGCGGACGATCTGTCAAACGCGTCCGAAAAGGTCATAGAACGCATAGAAAAACTTGGCGGCAAAAAAGTTTATTTCTATAAGATCGACGTGTGCGACAAAGCGGCGCTTGACGGGGTCTTCGCGCTTCACGACATCTCCGCCGTCGTTCATTTCGCGGGCAAAAAGGCGGTCGGCGAATCGGTCGCACAGCCGCTTATGTATTACCGCAACAATCTTGACGCAACGATCACGCTTTTGGAAGTGATGCAAAAACACTCCGTCAACAGGCTGATATTCAGTTCGTCAGCGACCGTATACGGTATACCGAAGACCGTGCCGGTGGACGAGAATGCGCCGCGCGGCTGCAACAACCCATACGGCTGGACGAAGTATATGAGCGAGCAGATAATGCGCGACGCCTGCGAGGCAAACAAAGATCTCGCGGTCGTGCTGCTTCGTTATTTCAACCCGATCGGCGCGCACGAAAGCGGCGTTATCGGAGAGGATCCCGAGGGCATTCCCAACAACCTTATGCCGTTCATTGCGCAGGTCGCGGTCGGAAGGCGAGAGATGCTCGGCGTTTTCGGCGACGATTACCCCACCCACGACGGCACGGGCGTGCGCGACTATATCCATGTCGTCGATCTTGCACAGGGGCACGTCGCGGCGCTTGATTATACCGAAAACAACAGCGGCGCGCTTGCCGTAAACCTCGGAACGGGCAGAGGCTACAGCGTGCTTGATATAGTCAAAACTTTTGAACGTGTAAACGGGATAGAGATCCCTTACAGAATAATGCCGAGGCGCGCGGGCGACGCGGCGGTCATCTATGCAGACAGTTCCCTCGCAAAGACCCTGCTTAACTGGGAAGCGAAGCGCGATCTTGAGGATATGTGCCGCGACACTTGGAACTGGCAAAAGAACAATCCAAACGGATATAGGAGTTAATATGGAAAAAACTGTTACGGAAGAATATTCCAACGAAAAAAAGAAAAAAAAGAAGGGCCTGTGGTGGAAGATCATACTGATCGTGCTGGGCTGCATCCTACTCGTTGCCGTTGGCACCTGCGCAACCTTCTATTTTAAGGCAAGGGCAATGTCCAAAAATGCCGTCAAGGTAATAGAAGAAATGCTCTATGTGCCGGACGAGTTTCCGGAGGTGCCGACGCTTATCGAGATAGATCCGCCCGATTATATTCCGGACGGCAACGATCCGGATCCGAGGCTCGACGACCCGGATCTGTATCCCGATGACGATCCTGAATACGATCCGAACGATCCCTACTACTGGCCAGAACCGTACGATCCGGGCGACGGCAGCGGAGGCTACAATCCAACGCCAATATACAACACGTCGGATATTGACCGGGACGTTATAAATATACTTATAATCGGCACCGATAGAAGATCGGAGAAAGAGAACGGGCGCTCCGATACGATGATGCTTTTGTCCTACAACAAAAAAACCCGTTCCGCAAAGATCGTTTCGTTCCTTCGCGACTGCTATGTTTATATCCCGGGCAAAAATCGATGGAACAGGCTCAACGCGGCGTACAGTTGGGGCGGGCCGGGTATGCTTATAAATACGATCAACTATAATTTCGGCCTTGACATCAAGCGATACATCCGCGTTGATTTTAATGGGGTCGTTTCGCTCGTCGATGCGGTCGGAGGACTTGACGTCGAACTCACGGTGAGGGAGATACAGTATATTAACAGTGGGGTCCGCGATGTGCCGAAGATTCCGCTCGAAGCAGGCGTACATCATCTAAACGGCAAACAGGTGCTCCGCCATGCGAGAAACAGAAGGGTGGGCAGCGTCGACTGGTCGAGGACAGAGCGCCAGCGCAAGCTGATGTATTCGCTTTTGGAAAGGGCGAAGCAGGAACCGAATCCCGTTACGCTGATGAGCCTTCTGTATCAACTGACCGATAAACTCGACACAAATATGAGCGCAGACGATATGGTAAACCTCGCTGTGGACGTGGTGTTCGGCGGCAGTTTTTCGATGGGGAATGCCGCATGCCCGTTCAAGGGCACGTGGAATTACGCTTGGGAAGGCAGTATGGCGGTCATCCATATAGACATAGCCGCCAACAAGGCAAAACTCAAACAGTTCCTCTACGGCAAATGAGGCGATATCGAAAGGAACACGAATGCAGGACATTTTGCAACCCAACCGAGACCTCAAACACGAGGATTTTGAGCGCGCGCTGATCGTGATAAACCCCGTCGCGGGCGACGGCCGCTCGATCGGCGTGCTGCCCGATCTTATAAGACGGCTCACGGAAAGGGGCTATCTCTGCACGGCGATAACGACGACGGGCGCGGGCTCAGCGACACAGTTTGTTAAACTGCTCGGCAGGGGTTCAAGCGTGGTCATCTGCTCGGGCGGCGACGGTACCGCAAACGAGGTCATCAGCGGCCTTATGCATATCCCCGAGGAACAGCGCCCATGCTTTGCCTATATCCCCGCCGGCAGCACGAACGATTTTGCGGCGACGCTTGGCATACCAAAGCGTACCAAGGAAGCGCTTTCGATCATCGAATCGGGCATAAGCGTACCGATAGACGTCGGTATGTTCAACGACAGGTACTATGCCTATGTATGCGCGTTCGGTGCGTTCACTGGCGTTTCGCATACCACGTCGCAGACTGCGAAAAACCTTTTCGGACAACTCGCGTATTTCGCAAAGGGGATCGAATCCCTGCGCTCGATCGCGCCGATACGCACCCGCTTTATCATAAACGGCGAGGAGATCGAAGAGGAAGTCGGCTTTTGCAGCATCAGCAACTCTACCTGCATAGGCGGAGTTATCAAGATAAAGCCCGATTTAGTTGAACTCAACGACGGGATGTTTGAGATACTTATCATCAAATACCCGCCCGATGCTATGGGCTTTACCAAGATTTTCAACGCGATAGCGTCGGGCGAGATGCGCAGCGAATACATACGCATCTATCACGCTTCGGAAGTTGATATAACCATCCTCGAGGAGATCCCCGTGGATTGGACGCTCGACGGCGAGATAGAAAAGGGAGTGCGCCACGCGCATATCAAAAACATCCACTCCGGCATCCGAGTAATAGTTGACGGCAGCGGCGAAAAGGGCATCGCGATAAAACCCGGCGCCGCAGCGGAAAACTGACATATTGTTTTCAGCGCCGCTTTATGCGGCGTTTTTTGTACGCAGAAGTTGAAAGGAAGCGAAAAATGTTCTTAAAGTCCTTCACCCTTCCGGACGATGAGGGCGAATACCGCATCGCAAGACGGCGCATGCAGCAAAACGGCGGTGCTTTCGGCTACCTCGAAAGCGGTTATCCCTGCGGCATCTTTCCAACAAAAGGGCTCGAAACGCTGGAGTTTGCGCGCCTGACGCTCCTCTGCGGCGGAAACGGCTCCGGCAAGAGCACGATATTGAATGTGATAGCCCAAAAACTCGGGCTTTCACGTGTTTCGCCGTTCAATTCAAGCGAACTTTTCGACGCATACGCCGACGCCTGCCGCTATACCCTCGCCGTGGACGACGAAGGCGAGCCGCGGGAGCTGCCGCCAGCAAGCCGCATAATAACCAGCGACGACGTGTTTGACTATATGCTTGCCGTGCGCGACAGGAACGAGGAACTGGAGGAAGCGACCGTGCGAGCAAGGCGCGAGCACGCGCGGCTCAAATTCGGAGAAACGGTAAAACTTTCAGGTATGGACGATTACGAGGCGCTCAGGATGCAGATGCTCGCGCGGCGAAGGACGCGGCGCAGATTCGTTCACGCCGTCAGCGGCACGCCAGTGCGGCTTTTCAGCAACGGCGAGACCGCGCTCGAATACTTTGATTCGCGCCTTCAAGCGGACGCGCTGTATCTGCTCGACGAGCCCGAAAACAGTATGTCCCCAATGAAACAGACCGAACTTGCCGCGCTTTTGACGGAACTTGTGCGCTATTGCGGCTGTCAGTTCATCATCGCGACGCACTCCCCCTTCCTGCTCGCAACGGATGGCGCCAAGGTCTATGATTTCGATTCCGTCCCAGTGCGCGAGAGGGCGTGGTATGAACTCGAACATATAAAAACCTATCATGAGTTCTTTAAAAAGCACGAAAAAAAGTTCGAGTAGGCTTTGAAAGCGGGCAAAAGCGCGCGTTTTCGCATCAAAATTGACAAGCGGCACGGCTGATCTTATAATTATAACGATATTTTGCGCGCTTCGGGCGCGGTTTGAGGCAAGGAGAGGGCTATGAAAGTTAGACTGGATAAACTGACCAAGGTATTCCCGTCAAGGAACAAGCGTTCAAAGGAAGTCGTAACGGCGGTGAGCGAGGTATCGTTCGAGATACCTGCGGGCAAACTTGTCGGCCTGCTCGGGCCTTCGGGCTGCGGCAAATCCACCACGCTCAACCTCATATGCGGGCTTGAAAAGCCAACGAGCGGCAGGATCTTCTTCGGCGACGAGGACGTTACCGACCTGCCGGCCGAACTGCGCGGCGTTGGGCTCGTTTTTCAAAACTACGCGCTCTATCCGCATATGACGGTGCTCAAAAACATCCTCTTTCCGCTTGAAAACTTAAAGGGCGACAAAAAACTTTCAAAGGAAATGATGCTCCAAAAGGCCGAGGAAGCGGCAAGGCTCGTGCAGATATCCGAACTTATGGAAAGAAAGCCGTCCGAACTCTCGGGCGGTCAGCAGCAGCGCGTCGCGATAGCCCGCGCCCTTGTAAAGATGCCCAAGATACTGCTGCTTGACGAGCCGCTCTCCAACCTCGACGCGAGGCTAAGGCTCCAAACGCGCGAGGAACTGAGGCGCATCCAGCGCGAAACTGGCATCACAACCGTATTCGTTACGCACGACCAGGAGGAGGCTATGAGCATCTCCGATATGATTGTCGTTATGAAGGAGGGCGTCATCCACCAGAGCGGCAAACCGCAGGATGTTTACGACGATCCCAAGGATCTGTTCGTAGCAAAGTTCCTCGGCACGCCGCCGATCAACGTATTTGACGGCGAGGTGCGCGGGGAAAAACTTCTTATTGGCGGCGCCGCGGTATTGGACGCGGCGGGCGTAAGGGACGGCGCTGTAAAGGTCGGCATCAGGTCCGAGGGCTTTGTGCCGAGCGCGGACGGCGCGCTCGAATGCGGCTTCACTGCGGTCGAGGTAATGGGCAGGGATACGAGCGTCATCTGCTCACACCCCGCCTTCATAGGAGACAGCATACGCGCGGTCATCAGCGCGGAAACGCCCGTGGATACAACAAAACCCACCGTGCGCTTTGACCTCAAAAAGAGCAAGGTGCTACTTTTTGACCCGAAGAGCGAGGAGCGCATCCGTTTTGACGAGGGGGCGAACGGATGAAGAACAACCTCAAAGCCTTTCTGTATCTGCTGCCCGCGCTCGTCTTTCTCGGCGTGTTTATGGTGTATCCGCTCGCGGACGTGCTGGTTTACTCGTTTGAGGAGGGCTACAACTCCGCGTCGCAGACCTTTTCGGGGATAGGGCTTCGGAACTATTCGTTCGTGCTGCGCGACCCGTACTTTTTGCAGGCTGTCAAAAACACCTTTATACTCGTTATGATAACCGTGCCCGTTTCAACGGGGCTCGCGCTTGTTATCTCGCTCGGTCTCAACTCGATAAAAAAACTCAAAAACCTCTTTCAAACGATCTATTTTCTGCCCTATGTCACCAACACCCTCGCCGTCGGTCTCGTTTTTATGATACTGTTTAAAAAAACGCCGTATTCGGACGGTATGGTCAATATCCTCGTGCGCCTTTTTTCGGGCACGACCGTGGATTTTATCGACGGCCCGTACTGGGCGAAGATGCTTGTGCTTTCGATCTATACGGTATGGATAGTTCTGCCGTTTAAGATACTGATCCTCACGAGCGCGCTCGGCTCCGTCAAACAGGACTACTACAACGCCGCCAAGATAGACGGCGCGTCGTCGTGGCGGGTGTTTTCGCGCATCACGGTGCCGATGATCTCGCCGATGCTGTTTTATCTCATAATAACGGGCTTCATAGGCGCGTTCAAGGCGTATTCGGATTCCGTCGCGCTGTTCGGCACAAACCTCAACGCCGCGGGTATGAACACGATCGTCGGCTATATCTACGATATGCTCTACGGCGACAGCGGCGGCTTCCCGTCCTACGCTTCGGCGGCGGCGCTGATACTTTTTGCGATAGTGTTCACGATAACGGTCGTCAACCTCATGATAAGCAGGAAGAGGGTGCATCATTGATGAAAAATAAAACTCACGCGGAAAAACGGATCGGGAGAAAGCGCGTCGCCGTGCGCACGCTCACCTATATCCTGCTTGCGGTGTGGGCGCTCGCGGTGCTGTTCCCGTTCTACTGGATGCTGCTTTCGTCCGTAAAATCCTACGGCGCATATAACTCGGAATACGTGCCGGCGTTCTATACCGTCGCGCCGACGCTTGAAAACTATGTTTCGGCGTTCCGTGAAGCGCCGCTTGCGAAGTACTTTTTGAATACGCTCATCTTCACACTTTTGACGACGGGCATAATGCTCACCGTAACGGTGCTTGCCGCGTTCGCGTTCGCAAGGCTGGAGTTCAAAGGCAAAAACATAGTGTTTGCGCTGTTTCTTGCGCTGATGATGATACCGAACGAACTCGTCATCATAACCAATTTTCAAACGATAACAAGCGCGGGGATGCGCAACACCTTCCACGGCCTGATCCTGCCGTCGGTCGCGTCGGTGTTCTATATCTACCTGCTAAAAGAGAACTTCGAGCAGATACCGGACGAACTCTACAAAGCCGCCAAGGTGGACGGCACGTCGGACTTCAAATACCTCGTCAAGGTGATGCTGCCGATCGCCCGCCCCACGCTGATAACGATCGCGATACTCAAGATAATCGAGTGCTGGAACTCATACGTCTGGCCCCGCCTTATAACTGACGAAAAGGCGCGCTTCCTCGTATCAAACGGCATACAGGAGATACGCGAGAACGGCTTCGGCAGGGAGAACGTGCCCGCGATGATGGCGGCGGTCGTGCTCGTATCGCTTCCGCTGATCGTGCTGTTTTTAATATTCAGAAAGCGCATTATGAAGGGCGTTTCGATGGGAGGTACAAAGGGATGAAAAAACTCGCTGCGCTCTTATTGATATTGCTGACGCTTTTCGGCGCGCTTTGCGCCTGCCACGGCTCCCGCGGCGCGGCGGAGTTTGTTATGCCCGAGAGTTTTGACGAGCAAAAGCCCTTGGAGATAACATTTTGGGCAAAGAACGACACCAACAAGACCCAGGTCAACATCTACAAAAAAGCAATCGAGGATTTTGAGCTGCTGTATCCGAACATCAAGGTCAACATCCGCCTCTACACCGATTACAGCAAGATCTATAACGACGTTATAACCAATATCCCAACATCGACCGTACCGAACGTGTGCATCACCTACCCCGACCATATCGCCACCTATATAACGGGCAAGAATATCGTCGTGCCGCTCGACGCGCTTATGGACGACGCGCGCTACGGGCTCGGCGGCAGCGAGGTCAGATTCGACTCCCCGAAGCGCGGCGAGGTGATACAAAAATACCTGGACGAAAGCATCATAAACGGCGAGCATTGGGCGCTTCCGTTTATGCGCTCGACCGAGGCGCTGTATGTGAACAAGGACTATGTGGAAAAACTCGGCTACACCCTGCCCGAGGTCGTAACGTGGGATTTTGTCTTCGAGGTGTCCGAAAAGGCGACCGAGAAGGACGCGGACGGCAATTATCTTATAAACGGGCAAAAGGTGATGATACCCTGCATCTACAAATCCTCCGACAATATGATGATACAGTATCTGCGCCAAAAGGGCGCGGGGTATTCCGGCGAGGACGGCGAGATACTGATATTCAACGACGATACGAAGGCGTTTTTGTACGAGATAGCCGAGCACGCGGGCACGCGCGCGTTTTCCACCTTCAAAATATCCAGTTATCCCGGCAACTTCCTGAACGCAGGTCAATGCATCTTCGGTATCGACTCCACCGCGGGCGCGACCTGGATGGGCTCGGGCGCGGGGCATCAGGACATCAGCCCCGATAAGATCGTCGAATTTGAGACCGCCGTGCTTCCGATACCGCAGACGGACCCGAACGATCCCGTTATGATCTCGCAGGGGCCCTCGATCTGCGTATTCAACAAATCCGACCCGCAGGAGGTGCTCGCCTCGTGGCTGTTCGCGCAGTTTTTGCTGACGAACGAGGTGCAGATAGCCTACGCCCAAACCGAGGGCTATGTGCCCGTGACCCAAAAGGCGCGCGATACGGCCGAATACGAGGAGTATCTTGCAAACGAGGGCATAGACAACGACCTGCATTATTCAGTAAAACTAAAAGCGACCCGACTTCTGCTTGAAAATACCGACAGAACGTTCATCACCCCCGTTTTCAACGGCTCAGCTTCGCTGCGTTCGGCGGCGGGCGAACTGATTGAAAGCGCCGCAAAATCCGCAAGGCGCGGCGAGACCGTGGACGAGGCGTATATGGATGAACTGTTCAAAAACGTCAACGCGCTCTACCGCCTCGATGAAAGAAGCGGCGTCAGGGACGGCGCGAGCGGGCCGCTCCCGACGGCGTCCAAACTGCTGCTGGGCGCGATGGTCGCGGCGTGGCTCGCGATCGGCGCGGCACTTGCCGTGGGCACGCTAAAGCGCAAAAAACGCTGAAAAGTTAATAATATATCGCTATGGGATTGTTTTCTGCTTAAAATGTAGTATAATTGGACTATCGGCGTTCAAACAGCCGAAAATAGGAGGAATAAAAAATGAAAAAAATCATTGCTGTAATCCTTGCGGTACTCGTTGTTGCTTCGGCGTTCGTTGGCTGCAAAAAGGCCGAGACCGAAGACAAAAAGGGCGAAGGAGTTATGACCCACGCCGAGTATATGGCCGCTGCGCTCGACTCCAAGGTCGTTGTGGAAACCTACGTTCAGGCCAAGCAGTCCTGGTGGGAAGATAAGGCGACCATCTACACCCAGGATCACGACGGCGCATATTTCATCTACGAAATGGCTTGCTCCGAGGCGGACTACGAGAAGCTCGTTCCCGGCACCAAGATCAAGGTTACCGGCACCAAGAGCGAATGGAGCGGCGAGATCGAGATCGTGGACGCGACCTTTGAGATCGAAAAGGGCAGCTTCACAGCCACCGCGGTAGACCTTACCTCGGTATTCGGCAAGGACGAACTCGAAAAGCACCAGAACGAACTCTTCACCGTCAAGGGTGCGGTCGTTGAGGCGGTCGGCCAGAACGACGACGGCAGCGACGCCGCGTTCTTCTACAAGTGGGATAACTCCGGCGAAGACGGCGACGATCTCTACTTCAAACTCAAGATCGGCGACGCGTCCTACACCTTCACCGTGGAATCCTACCTCTGCGACAAGACCACCGACGTCTATGCCGCGGTCAAGAACCTCAAGATCGGCGACACCGTCGACGTTACCGGCTTCCTTTACTGGTATAACGGCGCAAACCCCCACGTAACCGCCGTCAAGACCAAATAATTAAATAGCGCAAACATTAAGCGCCGCCCGCAATGCGCGGGCGGCGCTTATTCGTTTATTTGTTGTTTTTGCGCGTCAGCCGAGTATCAGCGCCCGAAGTTCCTCAAATGGGATCTTGCCTTTGGCGCCGACGCAGCCCGCGTTCAGCAATGCGTTGGCATAAACATTGTGATCGGGGGTGGCGGGCTCGCCCGTGCCGAGCGTAAAACTGCGGACCTGAAACGCGACCGCGCCGTCCGGCATTATAACGATAGTCAGGCCTTCTTTCGCGAGACTGCTCGTAAAGGTCGCCGTGATAGCGCCCTCCGCGGGATCGGACGGGTATTCGTGGGTACAGCGCACCTGCGCAAGTTCACCGATACCAAACAGACCGAAGCGCTCCAATATCCCGTTTATTTCGGCGGCGTCCGTGAAGGTCTTTTTTGTATCGCCGAAAGCCAACTCAAGGGATGTGCCGCCCGCCGCGCTGCGATACCCGTCAAGATAATACGATAACAGATCGGCGATAAATATCTCGGAATCCATATAATGCAGGGTGATAGCCGCAAGATGACGGAACTGCTCGTCGTCAAGCGGCTCGGAGCTGATCGCGGTTATCGCGGAGCAGGGAAACTCCTCGTACGGATACGCCTTGTCGGCGCGCATAACGCGCAGATCGTCGCCAACTATATAGACGTTTTCCGCGCCGTCATCGCCCTCAACGGTGATGAAGAGCCTCACGGGGACGGAGAAGAGCTGTTCGCCCGGCAGCGTGTGCGCCGTGAAGTCAAGGGACGAAATCACGCCGCTTACGTATGCGTGATCGGCGGCGTCGCAGACGTTTCTGCCGTCGATATAGTTATAAAAGCCTGCGCTCAAGGCCTGATACGCGCAAAGGTGTATCCGCGTTCCGGAAAAGGTGTAGGACGCCTCCTTTGCCTTATCGTAGGCGGGCAATTCATTGAAGCGGTACGAATGGCAGTCGTTCGACCCGCCCGAAGGCAGGGACACCTTGATCTCGTTCTGCTCGGCAGGCGTGTTCGAACACGGTACGCCGGGTTCCGCCGTCGGCGCTTCCGCGGGCTGCGGCTGCGCGGTCGGAGCGTCGGACACGGGGGCCGTGGGCTCCGCCGTGGGGGCGGGTTTTTCGCCGCCCGTGCAGGCGGAAAAAGTGCCGAAAACAAGAAGTGTTGTGGAAGCAAGCATCAATGCAACCAAAGTCAAACTGATTAGTCGTTTAGGCCTTTTCACCATATAATACCTCCTTGAAATAATAATGTATTAAACTTAAAGAAGCAGGAACCCCTATAAGTTTGGTTTAGTATACCGAACGATGGGAGGGGGTGTCAAGTCTTTTATAGAAATTTTTAGCGAATAGTATTCGCCCGCCCCCTCCCGCAAAAGCCCGCCCGCCGCCGAGGTTTACATTTCGGCTCTTTTTTGTTATAATACAAAGGTTATGGAAAACAGTATAAACAAAACAAAACAGAACAAGATGGGCGTTATGCCCGTCGGCAGGCTGATGTTCGGAATGGCGGTGCCGCTCGTTGTATCGATGCTCGTTCAGGCGTTTTATAACGTGGTGGACAGTTTTTTCGTTGCGCGCATCGGCAACAGCGAACTCGAGGCGGTATCGCTCGCGTATCCGATACAGATGCTTATGATCTCCGTATCGGTCGGCACGGCCGTCGGTATGAACGCCTATATCTCGCGCAAACTCGGCGCGGGCGACAACGCGGCTGCGAACAAGGGCGCGGCAAACGGCATAATGCTGCTGTTTATTTCCTCGCTCGTATTCGTTATACTGAGTTTCGTTATACGTCCGTTTTTCAGGATATTCACGGGCGACGCGACCCTTGTGGATCTCGGCGTAAGGTATCTTCGCATCTGTATGCTGTTCTGCCCGGGGCTGTTTATCCAGCTCGGGCTTGAAAGGATACTGCAGTCGATGGGCAAGAACGGTCTTGCGATGCTCACCCAGCTGCTCGGCGCGATAACCAACATCATCCTCGATCCGCTGCTCATATTCGGTATTGGACCGTTCCCACAGCTCGGCGTAGAGGGCGCGGCGATAGCAACCGTCATCGGTCAATGGCTGGCGATGGGGCTTGCGCTCGTGCTTGTGCTCGGCAAAAGCCACGAGGTCAGACTCTCATACAAAAACTTTCGTCCCTGCGGCGAGACCGTGCGCGAGATCTACCGTGTCGGCGTTCCAAGCATCATCCTTCAGGCGATCGGCTCGGTTATGAACATCGGTATGAACACGATCTTCTCGCGCGTGCTTGCGGGCGAGGGCGGCGGCGTTGCGATAATGGGCGTGTACTTCAAGGTGCAGTCGCTGATCTTTATGCCGATATTCGGCGTCACGAACGCCAGTATGTCCATAATCGCCTACAACTACGGCGCAAAGAACAGGCTGAGGCTCATTCGCGCGTGGAAACTGACGCTGATGATCACGCTTGCCGTTATGTTCGTCGGCATGGTCGTGTTCCAAATCTTCCCCGATAAGATAATCGCACTTTTCGATAAGGACGGCAGCATCACTTCGGGAGGCAAGGCGGCGTTCCGCATCGTTTCGCTCTCGTTTATGCTTGCGGCGGCGTCGATCACGAACTCGATCACCTTCGGCGCGCTCGGCCGCGGCAGCGCAAGTATGGTAATGAGCATCCTTCGCCAACTCGGCGTGCTTCTGCCCGCCGCGCTGATACTCGCGCTCACGTTCAAAAAGGTCGAGGCGGTATGGTGGAGTTTCTTCATCGCGGAGTTCGCCGCGCTGGCGTTCAGCCTATTTATGCTGCGCCGCGTCTGGAAAAAGGATATTTCGCATCTGCCGGACGGCGCGAGCGTGTAAGGTCAAAGAAAACTGAATCGAACAAGCGCCGCCCACGGGCGGCGCTTGAGCGGAGCAAACTGCTTCGCTTTTTTTGTGGCATACACTTGTGTCCGTCGAAGCGTAGTGGAACGAATTGTGTCATTTTTGTTAAATCTATTGACAAGACAAAATGGTATACTGTAAAATGGAAACGATCCCAAGAACGGGATCAAAACAAGACTATGTTAGAGTTATCCCGGCAGATTTGCCGCAGCAATAGATATGAAAAGGAGGATCAACAATATGAAAGGTTTTATTAGAATCGCAGCATTGCTGCTGTGCGCTATGCTTTTTATGGCTGCCGCCTGCACGGGCGCGGAAAAACCGATAAGCACGCCCGAGCCGACCGAAG